>JBBAJU010000011.1:0-61434 GCA_040403845.1 Sediminibacterium sp.
TGGCCGGTTCGTCTATCGGTTAGGACAGCCCCCTTTCACGGGGCAAAGACGGGTTCGATTCCCGTACCGGCTACAAAGTGTTATTGTCTAAAATAATAATAGTTTTAGAAAATAATAAAAAACCGACCCAATTGGGTCGGTTTTTTCCTTCTAGTCAATACATACGAAATTAATTCTGACTCAATAATTCAATTAAGGAATTGTTGACATAATAGCTTTCCCTACCCAACTTTTGCTTTTTCAAAAAGTCATTCTTCACTAGTTCCTCTAAATATCTAATCGCGTTACTTCTACTTACAGACAAATCACGTTCTATAAATTCAATTTTGGTATAAGGATATTAAAATAAATTATTCAGTAGGTCTTGGCTATATAATTTTGGAAGCTTCGCTTTTATTTCACGTTTATACTTTTGCATTGCTTTATGAATAACATTAATTAAAAGAACCCCCTCTTTTGCGGTATTTTCAACACCATCCAAAATAAATAAAATCCAAGGTTCACAATTTCCAGTTTCTCTTACTTTTTGTAGCTGTTCGTAATATTCGCTTTTCTTACTAATGATATACCTACTTAAATAAAGTACAGGGATATCTAATAATTTTTTATTCACTAAGTATAAAATATTTATGATACGGCCCGTACGTCCATTGCCATCATAAAATAGGTGAATCGTTTCAAACTGATGATGCATTATTGGCATTTTATTCAAAGGATTTAAAATCGACCGAACATCCCCTGCAAATTTGTCGAAACTCGCTCCTATTGAGAGTAGCGATTATTAGTAGAGGATTCTATATATTAAATAGGTATACTATATATATAATTATTATAATCATATGAATAAATTAAAATAATAAAATCATGTCGTTAATTCAGCCATTATGCATACAAGTTTGATCATTCGATTTTTTTAGTTGTTATTTCAGGTAGATTTTGTGCTGACAATGAGAAAATAAATCGGTCTCAACGGCAGCCGTAAGTTCTAAATAGCGTATTGTAAAATGGTAAAAACTAGAAAATCATCAACTAAAACACAAACAATGAAAAAGTATGTCTTTATGCTCGCGTTATTATGTAGCACAACCACGATGAATGCTCAAATTACTTCTGCTTACTTTGGGCTTAGGGGTAAAGTAAAACAAGCAACGCTTGTTACTTACTCCTTCGTGGAAAAATTTGGCGAAATTGAAATAGGTAGTAAATATCGCACACAATCAGTAGCATTTAATAAACAAGGTTTTTTGATTGAAAAAGTACTTAAGAATGACGACAGTAATAATGGGTATGTTGATGAAAATAGCAAGCCATTGTCATCTCATTCTTTTGAATACCTATTTTTTGAAGATGGAAGATTAAAGGAAATTAATGAATTCACGAATGATGATTTTTCTGATGATAAAGTGCTCCTGTTTAAAACAAAGTTTAAATATGATGAGTCGGGCCAATTTATCGACAAGCGTCTCTATAGTGGATCAGATGGCAGTTTGCTTGCTACCTCTACAAATTTAAAAGAGCCAATTATTACAACAGGTGCAGATTATAAAGAATTAGGTATGAGTGAAGCTAACTTCTTTCCAAGTTTTGTGCGTGACTTTGAACTTGATGAGGACGACAAAAGGGCTGCCGAGGGCCAGCAGAGGAAATTAACAAACAAAATAGACAACATTGATCAGGCTGGAAATTGGGTAAAGTTGCGTAAATTCTTAGAAGCAAAACAGCTGTACGGTATAGAAAGAAAAATTATTTATTTCGCTGAGTAAACTTTGATACTAAGTTACTATCCTAAAATAAATTATTAGAAAATCAATTTAAACCCATGAAGATAGTTTTGGTAAATACCACATTCATTTTATCTGCCGGCATTCTTTATGGACAGGAAGGATTAAAAAAAGAATACTATCCTAACGGAAAAATCAAGCGAGTTTTGTATTTAAAAAATGGAAAGCCTGATGGGCAGATAAAGTCATTTTTTGAGAATGGAGCTATTAAGGGAATCACAACATTTAAAAATGGTGTAGCCGAAGGTGAGAATAAATCCTTTGTTTTTTCTACAAATGGTCAATCAGATGGAGATGCAGAAACTTATTATCAAAGTGGTAAATTAAAAATTTAAAGAAAAATACAAGTTAGGAAATTTAGATGGTGACTATATATTCTATCACGAGTATGGTGAAGTTCAACGTGCGGGAAGTTTTATTGATGGGAAAAAGCATGGTGAATTTAAATATTATAGCGAAGACGGCATACTGAAAAAGAAAGAAACCTATTCCTATGGAAATTTAGAAGGTAGCGAAGAATATTAAGTGAAATCACTTACTCTATACATGAATACAGCCCTTGGCGCACAACAATTTCGTCCCGCATTACTTTCAAATCCCAATTCGCTCAGCCACAAATATCTAAAATGCGGTTATCCCGAGGGGGCATGAAAAATAAAAGAATGTTCTCCTGATTTTGTATTGTAGATTTATACTTTATTAATATAACGTTGGTTTAAGGTATATTCAAAGAAGCGTTTATCGAATGCTGATCTTTCTCTAATGATCAGCTCATCGGTGTTGCCTGAAAAGTCCATGAACTTTTTATTGATCATTTTTAATATGTCTGCTCTAATATTATTGGCAATCTTATAAGGCCTTTTTTCAATCCCTAATATTTTGTTAATCTCATCAATGGAAGTGTGTTTTCCTGCTTTGAAATGCTCAGAAAGGTTGGTAATAATATTCAGTTCTACTGTATCGAGAAAGTCAATAAATTTTTTGCCCTTTGTTGGGGAATCGATTTCATTCAATTCGCCTACTTTCTTATTCCATTTCATTTCCTTGAATTTGCTTTTCACCCAAGCGGCCCCAAGCAATATATTTAACCCTATTGAAATATAGAGTAGCATATTCAAAGAAAGCCAGTTTGATTGACTAGACAGATTCGTGTAAGCCACCCCAATTTTCTTTTTTGTATACTTATTTGTGTTGAATGTGTAGGTTTCTTGGGAGTGGATATCGGTGATGAAGATGGAATCATCCGATGCTTGAATCATATGTACCGGTCTTTGCCCGAGTATTTGTTGTAAATCATTTAGAAAACCAGGTTCCATTTCACTGCACATGTTATTTTTGAAATCAATTTCCAGCGTTTGGTCATTATATTTTGAGTTAAGATATAATGCATTCGGTGTTGTTGCCATTACACGAATGTCGTTTAGCTCTTTAGCAATAGATTGCGATAAAACTTTCGGTTGTTCCGCCCATGTTTTATGTATGAGGTCAAAAATTTGCAGATACACAGTAACTGTTTTCTTTTTATGCTCTTCCTTCAAATACTCATCGTTGTAATGACTGTATATCAAATACACTTTTGATGTGTTGGCCGAATGAAAGAAGATGGCATTCACCCCTGCAGCTACTCCTACATTTTTATTCGTTGGCAGTATCATCCAGTCTCGAGTTTGTACATTAAAGTACCGAACTGCCCCCGAAACGCGCCAAAACCCATATCCTCCTATACTAAAAACGGTGTCGTTATGCGAGAACTCAAATGCACCAAATCGGTCGCCGGCATATTTCGTGTTATCCCATCTTTCCAGTTTGCCACTGTTGTTTAGGTGCCACAATTGACCGCTGCCATTCTCATAGAGCAGATAATTGTTCTTGTGTTTAATAATTCCAGCCAATTGAAAATCAGCGAGTTCAGGAATTCCCTGTGTTAAAATTTTCTTTGCTTCTGAAGAAAGGACAATTTCTTTACTTTCATTCAATTTCAATAAGTCATAAAGACTTTGTCCGCTTAATTTTAGCGAATTGGACAGCTGTGCTATTCCTGTAGTACAAATTATCAGCAGCAGTAAAGTACTGGCAGTTTTCATAGCTTAAATATATGGCAAATCGTACAATTAAAGAGCTTAATTGTTTTTACATAAAACATATATATAATATTTAAATAAATGATATACTATCTCATGAAGCGAAACAAAACAATTATGCCTTGAATCGAGTAGTATGATTGCTCAACTAAAACCGAAGGTGATAATCTGCGTTTATCTTGTACACCATTTAACAAAACAATTTTGTGTATCAACAAACACAGTACCACTTTTTTTAACGAAATACTTTGGGACAGGATCAAATCATACTTGCCGATGGCGGGAAGTGATTGGTTATCAAATATGGTCGTAGCCTCAAAGCCCCCCCCACCCTTTAACTAGAAAACGCGCAAACCCATGATTCGTTGTTTATTATTACTACTCTTTTTTCCTGCTATGGTTGGTGCCCAAAAAGTGGTAAGGGCCACTAAATTCCTGGAAGAGGGTAAATATGAAAAAAGTACGGAGTTGTATCGTGATTTGCTGGAAAAAGATACTGCAGATGTGGCAGCAAGTTTTGGATATGTGCTATCAATCATCCGTCAGGCCGAAAGCCCACAATTCGCAGTTTCTGAATTTGATCTTGAGCGTTACTACCATATGATCAAACTAGCAGAAAAAAATTATAGTAGCCTCACTACGTCAGATAAAGCCTTTGTTTCTTCAAGTATTTTAAAATCACTTAAACCTTCCGAATTGTTAAAATGGATTTCAGAATCCATGTGGCTTTTGTATACGAACAAAATTACTTCTCCCACAGCGCTTGAAAAATATCAGCGCAATTACTATTTCAATAACCAATTTATTTCAAGTTCGGATTTAAGCGCGAAGGTTGAAAAATTATATTATGATTCATTGGCTGTATTAAATACCAAGCTGGGCTGGTTGATGTTTGTAAACAAGTTCCCAAGGGGAATGTATTTACAGGAGGCAAAAAAATCGATTGCAAAAATTGATTTTAATGCAGCAATGAAAAGTGAAGGCACTGCACAAATAAAGGCATTTATTGTTGATTATCCGAACGACTTTTACACCTCACAGGCAAAAGCTGAATTAGAAAAAAGAGAGTATTTAGAAGTAGAATCGAGCCCGACAGAGAATAATTTGGAATTATACCTGAAAAAATATCCAGCTACACAATATAAAACAGTCATTCAAGAAAAATTGGCTGCTTTTTATTTTGAGGGCATTAAATCGTCTCAAAGTTTAAGTTCAATAGAGTTTGTTATTCAAAAGCTGAACGCATTTACATCTACTGCAGACATTAAAGGCATAACGGATCGTGTAAGGCTCATTGCTTTTAAAGTTGAATATACCAAAGTGAAAGAGGTAGATGATCTTGACTTACTGAATGCGTTTATAAAAAAATACTCCTATCTAAAAAATATCGAAATAGAAGAAATAAGGAAAAAATATTATACCCTTTGGAATCAAAAGCTGAATGAAGATGGCTTGGCTGCAGCTATTCTGAGTGTAAAAAGATTTATTAAGGAATATGAAAGCAACAGTGATAGTAGCTTTTTCATGTTAGGCGATAAAGTTGTAGGCGCCCTCAATGAATATATTAGCAGCAAGAAAGAAGATATAGTAGAGAATGTGCTTCGAAACAGAATATTCGCTTCAGTAAGTACAGAAAAAGTGAAAGAAGCAGTGCGGATTATTGCGCCACTAATCAAATTTGATTTACAATTAACAAGTCAATTGGTAATGGAGCGTATTAAAACCTATCGAGGTAATGCCAAAACCATTGCTGACCTTTCAGGCGAGCTGATCAAAAAGATGACTGCCAATGAATTATTTCTTGGCACCGAGGGAAATGAACAGGGCTTAATTTTTTCGATAAACAGGGTAGGCGAAAATGCCAAGATTAATACCCGCACTTTTGTATGGAACGGGGTAAACTACGGCCCTGTTGAATTGGGCACCAAAGATGCCATCTTCGGCATCATTGGCACGCGTTATGGAGTTGTAAATTTCAGCAAGCCATTTTTTACTGGGGAGGTGGAAGGAGAACGTGAATTTATTGTTCGCCTATACGGCTATAAAAAAACCGATCAGATGAATTTCCCCGGCTTTCAAATTGACATGTACTATAAAATGCAGAACAATAAATGGATAGCAGACCGTGCCCGTAGCATTAGCAATCATTACAGCTCGGTATCAGTAATCAGTGATGTAAATAGAATGTACAATTTTGCATCGGAGCTTGAATTAGCACTTTCCGGTCAGCAATTAATCAAAGAATAACAACAGCATTAAATATTAACTCAATATAAAATCAATTAACCAAAATCAACATAATGCAAAATTTGAAACTACTGTTAAGCGGATTATTGGTACTCATGCTCTTTTCATGCAGCAGCAACACCGATCATTTATCCATCGATTTAATTCCTTTCCAAACAAAGAAAGACGGAAAAATTTCACTCATGAAACTCAATGGTGAAATCGTTTTGTCGGATGAGTTTAATGACGGGAGTAAAATCTTTTCAAGCGAAGGAATTATTCTCGAAACCAAGAGTGACAAAGTAAACTATTACCGCATTAACGACAAGAAGCTAACACAAATTACGCTCGAAAAAAATTACGAAGCAGGAACGCCTTTCTTTAATGGATTCGCATTAGTGCGTGACGAAGACGGCAGACTAAGCTTTATTGAAAAATCGGGTAAAGAAGCGATTAGTCTAGCTTCTATTTCAGGAATCAATATCGTGCGTGCAGGTATTGTATCGGATGGGTTGATTAAGGTAAAATCTTCTGAAGGATACTGGGGATTCATTGACACGAAAGGCGAAATAGTTATTAAGCCCGAGTATGTTATGGTTGAAAATTTTGTGAATGGTAAAGCCAGGGTAAAAACGGATCAGGGAAAAGTATTGGTGATCGATAAAAATAACAAAGCATTGTTTACTGGTAAAGAAGATTTTTATTATTTCCCCGTTAATGGTAACGATGAAATGGTATTTTTTGATAAAGCTTCAAAAGATAAATATGCTGGACTTTTAACCCTTAAAGGAGAAGTTGTCATCAAAGATGCAAAGTATAAATACATCCGTCATATGAACGGATCTGATTTCTTAGTGGTAACAAATGAAGATGGTTTATGGGGTGTGGTGAATAAAAAGAGAGAATACGTAGGAGAACTACGTGCTAAATTTAATCAAGCACCTATCATATTAAAGGATGGATTTGCAGTTGCGGACGATAAGAAAATAAAATTTTATGATAAGAGCGGGAAATTGAGTCGTCAGGTAGAAGGATATGGCAATGCAATTTCCATTGATGGCGAGCATTTGATTGCCGAAACAAATAAGAAAAAGTCTGTTCAGATTTTAAATAGTAAAGGAGAAGAGTTATTACAAGATAATATCTATCCTTCGACTGATACTTGGATGAATCTTTTTTATAAAAGCAGGTTCATAAATCAATTGGCAGACTTTGAAAATCAGCTTTCGCTCGAGTCTACCTATTTCGACTTCGAAACCAACTTCAAAGCCATTTTTGCAAATACCACACAAACTGGTATTTGGGGCATCACCAATGCATCAAATGTGTTGGTAGTTGAAAAAGCATTTAATGATTTAAAAGCAAAAAGTAGTGTAAAAAAAGCCACCGTTAAGGCAGACCGGTCTTTAAATTATAGTTATTTATTTTACGCTGAGAAAGACCCAGATACACTGACCCAAGTAGGTGAGGATGCGGCAACTGCAGCTTTAGAAGGGAGCACGCCAGCTGTAGATCCTTCCTCCTCCGCTGCAGCTGATTCTACTGCAACAGTAGTTCTTCCTGATGTTCCTAAGAACGTTGAACCGCAAGTAAAAGACCCCTATCCCTTTATTGGTTTGTATGAAAGAGAACATAAGTTAGCTAGTGTTCATATTGGTGATATCACCATATCTGCTACAGCATACTTTAGTGATTATGTTAAAACTGAAACTTACGGACTAATCCAAGATCCCATTTTCAAAGAAACACATACCGGACTTACGGGCTATGAATTAAATCCCATCGCTCAGTTAAAAAGCATCAATATTTCTTACAGTTTAGATGATTACGATATGAATAAGAAGTTTTCTGAAAAAATGATTAGTGAACTGGGGAAAATGGGGTGGAAGGAAGAATCAGCTGGAAACCTTGTGAATACCAAAACAGGAAACAGGATCAGCGTATCATATGGACAGGTCAATTTTTATTTCAATTAATCTGTTTATTATAAGTAAAAATTTAATGCACATTATCACACGATTTTACGAAATGTTTAGGAAACTGCTTTCCGGTATGGTAATCACAGCCTGTTTTACAGCATGTGATAAAACCATACCGGGAGGCACAACCGACCCGGCTAATTTAGCACGACTAAAGCCAATCGCTTCATTTACGCAGTCGTCCGATAGCATTCAAATAAGAGAGACAATCAGATTTACGAGTACTTCACAGCGTCAGCCTACAGCGTTATATTGGAGTTTACCGGGAGGTACTCCCACTAACGCTGCAGTCCCCTCACCGGAGGTTACGTATGACCTCATTGGTAATTTTGATGTTTCTTTAAAAGCAGTGAATAGTTTTGGTGCCGATAGTATTTTAAAGAAAGGGTTAATCCGTACTTATTTCAAAACCAATTTCGCGAAAGATCTTTCGCAATGGAGTATTCAGAAAAACTGGTTTTATTCTACTTCTTCAAATATACCTGGTAAAAGTGGACTCTTAGCTTATTCTGTTTTATTGAATGCAAGCACAACCACCATTGATTTTGCTACTGTGTCCCGAAACTTTACCAATTTGCCCGTTCGGGCAAAATTAGGATTTTGGTACTATGTGTATGGACCGGGAGGTATATTGAATGTAAAAGCCAACGGCGTATTACTGGGTAGTATTTCAGGTTTTGGGAGAGGATATGTTAGCTATGATTTTAGTGGTGGTGCTAATGTTGAAATTAAATTTGAAGCCGTCCTCCGTCAAACACAAAGTATTTATATTAGTGACGTAACCATTCATTCGCTATGAAACAAATATTAAAGTCTTTTATTTTAGCAATCATCTCGTTTTTCTTTACCATGCATATTCATGCGCAGGATAAATATAGCTATACAAACAGAATGAATATTCGATTGTCTGGCGGTATTGCAGCACAAAACGGAGCGAATTATAATCAACTTTTTTCGAACGGGAAATCAGGTCCATACGGAAGCATATTCGTAGGCTATCGATTTGATGAAAATACAAATGTAGCAAATTACTTTGGCGTATTTGGTACCGTTACAAAAATGAGTGGTACATCAGTTCAGCAAATGGATATCGACAAGGTATTGGCGTTATCTCCTAACTTCAATGGTAATGCCGCAAATTCTTACGAGGCCGAAGCAGGATTTGTTTTTGGCGATTGGTTTCGTTTGTCGGCAGGTGTTGGCACCATGCAGATTCCTACAGTGGGCGCGTGGCAAAACAACAACTATTATACCGGTACAAGTGGTTTTTTAATCGGAAGAAAGGCTGTAAATTTTCATGCTACGACTACTGTACTATTTGGGGGAGATTTAACCAAAACAGCCTTTCGTGTAAATGCAGGCCTAGGCTTTAGTTTCAAGTTCCTAAAGGGGAGAAAAAAATATTCATAAACAACGGCAAGCCGTTATGTATAAGTCACCCTGATTTTTTGCGTACTAGTATTCGTTGGAGTACTACTAAATGTGTTCCTTCCTTAAATAGCGATACATAAAACAATTGTCATGGAAGATAAATCAAAAAATCAGTACGATATGCGTACGCATTGTGACTAGAGTGCGGCAATAAAATCAAGGTGGTCCAAGAAGTTGGCGCAACAAAGTGAAACAGACATACTCTTTTTGAAGCAGTATTATTATTTGGCCAAGAGTCTTACTATAGAAATAAAAACCGTTTTTTTGCAATTATTTCACTTTGCTTTTTTACATCTTTCATGTACAAAAAATGAAGACCTAGAAAATGTAACATTTCGTGTGAAAATTATTATAGAAACTTGTAATGATGCAATTGTGCAATTGGTTGAAAATAAATCAAATAAGTATACTGAGGATGATTTTGTTATTGAGGGGCAAAAATTAGACAATGTTTTCTTCACCTCTTTTAGTTGTTTAGATAAAATAAATCGAACTTTATTGAAGTAGTTGGACTATAATAAAAAAGAGGCCGCTAAAAGCGACCTCTAAGTAAAAAAAATCGAATTATTCATTAGCCCCCAGCATATAAATCCCAATTAATTTCTGCTTGTGGACGAGGAAATTGTCTGAAAATTGTTCCTTGATCAAAAGATGTGGGAATCGTATTTAGTCGATCGTATCTGCGAGCATCAATCCATCTATGACCCCATGGCTCAGCCCATAAAGAATAACGACGCTGATATAAAATCTCATTAATTAATGCAGCTTGCGTAGTTGCACCACCATAATTTCCAATAGCAGCTGCAGTTCTGATAATATTAATTGCATTTACTGCATCAGTTGTTTGATTTAATTGAGCATGTGCTTCCGCTTTAATTAAAATCAATTCTTCATTTTTAATAAATGGCATTGGTGCAGTATTAGTTGCCCATCTTTTATCCTGATGTGTCCCCACTAATGGAGTTGCGTCTGTAGTAACCGTAACAGGTGCTGAACGTTGATGGAACTTTGCAGTAACTCTAGCATCACCTGGTGTTGCATCTGCTAGAACAGATGGATGCACAACTATGATTGTATTAATATTTGCATCCAATACATAAAACATTGGATTGAATCCATCTGGTGGAGCGCCAAATGTATGAGCAGGTCCTGCGGATAGTGAACCAGTTAAATTCATGAAAGACAAGTTCAATGCATTTAATGCACCTTGCCAATCCTTTCTGTAAATAGCTACACGTGCTGCAATAGCTTTATTAAGGCGTTTTAATCCATCAATATTATTAAAACCATTAAAGCCAGCAGTTAATGTAAATGGAAATACAGATCCAGCATTGTTTAGATCATTATAACCAGCCGTTAACAATGAATCAATAAAGCCCAAAGCGGCTGTATACGATCTTACAGGACCAGGTTTAAGTGGGTCTTTAACATCAGTTCTAATTCCATTTTCATATAACCAATTAGCAGGTATCAAATATTGATACGCCATGATGGTTTTAGCAAAACCCGCCACTGCACTTTTTTCTTGAGTAGTTAATGTTCCTGAATTATTGGCAGCATCAATCAATACCGAGCCTTGTTTAATTGCCTGATAAGGTGTTGCATAAGAACCGCCTCCAGTTGCACCAAACCCAAAATAAGCGGCATCTGGCAAACGTCCTGCTTGGCCTAACCAATCGGTTTGAAAACGAGGATCCGATGCATTGAGGTACCAGATTTCTCTTCCAAACGTATTCCATGCCTGACAAATATTGGTCACATAACCTTTATGTCTTTGTTCAAGTCCCGTTACAAGTAATTGTATTTGTCTTCGAGAAGCATTACTAGAAACACTCGCTTCACTTGGATTATTTGGATCAGTTAGTTCTTTTACTTTAAATGGGTTACAGCTAAAAAGAAAGGCAACCGCACTTGATATAATTAATAGTTTAAACTTTTTCATGTGCTATTGGTTTAGAAGTCAATTTGTAAGTGAAAAAATAATCTCCTTGATGTTGGATAAGGAGCAACGTCTACGTTATTAGCTAGAGCCTGTGCACCAAATGTGGATGTTTCAGGATCATAACCAACATACTTCGTAGCTAAGAATACGTTGTTACCAGAAATACCAATTCTTGCACGCTGAATAATATTACCAAAGGTCTTACTTAAAGTTTCCTTAGGTAATGTATAATACAATCCTACTTCACGTATTTTCAAAAATGTTGCATCTTGAACCCAACGGCCTGCGTTATTAAATGGTGCTGGAGGACGTTGACGTCCATTAGGGATTCCATCTTTATTATCATCATCAAACCAACCTTTTGTTGTACCACCTCCATCAGTTAAAAATGAAGTAAGGTTAATATTATCTCCACCACTTCTATACTCTGTTAAAATGCTTAAATCAAAGTTCTTTAAGAAAGTGATATTGTTAGACCAAGAAGTTGTCCAATCAGGTTGTGCATTACCCCATACTGTAAATACTCCAGGAGAAATTGCAGGGGTACCAACAATTGTTGTTGGAGGAACTCCTTGTTGAATTAAAAATGTTCCTAATGCAGTTCCAAATGCACCTGTAGTGTAAGATGGGATTCCAAGTTTGGTGATCATCACATCATTTTTCCACCACAATAAACGTGAAAACCATCTGAAGTTTGGTTTTTGAACAATCGTTCCTGATAATCCTAGTTCAATACCCTTGTTGCGCATTTCTGCTTCGTTACTGATGGTACTTACAACACCAGTTGCAGGAGATAATGTTAATGGCTGCAAGTTATTCTTGGTTGTCTTAATATAGTAAGTTGCTTCAAATAAAATTCTATTATTCAAGAAACCCGCATCTATACCAAACTCAATTTCTTGCGCACGCTCTGGAAGTATATTGGGATTACCCACACTTGTTGCAACAGTTGAACCTAATAATCCGCCAATATTCACTCCGCCTAAAGAAGTAAAGGTTGCGCCGAATGGAACAGGTCCTGCAGTTTGACCATAAGCAATCCTTGGCTTGAATTGAGAAATTGCATTGATTTTCCAGAAATCAAAATTAGTCAAGTTAACAGCCAATGATGCTTTAGGGAAAGCATAAAAACGATTGGCATTACCATTGGTATTCGATTTATCCCAACGCATACCTACGGTTCCTATAATCTTATCTTCAAAATTCATTTGTTGTTGAACAAATAAACCCACATCACTTTGTGTACTTTCAAACTGTGATTCTACTTCTTGAACAGTTGCTTGTTTAATATTAGACTGCCCTGGAGCTAAACCTCTTCCTCTATTAAATAACCCATTGTTTTTAAAATCGAGTCTTACCATACCTACTTGTGTACTCATATTAACACGCTTCACTTGCCAATCATAAACAAATGCAGCTTGGATATTGGTATTCATGGTTTCTTGTCTTCCTACTAATACATCTCCTGGGTTTGCTTGACCACGTTGAAACTGTAAATCATCGGGTAAATAAACCTTTGTGGAATTCTGTAAGAAATCAATACCTCCATTTAATTTAAACTTCAATTGAGAGCGTTCATTTTTAAATAAATTAACGTCTAATCCAAATGATTGAATAAAGCGATTTACTAGAGAATTATTGATTGCATTATCGGTTACTGCTACTGGATTCTCAGCAAAATAAGGGTTGGTTGGATACACACCATTTACTGGTCTTAGATCAAAGTAATTAGGTACATAGGCAATATTGTAACCTATACTTGCACCTGAGTTATTTTGATTTCCAGTAAAACCTCTGTCTGTACTTGTTCTAATATAATTAGAGTTTACAGTTAACACAATATCTTTTGAAAGTTTATGCTCCAAATTTGCTCTGATAGATTGTCTTTCAAAACCTGTTTTTCTTACTATACCACCTTCATCAGTTAATGAACCTGATACAAAGAATTTAGTTTTTTCGTCTCCGCCACGAATGCTTATTCTAGAATTCATTAATGATGCGGTGTTGCCATAAAAATAATCCTCATAATTCACGAAATTATTTGCAGCAACTGCACTTTGAAATCTAGTTAACTCAATGGCTCTTCTTGCAGCCGGGAAAAAAGTATTGATTTTAGCTTCACTCCAATTGTCTACTCCCATCATTCTTAATGGTCTTCCAAACCCAATATCTTGTCCAAAACTAATGGTTGTTTTACCAGCAGCACCCTTTTTAGTTGTAATTACTAAAACTCCAGCATTCGCTCTTGTACCATAAATAGCAGCTGCTGAAGGCCCCTTTAAAACCTCAATATTTTCAATATCAGCGGGATTGATATCCGCTAAACGATTGGATCCATCATCTTGGTTTGCACCCCCAGCTCCAGTAACTGAAGCTCTACCTGTCCTTTGAAAGTCGTTGCTAATATAAACTCCATCCAAAACAATCAATGGTGCTGATGCTTGAGTTAAGCTAGACAAACCACGTAACTGAATATTAATACCACCGCCAGGAGCTCCTGAATTCATACGAATATTTGCACCAGAAACTTTACCATATAGTGCGCCATCTGCAGTTTGAATTTGAGTGGTACCTGTTAAATCTTTGGCAGAAACAGAAGTGATTGCATTGGCCAAATTAGATCTTTTAATAGATGATGCTAACCCAGTAATTACGACTTCTTTTAATGTACTTATTTCTTCCTCCATAGAATAAGTTGCCGCCGGTTTTTCAGAAGAAACTGCGACTTCAATTGTTTTGTAACCTACGTACTTCAATACCAATATAGCAGATTTGCTGTTTGGTTTTAAAGAGAAATTACCACTCGCATCAGATGTGGTAACTTGCTTAGTACCTTTAATCGTAATAGATACTCCAGCAAGTGGAGTTCCGGTAACAGATTCTTTTACAGTTCCCGAGGCTGTAAATCCCTGAGCATCGGCTTGAATACCCTTCATAAAAAAGAGTATTGCTAGCAGCATTTTCAATAAGAAGCGTTTCTTCATGCTAGTTTGTTTTTGGTTAAAAAAAATGATTAGAAATAGTTAAAGAAAACTTAAAGCTGAATTTAATAAATAAATAACATGTTTAACCATTATTGCCGCTTTGAGTTATAGCTTACGGTTGTAAATGAAAAAAAATAATAATTTTAACCTATGTGCTATTACAACTCGCTCAAAATTCCACCGAAGAAAAAGATTAAATTAAAAGGAAAGGAAAAAGAAATCCCTCCAGTAGATATTGACGTGCAGTCTGGTTTTAGTTATCACTCATGGCCCATCATTATAGAAGATAATTCAGGTGAATGGCAACCTGAACTAGCTCATTGGGAATTTATCCCTTGGTTTATAAGCCATTTAGGAGAATTAGAAGAAAGTAGAAAAAAATATACCACTTTAAATGCCACTGCTGAAAAATTATTTGAAAGTAAAATTTATCAAGCCGCAGCAAAAGCAAGAAGGTGTTTAGTGTTGAGCACAGGGTTTTATGAATGGAGACATTATCAGGGAGCAGCAGATAAAAAGTCTGTTGCTTACCCTTATCTCATCAATAGCGCCAACAAAGAAGAACCTTTATTTTATATGGCAGGCATTTGGCAACCTTGGACCGATAAATTATCTGGAGAAATGATCCACAGTTTTGCCATTATAACTACTCAGGCAAATGGATTGATGCAAAAAATCCACAACACAAAAAAGAGAATGCCTACTATACTTCCTATTGAATTAGCGGAAGAATGGATTGGTCCGTTAAGTGAAAATAGAATAAAAGAACTCGCGGCATATCAACTGCCAGATACCGCATTAACTGCTCACACCATTGCAAAAGATTTTAATAGAGGGATAAAACATCCACAAGCGCTTGTTGAATATGATGCATTACCACCGCTATAATCCATGACGATCGCCTGCAATAACTTCTATAACATGTAACACTTGTGGAAACAATGCTTGCATATATTCTGTTGCACCAGATAATGAGCCAGGAAATGTAAGCACTAAAGTTTGGTTGATCAAACCCGCTACACTTCTAGACAGCATAGCGTAGGGCATTCGTTCTTGCCCGTACCTTCTAGCAGTTTCCATCACTCCATCTAAATCACGATCCAATAATGGCTTAACTGTGTCGGGTGTAATATCACGTAATGAAACACCTGTACCTCCTACCATGATTAATAATTGAATGCCATCATGGGTATTTGACTCAACTTGCTCTTGAATGGCTTTAGCATCATCTGGTATTACTTTGTAAACAGGTACATGTACATTTAATTTTTTCAACGCGTCAATTACTGCAATACCCGCTTTATCTTCTGCATTATTTGCAGAAACGGTATCTGAACAAACGATTACTGCAGCTTGCAGATTTTTATCTAAATACATTTTTTTATCAGTTTTTCCACCCGTTTTAGACTTCAATCGAATATGAAGAATCTCTACATTTTTATCAATAGGTTTTAACATATCATACAGGGTCAATGCTGCAATAGAAGCGCCGTGCATGGCTTCTACTTCAACGCCCGTTTTATAGATGGTATGTACTTCTACTTCAATGAGAATATTCAATCGATTGATGGAATAACGGACATCGGTATATTCAACAGGAAGCGGATGACAATCAGGAATTATTTCACTGGTTTTTTTAACGCCAAACAAAGCAGCTACTTTAGCAAAAGAAAACACATCGCCCTTAGGAACTTTACCTTGTTCAATTGCATCAATTGTTTCTTGCTTAGACACTAGAACAGTGGCTTCAGCAATAGCTTTTCTAAGTGTGTTTGATTTATGCGTAATATTTACCATAATTAATTGTTTTGTTTCCATGCCGTACTATCATCAGTACAAATTTCTTTCCCCCAAATTGGCAATTCTTTTTTTATGGTTTCAACCATTTCATTGCAGGCATCAATTGCATCTCTACGATGTATAGAGGAAGTAAACACAAATAAGCAAATTTCACCTACGGCTACCTTGCCCAAACTATGATAAATATGCATACAGGTTAAAGCATATTTAGTAAAAAAAGCTTCTCTAATTTCAGCCATTTTTTCTGCAACCATATCTTCGTAAGCAGTGTACTCAATTGCTACTACTTTTTCGTTATTGATTTCATCCGCACGAATCTGTCCTAAAAAAATACTATGCGCACCAATATTGGTTTTTGTAGAATGCTTTTGAATATCGTCTGCAATCTTTTTTGCCGGAATAGGACCATTAACAAAAATAGAAGCTGGTTTTTTATTACTCATTACTTACTTTATTAAAATAGGCTGTTAAACCCCCTTTTAAACTATATACCTCAACTTGATTCTGCAATTTAATTAATTGTGCTGCATAAACACTTCTAATTCCCTGATGGCAAATTACACAAATTGGTTGTTCGGGAAGTTCATGAATGGCTTCTTTTAGTTTAGACATTGGAATTTGAGCATGAGAAAAATCAATAACTGGATATTCATGCAGCTCCCTCACATCAAGAATAAAGACGCTTGAATCTTTTTTAAAATCTAAAAACTGAGAGACATCAATTTCGGCAATATCTATATCTTCTAAATCGGCTTCCATCATAGCACAATCAATTTGATAATTAGTGGCATTAATAAAATTTTCGTCAATGATAGGTACTGCTACATTGGCATTCATTTCAATTTCAAACCAATGGGCAGTTAAAAAATTATAAGTAAGCATCCGATTATATAATGGGCTACCTAACCCTGTTATCAGCTTAATTGCTTCAGCAGCTTGCATCGTTCCTATGATACCAGGCAATACTCCTATAACACCTGTTTCTTCACAGGAAGCTATTTCATTAGCTGCTGGTTGTACAGGAAACAAATGGCGATAATGAATAAAATCATCACCAGCTAAAGTAAAATTAAAAACAGCAACTTGTCCTTCATATCCAGACACTGCACCAAATACTATGGGTTTCTTCAACCATACACATACATCATTAATCAGGTACTTAGCAGCAAAATTATCCGTCGCATCTAAGATTAAATCATATTTGCCAATGATTTGGATTGCATTTTCCTTGTTGATTTCAAAAGGATAAATATCAACTTGAATTAAACTATTTTGGGCGTAGGCCTTACTTGCTGCTATGTCTACTTTCAACTGCCCAAGATCTTTTTCATCATACAATAATTGACGATGCAAATTGCTTTTACTGATCCTGTCTGCGTCCATTATACCAATCGTTCCTACTCCCACCCCAACCAAGTATTGCAATATTGGACATCCCAATCCCCCCATACCAACTATCAATACTTTAGCCCGCCCAAGCTTTTCTTGTGCTGCGTTTCCAAAACCAGGAAGGATTATTTGTCTACTATAGCGATCGTTCATATCCATTCTATCCTCCGGAGAAAGGTGGCATTAATGCTACAGTGTCTCCCATTTTAAGTTTACTATTTTCATGAACCATTTTCTGATTCACTGCTACAAAATATTTTTTACTCGCCAATGCTGGATAACGTTCAACTAGTGTTTGTACTAATGAATTTATATCAACACAACCATCTATCACAACTGAGTTATCAAGCGTAATATCGGTGATTGATCCAAAGAAAATTACTTGTACTTCCATAGCTTTAGTTTACAAAAAATAATTTTGTTGCAGCAACAATTAATACACTTGCCAAAATGAATTTTAATTGATCAGCCTTCAGTTTCTTAGACCCAACGTAAGCTCCAAGCCAGCCACCGGATAAAACAAACAAAATAATGATATAAAAAGATGGATCTAAATTAAATCCCTTTTGAACTTGCCCTGCCATACCTGCCGCCGAATTCAAAAATATAAAAACTGCACTCAATGCTGCAGTTTGTTGTTGCGTAGACCAACCCATCAAAAGCAGTAATGGCGATAACAAAATACCGCCACCCATTCCAATCATTCCCGAAACCAGCCCGATTAATGCACCAGCAATACTTAACCAATACCACTTAGGTGCAGGCCGAGTAGTACTAGATTTATTTAAAAATAGCATCCTAGCTACTGCAATTAACAAAACCAAGGCCAATAATTTTTTATAAAAACTTTCAGAAACGGGAACAATGCTCCCCAAATACGCAAAAGGGATAGACGTAATAATTAATGGCCAAAGCATAGAAGATTTAAAATGTTTGGCTCTATAAAAGGAAATAAACGCTAAGCAGGATACCAGTAAATTTAATACCAATGCTGTGGGTTTAATTACAGTTGTACTAAAATTAAATATAGCCATCAATGCTAAATATCCACTTGCACCTCCATGTCCTACAGCAGCATATAAAAATGCGATGATAAAAAAAGCAAGCCCATAAAGAATAATCTCTTCCATAACTCAAGCTTTAAAATAGGTGGACAAATACTTCTTGATCCTTATAAAATATTATCTCCTCTGCTGGCAATTCTACCCAACAATTGGCATTTGAAAATGTACCCACTTGATAAGAAGCTTGTGCTGGTAAAATTGTTACACATCCATCCTGAATAAATCCTTTTAAGAAAAAAACCAATCCTGCTTTTTTCTGATAATCTTCTTTCAATATGGCTTTAACAGAAGCATCTAATTTTTTTCCAGTAATCATTGAAATGGCAGGCTTAACATATTGTTGAAAACAATGCAATACAGAACTTGGATTACCCGGTAATCCAAAAACTAATTTTTCTTGATAAGTACCAAAAAGTAAAGGCTTTCCAGGTTTTTGTTTTACTCCGTGAAATAATATTTGGACGCCTTCTTGTTTACAAGCTTCAGCTACATAATCATAGTCTCCAACACTTACTCCGCCAGTAAGTAAAATCAAATCGGATTGACCCAACGCATTCTTTATAGCAGCTGCGGTTTCTACCAAAGAATCTTTGACATATACTATTTGTAAATCATTAATTCCAGCAGATTTCAATGCGGATGCAAGCCCAATGGAATTGGATTCGTACACTTGGCCAAATTGTATCGCCTCGCCAGGCTTAACCAATTCATTACCAGTAATGATTAATGTAACAGTAGGTGCAGGATACACCAATACTTCTTGAATTCCTAAACTAGCCATCATAGCTAATTGGAATGGGTGTAAACAAGTGCCTTCTTTTATAACCAAATCATCTTTTTGAACAGATGAACCGGGTTCTCGAATATTCAATCCTGGTTCATCTGTTTTTTGAATTACTTGAATAGCATGACCTAAGTGATTTACCCATTCTTTTTGTATAATGCAATCTGCTTTTGATGGCACTGGACCTCCGGTAAACACTTTAATAGTATGACCCTCTTTTAATTCTAATTGCTTTGAAGTACCTGCTGGCAATTCGTCTTGAATGGGCATCATTGCATCAATATATTTCAACTGAATGGCATACCCATCCATAGAAGATTGTGTAAAAAAAGGCATTGCAATGGGACTGATTACTGATTCTGCTGTAACCATTCCACTGGAATTAATCAATGGCACGTGAACTGGACTAAGGCGCTTAACTTTAGAATTGATCAATTGTCTTGCTTCGTTTACCGTTATCATAGTATAAAATTAACCTCCAATCGCAATCATGCTTCGATTATGTAATTCTTTGGTATCAATCTTTTCAAAGTCTTTCGAAAATTGACCACCCAATTCTTTGTGCTTACTTGCAATTGATTGTTTGATTAATGGGAGTATATCAGCACCTTCACGTAAGGGTGTTAGTAAATCTGTTTCAGAAGAAGAAAACAAACAATTTTTAATTTTACCATCTGCAGTTAGCCGAATTCGATTACAGGTGCTGCAAAAAGGATTACTCATTGTACTTATAATAGCAAAACTCCCCTTGTGTCCTTCAATTATATAGCGCTTGCTGGTATCGTTGGGTTCATTTTGAGTAGGAGCAATTCTGTATCGAGTTTGAATTAATGATAGCATTTCTTGCAAGGTTACCAGTTTGTCACTATTCCATTTATTGCCATCAAAGGGCATAAATTCAATGAGCCGAATTTGTATAGGAATATGCTTTGTCCATTCTATAAAGTCAACAATTTCATGGTCATTCATCCCTTTTACTACTACCATATTTACTTTAACCCTAAAATCATTTGCTAATAACAAATCAATATTTTCTTTTACTATACCGAATTGATCTCGACGGGTTAGTAATTGAAATTTATCCTGTTGCAGTGTATCTAAACTGATATTAACAGATTTTACGCCTGCTTGCTTTAACTCATCCATAAACAAATGAATTCTAGTAGCATTAGTAGTAATAGTTAACTCAACGCCAAGCTCACCCAAGGCGCTGATAATTGCCGCTGCATCTTTTCTTACCAATGGCTCACCACCAGTTAGTCGAATTTTCTTGACCCCCTGTTGCACAAATAAAGTTGCCAAAGCAACAATCTCATTTTGTTGCATTAGTTGTTTATTGGGCATGAACGCATAATCTTCTTCGGGCATACAATAGAAGCAACGCAAATTGCAATTATCCGTTAAAGAAATTCGCAAATAATCGTGCACTCTATTGTGATGATCAATCAACATGTTCTTCATTTATTTTTTTACAAAACCGCTCATAATCTTCCTCTGTATCAATATCCAATTCTCCACTTTCAAAGTCAATGGTTGCAACATCAGCTGGGAATTGTTGCAATATAACACGTGCACCTTTATCGCCCGTTAAATTGTATAAGTGAGTAAAATACGCTGAACTCATCAATACCGGTGTTCCCTTTATACCATTATAGGTAGAAGCTACTATTCCTTTGGATGTTTGTTGCTGTTTATTCAATAAATCAATTAAAACGGCACTGCTTAACAGGGGTTGATCAGACACTACAATTACCAAAAACTCCATTTCCGGACAGGTATTTAGCATTGCGGTAAGCCCCACTTGGATTGAGCTACTCATACCAGCTTTATATCCTGTATTTCGAATGACCTGAATCTTGTCGGATTTAATTGTTTGAACAATTAAATCATGATAATGACCCGTAACCAACTGAATGATATTGGGATTGAGGGGAATGATTTCTTCTATTAAATGCCCTAATAGGGTGGTTTGTTTAAAGGGTAAAAGCATTTTGGCATTGCCCATTCTTGTTGCTTCTCCTGCAGCCAATATCATTACTCCCCATTTCATAAGGATGCATGTATGGGTGTATTTTTCAACTTCAAGTGTTGTGGTTGTTTTCCTTCAATTACCGCCATAATTTCTGAGCAAACCGACAATGCGATTTCTGCTGCTGTTTCTGCACCAATATCTAAACCAGTTGGTCCATAGATATTGCTTAATTGAGCATCATCAAAATGAACCCCCTTTTCTGCTAAATCATTTAATAAACGATCTCGCTTAGCAGCAGGTCCTAATAAACCAATATAAGGTATTCCAGCATTTACTAAGCACCCTAACATGGCCAAATCATAATTGTAATTATGCGTCATTAATACAATGGCTGTTCTATTGTCAAAAGATAATTGATCAATCACCGTTTCAGGTTTTCCAACAATAATCTTATTGGCTTGGCCAAAACGGACTGTATTTGCATGGGTAGGTCTCCCATCCACAACGGTTGTACTCCACCCAATTAATCTTGCCATACTTTCTAAAGGCATAGTATCATTTCCTGCACCTACAATAATCAAAGAGATTGGTGGTGCCGCATACTCAATAAATAATTCTTGACTACCAGCATCCGTTTCAATGACAATATGTTCTGATTTTTTAAGTTGAAGAACGCTATCAAAAACAGATTCCAATGCAACTTTAAATTTTACTGGAATTTCATTAGGTACTAAAGTTCCCCAATGATTTTGTTGATTATTCTGATATCCTGTAATCAACAGCGATGGTTCGCGAGAAGTAGTTATTTGATTAAATGATTCTATGATAGAATTGTTTGCTTCAATTGGTTCAAAAAGAATTTTCACAATGCCATTGCAGCCCAATTGCACCCCTAATTTAGCATCGTCTTCATCGGTAGTATCATATATTACAAGCTTCTTTTTTCCTTGCGTAATTGCTAATGCTGCTTTTCTAAGGGCATCACCTTCTAAACAGCCTCCACTGATTGCTCCTGTAAACTGCCCATCTTCTGTAACCAACATTCTAGCACCAGGCCTTCGGTAAGAAGAGCCTTCTACATTTACTACTGTAGCCAGTGCCATTTTAAGCCCTAACTGAATTGCCTTGGCATATGCATGAACAATATCGCCTAACTCTTTCATCTAAAAACTTAAGGTCTAAGTTGTTTTACTTGTGAAGGAAGTATTGGTTTTAGGTTTTTATTACCCCAACTATTATTGATATAATTCAGTACGTCTGCAATTTCTTCATCTGATAAGTAATCTTGTGCAGGCATTACCCCATTATATACCACGCCATTCACTTTTAATTCTCCAGATTGGCCTTTTAAAACAACATTGATTAAATCTTTGGGTGGACGTTTTAAAAAGTCAGACTTTGCAATTGGAGGAAATGCGCCTTCCAGTCCCTTCCCATCTTCCATATGACAATTCATGCAATTATTGGCATATACATTCTTTCCATTAGCAATGCTTTTAGCCATACTTACTGGTTGCATAAACGCAACTGCACTAAATACGAATACCAATAACACGCTGATGATTGCCCATCTTTTCATGCTTATGCAATTTTATTGATGTCAAAAGGTAGTCTTCTAATTCTCTTACCCGTTGCAGCAAAAATAGCATTGCACAAAGCAGGTGCGAATGGAGGTAGTCCTGGCTCTCCTACTCCTTTAATTCTGCTCCCCCCATTGGCTAAAATATGTACTTCCACTTTTGGCATTTCGTTGATTCGAACCAATGGATTATTATGGAAATTAGATTGAACGGTTGCTCCTTTATCAAAAGTAATTCCTCCTTTAATTGCAGCTGTTAAGGCCATTACTGCTGAACCTTCTACTTGCGCACGAGTATTGTCTGGGTTCACAACCGTACCAAGGTCAATCACAGCATATACTTTTTCAATTTTTACACCCGTTCCTTTTTTGGATACTTCAATTACAAAACCTGCTTGACCTGCAAAAAATTCATATTGCGCAACACCTCTACCCCAACCGGCCGGTAGTTTTTTATCCCAATTGGACACTTCTTTTAACTTGTTTAATAGCTGTTTGGTATCAGATTCTTTGGTAAGCATTTCTAAACGAAATGCCATTGGATCTTTTTTTGCTGCAACGGCCATTTCATCTAAGAAACATTCATGCGAAAAAGCCAATGTAGTGCTGGTTACCGCTCTCCAAGCAGCCAAAGGAATATGCACGTAATGATGAACATAGGTATTCTTCATATGCTCAATTTCATATTTCTGTTCACTGATTCCTTCGGTCATGGTACCATCTGCTTTGGTAACATCATAATCCTTCTTCATATCTAATGTAGGAGAGATTACTTTATGTTGAAATGCAATGGCTTTTCCATTAGCATCTAAAGCGCCCTTCATTGCTGAAAAAGTTAAGGGCCTAAATGGACCTTGATGGGTATCGTCTTCTCTGCTCCAAATTGATTTAACTGGCTTACCCACTTTCTTACTCAATTGAACTGCTTCGTGAATATAATCGGGATACAATCTTCTTCCAAAGCCTCCTCCGTTAAACAATACATTCAATTTAAAATCCTCTTGCTTTACGCCATAAGTTTTAGAAAAATCATTCACTACACTTCCAGGCACTTGCGTTGAGGTCCAAATTTCTAATTTGTTGCCTTCTTGCCAACTGGCTAAACAGTTCATTGGTTCTATGGGAGAATGAGAAACAACTGGTGTTTCGTAGAATGCAGTTAGTTGTGTGGGTGCTTCAGCAAAAGCTTTATCAAAATTACCTTGCTGGTGTTCAATAGCCCCTTCCTTTTTAGCAGCTTCTCTTAAACTTTGCTCATAATCCTTTGAATTAAAAGCATCATTACCTTGATGATCCCACTTAACTACCAATGCCTTTCTTCCTTGTACAGCTGCCCAATAATTTTCTGCAATTACTGCAACACCTTCCGATTTATAAATGCCGTGAATGCGTTCACAAGTTTCTACCGCAATTACGCCTTTTACTTTTTTTGCAGCAGTTGCATCAAAGCTTACCAATTTACTTCCAAACACTTTACAGCGCTCAATAGAAGAATATACCATTCCTGGAACACTGGCATCAATTCCAAATTTAGCAGTTCCATTTACTTTCATTGGCACATCTGGTCTTGGAGCAGACTTACCCAATATTTTAAAATCTTTTGCATCTTTTAGGGTTGGATTTTTGGGTGCTTCTAATTTAGAAGCTGCTTCTGCCAATTCACCATAGCCCATTTTCTTTCCAGAAGGTTGATGAATAACTGTAGCATTTTCTGCATAACATTCCGAAACAGGAACGTTCCAACTATTACTTGCAGCTTTAACCAACATCTCTTTAGCAGCGGCACCAACTTTACGCAAATTGGTATAGTTGGTTCTTACGGAAGAACTCCCCCCTACAAATTGTGCAGGACCGTATTTCTTTTCTCCGCCCGTTTGTTTGATTACTATTTTATCCATGGCCACTTCCAATTCTTCTGCAATTAATGCAGGAATAGATTGGTAGGTACCTTGACCAATTTCAGGCTTAGTATTAAAAATGGTCACAAGCCCTGTTTGATCTATCATCACCAATGGCGATAATTCAAAAGCGGCTGTTGAAGTTCCTAAATTTTCAATTACTGAAACACCATCGGCTTTTACGCCTAGTCCCATTACTAAACCCGCACCAGTTAATCCGGTTAAACGTAAAAAGTTTCTGCGATTGATTTGACTATTTTGCTGATTCATTGCTTAATTTTTTTGAATTACTTAATCATATCTGCAGCACGATGAATAGCGCTGCGAATACGTTGATAAGTTCCACATCTACAAAGATTACCTTGCATTGCTGCATCAATATCAGCATCTGTTGGATTGGGCTTGGCTTTTAGCAAAGCTGTTGCACTCATGATTTGTCCGGATTGACAATAACCACATTGAGGCACTTGTAATTCTACCCAAGCAGTTTGAATAGCTTCAGTTATTTTATCTTTCATTCCTTCAATCGTCGTAATCTTTTTCCCTACTGCTGCAGCTACAGGAAAACTACAGGATCGGACTGGTTTTCCATCTACATGCACAGTACAAGCACCACACTGTGCTATACCACAACCAAATTTGGTTCCTGTTAACCCTACCATATCTCTGATAGCCCACAATAAAGGCATATCTGCACTAGCATCCACCTGATAAGGGGTGTTATTAATATTCAATGTTATCATGGAAAATAATTTCAGTCTGAAGTTAAGTTAAATCAATAGTAAAAGCTAAATGCTTTGTTTTATCAAAAATTAGTCTAATAGGTGTGTCTCGTGCATATCGGGAATGATGACTTCCTTAAAATGCTTTCTCTTTAATCGAGCGGCAAAATCAATTTGTACTTCGAACTCACCATGCACTAAAAACAACTTTCTCACTAATTCAGGGTTTTGGGAACTTAAGAATTGACACAAATCTTCATAATCGCCATGTGCGCTCATGCTTCTCATGACGCCTATCTCTGCTTTAACAGGATAAAGCTCTCCAAAAATTTTGACCTCTTTTTGCCCAGCCATTAATCTTCCCCCTAAGCTATAAGGATCACAATAACCAACCATTAAAATAGTTGTTCTTTCCTTTCCAATATTATTCATAATATGGTGCTTCACTCTACCAGCATCTGCCATACCACTTGCAGAAATAATTACACAGGGTGCATCATTATCATTTAACTGCTTGCTTTCATCAACCGTTTTAATAAACTTTAGCATCTTGAAATCAAAAGGGTCGTCATCGTGTTCCATTATTTTCCTTACCCTTTTATTAAAATTTTCAGGAAATTTTTTCAATAATTCAGTAGCTTCTCTACTTAAAGGGCTATCCACATATATTGGTACAGAGGGCAATCTTTTTTCAATATCCAATTGATTGAGTGCATATAAAATTTCTTGCGTTCTGCCTACACTAAATGCTGGAATAATCAATTTGCCTTTTTTCTCTAAACAAGTACTCACAATCCATTTCAAGATCGTATCTGCAATACCAAATACTTCATCATGTAATTTATTGCCGTATGTACTCTCTAAAATAATATAGTCGGCTTGTTCAAAAGGTTCAGGTGAACGTAAAATAGCATCATTGTATCTGCCAACATCTCCACTAAAAGTGATTTTATTGGTTTTCCCGTCTTCCATTATTCTCAAATGAACAGCTGCTGAACCAATAATATGACCAGCATCTGTAAAACAGATAGACACTTCATCATCAATTTTAGTCCAATGATTATAATCAACAAATTTGAAAAGTGATAAAGCAAGAGCAGCATCGGCTAAATCATACAATGGTTCAAAAGGGGGCAAGCCTTTTTTTGCTCTTCGTTTATTAATAAACTTCGTATCATCTCTTTGAATGATTGCTGAATCTTCTAACAAAATTTCAGCCAACGCTTCTGTTGCAGGGGTTGCGTAAATAGTACCTTTAAATCCCTCTTTAACCAACTTAGGTATTAAACCTGAATGATCAATATGGGCATGAGATAAAATTAAATAAGTAATTTCGGAGGCATCAAATCCAAAATGCGCATTTAATTCTTCTGTATTTTTTCCCATTCCTTGAAATAACCCACAATCCAATAAAATTTTCTTCCCGTTCTTTAAGGTTATTAAATGTTTAGAACCTGTTACCGTTCTGGCTGCACCATGAAAAGAAATTTTCATACTTATTTTGATTTAAAACTCCAGGTAATATTAAATACTGCAACTATTTCGCCATGTTGATTTGTACCTACAGATTCACATGTGATGGTCTTTCCTTGTTTAGTAGCAATAGCTTCTTCAATTGCTTCTGCAACCATTAATCCATCATTGCAGGTAAAAGCAATCAAACCAGTAGCTTTCTTTACAAATTTTGCTTCTAACCCTACAACAAGCATACTTACTGGAGGATTTCGCTTGTAGGTTTGTCCTACAGGAAATAAGCCTGTACTCATTTCTGCTGCCATGGCTTGTACAGCAAAATACATAGAGTTGAATGGATTTTGATTAATCCATCCATGCTTTACCAGTATGACTGTTTTGTATTCGTCAATATACCCAACTTTTAAGCCTGCGATGAACGCAGCGGGTAATTTTACCAATTTAAAAAAAGCAAATCGTATTGGATTTGTTATGATTTTTTTGAAAGCTGAAAACTGAGGATTCATGTCCCAATTTAACTATTTATCAGCTTATAACAAGAGTGCAGCCAACAAATAATCTGCTAGTAAAATCAAAATACAACTTACTACCACAGCACTAGTGCTTGCTCGACCAATTTCAAGTGCTCCACCTTTAACGTAATACCCATAATAAGCAGGAACACTACTAATAATAAAAGCAAATGTATATGCCTTATACAGCGCAAAATTGATATTGAAAAAATTCAGGTTTTGTCTAAGACCAATATCAAACGTATCATTGGCTAAAATACCCGCTAATTCACCAGCAGTTCTCCCACCCCATATTCCTAAAACTGCAGAAATCACAATCAAACAAGGAACAACTACTAAAGCTCCTAATATTTTAGGCATCAATAAATACGCTTTAGTGTTAATCCCCATAATTTCTAAGGCATCAATTTGCTCACTCACACGCATATTTCCTAGTTCACTGGCAATTTTACTACCTACTACTCCTGCTAAAACAATGCTCACAACGGTAGGAGATAATTCTAAAATCATACTGTCTCTCACAATCTGTGCAATGGTGCTTTGTGGCACTAATGGACTTACCAATTGATAGGCCGTTTGTATAGTAGTAACAGCCCCTAGAAACAAAGAAATAATAATCACAATAGGCAAGGCGCCCATTCCAATTTCTACACACTGATGCATGAATTCTTTCCAATACATTTTAAAGTTCTCTGGTTTAGAAAACATGCCTTTCAGCATTAATAAGAACTTACCTAAGTGCGTGAAAAAATTCATAAAATAAAGATAGGCTTATAATTGGTTGGTTGTTTTCTTGCTTTTCTTTCTGCTTTTCCACCATGAGCTTCGTTGTACTTCTTCTGCAGTATCTACCCTAGTTTTCATTTGTGCATCAACTACTGCAACCAACGCCATATTAATAATATTTCTCACACTGCTTCCTAATTGCAATACATGAACGGGCTTCTTAAGCCCTAATAAGATTGGTCCAATGGCATCTGCTCCACCCACTTCTTTCAGCAAATTATAAGCTACGTTTCCAGCGGTTAAATTCGGGAACATTAATACGTTGACCTCTTGTTCTACTAAATCACTAAATGGATAATTATCTCTTAATATTTCCTTATTAAATACTAGGCTTCCTTGCATTTCTCCATCCACAATTAAATTAGGATCTCTTTGCTTTAATATTCGGGTAGCTTCTGCAACTAATCTAGCTTCAGCAGAATCACTGCTTCCAAAATTACTATAGCTTAACATTGCTACTCTAGGAGTTAAATTAAAGCTTCTAACTTCTTTGGCAACCATTTGCGTTATATCCGCCAACTCTTCTGCTGTAGGATGAAAATTCACGGTGGTATCTGCTAAAAACAACGGCCCCTTCTTGGTCAACAACAAATACATCCCTGCTATTTTTTTAACCCCTTCTTCAGTACCAATGATTTGCAAAGCTGGTCTAATTGCTTCAGCATAGTTTTTAGTTAGGCCAGACAACATAGCATCTGCATCGCCTGTTTCTACCATCATACAACCAAAATGATTTCGATCTTTCATCACTTTCAAACTTTCATGATGATTGAATCCTTTTCGTTGGCGTTTTTTAAAGAATAATTCTCCATAAAACTCCCGCTTTGCTTCCATTGCATCACTCCTAGGATCAACAATAGGTATATCAGACAAGTCAATGCTATTGGCTTCGGCAATACGATTAATTTTTTCGGGGTCTCCTAGTAAAATAGGGTAAGCAATGCCTTCATCGTAAATAATAGTTGCAGCTTTTAATATTTTCAAATTATCTGCTTCTGCAAATACCAATCGTTTAGGATCTCTTCTGGCTTTATTACTTACCACCCTAAACAGCTGGTTATCTAACCCCAAACGTTTATTTAACTCTAACACATATCCATCCCAATTGGCAATATTTTTTTGTGCAACACCGCTATCAATAGCCGCTTTCGCAACCGCAGGAGCAATGGTACATAACAAACGAGGATCCAATGGTTTTGGTATGATATACAATGGTCCAAAACTCATATTGTTTTGGTTATATGCCAAGTTAACAATATCAGGCACAGCTGTTTTTGCCAATTCAGCAAGCGCGCGAACAGCAGCCAATTTCATGGCTTCATTAATTTGAGTTGCTCTTACATCCAATGCCCCTCTAAAAATATACGGGAAGCCCAATACATTGTTTACTTGGTTAGGATAATCTGATCTACCAGTAGCCATGATAATATCTTTCCTTACCGCAACAGCATCTTCATAGGTTATTTCAGGATCGGGGTTAGCCATAGCAAAAACAATGGGATTCTTTGCCATTGATTTAACCATTTCTTGAGTAACCACATTACCCACACTTAATCCCAAAAACACATCGGCATCTTTCATTGCTTTGGCCAATGTCCAATCAGATTTTTTAACTGCAAACTTTTCGCGTCCCTTACCTAAATCTGTTCGTCCTTCATGCAATACCCCATCCTTATCAAATACAATAAAATTTTCGTAGCGAGCACCTAAAGCCACATACAAATTGATACAAGCCATCGCAGCAGCTCCAGCTCCGTTAATAACAAAGCGAACTTTATCAATTCTCTTTTTTTGCAATTCCAATGCATTTAACATTGCAGCACTGCTAATAATAGCTGTTCCATGCTGATCATCGTGCATCACAGGAATATTCATTTGCTCTTTTAGCTGTTGCTCAATATAAAAACACTCAGGCGCTTTAATATCTTCCAAATTAATCCCTCCAAAAGTGGGTTCTAAAGCCTTTACAATTTGAACGAATTTCTCTGGATCTTTTTCATTAATCTCAATATCAAACACATCTATATCTGCAAATATTTTAAACAATACTGCTTTCCCTTCCATCACTGGTTTACTGGCTTCAGGACCAATATCACCCAAGCCAAGCACCGCAGTACCATTAGTGATTACACCCACTAAATTACCTTTTGCTGTGTACTTATAAATGTTTTCAGGATTATCTTTTATTTCTTTACAAGGCTCTGCCACACCTGGGCTATATGCCAAAGAAAGATCTCGTTGAGTTTTTGCTTCCTTGGTAGGAATTACTTCAATCTTTCCAGGTCTGCCACTTGAATGATATTCCAAAGCTTGTTCTCTGCGTAATTTAGATTGCTTATTATCAGACATAAATATATTTCGTTGTTATCTATTTTGTTAAACTAATTCCTAAATAAGCCATCATACCAGCACCTATTTCAATGGCTGATTCATCAATGTCAAATTTAGGGGTATGTACTTGATGGATAATTCCTTTTGATTCATTGCGAACACCCAATCTAAAAAAACAACCAGGTATTACTTGTGTATAATAGCCAAAATCTTCGGCACCCATCCTCAATTCGGTTTCTTCTACATTTTGCTTGCCCATGTAATCGTTGGCCAATTGCCAAGCGGTTTCAGTAAAAGAAGGATCATTGTCTACTGTTGGATAACCAATATCAATATGTAAATCAATTTCTGCGCCCATACTTTCAACCAATCCGATTGCTTGTTTTTTGATGAGTTCATGCGCTTTGTAACGCCAAGTTTCATCCATTGCCCTAAATGTGCCCATCAATTTTACTTCACTGGGTATTACATTGGTGGTGTTCCCACCTTGAATAGAACAAATAGATAAAACAGAAGGTGATATAGGACTATTATTTCTAGAAATTATTTGTTGCAAACTCACAATTAATTGAGAAGCAATTAGCACGGTATCGGCAGTCAAATGCGGTGCAGCTGCATGACCTCCTTTACTACGTATGGTAATATAAATCTCATCTGCACTGGCCATTACTCTACCTTTTCTGAAGCTTAGTTTACCAACTTCTAACCCAGGATGAACATGCAATGCAACAATTCCATCTGGTCTTGGATTTTCTAGGACACCCTCTTTAATCATATAACTTGCCCCGCCAGGATTTCTTTCTTCACCAGGTTGAAAGAAGAGTTTTATGGTTCCATCCCACTCCAATCTCAAGTCGTTTAAAATACGAGCGGCTCCTAATAGAACAGTAGTATGTACATCATGCCCGCACGCATGCATGACACCATTATGTACGGATTTATAGGGAACATCATTTTCTTCTACAATAGGCAAGGCATCCATATCTGCACGCAATGCAATAACACGTGATGCCGGATTATTACCTTTAATAGTAGCCACAATCCCAGTAGTTGCTTTTTCTTCAAAAGCAATATTCATATTACTCAGCTGTTCTTGAACAAAAGCGGAGGTTTTAAATTCTTGGTAACTCAATTCAGGGTTGGCATGCAAATGATGTCTGATACCAATCAAATGGGGCGCAATAGTATGAGCAAGTGTTTTAATTTTTTCTTTTAACATGCTGATTCCTTAACTAGTTTTGTTCTTCTTCGGGTGGTGTATATTCAATAGTATCTTCTACTATATAAATACCTTTAGGAAAAAACTTACTGATTTGATTTCTATATTTTTCTGCATCTTCTTTTTTCAAGAAGTTGCCTATTCTTACTTTAAAATTAGGCGACTGAAACAATGTATAACTTTTTTGATCAGGGAAACGATTCATCAAATCTGTTTTGATTTGATTGGCATCATCTCTTTTAGCAGTACTAATAACTTGCAAGCGATACCCCTTATACAAGCCAGTACTAGTCATCATGGCAGTACGTTTATTGATTTGTCCTTGCTTAACAACTAATACGTCTAAACGAGGATCTTTATCTATAATAACCGTATCCATGGAACAAGCATGACCATTTGTACCAAGGAATAAAAAAAACAATAAAAAACAACCAGTTTTCATGGAGTAAATATAAGGTTAATACGTTGCGTTATGTTGATTTTGCTGACCATTAACAATGGCTATACTAGCACTACAACCCAATCTAGTTGCACCTGCAGCAACCAATTCAGCTGCAAAATCATAATTTCTTATACCCCCAGAAGCTTTAATTTGAACGGCTTCAGGCAAATGCAATCTAAACAACTTTACGGCTTCTACTGATGCCCCTTTTTCAGCATACCCAGTAGACGTTTTTAAATAGTCAATACCAGCAACACCGTATAATTCGCAGCATTTAATAATTTCATCATTGGTTAAAATTCCACTCTCAATAATGATTTTAATGGTTTTATTTTTAGACTTCACCACAGGCATAATATGATTGAGTTCATTAGCCAAGTAAACCCAATCTTGATTTTTAATTGCGCTGATATTAGCTACCACATCCAATTCATCTACTCCATCTACCATGGCTAAAACAATTTCTGCCAATTTAGCTTCAACAGCAGAATAACCAAAAGGGAAGCCAATCACAGTAGCCACTTTAACCTTAGTTCCAAGCAAAAACTCCTTAGCCTTTTTTACAAAGTTGGGAGGCACACAAACGGAAGCAAATCCATATTCTGCTGCTTCTTTGCATAACTTTTCAACTTCAGCCACTAAAGTAGTTGGCTTGAGAATGGTATGATCTATATAAGGAGCTAAATCCATCTTGTTCAATTTTAACAAAGATAACGAATACCGTAACTAAGGTATAGGTGAGCCTGTTAAAATGCTTTTCATTCGCATAAAATACAATAACATGAATAAGTATTTATTAACCCTCTGTTTTATGACCGTTCTATTTTCAACAAATGCTCAAAAGGACATGGATCCAAGACTGAGTATTTATTTTGGAATTGCCAATCCTAAAGCAACTGAAGTTTTTGGACAATTTTATAAGTCAAAAGGCATCCAACCTAGAATTACAGCTGAATACAATTTTCTGAATCTTGGATATACCAATAAAACGTTTGTAAAAGTAGCTGCTATTGCAGGATTGGAGCCACAAAATTTTAGAAATCTAGCTACCTCTTTAACCAATGTAACCATGACGAAGAAACCATTGGGCGCAAGAATTTATCCATTTGCATTTAAAGAAGGGTTCAACCCAGATAATCAAAAAGAAGTGTTTAAAAACGCTGGATTTACTAACTTATTCATCATTGGAGGAACCTGGGCCATTAGTGGCTTATATGTAGAAGGAGGAATTTCTCCTGGCGTTAAATTGAAAGAAGAAGGATACCCAGATGTAACTCGCTCACCGCATTTTTTTGATGGGGAATTTCTTTAGTAGATTTTGAAGATGAAGAAAACAAATTCAAATTTAATATTGGAACTAGAAAATACACTTGGACCAATGCTAGTAATACTACTTCGCAGATTAAATCTTTCTGCATGGATTTTGGTATTGGCATCAGATTATAAAAAGCCAATTGGTAAAAAACTAAAGCCCGATGATGTATTTCATCGGGCTTTTATATTGAATGACTATGCATCTTTACCATGACAAGATTTGAATTTCTTGCCGCTACCACAAGGACAAGGATCGTTCCTGCCAATTTTAGGCCCTACTTTAACAGGCTCTTGTTTTACTGGAGTAGGATCATAATAATCACTTTCATTGGCACCATATTCTTGACCCGCAGCATCTACTTGATCTTTGTTGGCGCTCAACTTACTCATATCGGTTTTTTCTTGATGACCTTCTTGCAATTCATCACCCTCAGCTAAAGGGATACCAGCATGACATAAGAACTGAACAATATCTCTATTTACTTCACCATCCATTTTTTTGAACAATTCAAATGCCTCCATCTTATAAATTACCAATGGATCCTTTTGCTCGTAAGTAGCTGTTTGAACACTTTGTTTTAAATCGTCCATTGAACGTAGATGCTCTTTCCATGCATTATCTATAAATGCCAATGTAACCGTTCTTTCTAAAGAGTGCAATAATTCAGCACCATTTGATTGCAAGGTTTTATCCATATTAGCCAAAGCCTGAACCTGACGCTTGCCATCGGAAAAAGGAACAATTACATTATCAATATGCGAGCCTTGTTGCAACTTAATATTTTTAAATACAGGAACAGCCTGAACCATCATATCCTGTTTTCTTTTTTCATATTGAGCAATGGCTTCACTATATAATTTTTCAGCCAATTGATTGGCATTGGTTTTATTGAACTCATCAAGTGTAATGGAAGTATCAATTCCAAAGTTTACGATAGCAGCAAGCTTAAATTGATCGTATTCATTTTGATCTTTAAAAGAAACAACTAAGCCTTCAGCCACTGCATACATAGCGTTATCTAGGTCTAAAGCCAATCTTTCTCCAAACAAAGCATGGTTACGTTTGCTATAAATAACCGTACGCTGTTTATTCATTACATCGTCATATTCCAATAAACGCTTTCTAATACCAAAATTGTTTTCTTCTACTTTACGTTGGGCACGTTCAATGGATTTAGTAATCATTCCTGCTTGAATTACTTCGCCTTCTTTGTAACCAGCAAAATCCATTACTTTGGCAATACGTTCACTACCAAACATGCGCATTAAATCGTCTTCTAAGGAAACAAAGAACAAAGAAGAACCAGGATCCCCTTGACGACCTGCACGGCCTCTTAACTGACGGTCTACCCTTCTAGACTCATGTCTTTCCGTACCTAAAATAGCCAAACCACCTGCTTCTTTTACTCCAGGTCCTAATTTAATATCAGTACCTCTACCAGCCATATTAGTAGCAATCGTAACTGCACCAGCCAAACCTGCTTCTGCAACAATCTGTGCTTCACGAGAGTGTTGCTTTGCATTTAATACGTTGTGAGGAATTTGTTTTTGCCTAAGCATTCTGCTCAACAATTCACTTACTTCAACAGAAGTAGTACCCACCAATACCGGACGCCCAGCTTCGCGTAACAAAACGATTTCATCAATAACAGCCCCGAACTTTTCACGTTTGGTTTTGAAAATCTTATCTTCTTCGTCTTTTCTTATCGCCGGAACATTCGTTGGAATGCTAACTACATCCAATTTATAGATATCCCATAATTCGGCTGCTTCTGTTTCTGCTGTACCTGTCATACCACCTAATTTGTGGTACATTCTAAAATAGTTCTGTAAAGTTACAGTTGCATAAGTTTGGGTTGCCGCTTCAATTTTTACATTTTCTTTTGCTTCAATTGCCTGGTGTAGACCATCAGAGTATCTTCTTCCATCTAAAATACGACCCGTTTGTTCATCAACAATTTTAACGGCTCCCTCCATTACCACGTATTCAACGTCTTTATCAAATAATGTATAGGCTTTTAATAATTGTTGTACAGTATGAATACGATCTGCTTTAACAGAGTACTCATTAATTAAGGCTTCTTTTTTTAACAACTTCTGGTCTGCAGAAAAATTAGCATCTGTATCAATGGCCGCTAAGCCTAAGCTAATATCAGGTAATACAAAGAAGTGTGGATCTTCCCCTTGTCCGGTAATCAATTGAATACCCTTGTCGGTTAATTCAACTGAATTATTTTTTTCATCAATATAGAAATAAAGTTCTTCATCAGCCTTAGGCATTTCACGCTGTTGATCGGCCAAATAGTGATTTTCTGCCTTCTGTAATTTAACTCGGTTACCAGGCTCACTTAAGAACTTAATTAAAGCGCTATTCTTAGGTAAACCACGATGTGCACGGAACAAAGCTAAGCCACCATCTTTAGGGTCATCATTCCCTTCAGCAATTTTTTTCTTTGCTTCAGTTAAGAATTGTTGGGTTGCTCTTTTTTGTGCTTCCACTAATTTTTCGATCCTAGGTTTTAAAGCAAAAAATTGTTGTTCTCCAGTTTGGTGGCCAATAGGACCAGAAATAATTAAAGGCGTTCTGGCATCATCAATTAATACAGAATCCACTTCATCTACCATGGCAAAATGGTGTTTGCGTTGCACCATTTCTGCTGGGCTATGCACCATATTATCACGCAAATAATCAAATCCAAATTCATTGTTAGTACCGTAGGTAATATCTGCCAAATAAGCTTTTCTTCTCGATTCGCTGTTTGGTTCATGTTTATCTATGCAATCAACAGTAATACCCAACCATTCAAACAAAGTACCGTTCCACTCACTATCACGCTTAGCCAAATAATCGTTCACGGTTACTATATGAACCCCTTCCCCTGCCAAGGCGTTTAAATAAGCCGGCAAAGTGGAAACCAAGGTTTTACCCTCCCCAGTAGCCATTTCAGCAATTTTTCCTTGATGCAATACAGATCCTCCAATTAATTGAACATCGTAATGAACCATGTTCCAAGTTACTTTTCCACCAGCAGCAGTCCAGGTATTTTTAAATGCAGACTCATTGCCATTGATGGTTACATATTCTTTTTTAACACTTAACTCTCTATCTAGGGTGGTAGCGGTAGATACAAGTGTTTCATTTTCTTTAAATCTTCGTGCCGCTTCTTTAATTACAGCAAAAGCTTCAGGCTGTATAATTGCCAAAGCTTCTTCAATTTTGTTATCTCGGTCTTTACGAAGCTTATCGATGTTTTTATAGATGGCATCTCTACCATGAATATCGGCTTCAGGTAATGCTTCAGCATTGGCCTTCTCCGTAGCAATTTCAGCATCAATGCCTTTTAAATGCTCTTGTATTCTAGCTTTAAACTCTACCGTTTTGTTTCGCAACTCGTCATTGGTTAATGATTGGTATTGTTGAAAAAATTGATTGGTTTTTTGGATGATTGGCATCAACTGCTGCACATCTTTTTCACTTTTATTACCCCCGAATAACTTAGAAATGAACTTCAACATATTTTTATACTCTGATATGAAAAAATTAACAGTCAAACAGCGTGCAACAATTTTTTTTTAGTCAATTTGGCACCCTGAATTAGAGCCGCCAAAGGTAAGGTTTTGATTTTAGAAGCAAATGAAGCAATTAACTATTATACCAACGGTTTTTTTATGCCTGTTAATGGCATGTAGTCATTTGAAAGGGCAGGAAGCAGAATTGGCACCACGTATCACAGATACACTGCCTAAACAAGCAATCGACTCTATCATCATGATCAGTGATTCTATTGTTGCTGACAGATACAATAAAAACAAATCTAATATGACAGTACTGGCAGCTTGGGCTGGAATTAATATTATCCAAGGAAGCATATCTGCCACAAATGCCACAGGATCTGGCCCCTACTTTTTTAGGATGAATGCCTATTGGAATATGGTGAACCTTGGAATTGCCAGTGTTGGTTTATTTCAATTGAGAAAAGAGTGGACAAAAAAGTACTCTTTTACCCAAAATCAGCTAGCACAACAAAAGCTAGAGAAAATTTTATTATTGAATACAGGATTGGATTTAGCCTATATAACCACCGGTTTTTTACTAAAAGAAAGAGGAAATAGTCGAAATAACCTTCAAAATATTGGCTATGGAAATAGTTTGCTGCTACAAGGAGCATTTTTGTTGATATTTGACATAGTTCAATATGGAAATCATCGTAGAAATGGTAAAATCTTAGAGAAACAGTTATCCAAATTACAAATTCACACCAGTGGGAACGGGATAGGATTGCGTTTACCCCTTTAAATATTCCATTAAACTTATTGGAATTTATAGGCTTTTCAGCTACTTTTGCAACCTGTTAGATTTTAAATTTAAACCTTACAAATGGCAGGTCAATTAAAAGAGGTTAGGAATCGTATCAAGAGTGTTCAAAGTACTCAGCAAATTACCAAGGCAATGAAAATGGTTAGTGCGGCCAAATTACGCCGTGCCCAAGACGCAATCACACAAATGCGCCCTTATGCCCAAAAATTGCAGGAAATGCTTAGCAATATTGTAAGCAGTATTGAAGGTGGTACAACCTTAGCTTTAGCAGAAGAAAGACCAGTAGAGAAAGTATTATTGATTGTAATCACTTCCGATAGAGGATTATGTGGAGGCTACAACGCTAATATTGTAAAATTAGCCAAAAGTACCGTTGCAGAAAAATACAGTAGTCAGTTTAGCAAAGGCAATGTAACCGTTTGGAATATTGGAAAAAAAGGTTGGGAAAGCTTAAATAAAGCAGGGTATAAAACCAATGATCGCTTTAAAGATATTTATTTAAACCTGAAATTCGAAGCCGTTCAGGAAGCTGCACAATCAGCAATGAAAGCATTTGACCAAAAAGAATTTGACGCAGTTGAAATAATTTATAGCGAATTTAAGAATGCTGCAACTCAGGCATTTGTAGCAGAACAATTTTTACCAATTCCTAAAGTTGCGCCAAAAGCTGGAAGCAAGAAAGCAGATTTTATATTTGAACCAGCAAAAGAAATATTGATTGCGGAGTTAATGCCAAAAATCTTAAACACTCAGTTATTCAAGGCGGTGTTAGATGGCAATGCCAGCGAACATGGTGCACGTATGACTGCAATGGATAAAGCGAGCGAAAACGCAAACGAGTTACTGAAGTCACTTAAAATCAGTTACAACCGTGCCCGTCAAGCCGCTATTACTACAGAGTTAACTGAAATTGTGAGCGGAGCCGCTGCATTACAAGGATAATAGCCAATATAAACATGGAATTAAGCGAAATTATACCACATATTGAAGTACTCATATTTGCCAGTGAAAAGCCATTGACTTCATTGGATATAGTTGAGCTAATCAATAATAGTTTTGGATTTTTAGAAGAACGCATTTCGCTTGATCAAGTAGAAACTGCAGTAGAAGGTATCAAAGAAAAATATGCTGCTGAATTTTATCCATTTGAAGTAAGGGAAAGTGGCGGCGGTTGGCAGTTCCTTACCAAAAAAGAATTCCACAAAACCATTGCACAATTAAATGGTGATAAGTTCTTAAAGCGCTTATCCAATGCAGCATTAGAAACACTTGCCATTATTGGTTATAAGCAACCAATCACCAAAGGAGAAATTGAAGCCATTAGAGGAGTCAATAGCGATTACTCTATTCAAAAACTATTAGAGAAAGAATTAATTTTAATAAGCGGAAGAAACGAGCAATTACCAGGCAAGCCCTTAGTATACGCTACTTCTAAAACATTTATGGACTATTTTGGTATAAATAGTGCCGCAGATTTACCCAAAATTAAAGAAGTATTAGCCGACCAAATTGTAGAAGGCACTATTATCAATCCAGCCGACTTTACAGATAATCAAGTGGCCAATGCAATAGCAGAAACTACCACGGAGGAAGAAATTATTGATGGTGATGTATCTGCACTCACCGTGAATGAGGTAGGAGAATTAATTATTGAAGAATCCTCTAGTGAAAATGATGATTCAACAACAGATGAATCAAATAGCAATGAAGAGCATAATCCACAATAGTTGGATTATCTTTGTGCTATGTGTTTAAAAATTTCCGACGAACAATTACAAGCAGCAGCAAGCCAATATGGTACACCATTGTATATGTACCATGCAGATAAAATTACGGCACAATACCAACAATTACAAGTTGCATTTGAAGGAGTATATGCACGATTTTTTTATGCAAGTAAAGCATTAACCAATCTTGCGGTTTTACAACATATCCATTCTATTGGGTGCAATATTGATTGTAGTTCAATTAATGAAGTTTATCTAGCATTAAAAGCAGGGTTTAATCCAGAACAAATTCTATATACTAGTAATGGTATTTCGTTCGAAGAGATTGAAGCCGCCGTTGAAGCAGGCGTTTCAGTAAATATCGACAGCTTAAGCAATTTAGAAAAGTTTGGGCAAGCATATGGCAGCCGATATCCAGTTGGCATTAGATTAAGACCCAATATTATGGCAGGAGGAAATCTTAAAATTTCCACAGGGCATAATGGCAGTAAGTTTGGTATTCCAATAGAACAATTAAACGAGATTCTTACAATAAAAGATCAGTACAAGCTTCGCATCAATTGTTTACATGTACACACCGGAAGTGAAATAAAAGATGTGGAGATTTTTATTAAAGTTGCAGACATATTTTTTGATTTAGTACCTTCTTTTCCCGATTTACAAGTACTAGATATGGGTGGAGGTTTTAAAGTCCCCTATCAAGAAGGAGAAAAAGGAACTGATATACCATTGTTGGCAAAAAGAGTTGGAGAAGTACTCAACAAATTTGAAAATAGTTATGGTAAAAGATTTCAAGTTTGGTTTGAGCCAGGAAAATATTTAGTGAGCGAGTGTGGTTATTTAATTACCAGTGTGAACGTAATAAAGGAAACGCCTACTGTTATTTTTGCAGGTATAAACAGTGGTTTCAATCATTTGATACGCCCAATGTTTTATGAAGCTTATCATCATATTAGAAATATAAGCAACCCCAATGGTGCAATAAAAAACTATGCGATTACCGGTAATATCTGTGAAACAGACAATTTTGCTTGGGACAGGCCCATCAACGAAATAAGAGAAGAAGACCTATTGGTAATTGAAAATGCAGGGGCCTATGGCTTTGAAATGGGGAGTAATTACAATTCAAGATTTTTACCCGCACAGGTTTTATTGAGAGACGAAAAAATGCATTTAGTAAGAAAAAGAGATACCATGGAAGATTTGTTAAAAAATCAGATAGGCCTTCCATATTAAGAACAATTCATTAGTTTACAGTACCATGATTACCATAAAAAATATTAGTAAAAGCTTTGATGACCGAGTAATTATTCAAGGCATTGATGCGGTAATGGAAAGCAGTAAATGTAACCTGATTATTGGTACTAGTGGAAGTGGAAAAACTGTATTAACTAAATGTATTGTAGGCCTCATTAAACCAAATGAAGGAAGCATTGAATACGATGGGGAAGACCTAGTACAGATGGATGAAAAATCTAAGAAACAGTTGCGTCAGCAGATTGGGATGTTATTTCAAGGAAACGCATTGTTCGACTCTATGACTGTTCAGGAGAATGTGAAATTTCCATTGGATATGTTTACCAATTTAACCCTTGGCGAGAAACTAAAAAAAGTAGATGAAGTGCTAGATAGGGTTAATCTAAAGGATGCACATAAAAGATTTCCTGCTGAAATTAGCGGAGGAATGAAAAAACGAGTGGGAATTGCTCGCTCAATTGTATTGAATCCAAAGTATCTTTTTTGCGATGAGCCCAATTCTGGGTTAGACCCACAAACTTCCATGGTGATTGATAAACTCATCAAAGAAATTACCATCGATTATAAAATGACAACAGTGGTAGTAACCCATGATATGAATAGTGTAATGGAAATTGGGGACCATATCATGTACTTATACAACGGCAAGAAGCAATGGGAAGGCACTAACAAAGACATTATTTTTAGTAAAGATCAATTACTCAATGATTTTATTTTTGCTTCAGAGTTTTTACAGGATGCCAAGCAAATGCGCATGCAAGAAGCAGGTTACTAAAAAGCAACAAATTAGAAAGTATGAAATGGAAGTATTACTGTGCATTTTTAATCATCTTCATCAGTTGTCTAAAGCTGCAAGCACAAAGCCCTATTGACAATCGACCAAACTATATTAAAAATCCCGAGCTACCTGCATTCAAATTAATTTTAACTGATAGCAGCTTATTTACAGAGAAGTTAATTCCTAAGGCTGAATATACCTGTATTGTTTATTTCAGCCCCGATTGCGGTCATTGCCAATATGAGGCAGACCAAATGATTCGTAAAATGGATAGTTTAAAACAAGTGCAATTTGTTTGGGTAAGCTATCGAGATTTCAATGATATCAAGGCATTTGGACGTAAGTACCAATTTGATTTATATTCCAATATCATTTTAGGTCGTGATCCAGAATATACTGTACCAGCTTTTTTTCAGGTTAAATTCACTCCATTTGTAGCCTTATACGATAAAAACAAGCAGTTTTTAAAAGCCTGGGAGTCAGGTGTAGAAATGCCTGAATTATTACAATTTATTCACAAAAAATAAGGCTACTGCACGTACCTTTGCACCACTTAAATTAATCACTTTAAATAATGCCAATTATGAAAGTTACTGTAGTAGGTGCTGGTGCTGTAGGAGCAACCTGTGCCGATAATATTGCCCGTAAGGAATTATGTACTGAGCTGGTATTACTAGACATCAAAGAAGGATTTGCAGAAGGCAAGGCCCAAGACATGATGCAAACAGCTACTTTACTAGGTTTTGACACTAAAATTACCGGAAGTACCAACGACTACAGTAAAACTGCAGGAAGTGATGTGGTGGTTATTACTTCAGGTTTACCACGTAAACCAGGTATGACTCGTGAAGAATTAATTGGCACAAATGCGGGTATTGTAAAAGGTGTTTGTGAAAATATTTTGAAGTATTCTCCTAATGCAATCATCATTGTCATCAGTAACCCAATGGATACAATGACTTACTTGGCGTTAACTGCAACAGGATTGCCAAAAAATAGAATCATTGGAATGGGTGGCACATTAGACAGCAGCCGTTTCAAGTATCAATTGAGCCAACACTTACATTGTAGCCCAGCCGATTTAAATGCTATAGTTGTAGGTGGACATGGCGATACTACTATGATTCCGTTAATTCGTTACGCAACTTGGAACAGTGCACCTGTAACAGATTTCCTATCTACAGAACAACAACAACAAATTGTAAATGATACCATGGTAGGTGGAGCAACATTGACTAAATTAATAGGCACTTCAGCTTGGTATGCACCAGGTGCAGCAGGAGCAGCTTTAGTTGAAAGCATTGTTCGCGACGAGAAAAAATTATTTACTTGCTGCGTTAGCCTAGATGGTGAATATGGCCAGAACGATATTTGCTTAGGTGTTCCTGTAACTATTGGGAAGAATGGTTGGGAAAAAATCATCGATCTTAAATTAAATGCAGAAGAACAAGCTGCTTTTAACAAGAGTGCAGATGCCGTTAGAAGTATGAATGATGTTTTAAAAACTTTATAGTTAAGTAATCCACTGCATTGCCATAGCAGCTATAGCAGAGGTGTCTTGCAACTGCATACAATTAAAATGCCCTTTGGGGCATTTTTTTTTGCCGTAATTGCTACAAGGTTGACAAGATAAATTGGGCACTATAAAATTGTGATAAGCCTTATTATTTTTATGTACCGCCAACTGTTGTGCACCATAGTATGGTTCTACCGCCAACTTAGGAGAAGTACCACCCCAGATGGCTAATACTTTTTTATTGAAAGCACAAGCAATGTATTGTAATCCTGTATCGTGCGAAATAACCAGTTTAGCCTGTTTTACTAAATCAGCAGATTCATGCAAAGAAAATTTACCACAGGCATTATAAATTCGAATGGGATCAATGCTTGCAATGGCACTGCCTTCTTGTTGGTCTTCTTTACCACCAACCAAAATAATTGGATAAGGTATCTGCGAACATAGTTGCTGTAATTTGGTGATAGGTAGTTTTTTAGTTGCATATGAAGCGCCAATCACAATGGCTATATATCCAAACTGATGAGAAGCAGGAATATCGGTCATTTGAATGCCTTTTCCTTCTGGAATAAAATAATCAAGCCCTTGTTCATCATTAACAATACCTAGAGGAGCCAATGCATCTAGACTACGCATTGTAATATGTCTATCAGGCATTTTATTGATTCCAAAACGGGTGAGCATCCATTTCTGCCTACTCAATTTATGATAGGCATATACCGGAACTTTTAATTGAAATTGAATCAACCAAGACCTAAAATTTTTATGCAAGTCGATAATATAATCAAACTGTTGGCTCATGAGTTTAGGAACCAACTCATTTAAGTTATTACTGAAATAATGAAAATGGTCAATATAGGGATTTGCTTCTGTAACTGCTTGCATGGAAAGCTTGGTTAAAAAATGTACTTCAACGCTAGGTAATTGTTGCTTTAAACACCTAAATACAGGAGAAGCCAATACAATATCACCAATGGAAGAAAAGCGAATGACCAATATTTTTTTTGTTGAAACCTCCATGGTCGAATGGGTTAATTTAGGAATGCTTTTCTACAAAATCTAAATCCTTATGAAAAGTTTCTTCCGTAAAATAAAAAGCAATTAATGTAATACTCATGATAATAACTCCAGTAATAATGCCACTCTGAATTAATGACCAACCCAAGTTCTGTTGAAATAAATTCAGGAACATTAGATTAATCAACGGCAATGCTCCCCTTACCATATTAGGAATGGTGGTAGCAGCAGTAGCTCTTAAATTAGTCCCAAACTGCTCTGCTCCCATTGTAACAAAAATAGCCCAAAACCCAGTGCTAAAGCCTAACATACCACAAATAAAATACATGGAAGTATCGCTGTTATTGAAGCTGCTGTAGAAAAATAATAAACAAGCAATACAGAGTAAATAAAAGGAGAGCAATGCTTTTTTCCTACTTTTAAAATATTGACTAATCAATCCAATTAAAATATCTCCAATTGCAATGCCAACATAAGCATACATAATTGCTCTACCACTTTCAATGTTGTTTTCTCCGTATAGAGCTCCGGCAAAACGATTACTGAGGTTAACTAAAATACCAATCACATACCAAGTGGGCAACCCAATTAAAATGGCAAGAATATACTTTTTAAATCTTTTTCCGTTATTAAAGAACATGAAGAAATTTCCTTTCTGAATACCCACTTGTTCTTTTAAACTATGAAACATGCCACTCTCTGTAACAGAAATACGCAATAGTAATAATCCAAGACCCAATCCACCTCCAATCATATAACAAAGTCTCCAATCATTGGTGAGCTTATAAACAAAATAGGCAAACACTGCTCCAAATAAACCAATACCTGCAACCAACGAAGTTCCAATTCCTCTTTTTTCTTTAGGTAATAATTCACTTACTAAAGTAATTCCTGCACCCAATTCGCCAGCTAAGCCAATACCAGCAATAAATCTAGCCCAAGCATATTGATCTACTGTTTGCACAAACCCTGTTGCAAAATTAGCAACAGAATAAAGTGCAATGGATCCAAACAATACACTTAGTCTTCCTTTTTTATCTCCGATGGTACCCCATAAAACACCGCCAATTAACAAGCCAACCATTTGCCAATTAATGATTTTAGTACTTGCGGCAATAACTTGCACACTATCATTTAATTGAACACCTATACCAGCCAAACTTGGTTCACGAACAATGGTAAAAAGCAATAAATCGTAGATGTCTACAAAATAACCTAAAGCTGCAACAACTACTGGCAAAGAGAATATGCCGTATTTTTTTGAAGTCATGCTAATTATTTCTTTTTATTAAAGACTAATTTCATGATCACTGGAGCGGTAGTAACAGCAACAATACCCAATACAATCACTTCTAAATGATCTTTTAAATCGAATCCAAACTGAGTAAGAATCCATTTTTGTAAGAAATGACCTGCAAATAGCATACTTCCTACCCAAGCTACACAGCCTACCACATTATAAAAAGCAAATTTCTTTTTATCCATTTGAACAATACCAGCTACAATAGGAGCAAATGTTCGCACGATTGGAATAAATCGAGCTACAATGATAGCACCACCACCATGCTTTTCATAAAACTCATGTGCTTGTTGTAAATAACGTTGTTTAAAAAACATATTCTCTTTCCACTGATACATTGCAGGACCAACTTTTCTGCCAAACCAATATCCAGTTGCATTTCCTATAATACCCGCTGTAGAAATCAGCATCATGATTAACAATAAGTCAAACACTTCATTTCCTGTAGGAATAAATTCATTAGCTAAATTGGTACTGTAAATGCCGGCAACAAATAATAAGCTATCCCCGGGTAAAAAGAACCCCGCAAATAATCCAGTTTCTGCAAAAACAACAAATAAAATCAACCATAAACCTCCATGCTCAATATAAAACTGAGGTTGCAATAAATTAGTCCAATGAAACTCTAGTAATATTTGCATTAACATAACACTGCTTTAATTTTTTTTACGACTCCATTTCAAAACTACCTTCCTCTTGTAATTCACCTTCCCATTTGCTTACAACACTTGTAGCCAGTGCATTTCCTAACACATTGGTTCCAGTTCTAAACATATCACAGAAGTGATCAATAGGCAAAATCAAAGCTACCCCTTCTGGTGGAATTTTAAACATAGCACAAGTAGCCAAAACAATAATTAACGATGCTCTTGGCACACCTGCAATTCCCTTACTGGTTAACATCAAAACCAATAGCATGGTAATCTGCTCTCCAATTGGCATTTGAATACCATAAGCTTGCGCAATGGCTAAGCTAGCAAAAGTCATGTACATCATGCTTCCATCTAAATTAAAAGAATAACCAAGTGGTAGAATGAATGACACAATGCTTTTCTTGCAACCAAAACGTTCTAACTCTTCTGTTAACTTAGGGAATACCGCTTCACTACTTGTAGTACTGAAAGCTACCAATAAAGGATTAGCAATTATTTTTAACAAACGAAACATTCTTTTCCCAAGAATTAAAAAGCCAACTGTACATAACAGTGCCCATAAAACGGCTATTCCTAAAACAAAATACCCAAAGTAAATAAAGTAAAAACTAAAAATTCCCAATCCCTTATCTGCTACTACTGCAGCCAAAGTCCCAAACACACCAAAGGGAGCAAAATTCATTACATAACCTACAATCTTTAAGATGATATGTGAAACAATGTCTAGTGCATTAATTACAGGCTTAGAATAAGGTCCTAGGTTTGCAGCAGCTACACCAAAGAAAATGGAGAAGACTACAATTTGCAATATTTCATTGGTAGCCATTGCTTCAAAAATACTGGCAGGCACTACGTGCTCAATAAATTTTTGCAAGGAAAACTCAGAAGTTTTTCCCATTAAATCTTGCAACCCAGCATTATCAGCTTGTGATAGATTGATGTAAGAACCAGGCTGAAAATAATTCACCAAAATCATACCGACCAATAAACTCACCAAAGAGGCAGACACAAACCATAACATGGCTTTACCACCAACTCTACCAACCGTTTTTAAATCTCCTAATTTTGCAATCCCAACAACCAATGTACTAAAAACCAAAGGAGCTATGATCGTTTTTACCAATCTGATAAAAATAGTTCCCAATAATTTTATGTTTTTAGAAAACGTACTAATTGTTTCAGGAGCGGCAGATTCATGTATAATATATCCTGTTACTATACCCAATACCATGGCAATCAGGATATAAATAGTCAATTTATTCTTCATCCAGCAAAAATTTGAGTTGGCAATATAGCCGTAAATTGAATATAATACCTATTTTGCCAGATAATTTAAAACCAGAACCCAATTAATAAAACTATGAGTTTATTTAGAAAGAAATCGCTTTCAGCGATGCTGGCCAATGCAGAGGATTCTACCAATGGTTTACAAAGAACACTTGGAGCAGGAAATTTAATTGCATTAGGTATCGGAGCCATTATTGGTGCCGGTTTGTTTGTTAGAACAGCTGCAGCAGCAGGACAGTCTGCAGGACCAGCTGTTACCATTTCATTTATTATTGCCGCAATTGGTTGTGCGTTCGCTGGTCTTTGTTATGCAGAGTTTGCAGCAATGATTCCTATTGCAGGTAGTGCGTATGCTTACTCTTATGTTACATTAGGAGAATTGGTTGCTTGGATTATTGGATGGGCATTAATTATGGAATATGCTTTAGGTGCAGCTACTGTATCCATTGCATGGAGCGAGTACCTCAATAAATTATTTGGAGGATCCATTCCGTATGAATGGTGTCACTCCCCTTTTGAAAGCTTTACGGATTCAGCGGGTGTATTACATCAAGGAATGATTAATGCACCAGCATTATTAATATTGGGCCTAATTACTTTATTGTTGATAAAAGGAACCCAAGAATCTGCCATTGTAAACGCTATAATCGTTTTCATTAAAGTAGGTATCGTATTGTTATTTATTGGTATTGGTTGGCAGTTTATAAAGCCTGAAAACCATACTCCATACATGATTCCAGAAGGAACCGCAGCGGTGGTTGATAGTGCAGGAAAAGTTATTGCAGATTATTCCCCCTTCAATAAACATGGATGGGGTGGCGTACTTGGAGGAGCAGCTGTAGTATTTTTTGCCTTCATTGGTTTTGATGCGGTATCAACTGCAGCGCAAGAAGCAAAGAATCCAAAAAGAGATATGCCAATAGGTATTTTAGGTTCATTAGTGGTATGTACCATACTATACATTTTATTTGGACACGTATTAACAGGGGTGGCAAACTGGAAGGAATTTGTAGACCCAGAGAAAGGACGTGAAGCTTCTGTTGCTTATGCCATTTCTGCTTATATGACCGGTTATGGTTGGTTAGCACAAGCAGTAACCATTGCAATTTTAGCAGGATTCTCTTCTGTTATTTTAGTAATGTTAATGGGCCAGAGCCGTATTTTCTACTCAATGAGTAATGATGGTTTAATTCCAAAAGCATTTGGAGAATTACATCCTAAATTCCGCACTCCTTACAAAGCCAATATTATTCTCTTCGTATTTGTAGGATTATTTGCGGCATTTGTGCCAGGTCATGTTGCAGGAGATCTCACTTCTTTTGGTACCCTATTTGCTTTTGTGTTAGTAAGTGTTGGGGTTTGGGTATTAAGGGTAAAATCACCTGAATTAGAGCGTCCATTTAAAACACCAATGGTTCCATTGGTATCTTCATTAGGCGTAATTGTATGTACTTCAATGATTTTTGTTCTTGATGCAACAACTTTAAAAGTTGCATTTGGATGGATGGCATTAGGCTTATTAGTTTACTTTGTTTACAGTAAAAAAAGAAGTAAACTGAACTAATCAATAAAATCTCTTATTCTAAAAGCCCCAACGAGTGTTGGGGCTTTTTTTTCACTAATTTTGCCATCCGAAAACAACAACTATGGGAAGGATTTTTGAAGTACGTAAAGCAAGCATGTTTGCCCGTTGGGATAAAATGGCAAAAAACTTTACCCGCATTGGTAAAGAAATTGTAATTGCCGTAAAAGCATCAGGACCTGATGTTGCTACGAATCCTGCATTAAGAAGGTGTTTCCAAAATGCCAAAAGTGTGGGTATGCCCAAAGACCGAGTTGAAGCTGCAATTAAGCGAGCAATGGGCAAAGACACTAGTAACTACGAAGAAATACTATATGAAGGATATGCCCCTCATGGCGTTGCATTGTTGGTAGAAACAGCTACAGATAATCATGTTAGAACTGTTGCCAACGTTAAGAGCCATTTTAATAAAGGAAATGGTGCAATGGGTACCAACGGAAGTGTAAGTTTCCAGTTCAAGAAAATGGGGGTATTTAAACTAAAAGCAGAAGGCCAAGATTTAGAAGAAATGGAATTGGAATTGATAGATCATGGTTTGGATGAGTTAGGAGAAAGTGAAGACGACAATGGTAATCCAATCATTGTGTTGCGTTGTGCATTTACCGACTTTGGTAGGTTACAAAAAGAGCTAGAAGACAGAAATATCACCCCTATTAGTGCAGAATTGGAATGGATTCCTACAAATACAGTTCCTGTTACAGACGAGCAGGCCGAAGACGTTTCAAAATTAATTGAGAGACTGGAACAAGACGAAGACGTAAATAAAGTATTCCATAATATGGGATAATAAATTGAACTTTATCAAATGGAAATTTCATCCGATACAAACCCCGTTATTTTATTTGACGGGGTTTGTAATTTGTGTAATAGCACCGTATTATTTGTGATTAAACATGATCCGAAAAAGCAATTTCGTTTTGCTTCTATTCAGGGGGATTATGGCCAACAAGTATTAAAGCAGTTTCATTTACCACCCGACTCACTAAATTCTTTTATTCTTTTAAAAGACCATCAAATTTATACGCATTCTACAGGCGCTTTAAAAGTTGTAAGGCAATTATCAGGGGCATGGCCATTGCTCTATATCTTTATCATTATACCACCCTTTATACGCAATGCAGTATATCAATTCATAGCAAATAACCGGTATAGATGGTTTGGAAAAAAGGAATATTGCCTGGTTCCTAGTCCAGCACTTAAAGACTTATTTTATATCTAATTCCTCCTATTGACCCAATGTTGCTGATTGAAGGAATATTAGTTTGCCAAATATTCAACCTTTAAAGTAATAGAAGCGGTTTTCTCTTTTGAAGTAGTATTAAGAGAACCTCCATAACTGTAATCCTCATTGTCATTTTTACCGACAATCTGGGAAACACCCATATTGGCTTTTTAAGTGAGCAATGGTTTCTGCACGCAACCTAGCCTCCGGTTAAAGGTAGACACTAAATACCGATTTAGATGTTCCGTTGGGGCCATTTGCGTAGTTAACGTTTTTGACTACATCAACTGCTAAAAAAAACATATTAGAATCTGGAAGCCCTTTTTCTTTTAAATAAGATTTAATGACCGCTTCATCAGACTTAATTTGAGTATAAGCTTCTTTTAAATCATATCCCGACCTACTGTATTGGCCTTTCCAAACAATTTGATCGCTGATAAAATCCTTCTCAGCCAACCCTGTCAAAACAATTGTTTCTGTACTAATCAATTTGTACTTGTAGGAATTGCCTAAAATAAATGCATTAATTAAAATAGTTAATACAATAACAATTCTACTGACAGATGCTTTCATATTGGTTAATTGCTTATTCGTTCATCATATTGCGAACCACACTGATAACGTCTTCGGCATTAGGCTTACTAAAATAATCTCCATCACTACCATAACTAGGCCTATGTGCTTGAGCTGTAAGGGTTCGAGGTTTTACATCCAACCATTGAAAAGCATTCTGGCCTTCAATCACTTGGTTATACATATAAGCAGCCGCGCCACCAGGTACGTCTTCATCTACAAATAAAATTCGATTGGTTTTCTTTAAAGAATCTAATATCATATGATTGATATCAAATGGCAATAAAGTTTGCACATCTATTACTTCGCAACTAATTCCTTCTTGTGCCAAACGTTCTACTGCATCTTGAATAATTCTTAAAGTTGAACCATACGATACAATAGTTAAATCATCTCCTGCTGTAATCACTTCAGGGATACCTAATGGAACAGTATATTCGAGTAAGTTTGCGGGCATTTTTTCTTTTAATCTGTACCCATTCAAGCATTCAATTACCAAGGCAGGGTCATTAGAAGACAATAAAGTGTTGTACATACCAACTGCTTGTACCATATTTCTTGGTACACAAACGTACATTCCTCTCAACGAATTAATGACCATTCCCATGGGCGATCCGCTATGCCAAATTCCTTCTAATCTGTGTCCTCTTGTACGGATAATAACCGGACAGCATTGTTGACCCTTAGTTCTAAAATGAGTGGTAGCAACATCATCACTTAAAACTTGTAAACCATATAACAAGTAGTCTAAGTATTGAATTTCAGCAATCGGTCTTAATCCTCTCAAAGCCATACCCACAGCTTGCCCCATAATGGTAAGCTCACGGATACCGGTATCAAAAATTCGATCTCGACCGTGCTTTTCTTGCAAACCTGCTAAGCCCTGATTCACGTCACCAATATAACCTACATCTTCTCCAAAAGCATACACTTTATGGTTCTGTGTAAATAGCGCATCAAAATATTTATTCAACACTTCAAACCCGTTTACCAACGGTGCATCAAAAGAAATCAATGGTTTAATTTCTTGAATTTTTAAAGCACTTTTAGTGGTTTGATTATATAAGTGAGAATTGTATAATGCCTTATTTAAAGCAAGTAATTCTTGGTAAAATAATTGAACATCTTGAGTTGATGGAGAATTGGGTGCTAGTTCAATTGCCAGCGCTAAAGATCTTAAGATATCTCTACGCAACGGCTCTTTGTTTTGTTGTAACTCGTTAGCCATTTGCTGTAAACGATTGTATTTATCCATATCGCTTACTACCATTTCTCTCAGCAAAGTAGCTGTATTACCCGCTTGCTCTTTAATTGGGTTAATATATTTTTCCCAGGCCCGCAACCTACTCTCTCTAACATGGTCTTTTGCGGCAGACTCTATATCGGCCAATTCTTCTTCGGAGCTCAGTTGATTATCGAGCATCCACTCTCTCATTTTTTTAATACAATCCCACTCTTTTTCCCAAGCTAACCGCTCCTGAGTTTTGTATCGTTCATGACTACCACTGGTAGAATGTCCTTGAGGTTGGGTTACTTCTTCCACATGAAATAGAACTGGAACATGGGTATCTCTTATTCTTTGAATACCCTCTTCAAAAGCCTGACATAGCCCCGCATAATCCCATGCTTTTAATTTATAAATTCTAATTCCATTGGTGTCTTCCATTTTCTCTAACCCTTTTAACGCATCAGAGATAGATCCTTTGGTTGTTTGAAAATTCTTGGGAACAGAGATACCATACCCATCATCCCAAACAAAAACTGCCAGCGGTACTTGCAATACCCCTGCTGCGTTCATGGTTTCCCAAAAATGCCCCTCGCTGGTACTGGCATCACCAATAGTACAAAAACAAACTTCATTACCATTATGACTTAATTGGTCTAACTCTCTTAAATGAACACTTTGTCTGAAACATTTAGAAGCAAAAGCCAAACCCAATGCCCTAGGCATTTGAGATGCGGTGGGGGCCATATCTGCTGAAACATTTTTCCGATTGGCAAGGTCTAGCCAATTGCCATTATCATCCACTAATTTAGTTGCAAAATGGGCATTCATTTGTCTACCAGCACTAAATGGATCGTTCTTTAAATCTGGGTCTGCATATAACTGTGCAAAATATTGCTCAACACTAGAAAGACCTGCAGCAAACATAAATGTTTGGTCTCTGTAGTAACCACTTCTAAAGTCTCCTGGCTGAAAAAACTTAGCCATTGCCAATTGGGCAATTTCTTTTCCATCCCCAAAAATGCCGAATTTGGCTTTTCCGGTGAGCACTTCTCTACGACCTAATAAACTTACTTCGCGGCTGATTACAGCAGTTTTGTAGTCTTCTAGAATGGTGTTTCTAAAACCTTCAAAAGACAACATATCGTCTTTGTATTGTAATGAAGCTGTTGATTCCATAAAACAAAAATAACATTAGGAACGGAATAGACTAACAATAATTAGTTTAATTAGAAATTAACGGGTAAATAACTGTTAAGATAAACTTTAAGCAATCAATTTCAGTACTTTTACGGTCTAAATTTATTTGAATGAAATTCTGGAGATTATTGATCGCATTTTTGGGCATTTCATTAAGCACATTGGCCCAAGACAATACAGCCAAAGTATCTATAAAAAATGAGACCTATGATATGGGTAAAGTTACTTACGGAAAGCCAGTAGAATATTGGGTTGAAGTAACTAACACGAGTAAAGAAACCCTAAAATTAGAGGGAGTTAGAGCTGGATGTGGCTGTACAACACCAGATTTTACGCCTAATCAAGAATTTAAACCAGGAGAAACAGTAAAAATTAGAATTCAGTTTAATAGCTCTGTTTTAGGGAAATTTACCCGATTCACAGACATCTTTATTTCAGGAGGAATTGTAAAACAAACTAGCTTTACTGGCGAGGGAGTCCAATAAAGAATATTTCAAACAAAAGAAAACAAAACCATATGAAATCATTGTTTTTATCTGTCTTTTTATTTGCTGGAATCAGCGTTTTTGCTCAAAAAGATATAAAGTTTAATAAAACCACCCATCAGTTTGGCAAAATCAAGAAAGGAGTTCCAGCAACTTTTGTTTTTACTTACACCAATGAGTCGGCAAAACCAGTAGTTATAGAATTTGCAAATGCAGAATGCGGTTGCACTAAACCCGTATACAACCAAGCTCCAACAGTTAAAGGCAAAACAAGTACTATCAAAGTAACTTATAACGCAGAATCTGTAGGTGTATTTAAAAAGCGGGTTGACGTAAAATTTGCACACTCTAATCAACCTTATATTTTAACCATCGAAGGCGAAGTAGTAGAAACCAAAAAATAAGTTTTACTATTTAGTCCATTTTTCAATTTTTTTTATGTTAAGCATCAGCAACAGAGGCAGTGCCATGCCATCGTCTCCCATCAGAAAATTGGTTCCTTTTGCAGAAGCAGCCAAAAAAAGGGGTGTTAAAGTATATCATTTAAATATTGGACAACCTGATATTGAAACCCCTAAAATGGTGCTAGATGCAGTCAGAAATAGCGATTTCAAAGTATTAGAGTATAGTCATAGCGCTGGAAATGAGAGTTATAGAAAAAAGTTGGTAGACTATTATGCGTCTGTCGGAATTAATGTAAATCATCAACAAATCATTATTACTACGGGCGGAAGTGAAGCCATTCAGTTTGGATTTATGGCCTGTTTAGATGCCGGAGATGAAGTAATCATTCCAGAACCATTTTATGCAAATTACAATGGATTTGCAGTTGCAGCCGGTGTGAAAGTAGTTCCAGTAACTTCTTCGATTGCAAATGGTTTTGCCTTACCCCCTATTACAGATTTAGAAGCTAAAATCAATTCTAAAACCAAAGCAATTGTGATTTGCAACCCTAATAATCCAACAGGTTATTTGTATAGCAGAGCAGAAATGGAACAATTGAAAGAATTGATTTTAAAATACAACCTTTATCTGTTTTCTGATGAAGCCTATCGTGAGTTTTGTTATGAGGGAGAACAAGTAAGTGCAATGCACTTAACTGGGGTAGACGAGCATGTGATCATTATGGATACCATTAGCAAAAGGTACAGTGCATGCGGAGGAAGAATTGGAGCACTTGTTACTAAAAATCAACAAGTATTAGATGCTGTAATGAAGTTTGCACAAGCTAGACTCAGCCCACCTAGTTTTGCTCAAATAGCTGGGGAAGCCGCGATTGATTTACCTGCCAACTACTTTGACACTACTAAAGCGGAATATAAAAAAAGAAGAGACCTAATTGTAAGTAGGTTAAATGCGATGGAAGGTGTTTTCTGCCCCAATCCGGGAGGAGCATTTTATGCTATGGCCGAGTTACCGATTGATGATGCAGATGTTTTTTGTCAATGGCTATTAGAACATTTTAGTCATGAAGGACAAACAGTGATGTTAGCCCCCGCAACTGGATTTTATGGTACTCCAGGACTAGGTAAAAAAGAAGTCAGATTAGCTTATGTGTTAAATATCAATGACATAGATAAAGCCATGGACTGTTTAGCAGTGGCATTAAAAGTTTATCCTGGCAAGAAATAAAACATATACATTTAATTTTAAATATTAATAAATTGTAAATTTTTTTCCAATTTTTAAGGAATTAATAAGAAATAATACATATTATATTTTTTTTGTTTTGTAAATCAGGACGAAACCTTTACCTTAGCGGTATCAAATTGATTACAAAGAATCTCTATAATGGCAAGCAATCGAAAAAACCCTTCGTTTCTACGAGGGGTTTGTTATTTGGGGTAACTTAAGCCTCGAATAAATATAACCCATGTTTATATCCCATTTCAATCGACTTCTTTTACTTATATTAATTAAATTAATTGTGCTTCAACCAATAGTAGCTCAACAATACCATGCTATTCATGGATCTTCCTATGCTGGTGTTAGTAATGCATTGAATAATCCAGCGTCAAAAGTTTTCTAAAACAAGCAAGAACAGCTGTTGGATTGAGCATAGGATGAGAATGATATAGACAAAAGAAATGATGGCGGACGTTTATACAATTATAAAATTGGGTTTAGCATTGTAGATATCGGCGCTCAAAAATTGAATAATAGCCCATACACCGGAAGATTTATAGGAAACAACAGATCCATATCACCAAGTAATATAGCCAGTGCATTTAGGGGTGTTGACAATGCACTAGAATTAAGAGATTCATTAACAGTGTTATTTGACTCTGCACAAGCAATAGCTGCTCAATTTAACATCGGCAATCCAACCAGGGCAATCTTAAATTTTGACAACCAGATTAAACCGATTTTTTTTGTAAACACTCAAATGGTTGTGCACTTAAGCAACACTAAGAATTCTGCAAATAAACAAACAAACGACTACAGCTTTATCACCATCACACCAAAATGGGAAAACCTAAATTGGGGTATTTAGCTACCAGTGCAGTACACAAGGGATGTCCAAGCATGGGTAGGCTTCGCAATAAAAGCAGGACCCTTTATTGGAGGTATTCATAGAATTGTAATTCTAAAACAAGGCAGTTTATTGAACGGCGGAGGCTATATCCTATTGAACATACATCCTTTCATAAAAAAGGAAATGAAAAGTAGAATAGATTGCTTTGAATAAACTATTCTGCGCTTTGAATATTGGCAGCTTGTTTACCCTTTTTCCCATCTGTAATTTCAAAACTAACTTTCTGGCCTTCTTTCAAAGACTTGAAGCCGCCCATATTAATGGCGGAAAAATGAGCAAATAAATCTTCACCACCATCATCAGGTTTTATGAAACCAAAACCTTTTGCATCATTGAACCATTTTACTGTACCGGTAGGCATATTGTTGTATTTAGATTTAAATATACTAAAATATTATTTAAGCGTGAATAATACAATATAAACAACTAATAGTGTAATGATATAAAATAGGATAAGCTTGTTCTTTGTATAAATAACAATATGAAACAAATCCTATTCTTTTTCCTATTGAGCCTTGCATTGCCCTCAGAAAATAATGCGCAATTGAAGGTAAACATAAACATTGGCAGTCAACCTGTTTGGGGACCAATTGGGTACGATTATGCTAGATTTTACTACTTACCCGATTTAGATATGTATTACGATGTTAATCGTCGTGAATATGTCTATAAAGAAAATAACCAATGGCTATATATTAATCATTTACCCGACAGATACAGAAACTATGATTTATTCAAAGGGTATAAAGTAGTGTTTAAAGATGATAGACCTTTTGAAAATCATGCAATACACTTAGTCAAGTACAAAAAGTTTAAAAACAATCACCAACAACAAGCAATCATATATAGTAAGGATAAAAAGTACTATCTAATAAAGGGTCATCCAGGCAACAAGAATTATAATGGTAACAAAAAAAATAAAAAGAATTAAAATAATGAAAACACACATGTTAAAATGCTTACCCATCATAGCTATGATAATCGGAAGCACGCAAACCACTCAAGCACAAGAAAACCAACAAGCAATTAGCACAGAAGTAAATCCACCATTATTTTCAGGCACTGCAGGTTTTAGAAAATGGTCTTTTGGATTAAATGTAGGAGCTCTTGCCCCATTTGCCGCAATTGGGGGAAAGAATGATTTCTCTAAGTGGGTTCCTAAATTAGGTTACGGAGGAAACATTAAGTACCAAGCATCGCATGGATTTGGCATACAAGCAGATTTTGTTAGAGGCGAGTTAGCAGCTAACAACGATAAACTATTAAATGGCACAGCTCCTGTTAGCCCTTATCAATCATTTATAACTCAGATGAACTGGTCTGCCAGTTTAAGTGGAGTCATAACATTGGCTAATATTAATTGGTCTGCTATGCGAACTAGCGTACAGCCTTATTTGACTGTAGGGGGAGGTGTTGTTAACTATACTCCTCAAACCATAAATAATTCAGGTATTACTGAAAGCCTTACACCTAAGGCAACAGCTACTTCGTTTTTTGTTCCAGTGGGCTTGGGAATGAAAATAAATTTATCAAAATCAGTTAACCTCGATTTTGGTTATACCATGGCATTTGTAGATAATGATAATATAGATGGATATTTTAAAGCCCCTTATGTAGGAGATAAATATTCCTTCGGACATATTGGGTTTGAGTTTGCATTAGGCAAAAAATCAAAACCACAAATAGCAACACATAACCCTCCTGCACAATTAAGTAGAGAAATGAATGCTGCTGATGCAAAAATGCAAGCATCCATTAGAACAGCAGAAGAAAATTTAAGCAGAAAGATTGCAGAAATGAATGCTTTGCAAACAGAAATGGTGAAAATGAAAATGGATAGTGATGGAGATGGCGTTTCAGATTACTTTGATAAATGTCCTGGCACTAATCGATCAACCAAAGTTGATGGTGCGGGTTGCGCATTGCCTGTTGTTGTCCCTAATAAAGACACCATTATCCGAATCACTAATAATTATGTTATTACCGAAGAAGACAAACAAATTGTAAATGAAGCAATCAGAAACCTTGAGTTTGAATTTGCAAAAGCGTCTATTAGAGATCGCTCATATCCATACTTAAATAGGGTTGCAGACCTGTTGGTGTTAAAAGGATTTAGCTTAAAGTTAGGAGGACATACAGATGATGTTGGTTCAAATGCTGCTAATTTAAGCTTGTCAAAAAACAGAGCTGAATCAGTGAAAACTTATTTGGTTTCTAGAGGGGTAAATTTTGGAAGGATTGAAGCTGTTGGATATGGAGAATTACAACCTATATCGAGCAACAAAACTGCTGCAGGAAGACAGAAAAACAGAAGAGTAGAATTTACACTGTATTAAAATTGCTGTAATTAGAGGAGTGCATAATCAAAATCCCGGCTATCTTAATTGGTAGTCGGGATTCTTATTTAACTTATTGCGGTAAGGTAATTTTAAATTGAGCTCCTTTTCCTTTTTCAGATTCAATGGATAAATTACCATTTAATTCATCCACCAATCTTTTTACCAATGATAACCCAAACCCATATCCCTGTTCACCTGTAGTACCATTTGAAGATGATTTAATCCCTTGTAAAATTTCATTTATTTCCTGAGTGGTTAGACCCACTCCGCTATCTGCAATTACAATCTCCAATAGTTTAGTTGCATTTGAAGTAGTGCGTTCATTGAGTGGAGGTATCAATTAAATTAATTAGCAAAATTTTAGTTCCAGCAATTTTAGCAGCTAAATCAACCAAATCTTTTAATAATACAGAGCTATATGAGTAATCAATATCAAATTCAGTTAAAGCCCAAATTCTTTCATCTTCACTAACAGAAATAGGTTGTTGCATGGATATTATTATTTCTGCAAAAAAACATAAAAATCCCACGAATCTGTAGTGATTATTCTTATATAGGCAGATAGCACAATTCTTATGAAATCATTAGTATTTGGCTTCAAATGCTAATTGTCTTCCTTCATCAATGGCTTTCTTATCTTGGCTGATGCCAACAAAAATGCCAATCCCCATTCCGATAGGAAAGCCCAAACCCAATAGCCCCAAATTGCCTACAGAATTACCAAAAGCAACACCTAAAGGAATGCCAAAAGCTGACATCCCTAAAACCATCCATAATTTTTTGTAATGATTAATGGGTAAGATTTTAAGTTCCTTTTCTAATAGTTTCAATATATCAGCTTCTGCCTTTTTTATCATCTTTTGAAATCTAGTGTTGCCTTCTTCTATATTATTTAAGGAATTGATGACTAGATTAATTTTTTCAATCACGGAATCGGGAATATCCTTCTCAGCAACTGCAGTTAATAATTGCTGCAATTGATCGTAATTATTTTTTTCTTTCAGATTATTAAAAATGCTGTTTCGCTGATTGAGAGGGCTTATATTCATTTTTTAAAAATATCAAATAATCATCTATAAAAAGTCTTTACCTGAACTAATTACAAATTTACTATTTAATAAAAAACAGTAAATTTAAGTACAAATTCTTCTCATGCAATATCTACTTTTCTTAAGCTTGTTTTGGACTTGGTTAAATGAACCATCGCCTACCCCAAAGTTTAAACTAATACCCGCTTCAAAAATAATATTCAACTCATTTGTAGATTGTAATATGGCAGAGGTTTGGGTGGGTGATACTTTTAGAATTTTCCCAGGAAAATACGGGGAAGATCCTCTTTGGGGCAATGCCAAAGATCTAAAGTATTCAGATGGACCCAATGCGCCAGCTGTTTTTCAAAATGCGTCCAATCAATTCATTAACCCTAAAATGCCACCCAATGTCCCTATCGGCAAAAAGGGATTGCATGGGGCAGTATGGTTTGAAACGGTTTATCAAGACGCTAAAGACGCAAGCGGTAAAACATTGTACGCCTTATATCATAATGAAAACTATCCTATCACACTCCCTTACGACCCTAAAACAAAAGAAGGATACACTAATAGTAAATTATGGCCCCAAGGATTAACAGGACCCGAAAGCCCAGCAGCAGTTTGTAGAATAGGTATCATGAAATCTTCCGATGGCGGAAAATCTTGGAATAATCGTGGAATCATTTTAGAAGACTTAGACCCAAGAATGATTTTAAAACCACATAATACTTCTAATACTTTTGCTGGTGGTGTAGGGGATCCTTCCGCTGTTGCAAGTGGAGATTACCTCTATATATTTTATGGTGAGTATGGATATCCCGGAGTGTATAATCCCACTACCTATAACCCAGCTACTGAAGCAAGTGGACAATGTATTAGTATCGCAAGAATTGCATTAAAAGATTTGGACAACCCAGTTGGTAAAGCGAAAAGGTGGGATGGAAAAAATTTTAGTATTTCACACAATAGTTTTGGCAAACCTGTTTCTGCTATACAAATTCCTTTATCTGAAAATGGTGGTCCTGCATCCTCTCCTACTGGAGGTTTTCACTGGGGACCATCTGTTAGCTGGAATGCTTATTTGAATTGCTGGGTGATGATGATGGGTAAAGTAGAAGGCAAGTCTTGGATAGGAGATAAAATTTTTATTTCATTTAACCCTCATAAAGATTTAGGTGAAGGAAACAACAGTCAAGATTGGTCTAAACCTCAACTAGTGTTTCAAAAACCAGGCTATATTTTATGGTATCCTTCGTTACAGCCATTAGATACAGCCGAAGATATTCGAGAAAAATATACTTCTACTAAACTAGGTAAGCGAGCTCGATTTTTTGTAAAGCGAATTAAGCCAGGCGATGATTCTTATGCTTCAGAGCATATTATCGAGTTTGAGAAATAACTAACTAGTTTGAAATATTCAATACACTTAGAAGTTTATTATTAGGATCAATCACTATTTTCTCAGGAGCTGTATTCAATGGAAAGGAAAATATTTGCTCTTTTTTATTCAACTGTACTTTAATCGTTTTAGGAGTAGGATTACCCTTCATGTAATAATTAATTTCAACCGGCAAATCATAAATCATATCCCCTGTTTGTGCTTGCTCTAGTTTTATGGTTAACTGGTTTTGTTTAGAATCAAAACTCCAGTTAGCATTGATGATGGGATTGATAAGTTG
>JBBAJU010000011.1:61534-70710 GCA_040403845.1 Sediminibacterium sp.
AGTTGTAGCATTTGCATTAAAATATTTTGCATAATACATTTTGATTCCTTTTTGGAAACTAGCATCACCTAATAAATTGCGAAGCATATGCAATATCCAAGCACCTTTTTGGTAAGTAAGCCCAGTAGTAACTACCTCTTTTTCTGCTTTCGCGATGCCTTTATCAAATTCAGCCTTTCCGTATTCGTTTTCAATAAACAGTAAAGTAAAGTAAGTGGCAAAACCTTCACTTAACCAAGCATCATCCCATGTGGTTTCAGTTACCGCATTACCAAACCATTGATGCGCTATTTCATGTATAACAATATTTCTGATTCGTTCATCGCGTTTGCCATTCACTAAATCTTCACCATAAAATATTGCAGAAGAAGTTTCCATTCCACCATTTACACTAGGTGTTTGAATATTCGCCAACTTTTCATAAGCAAAAGGACCTACATACTTAGTATAAAATTCTAACACTTTTTTGGTAGGCTCTTTAAAATCATAAAAGCCAGCTTCTCTGTTTTTAGCATATACCCAAGAAGAAACAGGTACCGATTGTTTCCAATGGGTAAGTTTCAAATTATTTCCTAAATAAGATTCCTCTAATAAAAAGCCATTTGAAACCACTTTATATTTTGCAGGTGCTTTCACTATAAATTCAGAAGTGGCTTTATCATAGGGATGATCAATGGTTGGCAGCCAATGCCTAGTTCTATTGGGCCAGTTCTCATTAAAAAAACTACGATCACCAAATTTAGTAGCACCAATTCTTAGTCCATCAAAGGGAACACCATGTTATTGAATGGTTATCTGTTTATTGATGGGATAAAGATCAGCCCAAGATAATAATGGCGCCAGAAGTAATATGACCGCATACAAGTATTTCATCAGAATAAGTATTTGATAAATAGTAATTTAAGAAAAGAATAGTCGTTTATAGAATAGGAATTCTTTTTTGAATGATATCTGCCTATTAATGATGGCATAAAAAACATCCTTAGGAAAAAAGGCAATTGTAAAGTTTCATATCATCCTTTCAATGCTAATGATATTACCGCATTGAATTTCTTATACTAATCAAAATAAATAACTAAGCAGAAACGCCCTCAATTAAACTATTGGGGGCGTTTTAATTATTGTATAAGATCTCTTTCAGTCATCATTTTATGATGAAGCGCATGATAAATGGTGAAATACATCATCTCTCTTATTGTTAACTTTCCGAGTAATGGATGAGGCAAAATATACCTATCCAGCTCTTCTTCGGTAAACTTATCCAACTTTTCGTTTAGCCATTTTACTTCATTACCAATTGATTGAGCAATTTTTCCTTTTTGATCAAGGCTTACTTGTTTAGGAACAAATCTTGCCATAGCTCTCCCCCCTTGTTGAAGTTTATTATGGTATTTATCAATCAGATCTTCATAGATTTTACTTTCCCGATTAGCTTTTCCCCAAATAAGAGATAAGACAAACTTTGGAACAGTTAATATTTGTCTTAAGGGTTTAATGCTAAGAAAAATATGCTCTAGCTGTTGCCCAGGAGTCCATTTACCATGATTGCTTTGTACAAATTTTTCACTTGGCAAAGATTGGATGTAGTCAATAAATGATTGATGATTGTCAATCAACGTATCCTTGAGTGCTTGTTTTTGCATAAAGTGATTTTTAAACTTTCTTAATTAGTGTAAGGTTTACAAGATGCTTGGTTACCAATAAAGGTCATTCTTTTTAAGAGAAAATCCAAAGAGGTTATTTGAACTTTGCTTTGTACATTGAAAAAATTGCAATATTTTAATATACATGTTTTTACTAAGACTATTTAACTATAAGATTAAGTACAACATCGAGACGCATCAGTATATTAGCCATACAGCAGTTAAGTCAAACACAGCAACAATGCTTGAAACTATTTTAAAAACTGATTGGATATTAAAAGTAGCAACTATTGGAGATGAATTAGAGCAAAGTTTTTCTAACGTAAAAAATAATTCGCAGCTCATTAATACCCTCAGAAAATCTGATATCAATTAAGGCGTGCGGATAATGCATATGTTACCCGAGCAGCCGCTAACAGTGTACACTTTTTATTGCCCCGCCAATCCGTTACAATAACGAGTCAAACTTATTTACAAGATTGCATTTCGTCTGGAGCGCCCTTAAATGCAATGGGGGTATATGCTTATTATCATCAACAAGCATTGCTAAAAGCGCGGCTATACGCATCACTTCCTAAAGAACATGAAAATAAATCTGCTTTATTGATGGGCGCTAAGGCAGATGAAGCATTTGCCATTCATTTTTTCCAAGATGCTTTTGCAGCAGTACATATTGCTGGTTCTTGGGGGAATGCATCTCAGCAAAAAGGAACACACGATTATTACATTGAACATGGATTGGCGGTTGACACTTAGGATGGGAAGAAACAGGTTGTATTTGGAGATGCCTATCTAAAAAAGAAGATGAAGCGTTGACTGCAAAAACTGTAGCAAGTAGTTTAGCACAATTACTTGAGTCAATGACACTAAGCGATTTGACTCAACCTATTCAAGCAAACTTTTCGGCAAATACTTTTAATATTTGCAATAATGTATTCATGCCAACTCAACAATATGATAGAACTAGGATTAATGAAATTTTTCAAACTAAGCGGATACGAGGACTCGTAAACGGCAACGGGGACTCCCCCGATTTAGAGCTAAAATTGGCGGTTTCATTGGAGTTTCGACAGCACTTATTGGCAACAGTTTGGCTGGAGGCAAGATGGCGCATCGAGCAATAATATTATTAATAGCAATCCCTCTGTGTTAGCGTCAAATGCTATTGCGATAAAATTCGTATTCGAATGCCTTTTTATTTAATACCAGGTGATTTATTAATGGCTATACCAGCCCTTCTATTTACTTCGCCAAAAACCTTAAGCAAAATGGGTGTTGCTGCAGTCAATGGCGGCTTAATTCCATGGCAGTCTGTAATTAATACTAAAATTGGTAGATTCCAAATGGTATTAGGTAGAGAAGTGGGGGTTACATTGTATGGATTAAGAACACCGCGAGATTATATACGTGTACCAACTACAAATAGCTCTGTTGCAGTAGAGTATCGATACACAAAACTTGAATTTCCTTTCTTAGAATACAGGCCTTCACGAAAATTTTCACAAGACCAAGCTTCAAGTTTGTTAGTTCTGTTGAGTGCAGGAGTAGATATGCCCTATAAAGCAAAATCTATATTCCCGATAGGCGAACCAACGCCAGAATTAAAACCAATTTGGTTTATTAGTATAAGACTGATATTTAATTGGAGACACTATTTATAAATAGAATCATTGCTGATTAAACCAACCTTCTAATATTATGGATAAATTGTTGTTATCAATTTATATTTTAAGACAGTAGGACAATTAGAGCAATTGCTTGTTATACAAGATTTGGAAAAATTTGAAAACTGAAACATCTTCTTCATTTATTCACCCAATAATCAAGCACTGTTACTTTATCTAAAATATTGGGCAGCAGCTTTGTGAAAGCAACATGAACTGGATGCACTAAATAATCATCACGGTCTTTCTCGCTAGAAAAGGTTAAAATAAAACAATGCGTTAAACCCTGATTTAATTTTTCTGGACTATTATTGATACCCCATTCGTATTTTTTAATGGAACTAATTTGTTTAGGTAATTCGCCAAAAGCATGAATAACATTATTAATGACTGCACTATCTGCCCCGGCTTTCCACCCAAATAAGACTACGTGGCGGAGTTCTAAATCAGCAGTTAATTGCTTGGCCATTTTAATTGAGTTTTTCAAAGAATTAATATTTTTCCAATCACTATGTGTAGTAATGATAAATCGGGGATTCGGAAATTTACGCTGAACCTTCAAAAGTGTATTGGCGTATTCTATCTTATTGCCATCCCCTAAATAACCTAGGTTCTCGTCTTTAGCTCCTTTGATTAAACAACCTCCTAACAAAATCTTTTCTTTAGGAAACCAGATGACAATATTATCTTGGGTATGCCCCTCCCCAGGATAATAAGTTTCAAATTGATATTGGTCTACTACGAATAAAGTGTCTTTAGTCATTAAGAACTGGGCTCTCTTGGCATTGTTCTTTTTACTCAATTCATCGGTTAATTGAGTGGTATATGTTTTAATTCCCAATTGCTTGTAATACTCCAACCCTGCTGTTTTATCGCTATGCCAATGGGTTGCAAAAGCCATGATCACTTGTTTATTATGTCTAGATTCAATGCTATCTAAGAGCGGTTGAAACTGCGTAGTATCCCATGGGGTATCGAATAAAATAACACCTTTCTTAGTAACTAAATAAACACCATTGGCGCGTACTTTACTATCTTGATAGGTATTATAAGTTGTATAAACAAAAAAGTTCCCTGTAAGTGGCTCAATAAGTAATTTCTTATCCGATTGGGCAGAAAGAGATATAGAGGTTGATATCACCAAGAAAAGTAGAAATGGGTATTTCATTATCAAGTTTGTAGAGAATTATTTTGATTTAACCGCCCTGATTAATTTCTCATTGCGCTTATCTGCTCGAGCATTTTGGAGAGAAATGACTGCCCAAATTGCTGCTGGAATCCACCCTATTAAAGTAATCTGGAGAATGAAACAGATAAAAGCAGTAAAAATTCTACCCCGCAGGAAAAAAGAGAGCGCAGGAAAGAAAATTGCAATAAGCGTCATAGAAAACTTTATGTTTTAAATATACCAATTATTGATATAATATCACTGCAGCACTTCCATCAATAGTAATTTGATTCCCTTTTAAAGTAGAAGTATGAGTAATTGAAGCAACTTTCCAATTTCCTGCAGGAAGGCTGAGCGTTTGTGGAGTTGGTACTCCATTGAAGCCCACCCATATTTTTTTCCAACGATCCCCTACCGCGGCTCCATTCAAGGTATAAGCTATAATCCCTTCAGGTAAAGAATTCTGAAACACTAAATATTTTGCAATTTGTGCAGCAGACTGCATTCGAAATGCTGGATGTGCTCTTCTGATTTTAATCAGCGATTGAATATATTGATGAGTAGAAGCATTACTCGTTTTTAAATTCCAATCAATCCCATTAACCAAATCTCCTTTATCAAAAGAATTTTCAACTCCATTTTTAGTCCTTAAAAACTCTGAACCAGCAGTTAAAAAAGGAGTCCCCTGCGAAGTCAACACAATGGCATAAGCCAATTCATGCATTTTGACTCTTTCTGCTACAGATGCTGTTTTATAAGAGAGTGCAATCTTATCCCACAGAATATTGTTGTCGTGACAATCTGCATAATTAATCAAACTGGCAGGCGATTTAGTGTATGGTGCTTTGGAATAATTAACTTTTGTGTAATCAATTTGTGGATGTTTTCCTGCAGCAACTATACCAAACTTTACAGACTCAGCATTTTCAATTTTACCTGTTGCAAAACCACGATCATCAATATTAAACACACTCCCTTTAATTCCATCGCGCATATCATCACTAAAAACAGCAATGCCTTTGAGTAAGCTAGCATTGGCTTTGAGGGCTCTTTTAGCTTCAGGCAGTGGAGATCCACCAGCTGTCCAACCCTCTCCATATAAAACAATTGAAGGTTTAATTTTACGAAGTGAATCTGCAATAAGGTTCATGGTTTCAATATCATGTATCCCCATTAAATCGAAACGAAAACCATCAATATGGTATTCCTTCACCCAATACAAAACGCTTTCTAACATAAACTTTTGGAACATTGCTTTGTCACTAGCCGTTTCATTACCACATGCACTGGCATCAGAAAAACTTCCATCAGCACGTTTTCTATAATAATAGTTAGGTGCTAGAATATTAAAATTCGAATTAGCTGTTAGTGCAGTATGATTGTATACTACGTCCATTATAATCCGCAAACCATTGCTGTGCATGGTTTTCACAAGTTCTTTTAATTCTTTGATACGCTGTTTACCATCTATCGGATTAGAACTGTATGACCCTTCTGGAATATTATAATTCACTGGATCATATCCCCAATTGTATTGATTAGGCTTAGTTTCATCCACAGAATTGTAATCGTAAAAAGGCAATAAATGTATATGCGTTACACCTAATGACTTTATATGAGACAAACCTGTACTGGCGCCTTTTGCATTTTGCGTGCCTAATTCGGCTAAGCCCAAAAACTTCCCTTTGTGTTGAATACCACTGCTTGCATGAATGCTGGCATCTCTCACATGCAGCTCATAAATCACCGCATCCGTTTGCTGATTGGTTATTGAAAAATTAGGAGACCTATCTTCGGCCCAACCCTCAGGATTGGTGTCTTTCAGATCAATCACTTGTGCCCTGAATCCATTGGTGCCACAGGCTTTTGCATATGGATCAATCACTTCCTCACTCCAACTATTATTAATCAACACCTGAAAAGTATAATATTGGTCTTTTAGATTTTCAGGAATAGTAAGCGCCCAAACACCATTAGCCGCTTTTTTCATTTGCTCAGTGCGATTAGAGACGCCGCCTAAATCAGTTTTGTAGAAATTAATTCTAGCCGCAACCGCTATAGGAGACCAAATTTTAAAAGTTGATTTTTTAGGGGTATATACAAGTCCTAAATCGTTGCCCTTGTACACCAGATAGTTAGCAGCATGATCCTGAGCTACAACATTGGTAGAAAAGATTACTAGAAAAAAGAGAAGAATATTTTGCACGGACAGAAAGTTAATTACAATAATATCTTTTTCGGATTTATCCAATTGCAAAAACTTAATTAATTTATTCGTTGAAGAAAGCATATCATTACTATACCAGTAAGATACAAAAAAATCTAATCTTAATTCCCCAACTTCATCCTAAAGTCAAATGATTGAGATGTTTTTAAATCAAAAACTTTCTTGTTGCAGAAGGAAAAATATAATTATTTGATTTTAATATGCTTGAAAAAGCCATTTTAAAAGCAGGTATCAGAAACTTTAATGCTCCATTACTAGCGTAATTCGACCATGAAATGATATTACTGTTACCTCTATTAAGGTTATATAATATCTCATCATCTTTAGACGTTAAGTCTAATAATTCCTTGTCAGACAAACAGGAATTATATTCTTCCTGAAAATCACTCTTACAAATTTCAAGTACTTTTTTCCTTAATAGCTCATTCCATTCTTCATAGGATAAGGCAATTGGATTACTTGTGCTTTTTTCTACTTCTGCTTTATTTTTTTGAATCAACTTCTCAAACTCTACAGTAGCGTGTTCAACTAATTTAATAGAGTTTTCGATGGGTTTTAAAAGCGTATTTTTTAATTTCAGAATATATTGTTCCTACCCATCTATGGTACGTTGCTGATCAAAATTATTAAAACAATACTCATCAAACCCGTTTAAGGAAAAGCCAATTATTGAACTTTCAATTTGTTTAAACAACTTGTTGTCAGCTGAATTACTAAAAACTATACATCAGTGTTTTAATATTCCAGCGAGTATTGTCAACGAAACGTTTTGTACAATATGTGGGCTTTTTTCTAGTATGTCTACGTAATGATTGGCACCCCCATTCAGGTTCCATTCTATCTGGCCTGTATCAGCTTTGATGATATCAAGCAGAATTCTTAAAGTAGTCGTTTTCCCTGTACCATTAGGGCCAAGAAAGGCAAAATATCTCCTTGTTCTACCGAAAAGGAAATATCCTTAATTGCTTAAACACTCGAAAAACGCTTACTAATTGATTTGACCTGTAATACTGCACTTTGCATTTTCTCAATCATTTTCGTGAAAACTTATTTCCTCACAAACCATCAATCTTAATCAAATTAATGAAATTTCATTTTTAAGTTTTTCATATGACTAGACTCTATCTATTGCGTAAAAAAATAGCAGTAGATGCCGCGGCAATAATTAATTGATGATTAGAAGAAATATTATTTGAAAAACCTATAGTCGAATTGAATAAATCAATCCACCCAATAGCATTTTCTGCAACTTTAAATTCATACCCTCCAATTACTGAAAAAGGCATAGCGTGTTTCCCTTTTGAACTAGTAGCATGTGAAATAAACAATGGAGTTATTTGGATGGTATCAATTTGATTGGTAATTATCCCAACTTCATTGGCCATTCCTTCTTTCATAATTGTAGCAACAATACCACCTGGTGTTTCACGATCATAACCTAATTGCAACAACCATGGCTTTGTTAAAGTATCACTCGTAAAATTCATGGTTGCTGTAAAATTAGATACCTGTCTAACACCTTTTGAAAAATCAAATATCTCCTTTATTTGGTAGCTTTTACTCTCCCCTAGATAAAGTTGATGGCAAAAAACCATTAAAGACTGTGATTTATCTTCAATTGTAAATTGAAATTTATCTGTGGTTTTAGATACAACATCATTAATTCCAATTCCAAAATTTAACAAAAAACTTCTTTTAATGGCTTCCTCAGAGAACAATCCCCCTGGCGTTCTACCATATCTATCTGAGGTAACCCTCCATCCATCTTTAAAAGTTCCAACAAAATCTTTTTCAAATTTAATTGAACGACTTGCCCCTGGAAATAATTTAGATGAAACTTTAGAAACTTTAATTGAAGTAGATTGGTCTGCTATACTTTTGGGGGCTTCTACAGACATTTTTACTGTTGTACAAGACAAGGCTATAAATACAATACCTATAAATAAAAAACGCATAATTATTCTTTGACACAAATATCAAAATACCAAATGCTAATTTAATCTTAAATTATATGAGTCTTTAAATTCATAAAGTTTAAAAATGGCTTTAAAAGCTAACTTTTTACTGACAAAAAACAATTTAAAGAAACTCAGATTGTTTCTATTTTGATTCGATAACATATAAAAAAAATAAACCGAAAATAATCTTATTTAATAATGACTATACTCGAAATAAAAATGTTTCTAAATCTGAAAGTGAAGTACATAAAGAAGTTGCTGCCAAAGAGGTATGATAAAAATGTGGTGCTAAACTTTTATCAGAATTGTAAAATTCACAGAGTCTACTTTTCAAAGTGTCGTCTGAAATACAACTACTACTGTTCATTTTCAAAGGTTTAAACAAACTGTCTTTCATAAAATCATTAAAAGTTTGTCCGCTTGTTTCTTCTACCAATAACTGCAATAGGGTAAATGCGCCACCTGAGTATTCCCATTTTGAACCAGGCTCAATACCCACTTTCACTTCACCACTTT
>JBBAJU010000011.1:70810-75950 GCA_040403845.1 Sediminibacterium sp.
TGGATTGTGCCACCACCCATTTAATGTTCCATAAAATACTTAATATGCTCTTCCTAATGTGTCGCACATTGCTTTCAACAAAGACAATCCATCGTTACGGTCCTGCCCTTTTTCCCACATCATAATTCCATTGGCCATCGATTGCGCCAATTTTGCTTTTCGCTTAACAGTGGGTAATCCATTGTAATATATAGTATAATTGCTAAAGCCACCTGCGCTTACTATTGCCGAATCTGAAAACGCACTCCCCGTTCCGCTTGTAATAATATTGTATGTTAAAACTGTACCAGTTTGTGTTATCCCACTTGGCCTACCATAAGCTGGTATACCTAATACTGCTTTAGAAGCCGGCATTCCTCTTGAACTAATCCAGTAGTTTAAAGCCGTTTGAGCTAATGCTAAATCACTATGGTGTCTAAACGGTACAGTTGTACTAAAATCATCGTATGCCATGATATTAAAAAAATCAACTGTATTATTAGTCCATAAAGTACTACTGATTGCATCTCGAACAGCTCCCGCAAATTTTCCAGCTGTTATGGCGGCAGACAAATAGTATTTAGCACCTGTATGACAAGAATCGCTTAACTCTCTCATAAATGCAGTGAAAGTAATATCAGTTCCGTCGTCGGTTCTAGGAAATTCCCAATCTACATCTACTCCGTCTAATCCATACGTTCTTACTACCTGCATGATAGATTTTACAAAGCTATTGCGACCACTTGATGTAGTAGCCATGTTTTTAAAATCGGCGGCTAAACCAGAAATACTAATAAATATTTTTGCGTTATTCAATTTTGCTTTTGAAACAACAGTAGATAATACCGAAGGATTAGCAACTGCTAACCCACCTGTTGGTGTTACATTGGCAAATGCGTAATTTATTACATTACACATTCGAAATTTTTGATCAGTCACAAGAGCAGGATCTCGGTAGCTGGGAAAATATCCGACAACATAAAAACCAAAAGGGGCTGGAGGACTAATGGCATTTCCCACTGGCGATGTTACTACTGGCGGGACCGCAGGCGATATTACTTGATCTTTTTTACTACAGGCAACCACAAATAGTATAAACAAAACAACAAGTAAGTATCTGGTATTACATATTCTCAATTTCATAATAATTGGTTCGTTAAAATCTCCTATAGCGGTTTTAAAAAAGCATACTCATACCTCGCTAAATTAATTGATTTTTATCATAATTTATTCAGCTTCATCAAATACAGCATTCCATTCTTTTGCAAGTAGTGTTGCGGAAACTGTTTAAAGTTGATGGTAGTTAAACAAACTATCCACAAGTTGAAATAAGGATATTAAAAATTCATCCCATTTTCATGACCAGATGAAGTCATAATAGTGAAATAGTTAGTTGAGTAGTAATAATTGTAGAATGAGGGGATTAGTGGCTGACTTTCTCTTTAATTTGTTTTGTTACATTTTCGAAGTATGGATCTTTTCCATTTAAAAAATCGCTAATGGTATATTCAATCCAAATATCTGGCATTTGAATTTTTCCTTTGTCTTTTTTAGGTCGTTCTATATAGGATGTAGCTATTGAAATTTCAGCTTTTGTTTTGGGAAGTTTCATTGGTGTGTAAGTAGTTGCACCAATGGGATTGTTCCCAACACTTGTACCGATTACTTTGCCGATCCCATTATCTTGGATTAAGGTAGTTAGCATTGCAGCAGAACTACCTGTCCCATAATTTGCAAGTACATAAACATTGCCTTTAAATATTGGACGGTTCTTTTGAATAAAGTATTTTGATGAGCTATTGGTAATGTCAAAAAATAAATTCTCACTCGAGTTGGTTGGCACTAAATCTCTTTGAGGCACGCCCGAAGGGTATTTTTTTTCTAAATCCTGATATTCTTTCTTAAAATATTTTTTATACATTTCTGAAGTAAAAACAAAATCAGCAAACCCTTTAATTGTATCATTATCAGTAAGGAAATACATAAGTTGTTTTCCAAGAGTAGTATTTCCACCAGAATTATTTCGCAGGTCAATAATTAGGTTTTCTACCTTATTATTATTCAAACTATCAACTAATTCCCATACAAAGTCCTTAAAAACTGGATATTTAGGATTATAAGAACTTGCAAGCAATTTTGAGGGTTTTGCCTTTCTAAACTGTCTCTTTACATAACTTCTGGCAATTGGTTGAAGCCAAGGTTTCACATAGCTCTCAATGAATTCTAATATATCTATTTTATCGTGGCTTTGATTAAATTGTAAATACCCAAAATTATTTTTTTTGTTGATTGTATATAAGTACGTTTCATTTTGATATTTAGTAATAGGATGCTCTCTAAATGAAATATCAAATAAATCAATCTTTCTTTTGGTAGATATTGGTGCTAATTCGATTACAGTCTGATCATCAAATTCCAATTTTAAAATATCGGAGACTTCTTTTATTACACCAATTTCCTTTAAGTATTCAGGCTTGTTATAGAATTGTTCATCACAAATCTCAGACTGTTGATTAATTTTATTTTCAGCGAAAGTATAATTTATCAAATTATACTCTACGTCTTTTATAGATACCCCATTCAGCTTGATCATTTTTTTACCAATCTGCAGACTATCAAATTGTTTGGGTAGATTAAGTAAATACCAATTATCTGATGAGATATGGATTACATAAGGATAAACGCTTTTAAATTCTTGCTTTAAATCTATAGTGGTATGTTGATTTTTGAGATTAGATAGATATCTCCTAGCTTGAACAACAAAGTTCGCATTATTATCTACTGTAGATAAATTCTCGACAATTTGTTGAACTTGCTTTTCGCGTTGATTTTTTGGAAATATGCTATCTAATTGTGGAAAGCCTTCTTCAATTAAATTGCTCAAATAAAGAAAATCATACTGATATGCGTTAAGCCCTTTTTGAGAGATATCGTCTTTTAGTTTGTAGTTCTTTATTCCTTGGTTTTGCAGAAAAACCCCGCAGGATGATAACAGTAAATATGTTAACAAAAGAAGAAAGAGTCCTGCTGTCTTCTTGCGTACAATTTGATTCGACGATATTGATAATTTCATCTTAGGTTTTTTATATTACCTATTTCCAATTAATATACTTATTTCTCCACATTATCTAAAAACTTGAAAGTGCCAAGTCGCACATAAAGTCAAGATTAAATTGTCCTGAATTCATACTTTACTTAACAATTGCAATTCCTTTATACTCTCTCATTTCTGAATAAATGTTAGTACTAAATATTTTCCATTCCACAACACCCTGAACAAGATAATCAAATTGGTTATTGTCTCTTGTTCTATTGATGATAATCGACATAGGTTTCCAATTTGTTCCATTAATAAAACCAGAAGCAGAAGAGTAAGCGCTGATTGGCATATTTTTTTCTCCTTTTATATCTTCTCGATATCTTATGCCTAAGTCGTATTTTGAAACAAAAGTCTTTTCCAAACTAACTTTTAAAAAATAAAAAGAACGATATTAAGTAAACCCCACAATAAATATATCATAATCTAATATAATTAATATTCTTCAAAAGGTTTACCATGAAATGACAATGGCTTTATTCAAACAATTCATTTGTGAAAAGCTTTTGATTTAAAATAACTTTATCTTCTAATCCTTTGCTTACAAGCCAGTTTAAAAAATTGGTTACTCTTTCTTTTTCCATTATACCACAATTAAACTCATCTCCAAAATAAGGTATTGAAAATAATATTGATTTTTCTAAATCAATATTATTGACATCATACTCGGTCGCATACCTTTTTAAAATTGCAACTGATTCGGCTAAATGATTTTTTGCGTATAAGAAGCCTTTTTGGGTGGCTTTAACAAAGGTTGAATAAAGCGTTTCATTCTTTGCCATATTCTCCTTCTTTGTCAATACAATTGGTGAATACCCATAAGGGATATTGAAGTCTGCTAATTCAAACTTATTTAGTTCAATACCCTTATTGCTTGCTTCAATTCCTTCCCAATTATCAAAAATCCAGGTTGAATCTGCTTTACCAGTTAACAAAGTGCTCCAAATGCCTAGTTTTTCTGGATATATTATATTCAAGTTGGCTTCTCCCCCATCGTTTTTAATCATTTCCTTTACAATACAATCTTCATAGCGTGCCTTATAAGAAGCGTATGATTTGCCGTCAAGCAGCTTAGGTGACGAAATATTGGAGGATTTGAGTGTAGCAATACAGCTTAAATCCTTTTGTAATATCACATATATCGCTATTGCTTGAACTTGATTTGCTTTATTATTCAAACTTATTACAGTCTCAAAAGGTGCAATGGCAAAATCAGCAACGCCAATCTCTAATTTTTTTCCTGGCGTCATTGCGTAATTATCATTTATGGGATTTAAAATTTCAAGGTCGATCCCTTTTTCATTGTAGAATCCTAATTCTTTTGCAATAAAAAATCCGATATGATTGACATTTGGAGTCCAATCAAGTGCTAATCGTAATGTTGTCATACTGTTGTTATTGATTTCTTTATCTAAGGATATCTAAATCCATAGGTTTGAAATCCGTTAATAATTATATTGTTTATTCTTTTATTTGGTTGCAGGCTTACCCGTTAAATTGGGCAAACTATTGCAAAGGCATATATTTCTAGGATAGATAAAATGAAAAGTTTGTTAAATATTGATAGCGATATAGCTGGGGGGATTTAGGTATGATTCCGATTGCAAGCCGCTGATTGTTGAAATTTATTTTTGATTTATGTTTAAAATGCAGCGGCTGAGTTTAAATTTGAGTCATGTAATCAAAAGATATAATTATGAAAAACAACTGGCTAGGCTGGAAGTCATATTTGGTTCCTTTTTTTGTTTATACTATATTTTGCTTAACCTCCTGCACTCAAGACATTTCAATTCCTCCGAGTGAATCAGCATCTTGTGAGTTTCCGAAAGATTCAATATCAACTTCAACCACTAATAATTTAGATCAACAAATCTTAGAACGATTATATAAGTTAGTGATTAGTGCTTCAAAGTCTGCAACCTGTGATAATACGGTTGAATGGGGCATTGCCGGAATAGGACATAAGCCATGTGGCGGACCAGCTGGTTATATTCCTTATAACAAGAAAAACGAAAAATGCTTTTTAGCAATACTTAAGTTTTATAATGAGCAAAGCCAGCGATA
>JBBAJU010000012.1:0-42038 GCA_040403845.1 Sediminibacterium sp.
CCGATATTTCTTGGGGTAGAATTTCTCACCCAAGTGAAGTGGTTAAGATGGATCAGAAATTACAAGTGGTTGTATTAGATTTTGATGACGATAAGAAGCGTATTAGCCTTGGTCTAAAACAATTGACTCCACACCCTTGGGATGTATTACCAGAAGGATTGGCTGAAGGTTCTGTTGTAAAAGGTAAAGTAGTTAATATCGAAGATTACGGTGCATTCTTAGAAATTCAACCAGGTGTTGAAGGTTTAGTACACGTTTCTGAAATTACATGGGCTAACACACCAATCAATGCAAAAGAATTCTTCAAGTTAGGAGATGAGCATGAAGCTAAAGTGGTTACCCTAGATAAAGACGCACGCAAGATGAGCTTGAGCATTAAGCAAATGACTCAAGATCCTTGGAATACCATCGAAAATAAATTCCCTGAAAACAGTAAGCACAAAGGTTTAGTGAAGAACATTACTCCTTATGGTGTATTTGTTGAGCTTGAGCCAGGAATTGGTGGTATGATTCATATCAGCGACTTAAGCTGGTTGAAGCGTTTCAATCACCCAACTGATTACACTAAAGTTTCTGATCAAATTGATATTATTATATTGAGTATTGATAAAGAAAACCGTAAGCTTCAGTTAGGTCACAAACAACTAGAAGAAGATCCTTGGAATTCTTTAGAAGAAACATTCGCTATTGGATCTATCCACGAAGGTACTGTTACCCGCAAGGATGATAAAGGTGCATTGGTTCAATTACAGTACGGTTTAGAAGGATTTGCTCCTAACCGTCACCTCAACAAAGAAGACGGCTCTCAGGTTAAAGCCGACGAAACTGCTCAATTTGTTGTAATTGAATTTGATCGCAACGAGAAGCGTATTGTTCTAAGCCACGCTCGTATTTGGGAGCAGCATATTGCTGAAGAAAAAGAAGCAGCGAAGAAAGAAGCGAAGGCTGAATCTGATAACACTAAGAAGGCAGTAAAAAATATCCAGGCTAAGGTTGAAAAAGCTACCCTGGGTGATTTAGGTGCCCTTGCTGAAATCAAGGCTAAATTGCAGGAAGGAGAGGGTGATACCAAGTAATATCACCTGAAGTTGTAATAGAAAAGGCTGTCCGGTTGTAAAACGCTGGGCGGCCTTTTTAGCTATTAATTAACGGCAATTAAACTTGATTTGAGAAAAACCCTTCTTAAATTGCTATTTTATACGTAATTTCGCCAACTTCTATGGGTAGAATTATAACTATTTTATTGCTGACCGTTTTTTTGGGTTCTTCTTGTACTACTAAGTTTGCTAAAATTCTTAAGAGCAAAGATTATGAGTATAAGTATAAAATGGCTGAGCAGTTTTATGCTAATAAAAAATACCAGGAAGCTTTAAAGCTCTTTGAAGACATTTTTCCTTACTTAAAAGGTTCTCAACGATATGAGGATTTGTATTATAAATATGCATATTCATATTACCATATCAAGGATTATCTGAATGCGGAAAACATGTTCAAAAGCTTCGTAGAAAATTTCCCTGCAAGCACTAGAAGCCAAGATTGTGAATACATGCGAGCGTATTGTTTTTTTAAGCAATCTCCCAAAGTAGAACTTGATCAAACAAATACTACTAAAACCATGGGATTGATGCAGGCTTTCATTAGTACGCATCCAACTTCCACAAGGGTTAAAGAAGCAACAGATATTATTGACCAGTGTAGAGAAAAATTAGAGCGAAAAGAATTTTTAAGTGCCGAGTTGTATTATAATTTGGGCTTTTACAAAGCTGCGGCTATTGCGTTTAGCAATGTTGCAGATAATTTTCCTGATTCCAAAAAATCAGACGAATACAAAGTACTCATGATTAAGTCATATTTCAAGTATGCCGAAATGAGTTACGAAGAGAAACAAAAGGAACGTTACGAAAAAGTGCTTTCTGAATGCAATGAATTTGCGGATCGTTTTACCGATAGTAAATTCTTGGAAGAAGTAAGTAAGTATAAAACACAAACCCTTAACATACTTAAAAAAACGGGAAAAAATGAGTAAATTAAGAAGGCAGATGAGTGCCAACACCGCTAGTGTGGTAGAAACCAAAAGCCTAATCTCCATAAAAGAGAAAACAGGTAATCTGTATGAATCTATTGCAATCATTGCAAGAAGAGCCAATCAGATTAATATTTCTCTTCGCGAAGAATTACACAATAAGCTAGAAGAGTTTGCAAGCCACACTGATAGCTTAGAAGAAATTCATGAGAATAAAGAACAAATTGAAATTTCCCGTGCATACGAGAAAATGCCCAATCCTGCAATTCTAGCTACTACAGAATTCATGGAAGGTAAAGTGTATCACAGAAAAAATTTAGATACCGATTTATTCCGATAAGCTAAATCTTTCTAAAATGATTTGAACGACAGTATTTTACTGTCGTTTTTTGTTACTTTAGTTTTTTCTAATCTTTTTCATCATGCGCAAGCTATTTTGTTTATTTCTTTTTATATGCTTTGCATTGTTAAGTAAGCAATCGGTTGCACAAGAACTTAAGGCAAAAGTAACTGTTATGGCTGTGAGAGTAGCCACAACAGTAGACAGAAAAATCTTCACAACTTTACAAACTCAGTTGAATAATTTCATGAATAACCGCAAGTGGACTGCGGATGTATTTAGAGATAATGAAAAAATTGAGTGCAGTTTTATCGTTAATATTGAATCTGCTGTAGAGCCAAACGTTTATAAAGCCTCATTAACAGTTCAAGCTGCAAGGCCTGTTTTTAATGCTTCTTATCAATCAGCTTTGGTCAATTTTATTGATCCTGAATTATTGTTTAAATATGTCGAATTTCAACCTGTAGAATTTAATGAAAATAGGGTTCAAGGTGTTGATGCAGGGGTAGCAAATTTAACTGCAGTGTTAGCTTATTATGCTTACATGATTATCGGTTTAGATTACGATTCATTTTCTCCTAAAACAGGAGAACCCTATTTTCGAAAAGCACAAAATATCGTGAATAATGCGCCAGAGGGGCAGCGTATTGCGGGTTGGAGAATGTTTGATGGATTGAGAAACCGCTATTGGTTAAATGAGAATTTAATCAATACAAAATTCAATATCATTCATGATGTGATTTATGCTTATTATCGTGCTGGCTTAGATAAATTATTTGAAAATGAAACCGAAGCAAGGGGGAATATTCTACAGGCATTGATTCAATTAAATGCATTTAATAAAGAGAATCCTAATACGATGATTTTGCAATTTTTTATGCAAGGTAAATCCAATGAATTGATTGGCATTTTTAAGAAAGGCACACCTGAAGAAAAAATTAAAGCCATTGAGATTCTATCTTTATTAGACATTCCTAATGCCAATAAATATAAAGAGGAGTTAAAGTGAAAAATATAATATTTTTTTTCTTGATGATAGTTGCTATGGCGTGTGCTGGAGAAAAAATTCCTAAGCAGGTTATTCCAATCAATGACATGACTTCTATCATGTGGGATATTATGAAAATGGATGAATATTATGTTCGCTTAACTTCCAAAGATTCCTTGAATAAATTAACGAGAGAAAATATTCGATTGTACGATCAAGTATTTCTCAGTTATGGGATTAATAGAAAAAAGTTTTATGATAGTTATGCATATTACGAATCTCATCCAGCTCAATTTAAAATTTTAATTGATTCTATTGATGCTTTATCGAATAGACAAAGAACATTGCTTTATCAAAAATCTCAACCTATTAAAAGATGAATAAGGTTTATACCGATGCGTTTGCTGCAACAGCTGATGTACCCAATAGCGCAACAATTATGTTGGGTGGATTTGGTTTAAATGGAATTCCTGAAAATGCTATTGCTGCATTAGTAAAACATAATGTACAGGAGTTAACTTGTATTTCAAACAATGCAGGGGTTGATGACTTTGGTTTGGGCTTGTTATTACAAACTAGACAAATCAAGAAGATGATTAGTAGCTATGTTGGAGAGAATGCCTTGTTTGAAAAACAATTATTAAGCGGAGAATTAGAAGTAGACTTAGTGCCACAGGGCACCCTTGCAACGGGTATTCAAATGGCTGCAATGGGAATACCTGCTTATTTTACACCTGCAGGTTATGGAACAGAGATTGCAATAGGTAAAGAAGTTAGGGAATTTGATGGTAAAATGTATTTAATGGAAAAAGCCATTCATGCAGATTTTGCAATTGTAAAAGCATGGAAAGGGGACAAAGCAGGTAATTTGGTATTTAGAAAAGCGACTAGAAATTTTTCTACTTCAATGGCAAAAGCTGGTAATATTACCATTGCAGAAGTAGAGCATTTAGTAGAACCTGGCGAAATTGATCCTGATGAAGTGGATGTTGCAGGTGTTTATGTGCACCGTATTTTTCAGGGCAAAAATTATGAAAAAAGAATTGAAAGAAGAACTACTAGAATCTAATTCATTACAATCATTTAGTTAAGTCAATTTTATGGCATTAGATAAATTTGGAATTGCGAAGCGTATAGCAAAAGAATTAAAAGATGGTATGTATGTGAATTTGGGAATTGGCATACCTACATTAGTTGCCAATTATATTCCCAATGATATTACAGTTGTTTTTCAAAGCGAGAATGGCATTTTAGGTATGGGGCCTTATCCAGAAGAATCTGCTATTGATGCAGATTTAATTAATGCTGGTAAAGAAACCGTAACCGTGATTCCTGGGGGAGCATTTTTTGATAGCGCTGAAAGCTTTGGAATGATTCGGGCTGGCAAAATAGATTTGACTGTACTTGGCGCTATGGAAGTAAGTGAGCAAGGAGATATTGCTAATTGGAAAATTCCTGGTAAAATGGTAAAGGGGATGGGAGGTGCAATGGATTTAGTTGCTAGCGCTAAAAATATTATCGTAGCTATGATGCATACAAATCCAAAAGGGGAAAGCAAACTATTACCAAAATGTAGTTTACCATTAACCGGGGTTGGCTGTGTTAAAAAAGTAGTTACTGAATTAGCAGTCTTAGCTATTACACCGGAGGGGTTTCAATTAATAGAGCGTGCACCAGATGTAACAGTAGATGAAATTGTTGCCAAAACTGCTGGTAAACTAATTGTTCCTGACTTTGTTCCTGAAATGGAAATTTAATAGAACAATCATTTCTAAACCATTTGTTGAATAAGCTGTTTAATATATACAATTTCATAAACCATAAAATAAATCATAATGAGTATTCAAGTTGGCCAAAAGGCTCCAGCGTTTACGCTATTTAATACCGAAAAACAAAAAGTAAGTCTAGAAGAACAACAAGGAAAGCCAGTCGTGTTATTGTTTTTCCCTTTGGCTTTTACCGGTGTTTGTACCGCTGAACTTTGTAATGTAAGAGACAATATAGCGTTATACAACACTACCAATGCACAAGTATTCGGAATTTCTGTTGATTCTCTTTTTACTTTAGATAAATTTAGCAAAGAGCAAAACCTGAATTTTCAATTATTAAGTGATTTTAATAAGGAAGCCGCAACTGCTTTTGGCGTATTATATGAAACCTTCCCTGCATTTGAAATGTTGGGTGTAAGCAAGCGTGCAGCTTTTGTAATTGATAAGAATGGTGTAGTTCAATATGCAGAAGTATGTCCTACTCCAGGTGATTTGCCAGATTTTAATGCTATCCAAGCTACTTTGGCTTCATTATAGTTTTTACATAAGTCTATGGCATTGTTTTTCAATTTGTTGAATTACAATGCCATAGGTATTTTTGGAGCTATCCAAAATTGGCTTTAACTTCATAATACATTTTATTGGATGGCAAATCTTTACAAAATAAGTTTATGGGTTTTGTTGGTCTTTTGTAGCAGTGCTTTTACTGCTTCAGGAACCCTTATCGACTATTCTGTAATTACTTCTTCTGACAGCAGGGTTCAACGATTCTATCCCAACCCTGCAACACAGTTCATTCACTTTCAATTTGATCCGTCAATTGATAAAACCTATTTATTAGAAATCTTCAATTTCATTGGTAGAAAAATGAATTCACAAAGAATTACAAGTTCTAAAATAACTATTTATTTTGATGACAATTATTTCAGGGGACTGTACATCTTTCAACTAAAAGATCGATCTGGTAGAATTATTGAGTCGGGTAAATTCCAAGTATCCAGATAATTTTTTATCTATCCGTTACTTCTACAATTAAGAATTTTAAATAGTTGGTATTTTCCATTCCCCAAATAATTGGATGGTCACTGGCTTGCGCTTGAAAAGTAACTTGCTTAATTCGCTTTTTGGCATCTTTTGCTGCAGCATTGATTGTATGTAAGAATAGTTCAGGATTCACTAAATTAGTACAGCTAGAAGTAACGAGGAAGCCTCCATTACGGATCAGCTTCATTCCCCTTAAATTAATTTCTTTATAACCAGTAACTGCTTTTTGAATGTTCTCTCTATTCTTTGTAAATGCGGGAGGATCTAACATCACAACATCATACAGTGGTCCTTCTTTGCCCCAATCTTTTAAAACATCGAATGCATTCATTGCCTTAAATTCCACTATATCTTCCAAACCATTTAATGCAGCATTTTTATTGGCTTGGGCAACTGCTTGTTCTGAAATATCAATTCCCAAAACAGATTTAGCTCCATAATGAGCTGCGTGAATTTCAAAAGTTCCAGTGTAAGTAAATGCACCCATTACTTCTGCTCCTTTTACGATATGTTGGATAGCTCTTCTATTGTCTTGTTGGTCTAAAAAATACCCTGTTTTTTGCCCATTTTCTATGTCTACGTAAAACTTCAATCCATTTTCGTTAATGTTGATATTGGTATCAAAAGGAGCGGATAAAAATCCTTTCTGTTGTTCTAATCCTTCTAAGGTTCTAACGGGCACATCATTGCGCTCATAAATTCCTTTGGGTTTAAATATAGTCTCGAGCGCTTTAATAATGGCTGGTTTCCAAATGTCGATTCCTAAGGCCAAGGTTTGAATAACAAAGTAATCGTTGAATTTATCTATAATTAAAGCGGGTAGCTGATCTGCTTCACCAAATACCAATCTACAGTTTTCGGTATAGCCTGTTTTTTGGCGGTAATGCCATGCTTGAAGAATTCGTTGATAAAAAAAAGCTTCGTTAATTACTTCTACTTTTCTGCTGAGCAAGCGTACTACTATTTGTGATTGAGGATTATAGTACCCAACACCGGCCAGTTTTCCATCGGCAAATCGAACTTCTACAATTTCTCCTGGTTCCGGATTGCCCGCAATCCGGTCTACTTCATTGCCATAAATCCAGGGGTGTCCATTCGCTATTCTTGGGGCTATTTTCTTTCTTAGGTATACCTTAATCATTTGGCAAATATAAGTGGCAGGAACTGTCAATTTTTCCCTTTTCTTTGCGTGGCAAAATTATTGCCTATATAGGCTATCTAATAATTTATATTATGGAAGAGCAAGAATTACCGAATAATAGCGAAACAACAGAAAAAAGTGCAGAAATGAATATCAATGCTGACGAAACTGCAGCCGGAACTGCCCATTTAAATGAGCCAGTAGCAGAAGAGACAGCAATGGCCAAATTAGAAGAAGAATTGGCAGAGCAAAAGGATAAATACCTGCGTTTAATGGCTGAATTTGACAATTTTAGAAGGAGAACTGCTAAAGAAAGGTTGGAATTGATTCAAACTGCGGGTAAAGACGTGATTGTTTCTTTGTTAGATGTATTGGATGATTGTGATAGAGCAGAAAAGCAATTGAATGGCAATGATGATATTGCGGTTCAAAAAGAAGGTATTTTATTGGTATTTAATAAACTTCGTAGCAATTTACAGCAGAAGGGCGTTAAAGTCATGGAAAGTATTCAAACAGACTTTGATGTAGAGAAGCATGAAGCCATTACAGAAATTCCTGCACCTTCTGAAGCGTTAAAAGGTAAAGTAATTGATGAAGTAACCAAGGGTTATTTTTTAAATGATAAACTGATTCGCTTTGCTAAAGTGGTTGTAGGAAAATAATCCAATTTAAAATTTATGGCAAAAAGAGATTTTTACGAAATACTAGGTGTATCTAAATCTGCTTCGGCTGATGAAATAAAAAAAGCTTATCGCAAAACGGCTATGCAATTTCACCCGGATAGAAATCCAGGTGATAAAGTAGCTGAAGAAAAGTTTAAAGAAGCTGCAGAAGCATATGAAATATTAAGCGATGCTGATAAGAAAGCCAAGTACGATCGTTATGGTCATGCTGCATTTGGTCCTGGAACCGGTGGAGGAAACCATGGTGGCGGTGCAGGCATGAATATGGATGATATTTTCAGCCAGTTCGGAGATATTTTTGGAGATGATATGTTTGGTAGCTTCTTTGGAGGTGGAGGAAGACAACGTGGGGGTGGGGGTAGACAACGCGGATCTAGAGGATCTAATTTGCGTATCAAACTCAAGTTGAACTACGAAGAGATTGCGAAGGGGGTTACCAAAAATGTGAAAGTTAAAAAACATGTTGTTTGTACAACTTGCACTGGAAGTGGGGCAAAAGATAAAAATAGTACACAGTCTTGTTCTACTTGTGGAGGTTCTGGTCAAGTAAGAAAAGTAACCAGTACTTTCTTAGGTCAAATGCAAACTGTTTCTACTTGCCCAAGTTGTAATGGGGAAGGGACCACTATTACTGCAAAATGTGGGTCTTGTAAAGGAGAAGGGCGCGTATATGGCGAAGAGACCATTAGTATTGAAATACCAGCTGGTGTTCAAGAAGGTATGCAGTTAAGCATGAGCGGAAAAGGTAATGCGGGTGAACGTGGCGGTGCTCCGGGCGATTTGATTATACAAATTGAGGAGGAAACGCATGAAGAGTTACATAGAGATGGTTTAAATGTTGCGTATGATTTATACATCTCTTTTCCGGATGCTGTATTTGGAACACAAGTTGAAGTGCCTACAATTGACGGTAGGGCCAAAATAAAAATCCCTCCTGGTACTCAAAGCGGAAAAATATTTAGGTTGAAAGGAAAAGGATTTCCAGAAGTTCAGGGCTATCATAGAGGCGATCAGTTGATTAATGTAAATGTTTGGACACCTCAGCATTTAAGTGCAGAAGAAAAACAAGCATTGGAAAAATTCGGGAATAGTGGAAATTTTAAACCCAATCCTGCAAAAGGAGAGAAGAGCTTTTTTGATAGAGTAAAAGAGGCGTTTAGTTAGTTGAAAGCTCTTTTAGTATTAAGCCTCGCCAAATAATTAATTTTTAGTTTTGCGAGGCTTTTTTCTGTTTACGGGGTTATATAATTTATTCGCTTTTCGAATAAGCTGTAAAAGCTCTATATCTAATTTATTTTTGGGGTCACAAGCAGAAGCAGCTAGTTGATATACCTGATCATATTGGTACTGATTCATGTGCTCAGATTTTCGTAATGTTCCAGCAAAAGCAGCTACGGCAATCAATTTTTTATAGGTCGAATCTAAATTATCAAAATGTATATACTGATTGCTCAGTTTAAAATACTCCATTTTTTTATTCGTGTTATTCATCGGATAGTACTCAAGCGAAACGGATGCAATGTCTTCTGAATTGCTGTTGTTTACAGGTACTATTTCAAACAATGCTATTGAGTGATGTCCGCTACCTATTTCACCCCCATTTAAAATTGCATTACTGTCTGCAATGGCATCTCTTTTATTATCGAATCCGATTAGTCTATATTCTTTTACTCCTTCTTTGCTAAATTGAACATTTAAAATGGCATTTTTTGCAACGGAATAAAGGGTAGATGTAAATTCTTTCACTAATACTTTTTCTGCTTCTGCAATCTGATCTAAATATGCAAAGTTCCCATTTCCTTTTTTTGATAAAATCTCTAGTTTACTGTCTTTATAATTACCCATGCCTACGCCCAAGCAGGTTAAAAAAATTCCTGACTCCTTATAATTCGTAATCATTTCCTCTAGCTCTTTTTCTGTTCTTTGCCCCACATTAAAATCTCCGTCTGTTGCTAAAATAATCCGATTATTCCCTCCCTTTATAAAACTACCTTTTGCTAATTGGTAAGCAACTTTAATGGCATTTTCGCCAGGTGTATCTCCATCCGCACTTAAAGAATCAATTACATCGTTGATGATTTTTTTTTCATTCCCGCTTGTAGGATACAATGCAATTGCTACGTTACCACCATATGTAACTATACTTATGGTATCAATGCTTCTTAAATTTGCTGTTAATAATTTGAATGCAGATTGTAATAATGGCAAACGATTAGGATAATCCATAGAGCCAGAAACATCTATTAGAAATACTAAATTACTGGGAGGGATTTGGTCAAGATTAATTTTGGGCGCTGCCAAATTTACAAGTAGCAAACGATGTTGATTATTCCATGGACAATCCGTAAAAACTGAATTTAGTTTGAACTGATTAGTATAGTTATTATTGATTGTTTCAAACGAAAAATAGTTGAACATTTCTTCTGCTCTAATTGCATCAATAGGCACTCGCATTTCGTTTTTTAAAAAACGCCTAACATTACTATATGCGGCTTTATCTATATTCAGTGAGAATCCAGTTTGTGGGTACTTCGCAGCTTCAATGAATCCATTTTCAATTATTCCACTATAACTTTCACCCATTCCTGCATACTGATAAGTTTCTGAAGGGTTTAAATTTGTTATTACTGAAGACAAGTTTTTTTGGTACAGTCTTGCCGTATTGGGTAACATGGTTAATACAATATGTTGAAATGAAGCAGCATGGACGGCCATTTTCTTTAATTCATAGCCAGGTAATGACAGCAAAATGCTATCTGTTAATTTATTTAGTGTAATTCCAAAGTCGCCATCTTTCCCACTATAAAAAGGAACACTACCTCTAGATTGTAAAAGGATGGTTACTCCTTCTAGTTTTTTACCTCGATTATCTTTGATTTCACCTCTTAAATAATACTGAGCACCAATTGTAGGTGCGAATAAGAAAAATAACAGTATTAAGAGCAGCCGATTCATTTGAACAATTTTAGCAATCTGATTGGTTCTTAAATGCTAAAGGCAATTATTCACTTTCTTTTAGCTGATAAATTTCTTTGAGGTTTCTGCCATACCCATCATAATCTAGCCCATAGCCTAACACAAAACGGTCAGGAATACTAAAACAGCAATAATCAATCTGTACAGGGTAAATAGTGGCATCTGGTTTGTGTAATAAAACAGCCATTTTAACGGATGCAGGTTGCTGGTGGTATAATTGCGGAATAAACTCATTCATGGTTTTACCCGTATCAATAATATCCTCTAATAAAATTAAATGTCTGTCTCGAATATCAGTATCCAAGCCAATTGCAGTAATTACATTTCCGGTAGACTTGGTTCCCTTATATGAAGCCAACTTAATAAAACATATTTCAGCTTCGATGGTAATTTGTTTAAACAAATCAGCAGCGAACATGAAAGAGCCATTTAAAACCCCTATAAATAGAGGCTTCTTGCCTTCATATTCTTTGCTTATCATTTCCCCCAGTTCTTTTATTTTTTCCTGAATTAATGATTCTGGCAAATAAGGTTCAAAAGTCTTGTTAAACAAATTGATATTAGACATACTTATTTTTTGTTTGGGGTTGTTTTGGAAACTATAGGACTTTTAAGATAAACTTTAGTTCCAGGAGTAGGTAAGGTAGACTTATCCCATTTATTGTACTGCAAGAGACTTTCTAATCTTACACCTGTTAGTTGAGAGATATCATTTAACGTTTCACCTTGCTTTGCAATATAAAATGCTTGCTCCCCCTTTTTTTGTTTTCTTTCTATATAAATTAATTGGTCTTCAGAAAGCACGTCTACTTCTTCTAAATCATTATACAATAGCAATTTGCTTAATGAAATATTATATTGATTGGCTATTGCCAAAAGAGAAGTACCAGCTTTAGCTAACAATACTCCTGTTTGATTGATCGTAAATAAACCTTCAGGGAAATTCAGGTACCCATATTTATTAGGTGTTTCCTCTTTATTCTTTTTTGCTACTGGGATATATGTTTCTGATTCATTTGATTCTTTCTTACTTTCTTGAGGCTCTTCCTTTATTTTTTCTGGTATTGCCGTAACTGGGGTTTCAATTGTGTTTACTGCAACAATTGGTTCAGTCTGATTATTTATTCTTGCTAAAGCAAGAGTATTATATTGATCTAAATTGTAGTCTTTGATAATTTTTAAGAGTTTTTGCGGATATGTTGGCGCTGTTGCATATCCTGCCTTTTTTAATCCCTGTGCCCATCCCTCTGAGTCTGTAGGACTTAACTTAAATAAAAACTGATAATGTGCTCTTGTTTTTAAAAAATCAGAGTGATCTTTAAATGAAGCTATAGGATTATCATATACCCTAAAGCATTCGCCTTTTTCATCATCGTCATGAAATGTTCTAGCGCCTGTCCATTCAGGTTTGCATTTTATGCCAAAATGATTATTAGACCTTTTTACAAGAGGGCTTTCTCCTGACTGAGATTCTAATACTCCTTGAGCAAGAGTGATAGAAGCAGGAACTCCAGAACGAATCATTTCAGCAATAGCCACTTCTTTATATTGATCAATGTATGCAACGGTTTTAATATTTTGTGCATGTAATTGAAAAAATAGGATTAGTGCAAATATGGTAACGGTCAATTTCATTTTACTCATTTCTTTTTGATGATAGTTAATCCATCTCTGATAGATAACATCACTTGCTCTGTTCTGGGATCTTGCTGAACATGCTGATTGAACGCATGCACTGCTTTTGCATTTTTCCCTTTTAAAGGCTCATCTAATACTTGCCCATGAAACAAGACATTGTCTACTATAATAATTCCATCTTTTGCTAGAAGCGGAACAACCATTTCATAATAGTCGATATAGCCTGTTTTGTCGGCGTCAATAAAAACCAAATCCCATTGATAGGGGAGTTGATTGATGATTTCCTTAGCATCGCCTATATGCAAAGTTATTTGCTTATTGGCATTCAATTTGCTAAAATTTTCTGCTGCTGTAGCAGCATCTTCTGGTCTGATTTCTATAGTGTGAATCATGCCATTTTCAGGCAAGTTTTTTAAAAGACATAAAGCACTGTATCCCGTGAATGTGCCTATTTCTAGTACATATCTCGGTTTTACCATTGCACAAATCATGCTTAAGAATTGTCCTTGAACATGCCCGCTAATCATATGTGCCAACGGATGTTTTGCGGCAGTAGACTTATTAACCGCTTCTAGTTCAGTTGGTTCTGGGCTAGTAAATAGTGCTGAATAAGTTTCAACAAGGGGGTTTATTAATTCCATATTTTAAGCAGATTATGAGCAAATATTAGCTAATAGCAGCCTGCCCATTTCCTTTTTTTGAAATCAATATTAGACCTAGAAATGTAATTGACCCATTTATGATCAACAATTCAAGTCCTACTTCATAAGAACCCAATAAAGATTTCTGGTATTTATCTATGATAAAGCAAATAATAGGGGCTGCAATACAAACATAAGGCACCAAATTGTCTTTAACTACTCTCTTTGTAATAATACCAAACGTAAATAATCCTAGTAGTGGGCCATAAGTATATGCAGCAATTTTAAGTAGAAGTCCTATCATGCTGGGGTCATTTACCCATTTAAATAACAATACAAAAACCAGGAAAATGGCTGCAAAAGTTAAGTGAACGCGTTGCCTAATTTTTTTCTGAGCAGCTTCATTTAAGTCGGCTCTTCTTTGTATACCAATAATGTCAATGCAAAAAGTAGATGTTAAAGCAGTGATTGCACCATCTGCACTTGGGAAAAGTGCAGAAATTAAAGCGATGATGAAAATTACAGAAACTACCGGTGGCATATGTTCCATTGCCAAAACAGGAAAGATTTTATCTCCAGTAGCAGAAACGTTCAAACTTTCTGCATATAAATATAGAAGACCGCCTAAGAATAAAAAGATTACAATCACAGTTGCTAATGTAACTGCCATTGATAGTACATTTTTTTGTGAATCTTTTAATGTATTTACAGAAATGTTTTTTTGCATCATTTCTTGGTCCATTCCTGTCATAGTAACTGTAATAAAAGCACCTGCAATGATTTGTTTTAAGAAGAAAAATTTACTATTTGGGTCGGTAAAAAATATTTTTGAATAACCTCTATCATTCATTGCCGATAAGCTTTCTCCAAAACCCATATTCATTTGGTTAAGAATGTAGAAAACACAAATCACTAAACCAGCTAGCATACAAGTGGTTTGTAAAGTGTCTGTGTAAACAATTGTTTTTACTCCACCTTCATAAGTGTATAACAAAATCATTATTAAGATAATGATCGTAGTAACCCAAAACGGAATATTGAAACTATTGAGAATTGCTTCTTGTAAAATATTTACAACTAAATATAATCTTGCAGTAGCACCTAATGTTCTAGATAATATAAAAAACGAAGAGCCGGTTTTATATGAATTAAAGCCCATTCTAGAACTTAGATAATTGTAGATAGAAGTTAGATTTAATCTGTAATAGAGTGGTAGCAAAATGTATGCAATCATTAAATATCCAAATAAGTAACCTATTGTAATTTGGATATAAGCAAATGATTCGTTTGCAACAGCACCAGGTACACTGACAAATGTAACTCCGCTTAAAGAAGTGCCTACCATTCCAAAAGCAACCAACATCCAGTTGCTGTTCTTGTTTCCAATAAAGAAAGAATGGTTATCACTATTTTTGCCAGTGTACCAAGCAACTGCTAATAATATTAAGAAATAACCAATTACAAATGAAAACAGTAAAAGGGGAGACATATGTTTTTTGTTTCGTTAAAAGAATTTTGTAAAGTAGTAAAAATAATTCAGGTATTTTGTCTATCCTAATAGTATAATATGAAAATTGAAAATATAGCTGTTTTCTGTGGTTCCAAAGCAGGAAATGATCCCGAATACTTGTTGCAAACAATTGAATTAGGTAAGTTGATGGCTCACAATCAAATTGCATTGGTATATGGTGGGGGAAATAAGGGATTAATGGGCGCAGTAGCCGATGCTGTAATGGAAGGCAATGGCAAAGTCATTGGTGTAATTCCTGAGGTATTGTTAGAGTGGGAGCACCAGCATAAAGGGATTACTGATTTACGAGTAGTAGCCGATATGCATGTGAGAAAAAAATTATTGTATGAGCTCTGTGATGCAGCCATTATTTTACCAGGAGGTAATGGAACATTGGATGAGTTGTTTGAAATGCTCACTTGGAACACCTTAAAGATTCATAATAAAAAGATTGTATTGCTAAACTGTAATGGGTATTATGATTATTTAGTTGCCCATATTGATAGGATGTATCAACAAGGGTTCTTGTATGAGGATTGGAAAGATCGATTATTTGTCGCTTCAACAGCAAAAGAAGCTATCGCTTTTTTGGATTAAGATAAAAGCCAAAACCTCCCCTGAAAATGGGTTGTGGATCGCCAGCAATACCATTTCTATAAGGGGAATTTACTGCCTGATTTAAATCGATCATTATAGTAAAATGGGAAAGACGGCTACCTATTTCTCTAGACCCATAACCAATACCGGCTAATAAACTAGGTGCTTGAAATTTTAATCGGTAAGATTGTCCTGTAAAAGCATCGGTTTGAGAGGAGCTAATCCAATTATATTCTGGTTGAATTTGCAAGTGTAAAAAATTAATTGGCCAAACCCTTAAAAAAGCACCGCCACCGTAATTAAAGTTCTTGTATTTGAAAGGATCAAAATCCGAAGCACTTTGTGAGTAATAATTCAAATTGACTGCCACTCCTACATCTATCCAATTATTTAAACTGTACCCAATTTGAGGGTTAAGACCTAAATTGAAAAAACGATTAGAGAGTCCAAGGTTCAAGCTTGTGCCAATAAAAACCCTAGATCGGTCAAAGCCAATTGGTTTTTCTGTAGTTTCTATTTGAGCACTTAAATTAGTTACTCCAGAAAATATCCAAATAAATATCCAAATTCCTTTTTTCATAAACCCTATTTTGGTAAAAATACTCAATCCTTGCTGTCAAATATTTTTCCGGCATTTAAAATATTGTTAGGATCAAATGCTAATTTGATATCTCTCATCAGTTGAATAGCCGTTTTGCTAAAAACGGTTTCCATATAGGGTTTTTGAATCAACCCAATTCCATGTTCAGCACTGATGGTGCCGCCTAAACTTTTTACCAATAAAAACAACTCCTTTAGAATGGCAGTCATTTCAGGATTACCGTGGCTGTTTTTTATGGTAGGGTGATTGATTCGAATATGTAAGTTGCCATCTCCTGCATGTCCATAACAAACTACTTTAAAACCGTGCTGTATACCCATTTCTTTTACACCCTTTATCAGGGCGGGTAATTCTGCTCTAGGAACTACAGTGTCCTCTTCAATGGTATATCCTTCCAATTTTACAGCTTCTGCTGCTCTTCTTCTCAATTTCCATAATTCTGCTTTTTGTTGAGCATCGTCTGCAAATAAAATATCTCCTGCATCAAATTGCGTCATCAATTCTGCAATGGCTTCCATTTCCTGCATTAATACATCCATATTATTGCCATCCACTTCAATAATCAAATGTCCCTCAATTGAATCGTTTACAGGAACGGCAGTGCTATCCACCATATTGCTCACAATTTTTAATGCATTTATTTCAATAAGCTCTAATGCACTAGGGACAAATCCAGCCCTGAAAATGGCACTCACAGCAGCACCAGCATTTTCCAATGAGCCAAAGGGGACCAACATTAATAAATCACACTTTGGATGTGGAATTAATTTCAAAACAATTTTTGTAACAATACACAATGTACCTTCGCTACCTACTACCAACTGCGTTAAATTATAGCCAGTTGCATTTTTTAGCACATTGGCCCCAGTCCACATTATTTCACCTGAAGGCAATACTATTTCTAGATTGAGCACATAATCTTTTACAACACCATATTTTACCGCTCTTGGACCACCGCTATTTTCGGCAATATTTCCTCCTATAAAACAACTCCCCTTGCTGCTTGGATCAGGAGGATAAAACAATCCTTTTTCTTTTACGGCATCTTGTAATACTTCGGTAATTACACCAGGTTCTGTAACAACTTGCAGATTTCTTTCGTCAATAGAGATAATTTTATTTAATTTTTCGGTTGATAAAAGAACTCCTCCTAGATGTGGCAATGCGCCTCCGCTCAGCCCAGTTCCTGCTCCCCTAGGTGTAACAGGAAGATGGTGTTGGTTGCAAATTTTTAAAATTTCCGCTATTTGAAAACTATCAGTAGGCTTTAATACTACTTCTGGAACGAAAATTAATTTTTCTGTTTCGTCATGCCCATAATGATTTAATTCTGTTTCGTCTAAAATGACCTGATTTGGACCTACAATAGAGCGAAATTGAGTGAGTATTTCTGAAGTAATTAAGCCTTTCTGCATTTTGACTTGATAGATTAAATTTTGGTAAAAATACGACGCAATAGGCTTAAAATTTGTGTAAATAGTACACAAATAATGTATTCAAGTAATTAAACAATGTAATTTTGCATACTAACTAACGATTGTTTGTATATGTCATTACCAACACTTACCGTAGACGCATCAAAATTATTAGCATTGGGTTTAACCAATCAGCTAGGCGTGCATTATCAATTATCTCCTGAAACATTAGTGGAACAAGCAGTAGCAAAAGGACAAGGTGTTTTAAATGACACTGGTGCACTTTGCATCAACACTGGAGAATTCACAGGAAGAAGTCCGCAAGACAAATTCATAGTAAAAGATGATATAACAGCAGATACTGTTCATTGGAACAACTTCAATATCCCTATTGATGAAAAATATTTTCATCAGCTAAAGAAAAAAGTATTGGATTATTTAGGTCAGCAAGATGAAGTTTGGGTAAGAGACGCTTATGCTTGCGCGGATGATAATTATCGATTAAATATTCGCGTGATTAACGAAAATCCTTGGAGCAATTTATTTGCTTACAATATGTTCTTAAGACCAACTGAAGCTGAACTAGACAACTTTACACCAGAATGGCATATTATTCAAGCTCCTGGTTTTAAAGCAGATCCTGCAGTAGATGGAACCAGACAGCATAATTTTGCAGTGGTTTCTTTTACCCATAAGACCATTTTAATTGGAGGAACAGGGTATACTGGTGAAATGAAAAAAGGAATCTTCACCATCTTAAATTATATTCTTCCTCAACAAAAGAATGTATTGAGTATGCACTGCAGTGCTAATATGGGTCAAGAAGGAGACGTAGCTGTATTTTTTGGTTTGAGTGGAACGGGTAAAACAACATTAAGTGCCGACCCTAATAGAAAATTAATTGGAGACGATGAACATGGTTGGACCAGCAATAGTGTTTTCAATTTTGAAGGTGGATGTTATGCAAAGACCATTGATTTAAGTGAAGAAAAAGAACCTGAAATTTTTCATGCAATCAAGCCAGGGGCTTTGGTAGAAAATGTGGGCTTTATCAATGGAACCAATCTAATTGATTTTGGTTTTAAAGGCATTACAGAAAATACCAGGGTTAGTTATCCATTGCATTTTATTTCTAATGCAATGGAACCAAGTATTGGTGGTTTGCCTAAAAATATATTCTTCTTAACCTGTGATGCTTATGGAGTTTTACCTCCTATTAGTAAGTTAAGCCCTGGTCAAGCTATGTATCAATTTATTAGCGGCTATACTGCTAAAGTAGCTGGAACAGAAGCTGGTGTAACAGAGCCTAAATCTACTTTTAGTGCATGTTTTGGAGCTCCATTTTTACCCTTGCATCCAGGAAAATATGCTGAAATGTTAGGAGCTAAAATGAAAGAAAATGAAGTGAATGTTTGGATGATTAATACCGGTTGGAGCGGAGGTTCTTATGGAACCGGAAGTCGAATGAAATTAAGTTATACAAGAGCTATGATTACCGCGGCTTTAAATGGTAGTTTAGACAATGTTAGTTATGAGCAGCATCCAGTGTTTGGAATGATGATTCCTACAAGCTGCCCTGGTGCCCCAGCTGAAATTTTAAACCCTAAGTCTACTTGGAAAGATGCTGCAGCATATGATGTAACAGCCAAAAATTTAGCACAACAATTCATTAAGAATTTTGAAAAATATGCAGCTGGTGTTTCGGCAGAGATTCTGGCGGCTGCTCCAATCGTATAACTCTTGATTGCTTAACTGTTTGCGATTGTTTGCCTAAGAAGTCTCCTTCTGAAAAGAGGGGGGCTTTATTATTTTGCCGATAAAAAGTTACCCGGTAAACGCATTCCTTTTTCATCGTCTACCACTTTGCGCATCACTTTTTTTAATCCATCAGGTAATTGTTCTAATTCAGTTTCGTTTAATACATATACTATTTCATGAAACTCATCTTCATCATCATAATATCCTACGAATAAATCAACCGTTTGATTGGCATGCATTCTAAGTGATAATTCTAAGTCTTCTTCGTATTGGTGCATGCTTACAATTGCCCATTGATCGTTGTCTTCAAAATTGAACAATACTTCAACTGGGTCTTGGCTAACCACATGGGTTACCAATTTTTCAATTAACTCTCCTGAATGATTTTTTACTAGTTCTTCGTAATTCATATTTTGGTTAGTACCTATTAAAAAAGTCCAAATAGCATTCCATCTACTTTGCTAATAATTTCGCCAAATTGTTCATCGTTTTCTGCAAATTTATTTTTATCGCAATCAATGATTAATAACTGACCTTCTTTATAGCCATCAATCCATTTATTATAATACTCATTCAATTTTTTCAAATAATCTAAACGAATATTTTCTTCATACTCTCTGCCTCTTTTTTGAATTTGAGAAACCAAAGTAGGTACAGATGCCTTTAAATAAATTAATAAATCAGGAGGCTGTACCATTGTTTTAAGTGTCTGGAAAAATTGATAATAATTATCAAAATCTCTTTTACTCATTAATCCCATTTCATGTAAGTTGGGAGCAAAAATATTTGCGTCTTCGTAGATGGTTCTATCTTGAATAACTGTTTCAGTTCCATGTTGTATATCTAACAGCTGATTCAATCTGCTATTTAAAAAATATATTTGCAAATTGAAACTCCAACGAGGCATGTCCTCATAAAAATCCATTAGATAAGGGTTAGTATCAACATTTTCAAACTGGGGTATCCAGCGATAATGTTTACTCAACATTTCTGTTAAAGTTGTTTTACCCGCACCAATATTTCCTGCTATTGCTACGTGCTTTGGTTTTTTAGGTTTTGCCATTGGTAGATTCTATTAAAGTGTCGCAACTTAAGTAAACTAATCTGATTTTGGTGGTTTATGATCTAATAATTTAAACCCACCGCATCTCTAACCATTTTTAATGTTTCAGCAGCTCTGGCTCTGCCCTTATCTGCTCCTTGTTTGATTATACTGTGTAACTCAGCTGGATTTGCTAAAAGGTCTGAAGCTTTCTCTCTGATGGGTTTAATGAATAACACCATATCTTCTGCCAATTGCTTCTTCATGTCGCCGTATCGAATGATACAATTTCCATTTGAACTGGCATTGAAATCTGATTCAAATTTGGCTAATGTATCGGCATTACTTACCAATTTCATCATGGTAAATAAATTCTGAATATAATCAGGTTTTATAGCGTTGGGCTCTAATGGTCCTTGATCGGTTTTGGCCTTCATGATTTTTTTTCTAATCAATTCGTCATCGTCTGCTAAGTAAATTGTTGCGTTTTGATTTTCACTCTTACTCATTTTGCCATTCCCATCTAATCCCATGATTCTAATTAATTCGTCCCCATAATTAAATGCATAGGGTAAAGGGAACACTTCTCCGTAACGATAGTTAAAACGATCTGCAAAATTTCGGGCCATTTCTAAATGTTGTTCTTGGTCTTTACCAACAGGAACTTTCACCGCTCTTTGTATAATGATATCAGCAGCCTGTAATACAGGGTAGGTAAGCAATCCAGCATTTACGTTTTCTGGTTGCATTCTTACCTTCTCTTTAAAAGTGACTGTTTTTTCTAGCTCTCCTTTATAAGAAAGCATATTTAAGTACAAATAGAGTTCTGCAATTTCAGGCACATCGCTCTGCACATAAAATGCCACTTTTTGTGGGTCTAATCCACAAGCAATATTTTCTGCAATCACTCTGTACACACTATTTTTTAATTCTTTGGTATCTGGGTGTGTGGTTAAACTATGCCAGTTGGCCACAAAAAAATAACAATTAAAATCGTCTTGCATGCGAACATAATTACGCATGGCACCAAAATAATTACCTAAGTGAAGGAATCCGGTGGGCCGAATTCCACTTACAACAACCTCTTTTTCCATATGGGCGAAGATAAATATAGTGATTGGTTTTTTATGGTTGGCATCAAAAGAAATCGGAAATTGTAGCCGGAACCATACTATTATCATTATTTCAGCTCTAAATACCATACTCGCTTCGCCTATTGAATACCTTAAGGGGGTTGGACCGCTTAGGGCTGATATGCTTAAAAAGGAGCTGGAGTTGTTCACTTTTAACGACTTACTCCAACACTATCCCATCAGGCATATAGACAAAACCAAGGTTAGTAAAATAAGTGATATTAATTTTCAAACTGAGTATATACAAGTTGCGGGAAGATTAATACAATTTGATGTAATTGGAGAAAAACGAGCCAAAAGATTGGTTGCTCAAATAAGAGATGCATCAGGGGTTCTAGAATTAACCTGGTTCCAAGGAATTAATTGGGTGCAGAAAAGTTTATACGTAGGTTCAGATTATTTGGTTTTTGGCAAAACAACTTTTTTTAATGGAAAAGCACAAATGGTACATCCAGAAATAGAAGTATTTGTGCCTGCTAAAATGGGGGGTGCAGCATTTTTAGAGCCTGTATATCCTTCCACAGAAAAATTAAAAGCAAAGGGTTTGAATGGAAGACAGCTGGCTAAATTTACATATACCCTGCTTCAACAATTAACCCCAAATGATTTGCCAGAGAATATTCCAGTGAATGTGTTGAAAGAATTGAAGTTATTGGGCCGATATGAAGCTTTTGCTGGTATTCATTTTCCTACATCTGATTTACACTTTAAAAAAGCGATGGAGCGTTTAAAGTTTGAGGAATTTTTTATTGCACAAGTAAGATTGCAGTTGGTTCGGCTGCAGCGAAATAGTTTCAGTAAAGGAGTTGTTTTTGAAAAAGTGGGTGCCAATTTTAATGATTTTTACCAGCATTATCTCCCATTCGCTTTAACAGGCGCACAAAAAAGAGTCATTAAAGAAATACGACAAGATACTGCAAGGGGCAGGCAAATGAATCGCTTGTTACAAGGAGATGTTGGAAGTGGAAAAACGATTGTGGCAATGTTGAGTATGTTATTGGCTGCAGATAATGGCTATCAAAGTGCATTAATGGCCCCCACCGAAATATTAGCACAACAGCATTACCAAAGTTTAACCAGTTTATTAAAAGAAATGCCTGTAGAAATAGCACTGTTAACAGGTAGTACTAAAACAGCAGAGCGAAGAAGAATTTTAAAAGGCTTACAAGAAGACACTATTCATTTTGTGGTAGGTACACATGCCATTATAGAAGATAAAGTGCAATTCAAAAATTTGGGATTGGTCATTGTAGATGAACAACATCGGTTTGGTGTTGCACAACGTGCAAGACTATGGACAAAAGCCGTTATTCCTCCACATGTTTTGGTGATGACTGCAACGCCTATCCCTAGAACATTGGCAATGACAGCCTATGGAGATTTAGAATATAGTGTGATGGATGAACTCCCCCCAGGAAGAATACCCATTACTACGGTCCATAGAAATGAAATGGCCAGAGCCAGTGTGATGGGCTTTGTAAAAGAAGAAATTGCAAAAGGAAGACAGGCATATTTTATTTATCCGCTTATTGAAGAAAGCGAGAAATTGAGTTATGAAGATTTGATGCAAGGCTATGAGCAAGTAAAAAGTTTTTTTCCTGAGCCCAATTACCGAATTAGTATGGTGCATGGAAGACAACCAGCAGAACAGAAAGAGGCCAATATGCAACGTTTTGTAAAAGGCGATACACAAATAATGGTGAGTACCACAGTGATAGAAGTTGGTGTGAACGTACCTAATGCATCGGTTATGGTAATTGAAAGCGCCGAAAAATTTGGATTGTCTCAATTACACCAGCTTAGGGGAAGGGTAGGAAGAGGAAGCGAAAAAAGTTTTTGCATTTTATTAACGGGTAGCAAAGCAAGCAAAGAAGCCAAAGAACGTATCAATATAATGTGTGCTACCAATGATGGGTTTAAAATCGCCGAAAAGGACCTTGAAATGCGAGGTCCTGGTGATATAGAAGGAACCAGACAAAGTGGTGCTTTGAACTTTAAGTTGGCTAGTATTGTTAATGACAAAGCATTACTAGAAAAGGCAAAGGAAAAAGCAGCAGAAATTGTGGAACAAGATTTGTATTTAGATTCAACTGAGAATGCAATGTTAAAAGATTATTTAGCAGCTCAACAATTGAAACATGGGTGGAGTAAAATTTCGTAACTTAAATAGATGGTATTGAAATCAATAGGATTAATAGTCGTTTTTTTGATAGGAATGCTTGGCTTAAATGCACAAGGTTACCTTGATTTTATTGAAAATAAAGGGCAGTGGCCAAATACTATTCAGTTTAAAAGCGAACTGTCTTCTAGCGCATTTGCTTTAACGAAAATGGATACAGAGTATTACAGCATAATGTAGATGATTACGCAGCTATAGCCGATTCTAGGCATTTTCATACACGTCATACATCAGGTGAAAACAAAACAGATATTACTCCAAAATTTGGTGAAACCGGAGAACCTGATTTAATCTTACGTTCTCATGCTTATGAGGTGAAATTTTTAAATGCCAATCCCAATCCAACAATCATTAAAGAGAAACCATTGGGAGGGGTCAATAATTATTTTATAGGAAACGACCCTACTAAATGGGCAACCGATTGTAAGACTTTTCAATCGGTAACCTATAAAAACATGTATCCGAATATAGACATACGCTATTATACAAACAATGGCGTATTAAAATATGATATTATTGTCCACCCGGGTGGAGACCCTAATAAAGTGGTATTATTTGTAGAAGGTTCTGATGGGTTAAGTATAAAGAATAGAGCTTTACAAATTAAAACATCAGTAGGTACTCTGCAAGAAACGGTGCCTTATACTTATCAAATAACCAACGGTGAGAGAAAAGAAGTTGATTGTGCCTATGAAGTAAAAGGGAATTTGGTTAAGTTTAAATTAGACAACCCATATAATCGGAATAGCACATTAGTGATAGATCCTCAGCCTGTATTTATCAGTTATTCAGGAAGTACTGCAGACAATTGGGGATTTACTGCAACCTATGATAATCTAGGTAATTTTTATGCTGGGGGAATCGTATTTAGTGCAGGATTCCCCGTTACCAATGGGGCGGCTCAAACCACCTTTAGGAACGGTGTTCCTGAGTTTGGGCTGAATGGGTATGATATGGGGATTTTGAAATTTGAGCCAGGTGGTACAAGCTTAATCTATGCTACCTATATAGGTGGTAACGGAAATGAACAACCTCATAGTCTTGTAGCTGATGCAGCGGGCAACTTGGTTATTGCAGGAAGAACTTCTTCAGGAGCAAGTTATCCCTCTGTAGTTGGTTCATTGCCATTGTATGGTGCCGGAGGAGACTTTGATATTGCTCTAACCAAAATAAATAGTAGGGGTAACGCATTAATTGGCTCTTTGCGAATTGGTGGTATAGGTAAAGATGGAATTAATATTAGGCCTAATTATGATACTCCGCAAGGACCAGAAACAACAAGAAGAAATTATGGAGATGACGCAAGAAGTGAAGTCATTTTTGACAGTCAGGGTAATATTGTTTTAGCATCAGTAACACAATCAGCTGATTTTCCTACTTCCACGGGTGCTTTTCAACGAACTCCAGGAGCAGCCAGAACAAATAGTGATAGAAGAATGCAAGATGGTGTCCTGATTAAATTAGATGCTAACTTATCCCGGGTTTTATTTTCTAGTTTTTTAGGGGGTAATAATGATGATGCAGCTTTTGTTTTAGCCATTAATCCTGCGAATAATAATATCTATGTTGCAGGTGCAACTGCCAGCACAGATATGCCTGCAAGATCTAATGCAATAGCCAGTTTTCAAAATAACAATGGCTTTGTAGATGGATTTATTAGCATTGTTTCTTCCGACGGTTCCGCACTTATTAGCACTAGCTATATAGGAACAAATAGAGATGATGTTATTTTTGGAATTCAGTTTGATCGGCAAGGGTTCCCCTATATTGTGGGTACTACTACGGGGGTTTTTACGCCCATTAATTCTCCCTATAATACAGCCAATCCAAATCAGGCATCAGGAAAGCATTTTATTGCCAAATTACAACCTGATCTTTCAGGCTATATTTATTTTACCAATTTTGGTTTAAGTACTGCTTCTTCTCCAAGCCTTTCTATTTCAGCATTTTTAGTAGATCGATGTGGTAGAGTATATGTTTCCGGATGGGGTGGTAGTACCATCAATAATTTCTTAACATCTCCGCTCAGTAATTTACCTCCACCAACCAGTGACGCTTACCAATCATCTACTGATGGATCTGATTTCTATTTTTTTGTTTTAGAGCGGGATGCACAGCGACAAATTTATGGTTCTTATTTTGGGCAAACAGGTGGTTTTGCCGATCACGTGGATGGTGGTACGAGTAGATTTGATCCGAATGGGACCATTTACCAATCAATTTGTTCGTGTAAAAGAATTGGTGATCCAAGTAGGCCGATTGTTGGAACAGGAGGCGCGTGGTCTACTACAAATAGAAGCAATTCTTGCAACTTATTAGCCATCAAAATTGCATTTAATTTAGCTGGAGTAGGTGGTGGGATTAAAACCTCAATCAATGGTGTAGCTCGCGATACTTCGGGCTGTGTTCCACTAACCGTTGTTTTTTCTGATACTTTGGAATTAGCCAAAACTTATCGTTGGAATTTCAATGACGGTTCGCCAGAAGTGACTACTTCCAATAATTCTGTAACGCATACATTCAATAATATTGGCGTATACCGAGTAAGGTTGATTGCAATTGATTCTGCTTCTTGTAATATAAGTGACACTTCTTTTATAACCATGCGAGTAAGATCAGACGAAGCTACATTGGCATTTACGCCCAATAAATTACTGCCATGTGAATCGTTGACTTATCGATTTGATAATAATTCATTCGCAACAAGAACATTTGGCACAAATGCTTTCCGATGGGATTTTGGAGATGGAACAAGACGTGTTGCATCATTTGGTCCAGTAACACATACATATGCTACTGCGGGTACTTATAATGTTCGATTGATTTTACTTGATACCAGTTTCTGTAACGAGTTAGATAGTATAACCTTACAAATACGTATTTCTCCGTTGGTAAAAGCGCAATTTGAAACACCTTCTTTGGGCTGTGTTCCTTATACAGCAGTGTTTAATAATACATCATTGGCAGGTCGGACTTTCCGTTGGGATTTTGGAGATGGTAATACATCAACTGCTACTTCCCCACAACACTTGTATTCAGCCGTTGGGATTTATAATGTAAAATTGGTTGTAATTGATTCATCCACTTGCAATATTGCAGATAGCATTATTGTTCCTATAAGTGTTCGAGATAATCCAACAGCTGGACTTCGCTTTAGCCCAGATCCAACAGAAGCCAATACACCAGTTACTTTTACGAATAATAGTTTTGGTGCTAACCGATTTAAATGGTTGTTTGGAGATGGGGATACGCTAAACACCCTAAGGTCCGATACACTGGTCCGTCATTTATATAATGCAACTAGAACCTATAATGCTTGTATAATTGCTTACAATGATGCAGGCTGTTCCGACACCAGTTGTGCACCAATAGCAATCACTATTGTTCCTGGTTTTAATGTTCCCAATGCCTTTTCGCCTAATGGAGATGGCGTGAATGATAAAATTTTCGTTCGTGGATTTGGAATCACCAAAATGAGTTGGAAAATATACAACCGATGGGGAAACTTGGTGTTTGCTAGTAACAGTATAGTGGATGGATGGGATGGAAGATATAACGGTAAACTTCAACCTCAAGAAGTATATCATTATACATTAGAACTTGAATTTAGTGATAAAGAAAAGGCAACTAAAAAAGGAGATATAACTCTATTGCGATAATGGCTAAAATGAAAATTATACAATGTTTTTTGTTGATGGTGGCCATATTTATTGGTCTTCAAGAAACGAATGCACAAGCGTTAAGCTATTCGCAATATTATAATGCACCATTACTAGTAAATCCAGCTAATACAGGATTTAATCCTGATTATGATTACAGAGCAGGGCTCAATTATAGAAATAGTTGGTCTGCAATTGGGGCTGGATACAAAACCATGGGTGTATGGGCCGATTCAAAATTGTTTGCTAACCGTTTTGAAAACGGTTGGATGGGTATTGGTGCTACTATTAACAAAGATGTTGCAGGTGCTGGACAGCTAACAGCAACAGGAGCAGCTTTGTCTTTGGCATGGCATCAAATGTTGGGGTATAATAGTTTATTGAGTGCTGGATTTAGTGCAGGCATTACTGCAAAGCGAGTAGATATTTCAAAGCTTAATTTTGATAATCAGTGGAATGGCCAATTTTTTGACGTTTCTATTCCTTCTAATGAACCCTTTGCCTTTAGTCAAGTCGGCTATTTGGATGTAAATATGGGATTGAATTATGCGTATTTTGCTTCTGAAAATTTTTACTTTAATGCGGGAGTATCTTTGATGCATTTGAATAGACCCAAAGAAAGTTTTTTTGCATCTACTATTAGCGATGCCAGAGTCCCAATCAGGTATAACGTTTTTGCAAATGCAAGTATAAAAATGGAAGATTTATGGATATTAAATCCAAATATCTATTTTAGTTCAGTTGGTAATACCAGTGAGTTGGTCATGGGATTGAATGCCAATAGAAATTTAGGAGGGAATGGACAACAGCAAATGATTCTTGGTCTTTATTACAGGAATAGTGATGCAATTATCCCGATGGTAGGCTATCAGATAAATGACCTTAAAATTACGGTTAATTATGATGCTACTATCTCCTCAGTCAATAGGTTTAATGCTTCTAGGGGTGCATATGAATTATCTATCATAAAACATGGAATTTTCTCTAGTTCATTGGGCAGGTCAGTTAAATGTCCTACTGTGCGGTTTTAAGTGCTTCAAACTTTATATATTGCGTATCTCAATTAGATGCGCATGAAATATCAACCTTTAGATCCAGCTATATTTACTAATAATAGAAAACGATTCGTGAGTAATATGTTGCCCAACAGCATTGCTGTTTTTGTTAGCAACGACGAATGGCCGAGTAATGGAGATGCTTTGCATTCCTTTAAGCAAAACAGTGATTTATATTGGTTAAGTGGAATCGTTCAAGAAGATTCTATGGTGATACTTTTCCCTGATAATCCTGATCCAAAATTTAGAGAAGTATTGGTATTGGTTCGCCCTAACGAACTCAAAGAAAAATGGGATGGCAAAAGATTAAGAGCAGCAGAAGCTAAATCAATTTCTGGAATAAGCACAGTTATATGGCTAGATAGCTTAGATGCGCTTTTACAGGGTTGGATTCATTTAGCCGATCATATTTATTTAGACAGTAACGAGAATGATCGAAAAGCTTCTTTTATTAAAACCAGAGAGTATCGTTTTATTGAAGAAATGAAATTGCAATATCCATTGCATCAATTTTTGCGAGCTGCAAAAATCATGAAAGAATTGCGCGCTATTAAATCGAAAGAGGAAATTGTAGTGGTGCAAAAAGCAATTGATATTACAGACAATACGTTTAGACGATTGATGAAGTTTATCAAGCCTGGTGTGAATGAGTGCGAAATTGAAGCTGAAATCTGGCATAGCTTTTTAAGTCAACGTGCAACTGGACCTGCATATGGAAGTATTATTGCAAGTGGCGATAACGCAAGAACACTGCACTATGTGTCTAATAACGCAGAATGTAAAGACGGGGATTTAATTTTGATGGATTTTGGAGCAGAATATGGAGGCTATTGCGCAGATTTAACCCGCACCATTCCTGTTAACGGAAAATTCACAAAACGTCAGAAAACGGTTTACAATGCTTGTTTGAACTTGCATAACTATGCCAAGTCTATTTTGAAACCAGGCATTAGTATTGTCAATTATACCGATAAAGTAGGCGAGGAAGCAACTAAGGAGTTCATTAAAATTGGTTTATTGAATAAGTCGGATGTTAAAAATGAAGACAAGGAAAATAGGGCTTATCGGAAGTATTTATACCATGGTATTTCTCATCATCTCGGAATTGATGTGCATGATTTAGGAACCAGAACTGCACCCATAAAAGCGGGGATGTTGTTTACGATTGAACCAGGTATTTATATAGAAGAAGAAAAAATGGGTGTACGAATTGAAAATAATTTTTGGATTACCAAAAATGGCAATACCGATTTAATGAAAAATATTCCAATTACGGTAGAAGAGATTGAATCTTATATGAAGCATTAAATATGAAGCAGCAAATTCCAAACCTTTTTACTTTAGTCAATTTGTTTTTAGGCGCAACAGCCATTCTATATATACTACAGCCGGGTTTAACCTATGATGCATCGGGTGACGGATTAGTAAGTATTCCAGAAAAAATGATGATAGCCAGTTGGCTTATTTTTGGTGCTGCGATAATTGATTTTTTTGATGGATTTATTGCCCGTTGGATGAATTCTAGTTCAGAAATGGGAAAACAATTGGATTCTTTAGCGGATGTAGTAAGTTTTGGAGTTGCACCCGGATTAATGATTGTACAATTTTTGCGATTTTCTTATGCCAGTACCGAAGGAGGTTTAGATATCTCAATGGCATTTATTTTGCCAGCATTGCTAATTCCTTGCGCTGGTGCCTATCGATTAGCTCGATTTAATTTAGATCAATCCAAATCTACGGGATTCAAGGGTATTCCAATTCCTGCAGCAGCAATATTCATTGCATCTTTTCCATTGGTAAACTGGTATGCAACCGATGCATGGGTTTTAGATCTCTTAATTAATAAGTGGTTATGGTATGGCTTAATTGTATTGTTAAGCGCTGGAATGGTATCAACAATACCCATGCTTGCACTCAAATTCAGTGGATTGAGCTTTAAAAAGATATTACCATTTTTAATTATCCTTCTCATAGCTGTACCCGTTGCCTTTCTTTTTGGATGGTTGGCAATTTCAGCAGGATTTATTGCTTATGTAATTCTATCTTTGTTGTTTAAACCAACCGAATCATGAAGTTTGAAGTAGCTATTAACGTAATGCCATTAAAAGATTTATTAGATCCACAAGGAAAAGCAGTGTTGGGTGGATTGGCTAATTTAGGCATTAGCGAAGTAAAAGATGTAAGAGTAGGAAAGCATATTACTTTATCCGTTGAAGCAGCTTCAGCAGAAGAAGCAAAAGCTATTGCAGAAAATGCCACAAAACAATTGTTGGCTAATCAGGTGATGGAGTATTTTGAGATTACCATAAACGGTTAATTTGCTTTATTTAGTTCCTACACCTTTAGGCAACCTAAAGGATATTACGTTGCGTTCACTAGAAGTATTAAATTTAGTGGACTTGATTTTGTGTGAGGATACGCGCACTTCTTCAAAGTTATTGCAACATTACAATATTCAAAAGCCGCTCACGCCTTATCACCAGCATAACGAACATAAGATTGTATTGCATTTGGCCGATCAACTAGAAGCAGGGAAGACCATGGCATTGATAACCGATGCAGGTACTCCAGGTATTTCGGACCCAGCTTTTTTATTGGTACGAGAATGCATTAAAAGAAATATTCGAGTAGAGTGTTTGCCAGGTGCAGCTGCATTTGTGCCAGCATTGGTAAATAGTGGCCTACCAACCAATCGTTTTGTTTTTGAAGGTTTTATTCCTATTAAAAAAGGAAGACAAACACTATTAAAACAATTGGCTACAGAAGAACGAACCATGATTTTCTACGAGAGCCCTATGCGATTGGTTAAAACCCTAGAAGATATGGCTCAATATTTTGGGGAGGATCGAAGCTGTTCCGTTGCTAGGGAGCTTACGAAATTATTTGAAGAGAATAAAAGGGGGAGCCTTAGAGAAGTTGCCGAATATTTTAAATCAAAATCAGTGAAAGGTGAGATTGTATTGGTAGTTGCTGGATCAGACTAATACTTTATGCAATATATTTATACTCAATTACTACCTAACGATAATACAATGAATATGCAAAAATTGACCTTTTCTTTTTTGGTGGGATGCTTGTTATTGAGTAACGGTTTAATGGCACAGCCCGATCGCTGGCAACAGAAAATTAAGTACACCATGAATGTAAACATGGATGTAAATACGAATCGATTTAGCGGAACTCAAAAGATTGATTATTTTAACCAATCACCCGATACGCTTGGTAAAATATTTATGCATTTATATTGGAATGCATTTCAGCCCAATAGCAGCATGGATGTAAGAAGTAGAGAGTTAGGCAAAACTAAATTGGCAGATCCTAGAAGAAACAATGATGGATTAGATTGGGATGCAAGAGTGAAGGATCGAATTAGCAAATTAGCACCCAATGAAATCGGATTTCAAAACGTAAAGTCGGTTGTAGTAAATGGGGTTGCGCAAAAATTAATTGAGCACGAAACCATTTTAGAAATTGTATTGGCCAAACCTATTTTGCCTAAAACGAAAGTTACCCTTGATGTAGTTTTTGAAGCACAAGTACCTGTACAAATTAGAAGAAGCGGAAGAGATAATGCAGAAGGTATTAGATACAGCATGTCTCAATGGTATCCTAAAGTGGTAGAATATGATTACCAAGGCTGGCACGCTAATCCATATATTGCTAGAGAGTTTTATGGTGTATGGGGAGACTTTGATGTAAATATTACGATCGATAAAAATTATATGGTTACTGCTGGTGGAGACTTATTAAATGCTAATGAAATAGGATTTGGTTATGAATCTAAAGGGGTTGTAGTAAAACCAGCAACAGGGAATACTTTAACTTGGAAATGGCAGGCTAATAATGTACACGATTTTATGTGGGCAGCTGATCCAGATTATAAAATGATTACTCGCACTACCCAAGGCGGGCCTTTGTTGCGCGTGGTGTACAAAAAGGTAGATTCTTTAGAAAATCGTTGGCAGAAAATGGCAGATACTTGTGCTTTGATATATCCAATCATTGCAAAAACTTTCGGGCCTTATCCATACAAAACATACACTTTTGTGCAAGGAGGCGATGGTGGGATGGAATACCCTATGGCCACTTTAATCAAGAGTGCTAGTATAGGAACAGCCATTCACGAATGGATGCATAGCTGGTACCAAATGATTTTGGGAAGCAATGAAGCATTGTATGCATGGATGGATGAAGGGTTTACTGATTATTCAAGTACAAGGGCAATGGCCATGTTAAGAAATAGTCCAGGCTTTTGGTACAATGGTTCTTATGGTGGATACTATCGTTTAGCAAGAAGTGGATACGAAGAACCTGCCAGCACACATGCCGACCATTTTAATACCAATTTCGCATCTACTTCCTCTGCATACAGCAAGGGTGCTGTTTTTATAGAGCAATTGGGCTATATAGTTGGAGCAGATATTAGAGATAAAATTTTGCGTGACTATTTTAATACATGGAAATTCAAGCATCCTAATCCGAATGATTTTATTAGAGTAGCAGAAAAAGTTAGTGGAGTAGAATTGGATTGGTATAAAGAATATTGGATTTATAGCACGAAGACTATTGATTATGCAGTGGGTGATATTGCTATGGTAGATAATAAGACGAGTATCACAATCAAACGTATTGGTAAAATGCCTATGCCAATTGATGTATTGGTAACATACAAAGATGGTACGGAAGAAATGCACTATATGCCATTGAATATAATGTATGGTGCTAAAACAGCAGAAACAAAAGCGCCTACTACTGTTCATCCAGCTTGGAAGTGGACTCATCCTGAATATGCGTTTACAACCAGTAGAGGTATCAGTGATATTAAGTCTATAGAGATAGACCCAAGTCAAAGACTGGCAGATATCAATAAGACCAACAATAAACTGGTTATACCAGACTAATTATTTAGCTACGTGAATGATATATTTCTCCTCAAAATATGATTCAGGAAATATTTTGAAAATAGGCATCATTTTAGGGCGGGCACCACTCTCAAAAATTTCTTGATTGAGGTCGCCACCTTTCAAACAAATTAACCCATTTCTAAGCCCACCATCTGTAATAGGAGCGGTGGGTTTTTTAATAAGAGGCATGCTCCACTTTAATAATTCTTTTAAAGGCGCAACAGCTCTTGAAACAGCAAAATCAAATTTACGATTGGTAATATCTTCTGCCCTAGTATGTTTGGTGGTAATATTCTTAATGCCTGCTGCTTCGCAAACGGAATCTACTACTTTTAATTTTTTGGCAATGCTATCTACTAAGTGAAATTGAACATCAGGAAAAAAAATGGCCAGCGGAACACCCGGGAATCCGCCTCCACAGCCAATATCAATGATATTCATTCCCTTTGAAAAATTGGCTATTGCAGCAATACTTAAGGAATGCAATACATGATGCAGGTAAATGCTATCGATGTCTTTTCTAGAGACTACATTTATTTTTGCATTCCAATCTTTGTATAATTCTTCTAATAACCTAAACTGCTCCAATTGAGTGGGCGTAAAATCATCAAAGTATTTGGTAATTAGTTCCAGTTTTTGTGGGGTGCTTTCCATATAGCAGGTACAGTAAATAGGTAATAAAAAAACATCCAGATATCTAAAAACAAGAACCAAGGGTATAAGTCTTTCTCGTTCAATTTATTCATGCCTTTATACAGTACAATTGCTTGAACAATAAATCTTAAAGCAAATACACCAACGGCTAATTGCCAATTGAAAAATAATATACTTAATACCAATAAAGGGTAAACTAAGAACAAGGAAAAGGAATACAATCCCAACAAAAACTTATGCATGGGCTTATAGTATGTTCCAGTAGAATAATGACGATATTTTTGCTTCATCCATTCACCCCAACTGTTTTTGGCATCACTTAAAGTATGGGTATCATGATCTAATAAGATGGCCGTGTTGTCTGCAGTTGCTATTTGGTTGATGAATAAATCATCATCACCACTAGGAATCTGGTTAATGGAAGAAAATCCTTTGTTTTTAAAAAATAATTCTTTTTTATAACTCAGGTTTCTGCCCACTCCCATATAGGGTTTACCAGCTAAAGCGTAGGAGAAATATTGTAAGGCTGTATGGAAAGTTTCAAAGCGTATCAACTTGTTTAAAATCCCTGGCTTCTTATGATATGCACCATAACCTAATACAATTTCAGTATCATCATCATATGCTCCCTGCATTTTTTTAATCCAGTTTTCTGATGCTGGAACACAGTCTGCGTCAGTAAGTAGGGCTATTTCGTATTTGGCGCTTTTAATCCCCATAGACAACGGAAATTTTTTACCACTAATCATTTTAGCTTCCTGAGTTAGTTCAATCATATTCAGGTTCTTAAATGAGCGCCTGAATTCATCAATAACGTATTTGCTCTCATCGGTTGAATTGTCGTTGACTAAAACTACTTCATGAGTAGTTGAATAGTCTTGAACTAAAATACCTGGTAAATTTTTAACCAAATTATGTGCTTCATCGCGCGCGCAAATAATTACGGAAACAGGATGTTCTACAGAAGTTTCTTTTTCGGTTGCTTTATAATAAGCCATTCTTCTAAAGAAATACAGGTAATAAAAAACCTGTATAGCTATAACAGTACAAAAAAGCCCGAAACAAATAGTCCAGACAATAGCGGGTATGATCATACCGCAAAAATAGGGCAAAGACTACTACTTTTGCAGCATGGCCAAACTAAGTTTTACACTAAACAATACCGCAAATGGGTCCGCAGCAAGAGCGGGCATAATAGAAACAGACCACGGAACTATCCTGACGCCCATTTTTATGCCAGTAGGCACGGTTGGTTCAGTTAAAGCAGTTACACAGCAACAATTAAAATTGGATGTTCAAGCCCAAATTATTTTAGGCAATACCTATCATTTATATTTAAGGCCTGGAACAGATGTGTTAGAGGCTGCGGGGGGATTGCATCGCTTTAATGGATGGGATCGTCCAATTCTCACTGATAGTGGCGGTTATCAGGTTTTTTCTTTAGCTGCAAATAGAAAAATTAAAGAGGAAGGTGTTGTATTTCAATCACATATTGATGGAAGTAAACATTTATTTTCCCCAGAATCGGTAATGGATATTCAACGCAGTATTGGGGCTGATATTATTATGGCATTTGACGAATGTCCTCCTTATCCAAGCGATTATGACTATGCAAAAAAAAGCATGGAGTTAACACATCGATGGTTAAATAGATGCATTGCGCGATTGGCTGAAACACCTGATAAATATGGCTATTCCCAAAATTTGTTCCCTATTGTACAAGGGAGCACGTACAAAGATTTAAGAAAAGCTTCTTGCGAGTTTATTGCTTCTCGTGGAGCAGTTGGAAATGCCATTGGTGGGTTAAGTGTGGGTGAGCCTGAAGAATTGATGTACGAATTTACTGCATTGTGTACTGAACATCTTCCCTTAGATAAGCCTCGTTATTTAATGGGTGTGGGAACACCATGGAATTTATTGGAGTGTATTGATCTGGGCATTGATATGTTTGATTGTGTAATGCCTACCCGTAATGGACGAAATGGGATGTTATTTACCACACAAGGAGTGATTAATATTCGGAATAAAAAATGGTACAAAGACTTTAGCCCTATTGATTCAGGATTGCCTTCTGAAACTAGTCAATACTATACTAAAGCATACCTTCGACATTTGTTTGTTGCAGAAGAAATTTTGGGATTGCAAATTGCCAGTATCCATAACCTTAGTTTTTATTTGTGGTTGGTTGGGGAAGCTAGGAAACATATTCTAGATAATAGTTTCAGCAGTTGGAAAAAAGAAATGTTAGAAATTGTTAAGCGGCGATTATAATCCCCTTGGGAAACTTGTTTGGATAAGCGTGAATACTTTATTTATTCACTTGAATATTATTTGTATTTATTGTTAAAAATTGAGTGGTAGATTAGCATTACTTACTAATCCGTTACCGCTGAAGCCCTAAAATTGATACATCCATTTTCATGGATGTATTTTTCTATCTTTGAGTTGATGAAGAAGCTTGATTGGTACATACTTAAAAAATTCCTGACTACTTTCTTCTTTGCTATCTTTCTATTTGCAGTGATTGCAGTTGTTGTGGATGTGAGTGAAAAGACCGACGATTTTGTACGATCGCAATTGGGTTTTAGGAGGATTGTAACCGACTATTACGCTGGTTTTATACCGCATATTATTGCCCTCTTATTTCCATTATTTGTTTTTATTGCTGTGATTTTCTTTACTTCAAAAATGGCAGGAAACAGCGAAATTATTGCTATTCTAGCAAGTGGAACAGGTTATTCAAGATGGTTGAGACCCTATTGGATAGGCGGGATTCTAATGGCTATTTTATTATGGTTTGCCAATCAGTATATCGTACCCAAGGCCAATGTATTGCGGGGGAATTTTGAAGCAAAATATATAGACGCAAACTCAAGCTATAATGCACTATTAGGTCAGTCAAATCATATTTATTTGCGAATAGATTCCTTTACTTATGCAGGTATACATTATTATGATACACTAAATAAAAGAGGCGGTCCTGTTTTTTTATATACTGTAAAAGATAATATCGTTACAGAGAATTTAAGAGCGGAATCAATTATTTGGGATACTGCAAGCAAAAAATGGAAGTTAGATGTGTTGTTAGATCGAAAATTAAAGCCAATGCAAGAAGTGGTTTTGCAGGAAGCCACCCGATTAATGAATTTCAATTTTAAACCATCCGATTTAAACAGAGATAAATACACCAAAGACAAATTAACCACACCCGAGTTAACCCGTTTTATTGCCTTAGAAGAGTTAAGGGGGTCAGAGGGTTTAAATAGCTTAAAAGTCGAACGTTATAGACGCGATGCCACCTGTGTAACAGTAATTTTATTGACTTTAATTGGTGCCATTGTTGCTGGAAGAAAAGTAAGGGGAGGAAGTGGAGTCCATTTAGCAGTAGGATTTGTAACTGCTGCTTTATTCATCATCACCGATCGATTCTCTACCATATTCTCTACTAAAGGAAATTTACCCCCATTAATGGCGGCATGGATTCCTAATATGATATTCCTATTAGTTGTAGTGTATCTATATCGTACCGCACCTAAATAATTATTTGTGAAAATTTGCAACAAGACTGGCATTGATTTTGTTGTGCTTACAACTTCAATTAACTTTGAAGCATTAGATAATATAACAAAAGATTGCCATGGGAATTATCAAAGACAGGTTCAAAGCAAAAGCTGACATAGCTAGTGCAGAAATAAAATCAATTATAAAAGATCACGGGAACAAAAAAGTTGGAGAAGTAACCCTTGCGCAAATCTATCAGGGTATGCGTGGAATAACTGGGTTAGTAACTGAAACCAGCTTACTGGATGCCCAAGAAGGTATCCGATTCAGAGGGTATTCGATCCCTGAATTACAGGATAAATTGCCAAAGGCACCCAATGGTGGAGAACCATTGCCAGAAGGATTGTTCTACTTAATGTTGATGAACGAATTACCAAAAGAAGAACAAGCTAATCATATTACCAGTGTTTGGCAACGCAGAAGCCATGTGCCTAACCATGTATTTGCTACAATTGATGCTTTACCATTGAGTACTCACCCCATGACGATGTTTGTAGTAGGTGTTATGGCATTACAAACCGAGAGTAATTTTGCTAAGCAATACGCTAACGGCATGAATAAGAAGGATTATTGGGATGCTACTTACGATGATGCGATGGATTTGATTGCTCGTTTGCCTAGGATTGCAGCTTACATTTATAGAAGAAAATATCGCAACAACGAACATATACAACCCAATGGTTTATTAGATTGGGCTGGAAACTTTGCCCATATGATGGGATACGACGATGAAAGCTTTAAAGAGTTGATGCGTTTGTACATGACCATTCATGCAGATCACGAAGGCGGAAACGTATCTGCTCACACTACACACCTAGTAGGATCTGCGTTGAGTGATCCATTCCTAAGCTATGCTGCAGGAATGAATGGATTAGCTGGTCCTTTACATGGTTTGGCAAATCAAGAAGTAATTAAGTGGATTTTTGAAATGCAAGAGCAATTAGGTACCGATAGTCCTAGTAAGGAACAAATTGCCCAATATGTGCAAGACACATTGAATGCTGGCAAAGTTGTACCTGGATACGGCCATGCAGTATTGCGCAAAACCGATCCTCGTTTTTCTGCGCAAATGGAATTCGGTAAAAAGCATATGCCAGATGATAAATTGGTGAACACTGTTTGGAATATTTATGATACGGTTCCGCCAATTTTACAATCATTGGGTAAAATCAAAAATCCATGGCCAAATGTGGATGCGCACAGCGGTGCATTATTGGTACATTATGGATTTGTTGAGTATGAATTTTACACTGTACTATTTGCGGTAAGCCGTGCGTTGGGTGTAATGGCCAGCTTATGCTGGGATAGAGCCTTAGGTTCTCCATTGGAGCGTCCAAAGAGCGTAACCACAGAATCAGTAAAATTATGGTTAGAAGGAAAAGACCAGATTTGGGAGTAATTTCTTTTCTGACTTAAAATACAGCCCGGCTATGAAAATGGTCGGGTTTTTTTGTGGGTAATTTTATAGATGCGCAAAGGGGAGGATTCCATATTAGATATCTGTAATACAATCATTCATTAAGATAATCCAAGTTCTATGTCAATATCATATTTGCCTAAAAGCCCTATTACTCCTGAAATGGAAAACTTTGCTTTCTTTATTTGGTTTATTTCGGGATCAATAGAGTAATCAAAAGAGCTTCTAAAGTCTGCTTTTTCAAGTATGGTACGGTCAAATATAGCATTAGCTAAATTACAATTTTGAAATATCGTGTTTGTTAAATCGGCTTCTGCAAAATCTGTTTCTTGAAGTAGTGTGTCTTTGAAAATGGTCTTTCTGATTTTCAATTTGTAAAATGAGGAATGATTTAATATGCAACTTTCAAAAGAGAACGAAAGTCCAAATTCATTGCAAGAATCAAATCGTACGCCCATTATTTTACAATCATTGAAACCAGTATCTCTTATAACGGTCTTGTTGAGTTTAACTAAGCTTAAATTACAATTGTTAAATTTACAATCAGTGAACTTGTATTCAGAAAGGTCTTTTTCATAAAAGTCTAAACCATTGAAAATACAGTTTTCATATTCCCCTTTTTTTAGCAAATCGCCCTTTTCGAAGGTTTTACCTTCTAGGTAGTTTTCTTGTTCTGCCATTTTCATATAATGATACAATTAGATAATAAGAAGACAAAATACTACAAATGCGTTATTGTGGTGCTAGTCTTAAAAAAGTTGTTATGTTCCATAAAAATGAAACATACCATGAAAAGATTTATTAGTACTCTAGGCTTAAATTTTAGCTTGTCCTTTGTTTCAATGACAGTTGGAGTATTAGCACATAATACAATTAAGCAAAAGTATCAATATACCATTAAAGGGAATATTGAAATGATTGAAAAAGCGCCAGGGGGTTATTTGTTAGTAGGTTCTTCTGATGGATTAAGTGGTATTGAGGCTCAAACCAGCAGTGTAAAATATACCTACACGAAAATGGGTAAAATCAAACCTGAAGAAATACAATTGATTACAAATACACCCTATTTAGCACAATCGCGTGGTTAAAGTAAAGTAATTATTGACTATACCAATGGCAACGAAGTATTTACGTAAGTAAATAATGGATGGGGCGCAATAATGAGTGTTCATCCAGATTTAGAGAACAATACCATGACCATCATGGGTACAAGAATTACCGGTGGTTATGCATTGGGTGTTTACGACTTGGTGAGTTTTGCTCAAAAGGGTATTGTAGACTTCACTGATAAAAAGCTAATGGGAGCTTATATTAATGCTTTAAACTTCTATGAATCTGATGGTAAAATCTTTGTGAGAACCGAAAAAGGCATTGTTTGTATTGATAAAGCATCATTAAAGTTGTGGCTGATGTGAAAAAGGGGGACACGTAGTTTCTAGAAAAAGAAAAACCCCATTGATAATGAGGTTTTTATGTGTGGAGAGTATCGGGGTCGAACCGACGACCTCTTGCATGCCATGCAAGCGCTCTAGCCAACTGAGCTAACCCCCCTGAAGTGTACAAATGTAAGTTTGGCAGGTATATTGGCAAAATATAGTTTTTTGATCATATTATATTGAATTAGTCTTTTAGGCTTTGTCGAAAGAATAGTTTATTTTTAGAGTATGAAAACCAAGCACATTTTCGTGTCTCTTTGTGTTTTCACATTTATCGTGATGTCAGGATGTAAAAAAGAGGTCGACAAACCCACCTTCATCACAAACTACAGAAGACAATAGTCCTCCTATTCGAGGAGCCACAGCAGTGTTCAAAGACACAGCTTCAATTAATGTATTTGTTCCTGCATCTTACAATATCAGTAGTAATTTTAACATCGAGCAATTTGACGCTTGCACCAATGAATATTTTATTTTCAAGCCCAATGCAACTGGCGTAACAGCTGGTGCAGTTTATTCTTGGGATTTTGCAGATGCTACCGGTTTAATAGGGTAGATGATAATTTTAATACAATTGTAGAGCAAGAATATACTCGAGAAGCTACACCGGTGAATCATTCGATCCAATTAATTATTACTAGCAATACAGGTTGTAAGGATACTACAGTTGCAAATATTACTATTCCGGCTAAATAAGCCTAATGATGAAGCATTTAAAAGTATTTTATATTGTAGGTTTAATAATGCTGTTTCTTTTTGCTTGTAAAAAAGATGCAGTAGTCGATTTGAATAAACTTGTTCAAGTAGATTCAGCGCAATTAGCGCAGGGTGCTTTAGTAACCGTGACAAGGGACACAACAACGGTTACCCACTTTTATCAAGCAGCTGGATCATTTGTTGTTACATTAATGGTGATGGCAAACCCTAATAATATGCTAGCTAAAGTTAGCTTTGGTGTTAAAGCATTGGGGCAACAGACAAAGCCAGAAGCCATTTTTTCTACTAAGTTCAATTTTCCCCAAAACTTGAATTATGTAACTTTTAATAGTGCGTCATCTGTAAATCAAGGTGATATTATTCAATTTAAATATAATTGGGGTCATGGTACAGAATACATTAGTTCAGTAGGATTAGTTAGGCATTAGTTCCCTCATAAAAATTTTGACACTACATACGCAGTGAAATTGAATATTCTATCCAATGTTGGGTGTATCGATGATACCACAATAAGAGTAACGATTTCTGGAAGGTATAATATCAAGGGTAAGTTTAGGGCAGAAGCAATTGATGCATGTACCAACAGGGGTAATTTATGAATGGGATTTTTCTGACGGAACGGGAACTAGAACTGGTAATCCTTTTTTGTATAAATACAAGTTTCCAAATGATTATGACGTTATCATGAGTGTCATATTAAATGGCAGAAAAATTTATCGAACCAATAAGTTGGTAAATGCAAAAGGCGAAAATCCCAAGCCCACAGCAAGATTTGATGAAATTTTAGTTTGGAATTATCCAACTACCCAGCGCTGGTCGTTTAATAGTCGTTCAACCATACCCACCAGTACAATTGATTCTTATCAGTGGAATTTTGGTAATGGGAATACCAATAATGAGTTCTTTAGTTTTATTGAAACAGTTTATAATAAAGAAACTACCAGCAGGTCATATACTGTTCAATTAATTGTCACTGGTAACGGTTGTGCCGATACTGCTAGAAACACTATTACAATCCCTCCAAGGTAATTTTCTTTGTTGTATATTGGTTGTAAATCTTAAAAAGCCAATATGAATAAATTGCATCTTTCATTGATTGCTATTGTTTTTTTTGTTTCATGTACAAGTAAAAAATCGTCATTCACTGAAGAAGACGG
>JBBAJU010000012.1:42138-72846 GCA_040403845.1 Sediminibacterium sp.
TTGTTTTTTTTGTTTCATGTACAAGTAAAAAATCGTCATTCACTGAAGAAGACGGTCTCTCCGTTTTCAACGCAGACACACTCAAAAAGCATATTTCAGTTTTGGCTTCAGACGACTTTATGGGTCGGAAACCTTTTACTGAAGGTGAAACAAAAACGGTGGCTTATTTGCAAGAACAGTTTAAGCAAATGGGGCTTGAGCCTGGCAATGGTGATAGTTTTATTCAAGAAGTACCTATGGCCAATATTTTGGCAAAAGCTGCTCCTAGTATGCAAGTAAATTCTGCTAAAGGAACTTTCAATTTAAAAGCTTTTGATGATTATATTATTTGGACTGATAAAACGGATTCAAGTATCAGATTAAACGATGCTGAGTTGGTATTTGCAGGCTATGGAGTTGTGGCTCCCGAATATAATTGGAACGATTATGCAGGCTTAGATGTGAAAGGGAAAGTGGTAATGGTAATGGTGAACGATCCTGGTTTTTGGATAGGAGATACCACCCTTTTTAAAGGGAAAGCAATGACTTACTATGGTAGATGGACCTATAAGTTTGAAGAAGCAGCTAGGCAGGGTGCAAAAGCTTGTTTAATCATTCACAACACAGCTGCAGCAAGTTATCCGTTTAGTGTACAACAAAATAGTTTTAATACCACCCGTTTAAAATTAGATAATAGAGGAAAGAATATTCCCAATTGTGATATGATCGGTTGGGTGCCGGAAAAAATTTCACACCAATTATTTGCCGCTGCGGGGTATGATTCTAGTTTGTTGGTTAAAGCCAATCAACCTGGCTTTAAAGCGGTGCCTTTAGGTTTGCAATTGAGCACTACCATGAACGTGAAAGCCAGCTTCAATAAGTCAAGCAATGTAATTGCAAAAATTACGGGAACTACAAGACCTGATGAAGTAATTATTTATACAGCACATTGGGATCATTTAGGCATTGGTCGTCCAGATCAATCTGGTGATTCAATTTATAATGGTGCTTTAGACAATGCATCAGGAACTGCGGGCTTATTAGAAATGGCAAGGGCATTTAAACATATGAACACAAAGCCAGAACGTACAATTGTTTTTTTAGCAGTTACAGCAGAAGAGCAAGGGTTATTAGGTTCTGCTTATTATGCAGAAAATCCTATTTATCCAGTTAATAAAACAGTGGCCAATATCAATATGGATGGGCTCAATCGTTTTGGTAAAACCAAAGACATGGTGGTAGTTGGGCAGGGCCAATCTGAGTTAGAAGATTATTTAAAGGAAGCCATTGAAAAAACAGGTGGATACCTTTCATTTGATACCCATACCGAAGCGGGATATTATTATCGATCTGATCATTTCAATTTTGCTAAAGTGGGTATTCCTGCACTATTTGCCAATAGTGGGGTAGATGTTGTGGGTAAAGGAAAAGAATATGGGGAAGCTTTGGAAAATGAATATACCCGTAAAAATTACCACCAGCCATCAGACAATTATGATCCTAAAACTTGGACAGGTGATGGTGCTATTAACGATTTGAAATTATTATTTACCATTGGCCGCAAAATGGGTTTTGAAACGAGTTTCCCAAAATGGAAAGACGGTTCTGAATTTAAATTGATTAGAGAAAAAAGCAACAAATGATTACCAAAGAATCCATTGAAAACGCACACGAAAAAATAAAGCCCTTTATTCATCAGACCCCTGTATTAACGAATAGCAGCATTAATGAAATGGCTGGTGCTGAACTTTTTTTCAAATGCGAAAATTTTCAAAAAATAGGCGCTTTTAAAATTAGGGGTGGGATGAATGCGGCCCTTAGTTTGAGTCCCGAACAGATTGCTAAAGGGTTGGCTACGCATTCCTCTGGGAATCATGCACAGGCTATTGCATTTGCTGCAAAAACATTGGGCACTAAGGCTTTTATTGTTATGCCCGAAAATTCACCGTCAGTAAAAGTGAATGCAGTAAAGGGGTATGGAGCAGAAGTTATTTTTTGTGCAGCTAATCAAGCAGCTCGTGAAGAAGCACTCAATAAAATTGTTGCGGAAACCGGTGCTGAGTTTATACATCCTTATGATGATGATCGAGTGATTACAGGGCAAGCAACTTGTGTGAAAGAATTAATTTCAACTGTTCCAACAGTAGATTTTGTTTTTACTCCTGTTGGTGGAGGCGGTTTATTGTCGGGTACTGCATTGGGTGCGCATTATTTTAAACCAACTATACAAGTATATGCTGGTGAACCTGAAGGCGCGGCCGATGCCATCTTAAGTTTTAAATCTGGAAAAGTAGAAAAAGCCCCTTATGTTAATACTATTGCAGATGGTTTGTTAACCACGTTGAGTGAACGCACCCTTTCGATAATCAGAGCGCATGTTACCGATATTTTTTTAGTAACTGAAGATGAAATAAAGTCTGCTTTGCGATTGGTATATGAGCGGATGAAAATTGTAGTAGAACCCAGCTGTGTTATGCCTTTGGCGGCAGTATTAAAGCACAAAGAATTATTTAAAGGGAAACAAATAGGTATTATTTTAACTGGTGGGAATGTAGACCTAAAAAAATTTGCTGATTGGTTTAATGATTAAATGTTATGCCCGAAAAGAGTACTCAATTTGATGCAATTGTAATAGGATCCGGAATCAGTGGTGGATGGGCTGCAAAAGAATTATGTGAAAAAGGATTAAAAACTTTGGTTCTTGAAAGAGGAAGAAATGTGATGCATCAAAAAGATTATCCCACGGCCAACTTTAATCCTTGGGACATGCCGCACAGAGGAAAAATTCCTCCTCCTGAAGTAGCGTTCAATCCCATCGTTAGCAAATGTTATGCATATAGAGAAGACACCAAACATTTTTTCGTAAACGATAAGGAACATCCATACATTCAAGAGAAACCTTTTAGTTGGATCAGGGGCTATCAGGTTGGTGGAAAGTCATTGTTATGGGCTAGGCAAACTCAGCGTTGGAGTAAATATGATTTTGAAGCTCCCTTAAGGGATGGCTTTGCGGTAGACTGGCCAATACGTTATAAAGATATTGATGCATGGTACAGTTATGTTGAAAAATTTGCTGGCATCAGTGGTAATAAAGATGGGTTAGATGTTTTGCCAGATGGTGAATTTTTACCTGCTTGGGAAATGAATTGTGTAGAGAAAATTATGCAAGAAAAAATTATGCAAGCCTACCCTGATAGACACGTAATTCAAGGTAGATGTGCGCATTTAACAGAGCCCACTGAAGAACATTTAGCGCAAGGAAGGGGGCAATGCATGGCTAGAAAATTGTGTGAACGCGGATGTCCTTTTGGCGCTTATTTCAGTTCAAATAGTTCCACCATTCCTGCGGCTGAAAAAACAGGAAATATGGTTTTACAAACAAATGCCGTAGTTGAATCAATTATTTACGATGATCAAACCAAGAAAGCAACAGGTGTTCGTGTAGTGGATGCAATTACTAAACAAGTAACTGTGTACAGTGCTAAAATCATTTTTGTAAATGCAGCTTGTTTAAACACGAATTTAATTTTGCTAAATTCTAGAAGCAATCGATTTCCGAATGGGCTGGGAAATGACAATGGATTATTGGGAAAATACATTGCATTTCATAATTATAGGGGCAATATTTCTGCGCAATTTAATGGTCCTTTAGATCAATACTATTATGGAAGACGACCCACTCAGGTAATGATGCCTAGCTTTAGAAATGTACTTAAACAGGAGACTGATTTTTTAAGGGGATATATGGTCCATTTTAGTGCAACGCGAGGAAGGCCTAGATTAGATGGTGTAGGTGCCGCATTTAAAGATGCAATCACAGAACCTGGCGATTGGAGTATCTATATGATGATGCAGGGTGAAACAATTCCAAAAGAAACCAATCATGTTTCATTGAGTAAAAATGAGCAAGACCCTTGGGGTATCCCACTATTAATTGTGTCGGTAGACTATGATGAAAACGACGAAAAATTACTCCAAGACTTTTTTAATGAAGGGAAAGCCATGCTAGAAAAAGCAGGCTGCACTAATATCAATACTTGGGATAGTAAACAGGCTCCGGGTTTGGATATTCATGAAATGGGTGGAGTAAGAATGGGTAAAGATCCAAAGACCTCTTTAGTGAATGGATTCAATCAATTACATCAATGCAAAAATGTTTTTGTAACAGATGGGGCTTGCATGACTTCTACGGGAAATCAAAATCCATCATTAACTTTTATGGCATTAACCGCGAGAGCAGCCGATTATGCTGCTGAGCAAGTAAAACTAGGCTTATTGTAGACGCAAAGTTTTACTTGAGTTCCCATAATTGACCCTCATAATTCCAAGGCTTCAATTGAATATAATACTTATCTGGGTCTGCAATAAAATCGTACACTAAATGATAGTGTTGTTTCATGTATTGATAGAGCTTGGGTTTGCTGTAAAACCAACAAGTATAAGATGCTGGAACACTATAAAACTCAGGGGGTACATGTTGTATGGCTATTCTATCTCTGTCTTTGTCATTAAAAGAAATGTAGTCGATATATAAATATTTTACACCACTCATTCTTATCTGGTCTAGTAACTTCTTTTAAATAATTTTTTTTATGGTTATAGGTAATTCCCAATGATCCGCCAAAATCGAGAACCGTTAGTTTATTTTTACGGGCTACCATCAATAATGTAGCCAACATGCTAAAATTCATTTTAGGGGTATTATATACTATTCCGTCTCGCTCATAAGCTACTTCTCCATTTACAGCTTTGCGTGTGGTTTCCTTATTTTTTCTAAAATTTCATGGTCATCATAGCCCTTTGCTATTTGATTAGCGGCTTCAAAACTTTCGTAATCTCCCTTCCATCCAAACTTAAAACTTTACCAATAAAGGGTTCTGAATATGGGAGGGAAAAATTGTTTTAGGAGATAATGCATTGAATAAAATTAATTAAGTGAAATCATAAAATAAAAGGAAAATACAGGCTAGGGTTATATTTGAAAAAAGACTATTAAAATCCAGCAACAGAATCATCGCCACGTCTATCTGCGGCAGCTTCCCTAATTTTATTTGGGAGTATTCTGATGCCATCTGTACGGCCAATACTAGAGCGGTCTTTTAAGATATAACCCATTTTTTGAAGTGCTTCTTTGGTTTTGGGATTGAAATTTGTTTCAATCATTACTTCGTCTGGCAACCATTGATGGTGGAATTTTGGTAAATCAATTGCATCTCCCAATTTCATATTAAAATCAATCATATTAACCAATGCTTGATAAATCGAAGTGGGGATGGTGGTTCCACCTGGTGTTCCAATAACGATATATGGTTTTTTATTTTTTAGAACAAGGGTAGGGGTCATAGAACTTAGCATTCTTTTGCCTGGCACAATTGCGTTGGCTTCTCCACCAACTGCACCAAACATATTAGGAACCCCGGGCTTTACACTAAAGTCGTCCATTTCATTATTCAATAGAAATCCTGCTCCCCCTACCACTACTTTAGAACCATAGCTGCCATTCAGCGTAGTTGTTACGGCTACAATATTTCCTGCACCATCCACAACACTCAAATGCGTAGTTTCTTCACTTTCACTTATTTTACCAGCATTAATTTCTTTACTATTACCAGCCTTGTTTGGTGTATAATCACTCATTCTTTGTGTTAGGTAGGTATCACTTATCATTGTTTTAACGGGGACTTTCCAAAAATCAGGATCGCCCATATGTTCTGCTCTATCTGCAAATGCTCTTCTCTCTGCTTCAATCATTAATTGTACTGATTCCGGTGATTGAAATTTCATTTTTCCAACAGGATATTTCTCAATCATCTTCATCATTTGTGCCAATAAAATACCGCCGCTGCTGGGTGGAGCAAAGCTGACTATTTCGTGGTTTCTATAATTAAATACAATCGGTTCTCTCAGTTTTGCAGTGTAATTTTTTAAATCCGAATGTGATATAATTCCTTTACCTCTTTCCATTTCAGCAACAATTAAATCAGCTGTTTTACCTCCATAAAACCCTAAAGCACCCTCTTTTTGAATACGTTCTAATGTATTTGCTAAATCTTTTTGAATAAGTGTATCACCTACTCTCCATCGGGTAGTTTTAAAAAAAGCAGTAGGTTGGGTACTCAATTTTTCAATTGATTCTTTTATCCCATTAATACTAGCTGCTTCTTTTTCAGTTAATACGAATCCTTTTGCAGCAATATCAATTGCTGGTTGAATTAATTCATTAAATGGGAGTTTCGCATAAGCATGAGATGCAAATAGTCCTGCGATCGTACCAGGTATACCTGAAGCAAGATGACCATGTTGCGATAAATTTAGTTGAGCATTCCCGCTTTTATCTAAATACATATCTCTGGAACTTTTTTCGGGAGCAGCTTCTCTGTAGTCTATCCCAATTAATTCTCCATTGGTTTTTCTTGCAAGTAAAAATCCACCACCTCCTATATTGCCTGCATTAGGGAACACAACAGCTAATACCAATTGTGTGGCAATTGCTGCATCAAATGCATTCCCACCTTTTTTCATGATGGCTGCACCAACCATACTTGCCAGCGGGTGTGCACTACTAACGGCAGCTTGTTTAAACTCAGCTCTTTTTACAACTGCGTAATGGTATGGATCAATTTCTTTATTGGGGCCAACAATGGAAGCAACAGGTTGCCCGTTTGTATTTAGCATGATGCTCCAAAATCCAAATCCTAGTAAATATTTTCTCATAAGGTAATTTACATTTTTTATCGGGTTTTCTTTCCCTTTATTCCTACTTTCATGTTTGAATAATGAACATATGAAAAAAATTTTATTTGGACTTTTCTGTATGGGGATTACAGTTGCTGCCATTGCTCAATCTGTACCCAGTCCAGAACAATTTCTGGGTTACAAAGTTGGAACCCGTTTTACGCGTCATCATCGAATTGTAGACTATGTAAAAACCATCGCTGGTGCAAGACCAGATATGGTTAAAGTAGAAAAATACGGTGAAACGAATGAAGGCAGAGAATTGATGTTGGCTTTTGTGAGTACGCCTGAAAATATGCAAAAGTTAGAGCAGATTCGTATTAATAATTTGCGCATGGCTGGTTTGGCTAAAGACAAAGCAGCTCCTCAAACAGAGAATGCCCCTGCTATTGTTTGGTTGAGCTATAATGTGCATGGTAATGAAGCGTCTTCTTCAGAAGCTTTTTTATTAACCATTCATGCACTTACTGATGCAACGAATACTCAAACCAAAGAATGGCTTAAAAATACGGTAGTAGTATTAGATCCATGTATTAATCCAGATGGCAGAGATCGTTATATTAACTGGTACAATTCGGTAGTAGGAAAAAATTACAATGCCGATCCAGCTTCTAGAGAACACGCAGAGCCTTGGCCTGGTGGAAGAAGTAATCATTATAATTTTGATTTAAATAGAGACTGGGCTTGGCAAACACAAGTTGAAACCCAACAACGTATAAAAAAGTACCATGAATGGATGCCACAAATTCATGTGGACTATCATGAGCAAGGGTTTAATGAGCCGTATTATTTTGCACCTGCGGCGGAACCCATCCACGAAGTGATTACCCCATGGCAGCGCGATTTTCAAGTGATGATTGGTCGTAACCATGCAAAGTATTTTGATCAGAATAATTGGTTATTTTTTACTAAAGAAAGATTTGATTTATTGTACCCTTCATATGGGGATACCTATCCTGTATATAATGGTGCAATTGGGATGACTTATGAGCAAGGAGGTATTAGAGCTGGTTTGGGAATTTTAAATGAGGACAATGACACTTTAACCTTAGTGGATCGTGCAGCCCACCATTTTACTACAGGCTTATCTACTATTGAAATTGCTTCAAAAAATAAAAGCAAATTATTAGCTGAGTTTAAACAGTTTTTTGATGACAGTAGATCAGGAAAAATTGGAGAATATAAAACCTATGTTTTCACTGCAAAGGATGAAAATAAAATAGGCGCCCTAAAGAAATTATTAAGTCAAAATGGAATCGAATATGGGATATTGACGAACAAAACATTTAAGGGTTTTAATTATTTTACTGGAATGGATGATGCTTTTTCTGATGAAGGAAATCATATTGCTGTAAGTGCTTTTCAGCCAAGGGCAGTAATGGCTAAAGTATTATTAGAGCCAAGAACAGTAGTAACCGATTCAAATACTTATGATATTACAGCATGGGCTGCTTCTTATGCATATGGAATTAAAGGATATGCAGTTAAAGAAAAACTTTCTGTGAATCCAGAGACAACAGGTACCACAATTACTTCAATCAACAGCAACTACGGTGCTTTGATTCCTTACACATCTTTTAGTAGTGCTAAAGTATTGGCTCATTTATTAAAAAATGGGGTGAAAGTACGTTTTGTTGAAAAGCCCTTTACTTATAAAAATAAAAACTATGATAGGGGGACATTGGTTGTTTTAAAAACAAGCAATCAACAAAATTGGTTAACGGTGCTAAACAATGCATGTTCACATTTTAACGTGCAAGCTGATGCAGTAGAAACGGGCTTTATGGATAAGGGTTCAGATTTTGGTTCTCCTGATATTAAAAATATTGCTGCAACGCCTAAAGTTGCCATGTTGACTGGTGAGCAAAGTTCATCTTTAGCGGCTGGAGAAGTTTGGCATTATTTTGATAAAATTTTGGAGTACCCAATTACCCTTTTAAATGCAGTAGATATTGCTCGCTACAATTTAAAGAATTATGATGTAATGATTATTCCAGATGGTAATTATAGAGGATTAGGCGATAAAGCAACATCAGATAAATTAAAAGATTTTGTTCGTGGAGGTGGAAAGCTAATTGCTTTAGAAAACGCAATGGCATCAATGAGTAGATCAGATTGGGGGATTAAACTAAAAGAAGCTAAGGCAGACAAAGATGTTGATTCTGTTAAAAAATACGCTGATCGGGAAAAGGATTATATCACCAATTCTATCCCGGGTGCAATTTATAAAGTGGATTTAGACAATACTCACCCACTAGCATTTGGATATCCTGAGTTTTATTATACACTCAAACAAGATGGCAATGTATATGAAATGATGAAAGACGGTTGGAACGTGGGTACTATTAAGAAAGATGCCTATGTATCAGGTTTTGCAGGTGCAAAATTGAAGCCCAACTTAAAAGATGGAATGTTGTTTGGAGTGCAAGATATGGGTGCAGGAACCGTTGTGTATATTTCAGAAGATCCTTTATTTAGAAACTTCTGGGAAAATGGCTACTTGCTCATTGCAAATGCTGTTTTTTTAGCAGGTAAATAATCGTTATCAAACTAAAAGGGTTAAGGGAAGCATTATTGCTTTATCCTTAACCCTTTTTTTATGCGTTGATTGATTTCCTTATTAAGTTATATTCGAATGTTGAGCGCCAACATGAAGTTTCTGCCTGCCATCGGGTAATAAAAATTTTCGGTGACAACCGATCCTCCAGCAAAATAACTAAAAGTATATCCGTTGGGTTCATACTTTTTATCGTACACATTATTTAATTGAAAAATCACTTGCGTTTCTTTAAGAAACTTTTTCTTCATGGTATAAATGACACGAAAATCTTGGGTATAAAAACCATTTAGTTTTCTTTGTTCGTTTTGTGTATTGTCTAGGTATTGCTTGCTAACCCACTTATTTAAAAGGCTTAATTCAAGATTTTGTATGGGGGTGAAATTGAGCGTTAAAGCAGAAACAACAGAAGGAGAAAATGAAATGTCTTTATTGCGATGTTCAAAACTGATTTGTCCACCATTGTCGTAATCATCAATATATTCTGTGAATGATTTTATTTTATTTCTGCTTAAGCTAATATTTCCACTCATATTGAACCAGCTTTTTATTACAGCCGCTGCCTGTAACTCTATTCCTGCTCTATAACTATTGGGTATATTAGTTCTGGTATAGGCTCCAACATCGTTAATTGCACCCGTTAAAACCAATTGGTTATTGTATTTCATGAAATAAGCTGTAGCCCCTATAGAGTAGGTGGTTGTTTTTCTTTCGATTCCTAATTCCCAATCGTGTAATGTTTCATAAGTTGGTTGATTTAATAAACTTGCTTGGAAATCGTCTCTGTTGGGTTCTTTACGTGCTACGGCGTAGCTAAGATAAGCTTGCCAATTGTTTTTGTTGTAAGCAATTCCAGCCTTTGGGTTAAAGAAACTAAATGATCTGTTTACCATTAAAGTAGGATTGTCACTAAAGCCATTCATGATATGTTTGACTGTTCTAAATTGCATATCTGCAAAAACGGAAAAGTTTTTTGCAAAACTATATTGCCATTTTGCATAAATATTCGCATCATTTTTTGTGGCTGGTAAATCATAGTATCGGTATCCCGGCGGAACTGTTCCAATTTGAATATAAGGGATGGTTCCAAAATGAATTCCTTTATACACAGACCAACCACCACCAATTGTTAGTTCATGTTTATTTTTCTTATACTGCAAAGAGATAATTTGCCCATAAAAATCATTATCTAACCAACGTTGTCTAATTAAATTAGTTCTAGAAAAAGTGTTACCAGCAACTACCACATTGGGTAATCCATATCTAGAAAAACGCTGATCTGCTTTATATTCCTCATAATAGCCTTTTCCTTTTGTTAAAAAGAATGCAGTATTAAATGACCAATAGTCATTGATGGCTGTATTATAAAATAACTGATAATGTGTTTGAGAATAATTATCGGTTTGATTTTCATATGGATCACCTGCTTTTTCAGTACCTGCTGGATTATTGGTGCGATCTGTTTTTAATAAACTTTCTGCTACTCCATACCATGCTTGATAAGTTTTTTCTTTACCAGAAAACACATTCAATCTTAAAGATGATTTTTTGTTTATATAGGCTGCACTTACATAAAATGATTTTAAATCACTAGAAGCTCTGTCAATAAATCCATCACTGGTTATTCTGCTTACCCTAGCATCTAAGGTAAAGTGGTTGCCAATTAAACCAGTACCAGCTTTAATTGTATTTTTAAAAGTATTAAAAGATCCAACACTGTTGTTAATCTCAGCATAAGCTTTGCTATTGAATTCATTGGTACTCATATTGAGTGTTGCACCAAAAGAACTAGCACCATTGGAGGATGTACCAGCACCTCGCTGAATTTGAATACTATTCACAGATGATGCAAAGTCTGGGAGATTCACAAAAAAAGTCCCCATGCTTTCTGCATCGTTATAAGGAATACCATTTAATGTAACATTTATTCTAGTTGCATCGGTACCCCTTATTCTTAATCCAGTATATCCAACGCCGTTACCTGCATCGGCGTTAATGACCACTGAGGGTGTTTGATTGAGCAAAAAAGGAATATCTGTACCTAAGTTGGTTTTGGTAATAGCTTCTTTGCTTAAGTTGGTTTTAGTAAAAGGGGAGCGGTCGCTAGCTCTGATGGCTTTAACTTCAAGTGGTTGAAGGAATAGTTGGTAGGGTTTCAATTCAATAATATGTACTTGGTCAAGTTTTGTTGGTATACTTAAACTGCTGTTTTCATACCCCGTGCTACTAATGATTACAGTACCCGTTTTAGACACTTTTACGGCAAAAAAACCTTGTTCATTTGCACTAATCTGTCTGTTGCCGATAGTGACGGTAGCGCCTGCAATAGGATTTCGATTGCCTTGTTCTACTACTTGACCTTTGAATGTGTTGGAACTTGTTTGTGCAGTAATCAATAGGCTTAAAAGCATGATTGCTGTTGTTCCCATAATTTTTTTCATTTTTTAAATGGTTTTAAAAATTAAATAATGGGAACAGGGAGATGCAATAGGAGAGGTATCCAAAAAAAGTATCACCTTCCCTTCGCAGGAATTACCCTGTTCAGGTTCAACGGGTATTTCTCAGCCGAAAGTTTTTAAGCATTCAGCACCCCGAGGACGTAGCAAAACTAGTTTTTTCTTTTTTAATTCGATTGTAACTTTTAAATTGTTTAAACGTTTCAATACAAAATGCGGTTATGAAAAAACATATATTATTCTTTCTAAGTATTTTTTTGCTGGTTGTCGGTTATGCCCAAGATGAAAAAAAATTGGTATTTGACGCCAATGCACAAGAAAGAAAAGTAGAGTCATTCAATGCCATAGAAATTTCAGGGGCCATTAATCTTTATTTGTCTCAAGGCAAAGAAGTGGCGGTTGCTGTAAGTGCTAGTGAGATTGAATTGATTGATAAGATTAAAACAGTTGTAAGGAATAACACTTTATATATTTCTTTAGATACCAAGGGGATGAGTTGGAAAAAATGGGGAAATAATCAAGTAAAAGCCTATGTTACCTTTAACAGACTATCTAAGTTAGAAGCTTCTGGGGCTTGTAATATTAAGTCTGCTGGTAAAATTAAAGTAGACGATTTAAAAGTAGAACTTTCAGGAGCAAGTGATTTCACGGGTGACTTAGATTTGGGTAGTATCCGAGTAGATTTAAGTGGTGCATCTCAGGTAAATTTAAAAGGAACAGTTGATCAAGCGCTTCTTTTAGCGAGTGGGGCAAGTAGTATCAAAGCTTTTGATTTATTCAGTAATTTCTGCAAAATTGATGCTAGTGGAGCTTCTTCTATAAGAGTGCATGCTAATAAAGAAATCAGTTTAGAGGCAAGTGGGGCAAGTAGTATTCAATACAAAGGGGAGGCAATGATTAAAGATTTTAATAGCAGTGGAGCTTCTTCTGTTAAGCGCAAAACAGATTAAAGTTTAAATAATATTTGGTTGCTAAGCTTCTAGAACTTACTTTTGCAACCCATTATATCGCGAGATAGAGCAGCGGTAGCTCGTCGGGCTCATAACCCGAAGGTCGGAGGTTCGATCCCTCCTCTCGCAACAGCTTAAAGGCCCTTATGGGGCCTTTTTTTATGGAATTTATTGAACTGCCTATAATGGCAGCAAGGTGATTACCCAAATAATGATTAAATTGAATTGGTGAAAGCAGGTTTTGTAAATATTTTTGGTAAGCCCAACGCTGGAAAAAGCACCCTCCTTAATGCACTAATTGGAGAGAAGATGGCTATTGTGTCTCCTAAGGTTCAAACCACAAGGCATAGAATTAAAGCTTTTTTAAATAAACCTGGCGAATACCAAATTATTTTCTCTGATACTCCAGGCATCATTGATCCTAAATATAAGTTGCACCAAAAAATGATGGATTCTGTGAAGGGTGCATTGGAAGACGCAGACTTAGCTTTGTTAATGGTGGATGCCAACGATAATTTTGAGGAATGCGATGCCATTTTTGCTGCACTCAAATTAAAAGTTCCGGCTTTATTAATTCTAAATAAAATTGATATTGCAGGGAATGGAAAGATTGCAGAAGCTGAAACTTTCTTCGCCAATAAACCTTATTGTAAGCAACTGGTTAAAATTGGAGCACTCCAAAAATTACACCTTAATAAATTATTAGCAGTTATTGTTAGTATGTTGCCCGAGGGTGTTCCATTTTATAATGAAGACGATTTAAGTGATTTGCCTACTCGTTTTTTTGTTTCTGAAATGATTAGAGAGAAAATCTATGAGTTGTTTGCAGATGAAATTCCTTATCACACTGCCGTTTTAGTAAATGAATATAAAGACAAGGGAAATATTGTTAAAATTCAAGCAGATATAATCGTTCATAGGGAAACACAAAAGGCAATTATTATTGGAGAGAAAGGTTCGATGATTCGTCAGATTGGCATTCATGCTAGAAAAGACATAGAAGCGTTTGTACAGAAAAAAATATTTTTAGAGTTATTTGTAAAAGTGCGTCCTAAGTGGCGCGATAATGACCTTCAGTTAAAAGAATATGGTTATCAATAATTGATAACTGATTACCTCAATTAGAATTATACAAAATGAGTTACACCGTAGCAATTGTTGGAAGACCCAATGTAGGAAAAAGTACTTTCTTCAACCGTTTATTAGAACAACGTAAAGCCATTGTAGATGATATAAGTGGCGTTACAAGAGATCGTCAATATGGTGTTGCAGATTGGAATGGAAAATCATTTAATCTTATTGATACGGGTGGTTTTGTTCCACAAAGTGAAGATATTTTTGAAGTAGAAATTCGTAAACAAGTTAAGATAGCTATCGATGAAGCCAACTCCATTATTTTTATGGTAGATGTGGCTACTGGAATAACAGATTTAGACGAAGCGATGGCAGATTTGTTGCGTAGAAGTAGTAAGCCTGTTTTTGTTGTGGTAAATAAAGTGGATAATGGTACCAGAGAATTGGAAGCTACTGAGTTTTATAGTCTAGGATTTGAAAATACTTTTTTTATTAGTAGTATTTCGGGTAGTGGTACAGGTGATTTATTAGATGCAGTGGTTGCGAATATTTCTGAAGAAGATGGTCAAGAAAATACGCTTGATAGCGAGCTTCCAAAGTTTGCCATCATTGGTCAACCAAACGTGGGGAAGTCTTCTTTATTAAATGCATTAGTAGGTGAGGAAAGAACAATTGTTAGTAATATAGCTGGAACCACAAGAGACACCATTCATACCCACTATAAACTTTTCCAGAAAGAGTTTATGTTGATTGATACAGCTGGTATTAGAAAAAAGAGCAAAGAGAAAGATGATCTTGAATTCTATTCCATCATCAGAGCCATTAAAGCAATGGATGAAGCAGACGTTTGTTTATTGGTAATTGATGCCGATAAAGGCATTACAGCCCAAGACATTACCATCTTTAGTTTAGCAGCAAGAAAGGGGAAGGGTATTGTAATGTTGGTTAATAAATGGGATTTAATTGAAAAAGAAACCAATACTGCTCGGGATTACGAAAAACTGCTCAAGCAAAAAATGGCTCCATTTAGTGATGTTCCTGTTCTATTTATTTCGGTAACGGAAAAAACAAGAATTTTTAAAGCTATCGAAACTGGTTTGGCTGTTTTTGAAAATCGCCGTAGAAAAGTAGCGACTTCTACTTTAAATGAAGTGATGCTTAAAGCAGTTGAGAATTATCATGCACCAGTGGTACGGGGACATTCAATAAAAATCAAGTTTGTAACTCAATTGCCAACACCGGTTCCATCTTTCGCATTTTTTACGAATTTTCCGGATGATATAAAAATGCCTTATAAAAACTATCTAGAGAACCAATTAAGGTCGCATTTCGACTTTAAAGGAGTTCCAATCCGTATATTTTTTAGAAAAAAGTAGAAATTTTAAGAAAATTTTGGCATTTGTATCAAATTTGCCCTATTTTTGCGTCCAAATAAAAAAACCTAAAAAACAAGTACAATGAAAAAAGTATTCGCAATTCTAGCTGTAGCAGGTTTAATGACTGCTTGTAACAACGCTGAAACAACTGAAGCAACTGCTGATTCTGCTGCTGCAACTGTAGACACTGCTGCTGCAACTGTAGACACTACTGCTGCTCCTGCTGTTGATTCAACTGTTGCAACTGTTGATTCAACCAAGAAATAGTTAATACAAGTACTCGTTACTAATATTACTTCTTGTAAGAAGGTCCTCTCGATTCATATTGAGAGGATTTTTTTTGTGCCAGTTTGTACCAAATACGGTGTTGCTGAACAGATGGCATTAATATTGTTTATTTAATCCTTTTATCAATGGAACTGTTTCCATTTCATTTTTGTGACAATTTGACCCGAGAAGCATATGGACAAGCGTAAATTAATTTTTAAGTCTGAAGATGAGACCGATTTTATGCCAATAATTCCCATTGGTGAACAGGATGGTGATATGGACAATAACTTGGTAATTCCTGATGAACTTCCAATACTTCCACTAAGAAATACGGTACTATTTCCTGGGGTAGTACTACCCATCACTGTTGGAAGAGATAAGAGTATAAAAGCAGTTAGTGATGTTTATAAAGCAGATAAATTAATTGGAGTAATTGCACAAAAGGATTCCAATATTGAAGAACCTGCGCCAAAAGATCTTTGCAAAATTGGAACGGTTGCGAAGATTGTTAAGCTGATTAAAATGCCAGATGGGGGAACTACTATTATCATTCAGGGAAAGAAGCGTTTTGAGTGGTTGGAAATGTTAAGTGATGATCCTTATTTTAAGGCAAGTATTCAATTATGTAATGAAGATGATGCCCCTGAAACCGAAGATTTTAAAGCTTACGTAAGTACTATAAAAGATTTAGCAGCACAAATCATTCAGCTATCTCCTAATTTGCCTACAGAAGCGTCTATCATATTAAAGAATATAGAAAACCCTGCCTTCTTAATCAATTTTGTAAGCAGTAACTTAAACAGTGACATACAAGAGAAACAGCAGTTGTTAGAAATTAATGATGTAAATGAACGTGCCATTAAATTGGTTCATATATTACAAAGAGAATTACAATTTGCAGAATTAAAAGATAAGGTTACTAATAAAACAAGAACAGAGCTCGATAAGCAGCAAAGAGATTATTTTCTTCAGCAACAACTCAAAAGTATCAAAGAAGAATTGGGAGGAGATACTAATGAAAGAGAGATTGCAGAAATGAAGAAAAAGGCTGAAACCAAAAAATGGCCAGAAGCTGCAAAGAATGCATTTAACACAGGTATTCAAAAACTGGAAAGAATGCATGCATCTACACCTGATTATTCAGTTGTGTACAATCATTTAGATTTAATGCTCGATCTTCCTTGGGATGAATATACCAACGATAATTATGATTTAAAAAATGCCAAAAAGGTTTTAGATATAGACCATTATGGTATGACTAAAATTAAAAGTAGGATATTAGAATACCTAGCTGTTTTAAAATTAAAAGGAGACATGAAAAGTCCAATCCTTTGTTTTTTAGGCCCTCCAGGTATTGGTAAAACCTCTTTAGGTAAATCCATTGCTCATGCCATTGGTAGAAAATATGTTCGCTTGAGTTTGGGTGGATTACATGATGAAAGTGAAATTAGAGGGCATCGTAAAACCTATATAGGTGCAATGCCGGGCAGGATCTTACAAAATATTAGAAAGTGTAAAACCTCTAACCCGGTGATGATTTTAGACGAGATTGATAAAATAGGAGCTGATCATAGAGGTGATCCATCTTCTGCACTATTAGAAGTGTTAGACCCTGAACAAAATCATACTTTTTATGATAATTACCTTGAATTAGAGTATGATTTAAGCAAAGTGCTTTTTTTAGCAACAGCCAATAATTTACAGAATATACAGCCTGCTCTAAGGGACCGTTTAGAAATTATTGATTTAAGCGGATATGCTATTGAAGAAAAAGTAGAAATAGCCAAAAGACATCTAGTACCAAAGCAAAAAGAAGCACATGGTTTGGGGAAAGTAAACTTTAAAATAAACGATAAGGTTTTAGAAAAAGTAATTGAACAATATACAAGAGAAAGTGGTGTTAGAGAATTAGACCGACAGCTTGCTTCTATTATGCGCTTTCAGGCAAAAGAAATGGCATTAAAGGAGAAAGTTAAATTGAATTTGACATCTGTAGATGTAGAGAAAATTTTAGGCCAACAACGATACAGCAATGAGATTTATAAGACAGCAAATATGGCTGGAGTTGTGGTAGGTTTGGCTTGGACTTATGTTGGCGGAGACATTTTATTTATAGAAACTATATTGAGTGATGGCAAAGGTGAATTAAAGCTTACGGGAAATTTAGGAAATGTGATGAAGGAGAGTGCTACAACTGCCTTAAGTTATATTCAAGCCAATTATAAGAAGTTAGGGATTGATCCTGAGTTGTTTAAAAACAAGAATATTCATATTCATGTGCCGGAAGGCGCTGTACCGAAGGATGGGCCGAGTGCTGGAATAACAATGCTTACTTCAATTACTTCAGCATTTACTGCAAGAAAAGTAAAGCCATTTTTGGCTATGACCGGAGAAATTACCCTACGCGGTCAAGTGTTGCCAGTTGGCGGTATTAAGGAAAAAGTATTGGCTGCAAAAAGAGCTGGTTTAAAAGAAATAGTTCTTTGTCATTTGAACCAAAAAGATGTTGCTGAAATTGATAGCAGTTTCATTAAAGGTCTTCATTTTCATTATGTTAAAACTATGCAACAAGTTATTGATTATGCGCTTGTATAGTTGTAGTTTTAATTTGGGATGAAAATCAATAAACTTTTAATTGGTATATTTTCTTTTATTGCCACCGAGTCTTTTTCACAAACACTCGGTGGCAATGCTGTTTATAATTTTCTTAGTCAACCAGGTTCCGCTCAAGTAGCCGCATTAGGAGGGATTAATATTAGTAGTCAAGGAAATGACGTTTCAATGGGTTTAAGCAACCCTGCATTATTAAGAAACAAAATGCATCAACAAATAGCTACTTCCTTCAATGGTTTTATAGCAGGAATAAGTAATTATAGTGCTGTTGCAGCTTTTCATGAAAGCAAGTATCAATTGAATTGGGGAGTTGGATTACAATATTTACATTACGGAAATATTACCCAAACAGATGTTTTAGGTAATATTCTTGGAACATTTAAACCAAATGATTTTGCTGTTCAATTAATGGTTAGCAAACAATATAATGAACGTTTTTATATAGGATCAACCCTCAAATTTATTCAAAGCAATTATGGGTTATTTAGATCTTCTGGTATTGCAATGGATATCGGCTTAAATTATATAGACACTAATCAGCAATTTCAGGCTGCAGTATTAATAAAGAATATGGGAACCCAACTAAGCACTTATGGTGGGGGGCCTAAGGAAGAATTGCCTTTTGATTTACAGGCAGGGGTTAGTAAAAAACTAAAAAATGCACCTATTCAGTTTTCTTTAACTGCACATAACTTGCACAGGTTAAGCATTTTTTATAATGACACTGCTTTTAATGCTTCAGAAGGAGATTTAAGAACAGCAGGATTCTTACAAAAAACTTTTGCGCACTTGGTTTTGGGAACACAGTTTTTTTTAACGGATAAGGTTGAAATCAATTTGGGCTATAATTTCTTAAGACGTCAAGATCTAAATATTTTTAATGCAACCAGTGGCTTGAATGGACTTACCTTTGGGGCAGGATTTTTGCATAAAAAACTTCATATCCGTTACGCAACTGGCTTTTATCAACAAAAACAGTTTCATCAGTTTTCTTTGAACTTCCATTTTGCAGGGAAAAATATTAATTAATTATCCCTTGTTTAAAAGTCAAATTGAATTCCTTGCGCTAACGGTAAATTAGTTCCATAATTGATTGTATTGGTTTGTCTACGCATATATGCTTTCCAAGCATCACTACCACTTTCTCTACCACCACCAGTCTCTTTTTCACCACCAAAAGCGCCACCAATTTCAGCTCCACTGGTTCCAATATTTACATTTGCTATACCACAGTCGCTACCGTTAGCAGATAAAAATTGTTCTGCTTCTCTCATATTTAAGGTCATGATTGCCGACGATAAACCTTGGGGTACATTATTTTGCATGGCAATAGCTTCTTCTAAATTGCTGTATTTCATTACATATAATATGGGAGCAAAAGTTTCATGTTGAACAATCGCTAACTCATTTGTTACCGCTGCAATGCATGGTTTTACATAGCAACCACTTTCAAATCCTGCGCCTGTTACCATACCACCTTCAACTAAAAAGTCACCGCCTTGTGCTTTGCATTGATCAATTGCAGTTAAATACATTTTAACCGCATCTTGGTCAATCAATGGGCCTACATGGTTATTTGCATCAAGTGGGTTGCCAATTCTTAATTGTTCGTATGCTTTAACGAGTTTACTCGTAAATATGTCGTAAACGGATTCATGAATGACAAGTCTTCTGGTGCTGGTACAACGTTGTCCCGCAGTACCTACTGCTCCAAACACACAACCAATCAACGACATATCTAAGTCTGCATCTTTTGAAATGATGATTGCATTGTTTCCTCCTAATTCTAAAATACTCTTGCCCAATCTTGCTGCTACTGCAGCACTAAGGGCTTTACCCATTCTGGTGGATCCAGTGGCTGAAACCAATGGGATTCTAGTATCGTTACTAATCCATTCACCTACTGATCGTCCACCTTGAACTAAGCAGTTTACCCCCTCAGGAACATTGTTAGAAGCAAATACTTTTGCTATAATATTTTGCACGGCAACTCCACATAGTGGAGCTTTTTCACTTGGTTTCCAAATGGTTGTATTTCCACAAATCCATGCAAGTGCAGCGTTCCAACTGAATACTGCCACCGGAAAATTGAAGGCAGATATAATCCCCACTATACCCAATGGATGCCATTGCTCATACATTCTATGCTGAGGGCGCTCACTGTGCATTGTTAAACCATATAATTGACGAGATAGACCAACTGCAAAATCACAGATGTCAATCATTTCTTGTACTTCTCCATACCCTTCTTGTAAGCTTTTACCCATTTCATAACTCACCAATTTGCCCAAGGGTTCTTTATATGTTCTAAGTGCATCTCCTATTTGACGAACAACTTCTCCTCTTTTAGGGGCGGGCCAATTTCTCCATTCTTTTGCAGCGGAAATACTAGTTGCTATTAAAGTTTCATAGCTTTCTTGATCAACAGTAGAAACAGTTCCAATGGTTTTACCATCAACAGGGGAGAAAGACTCAATAGGAGCTCCACTTGATTTTAACCATACTGTACCTGTTGAAACACCTTCATTTTGTAATTGTAATCCTAATTGCTGCAAGAATTCCATGGTATGAAAATTTGCAGCAAAGGTACATCCTAATTTTTAATGGCACTAACCAAGCTTCGAGATTGTCAATAAATGTTCATAAACATTATTATAACTACTACCGATGGGTACCTCTTTACCAGAAATCCATATTTTAGACTTGCTAAATTTTTCGATTTTATGAATAGGAACTATAAACGATCGATGTACCCTTAAAAAGTCTCTTGCGGGTAATTTATCACTGATACTTTTTAAAGTCATTAAAGTTAAAACTGGGGATGGCTTTATGTGAATTTTGATGTAATCGTCTAATGCTTCAATCAATTCAATATCTTTTAAATTGATTTTCATTATTTCATAATTCACTTTTACAAAGATTGAATTAAGTTGTAATTCCTGAGAGCTTAAAAACTCTAAATATTCTTTTGCTTTGTAACAAGCTTTTAAAAAACGATCGTATTCAAATGGCTTTAATAAATAATCTACTGCATCAACTGAAAATCCTTCCACAGCAAAATCTTTGTATGCTGTTGTGAACACTACAATGGGTTTTATAGACAGACTTTTATAAAATTGAAGCCCATTAATATCCGGCATTTGAATATCTAAAAAAAGAATGTCTACTTTATTTTGCAGCAGATACTCTCTTGCTTCATCTGTGTCGGTAAATACTTTTTCTAATGATAAGAAAGATATTTTATTACAATATTCTAGCACCACTTGTAAAGCTAGTGGTTCATCGTCTATAGCTATACACTTAATCATGGGAGGGTGTTGATAGATAGGTTTACAATATAATGTCCATTTTCAGAAAAATTACTGAGTTCGTATTTTTCTGGATAAAGAAGTTCTAGTCTTCTTTTTACATTATTGATGCCAATTCCAGTATTCTCCATTAAATTATTTTCTGATTGTACAATATAGTTTTTTGAATAAAAGAAAATAGTGTGATCCACAATTTTCAAGTTAATTTCTATTGTACTTTTTTCTTTTGTGCTTATCCCATATTTGAAAGCATTTTCTACAAAGGGAATAAATATCAGTGGGGCCACAAGTAGGGGAGCTGTATTGCCTTCAATGGTAAAATTGACTTGAACTTTTTCTGTTAATCTGACTTGTTGTAACTCTATATAGTTGTGTATGAAACTCACTTCATTTTCTAAAGGGACTAAATTTCGCTCGGTTTCTGTGAGAATATACCGCATGATAGCAGAAAGTTTTAATACCGCATGCGCCGTTTTATCACTCTTTACAATAGCTAGTGAATAAATATTATTAAGGGTATTAAAGAAAAAGTGGGGGTTTACTTGCGACTTTAAAAATGAAAGTTCAGTATTAATTCGCTCATGTTCCGTTTCTTTTCTATTTTGTTCGGTTTGTAGCCAACGCCTTACCACTTCTATACATGCCCCAAAAGTGATGACTAGTAAAAACAAGACTGTATTAAAAAAATCTGCATAAGGCCTTCTTTTTATTCTTCCGATTCTATTGCCTCTTAGGTTAAGACCTTTTGTGTTTTCAGTAACAGTTAGTGGTATTTCTGGAGGATGAATCATCATGGCCAATGTTCTTGGCACGTATAAGAAGAATAATAAACATCCAATTAAACTTAGTATATATAAAAGCCATTTCTCTTTGATTAATAATTTTGGAATCAATACCTGTGTATTTAAATAAAAAAACACTACAAGCATGATATTATTCAGGATAATGACCGTAAGCATATGATTGCTCATGCTAAAATCTCTAAGTCTTGGAAAAAACACCAAGTAGGGAAGAGAGAAAAAGCAGATCCAAGCAGCCAGGTGGGCGATTAGTTGAATGGCTCGGTTTTTATCTGAAATTGTCTTAATCATGAAAATAAAATACCATTTGGGTATATCCAAATGTAGGACCTATGTACATTATTTGGATAAAAATGGGTTGAAAATAGACTTATCATCGGTGAATTTTGGCATACAGATGCTGGACCAGCCCGTCTGCCAGACCAATTTTGGGAACATATATTTCATCTGCATCTGCCCATCGCATTACATTAATATAAATTTGTAAAGCGGGCACTATTACATCTGCTCGGTCATTACGAAGCTTGTAAATATTGATTCTGTCCTCTAATGAAAAGCTGGATATTTCTTTATAATAATCTTTTAGTAAATCTAAATTCAAGGGTTTGCCGTCTTTTTTCTTACTTAATGAAAAGACCTTATTAATATTTCCACCAGTCCCTATTGCAATAATTTTTTTATACCCTTTGGTGGCATTTTTAATATAATCTTTCATTTCGTCCCATTTGTACTGATCAACCATATCTTTCAAAAGTCTGATGGTTCCAATATTGAATGAACGCTTAAAAGTTAATTTTCCATCTGTAAAAAAAGTAAGTTCTGTACTACCTCCCCCAACATCAATATACATATAGCTATTAGCTGTATCCATATTTTCTGCAATATGATTTTCATAAATAATAGAAGCTTCTAGGTCTCCACTAATTATTTCTATGGACAAACCAGTTTCTAATTTGACTTTCCTGATAATATCTGAAGAATTAGAAGCATCCCTCATTGCACTGGTTGCACATGCAATCACTTCTCTTACATTATAAGCATTCAAAAGATGACTATAGGCTTTCATCGTCTGAAGAATCATTCCCCTTTTTTCTTTCGAGATTTCCCCACGTTCAAAAACATCAAATCCTAAGCGTAAAGGAACCCGAACTAAATTCAATTTATTGAATTGGGTTTTACCATTTTTATCGTTGCTTACTTCAACAATTAATAATCTTGCTGCGTTACTACCTATATCAATTGCTGCTAGCCTCACTGGTGATATTATTTTTTCTAAACAGGTAATGATAAGTCTCAATTTGAGACCTTATTTTCTTTTTTCCGGTGAAAGGTACATAGTTGTTCGCTAATTCACTGTTCAGAATACGGGCTTTTACATTATCTCTTAACTGAATGTGGATAATATCAATTAATTCTTGTTTTATCAATGGATCAGTAATTGGAATGGCTGCTTCTACTCGGTGATTTAAGTTTCTAACCATCCAATCTGCACTTGAGATATACACTTTTTCTTTTCCTAGATTATGAAAAATCATTACCCTAGAATGTTCTAAGTATTCATCAACAATACTGATGGCTTTTACAGGTTGCTTGAATTTTTTACGATCTATTTCTGCGCAGAAAATTCCTCTTACTATCATATCAATTTTTACCCCTGCTGCACCAGCTGCATATAGCTTATCAATTAAATTAGCGTCACTTAATGAGTTTACTTTCAAAATAATGGCAGCTGGTTTACCTGCTTTGGCATTTCTTATTTCTACATCAATTAAACGATTTAGTTCATTGCGCATATTCGTAGGGCATACCATAAGGGTTTTGCAACTTTTTAATAATACAGGCCCTTCCTTCCAATTTTCTAAATAACGAAATACCTTATTAATATCATTCATGATATTTCGGTTAGAAGTCAGTAAACAGTGGTCTCCATAAACTCGAGCAGTTTTTTCATTCAAATTGCCCGTACTAACAAACCCATATTGTTTTGATCTGGTTCCACTTTTTTTACTAATGACACAAAGCTTGGCATGTACTTTCATTTTAGGGATACCCAACAAAACTTTTACTCCTTCCTCTTCTAGTATTTTTTTCCATTCTAGGTTGGCTTCCTCATCAAATCTTGCTTTTAATTCTAACATCACCACAACTTGTTTTCCGTTTCGGGCTGCATTAATAAGCGCGTTGATAACTTTTGAATTGGATGCCAATCTATATGCAGTTATTTTGATAGATAACACATCTGGATCCATGGCCGCCTCTCTTAATAAATCTATTATAGGATCAAAAGCATGATACGGAAAATGTAACATCACATCTTGCTTCAAAATAATATCAGTTACTCTTAAAGAAGTTTGTAACGATTCAGGAATAAATGATGCTCTTCGAGTACTTTTTTGCGATAGAATATCTGGGAAATCCATGAAGTGCCTGAAATTGTGTATTCTTCCTCCAGGGATAATATTGCTTTTTCTAGTCAGGCTTAATTTTCGTATCAGAAATTCAAGTAATCCTGGATCCATTTCTTTGTCGTAAACAAATCTTACTGGTTTACCTTTTCTTCTACTTTTAATTCCTTTCTCAATTTTTTCGGCAAAGCTGGTGCTAATATCGTTGTCTAAATCTATTTCGGCGTCTTTGGTTACTTTAAAAACGTGTGCTACAAAAATATCGTAGCCAAAATAGGAGAAGATTACGGGTAGGTTAAAACGGATTACATCCTCTAACAGGATGATGTTTTTCTCGTCTTTTCGAGACGGCAATAAAATGAATCTTCCCACCGCTTTGGTAGGTATTTCTATGAGTGCATATTTTTGCTGATAGGCCGAATTTTTTTTTCGCATCACTACCCCAAGAAAAATACTTTTGTCTCTTAAATAGGGAAGTTGCGGAAGGGTCTCAATCATTAAGGGAATGATATTTGAACGTACCTCTTCATCAAAAAATTTTCTTACAAATAGTTGTTGCGATTTATTGAGCGTTGTTTCTGCAACAAGCGTTATTTTGTCTTTTTTTAATTCTTTTAAAATGCCTTCCCATATTCGATTGAATTCGTTCTGTTGCTGTAATACAGTCATTTGAATTTGGTCCAAGATTTTCTGTGGATCTTCTTCCATATACATGTTCAGCTTCTTTCTTTTCTCTGCAAACTCAATCATCCTTTTTAAGGTGGCAACCCGAACTCTGAAGAATTCGTCTGTATTATTAGAAAAAATTCCAAGAAACTTGATTCTTTCTCTTAAAGGCACAGTAGGGTCATTGGCTTCTTGCAATACTCTGGCATTAAAACTTAGCCAGCTTATATCTCTTTGAATTAAATGCTTTTTAGACATATTCAAATATAAGTTTAACAATAAATATTTAGTGTTAAGTATTTGTTGTTTACTAAGAGTAAGATTTCTTTATTTGCTGAATAATGCCTGTTGTAGAAAAGCCCTCTACTATTTTATTGATGACTACCCTTCCTCCATTGGCAATTACTTGCTTAGCACCTACAATCTGTTCTACAGTATAATCGCCACCCTTTACAATTACATCGGGCATAATCGCTTCAATTAAAACCAATGGGGTATCTTCTTCAAATACCACAACTGCATCTACAACTGCTAGGTTGCTTAATAAAATACTTCTACTAATTTCATTATTTATAGGTCTGTCTTGACCTTTTAATCTTTTTACACTAACATCACTATTAACGCCAATAATTAATATATCTGCTTCAGCTGCAGCTTGATTTAAAGAAAATATATGTCCTTCATGTAAAATATCAAAACAGCCATTACTAAAAGCGATGGTTTTATTATTCACTCTCCATGCTGCAATTTGTTTTTTTAACTGATCGAGGGTAAAAATCTTTTGTTCTATTGCTTTAGTTGCTCTCATTGTTGGGTTGTTTTTTATTGAACCATGGAAGTAATCCTAAACTGATAAAGCCAAGTATAAGGACAATAATGAATTGGGCAAACCACTGTAGTGTTCCATTGGCAAAACCAATTTCGAATCCAATCCCGTTTTTTTCTAAAACTTTGGCTATAAAGTAGGCATATGCGCCAATTCCTCCGGGGGTAATAATCATCCCGATGCTTCCAAAAGCAAGGGCTGAAACTGCAGCTGCAATGCCTAAATTACTAGTCCCTGCGGTTGCAAAGAGCCCAATCCAGGTACCTAAAATATAAAGTCCCCAAATGAGCACACTGTAAAGAATAAAAAGGCCTTTTTGATCCAATTGCCTGATACTGCTAAGCCCTTCCCAAACACCCGCAATGATATTTTTAAAAATGCTTCCAAATTTATTGTGGGGAAACTTCTTAAGAATGATCCAGGTTCCAACCGCCATAAAAAGAATAAAAACCAAAATCACACCTAATTTTAAGTAGGAAGTTTCCGATTCATTGTTATCCAAAAGGGGGGTTAATAATTGACCCGCATATGCTCCTACCACATCAAACTGACTCACTAGTGCAATCACAAAAACCAACCCAAGTGAAATTACATCAAATGCCCGCTCTACTAAAATGGTTCCAACCAATTTATCTGCAGGGACTTTCTCATATTTAGCTAAAAGGGTACATTTTAATAATTCTCCTAATCTTGGAACCGCTAGGTTCGCTAAATATCCTACCATCACTGCAAAAAAAACATTGGGGGTTCTGGGAGTGTACCCCATCGGTTTCATTAATATTTTCCAACGAAGCGCCCGAATGGCATGACTACTAGTAAGGAAAATAAAAACGGGCAACAAAAGCCAATAATTCGCATTTTGTAACGATTTTTTAAAATCTTCCCATTTTTCCGGTGGAATTTGTTGCATGCTCCACCAAACCAAAAAAAGTCCTAAACCAAGAAAGAAAAGGTATTGAAGTATGGATAGCCACTTTTTGTTCATATTTCAAAGATACCATATTTGCAATTCTTGCCATTGAGACCATATTTTATGACAATTTAAGGTGTTTTTAATAGGCAATTTCAACCCTAAATGAATACAGTATTGTATTTCATGCATATTTCATAACTTCGCAGACTTATTCAGGGTCAGGTTCTAAAAAGAAGTGTTCATGTCAACAAAGAAAAGAATATTATTTATTGCCACTGAAATGTCTCCGTATTTGGAATTGACGGAGTTTGCAGAAGTAATAAATAAGCTTGCAATAAAAAGCAACGACAGCGGTTTAGAAGTGAGATGCATCATGCCGCGTTTTGGTGTTATTAATGAGCGCAGGCATAGATTACATGAAGTTGTAAGGTTGTCTGGAATCAATGTAACAGTTGACAATGATGATCATCCTTTACAAATTAAAGTAGCTTCTTTACCTAATGCAAGATTGCAAGTATACTTCTTAGAAAATGAAGATTTTTTCAAGCGTAAACAGATCTTTCATGACGACAATGAAACATGGTTTGAAGACAACGATTTAAGAACCGTATTTTTTTGTAAAGGAGCTTTGGAGACCGTTAAGAAATTTGGTTGGCCTCCAGACATTATTCATTGTAGCGGATGGATGAGTGGATTAATTCCTGCTTATATAAAGACAGCCTATAAAAAAGAACCTGTTTTTGGGAATAGTAAAGTGGTGTTTACCATTGGTCAAAATACTTTTGAAGAAAGCCTTGGGGCCGATTTTCTGAAGCGTGCTGTGATTAATGTGAACGTAAAGGATAAAGATTTGGATGTATTTAAAGACGGCAACAACACTGCTATGTTTAAAGGTGGTGCACATTTTGCTGACGCCATTTCATTTGGGTCTGATATAATCGATCAGAAATTGACCGACGAATTCTCTAAAGTAAAGGGGAAAAAAGTAATTCCATTTAAAGGATGGGATTCTGATTTAACAGAGTATTTAGAATTGTACAACGACCTTGCGGGTAAGTAAAACCAGAACATGTTAGCTAATTTTAGACTGCGTTTATCGCCTCTTTTTCTTATTTTCTTTTTGTTTGTTACAGCGTCATGTACTCGAATTACAACCACTGAAATTGGTGCTGGATTAATTCCTCTTGTTGATGGTGTAAACACTTTCGACACTATAATGGAGTTGGAAACAGATACCTTTAACGAAACCGATACCACTAGGGTGTATAATGCAGATAATATGGCCATTGGTGCAATTACCAATGACCCATTGTTTGGTAAAACATCCGCGGAATTAAACTTTGAACTAACTCCACCCTCATTTCCATATGCTTTTCCTGGTACAAAGGATAGTTTAGTGGTAGATTCAGCTGTTTTAATTCTAAGTTATAGAGGTTTTTATGGTGATTCTAGTAAGCCACTTCAGGTTTCAGTTCAAGAAATTAGTCCTTCAACACCATTGAATCCATTTGTAAGCTATCCGGTTAATTTTCCTAGTGTTTATCCGATCAATACTATTGGACCTTTGGCTAATACTACTTCAGTTGATATCAGAACCTTAGCGGATTCTGTAATTAACCGATTTGAGATGAGTAGAAATCAAATCAGAATTCCACTTAGAATGGATGTAGCCAGAAGATTTATTAGAGACTACGACTCTAGTAATGCGTATAGAAATGACAGCACTTTCAAATCTTTTTTTAAAGGATTCTCACTTAAAGTACTATCTGCAAGCCCCGCCAATGCACTATTATATGTGAATTTATTAGATACAAATACCAAGTTGGCATTTTATTTTAATACTAGCAGTACGGGAGCAACTGTTAGGGATACCGCAGTAAGATATTTTAGATTTAATTCTGCTTTTGGTGGATTTGCAAACTATATTACAAGAAATACAACAGGTGCCCAAATAAGTAATCATATTACTACCACTTCAAAACCAGATTCTCTTGTTTACATACAAAGTTTCCCAGGTACTTTTGTTCGAATTCGTATACCAAATTTGCAAAACTTAAGCAATCGTATTATTCACCGCGCTGAGCTTACAGCAGAGCAAGTTCCCGACGATAATAATCTGTTGACTTTGGATAGATTTTTCCAAGCACCTCGTTTGTTGTTGTTAAGTGCATATGATTCAGTGCGAAAGCATAAGAGAAATATTCCTAATGATTATTTAGTAGGTAATCAAGGACCTAATACAGGAGACTTTGGAGGGTTTAGAATATTTAAAACTATCAACGGATACGACCGTGTTGCAGCTTACAATTTTGTGATCAGCAGGTATATTCAGGGAATCGTTACGAGAAGAGACACTTCTTTCACCTTAAGGTTGTCTGCTCCTTCTAATGACTCATTAAACTTTACTCCTCCTTATCCTAACAATACTGTTTCTCAAATGTATTATTTAAACGCTGGGGTAGGCAATGAAGTTGCGAATGGTAGAGTAAGATTGGGTGGTGGTAAACACAGCAGGTTCAGAATGCGTTTGAGATTGGTATATTCTAGATTATAATTCATCAACAACAAAACTTTAAAACTATATTCAATGCCTTATTTATTTACTTCTGAGAGTGTTTCTGAAGGACATCCGGACAAGGTAGCGGATCAAATATCTGATGCGCTGATTGATAACTTTTTAGCGTTTGATCCACAAAGTAAAGTGGCTTGCGAAACCTTGGTAACCACTGGTCAGGTGGTATTAGCGGGTGAAGTAAAGTCTAAAGCGTATTTAGATGTACAAGAGATTGCACGTGGGGTGATTCGCAAGATTGGTTATACCAAGAGCGAATACATGTTTGAAGCAAATAGCTGTGGTATTTTATCTGCGATTCATGAGCAAAGTGCCGATATTAACCAAGGCGTAGACAAGAAGAAGAAAGAGGAGCAGGGAGCAGGCGACCAAGGAATGATGTTTGGTTATGCCAGCAACGAAACAGAAGACTATATGCCATTGGCGTTGGACTTAGCGCACAAGATCTTGATTGAACTAGCTGCATTAAGAAGAGAGCACAAAGCCATCAAATACCTAAGACCTGATGCCAAGAGCCAGGTGACGTTGGAATACAACGACAACAATCAACCCGTAAGAATTGATGCGATTGTAGTTTCTACGCAGCATGATGATTTTGATTCGGAAGGAAAGATGTTGGCCAAGATTAAGAAAGACATCATTGAAATCTTAATTCCAAGAGTTAAAGCGAAGTACAAGAAATACGCGAAGCTGTTCAACAAAGACATCAAATACCATATCAACCCTACGGGTAAGTTTGTAATTGGTGGCCCGCACGGAGACACTGGTTTAACGGGTCGTAAAATCATCGTAGATACCTATGGTGGTAAGGGAGCGCATGGTGGTGGTGCATTCAGTGGTAAAGACCCAAGCAAGGTTGACCGTTCTGCAGCGTATGCTACGCGTCATATTGCGAAGAACTTAGTAGCTGCTGGTGTAGCTGACGAGATTTTGGTTCAGGTATCTTATGCGATTGGTGTTGCACAACCTACTTCTATCAACGTAAACACGTATGGCACTGCTAAAGTAAACTTGACCGATGGTCAGATTGCGAAGATAGTAGAGGGCTTATTCGATATGCGTCCTTACTTTATTGAGCAGCGTTTGAAGCTCAGAAACCCTATCTACAGTGAAACTGCAGCTTATGGTCATATGGGTCGCAAGTCTGAAACAGTTACCAAAACCTTCAAAACCCCAGACGGTAAAGAGAAGAAAGTAAAAGTGGAATT
>JBBAJU010000013.1:0-57388 GCA_040403845.1 Sediminibacterium sp.
GCGAATGATTAACTTTATACTCAATTTGAATTATGAAAAAGCTTTTCTATTTGTTGTGCTATTCTATTACAATTAGCAGTTGCCAAACCAATGCTGGTATAGATAATGCAGCACAAAATAAGGTACAAGCAATCCAAGAACCGACTAATATTTCTTTTCAAGTTTTAAATATTTATCCGCACGATACTTCTTCTTACACACAAGGTTTAATTTGGCATGAAGGAAAATTATGGGAAGGTACTGGCTGGAAAACTGAAAGTAAATTAATGTTAACCGACTTAAAATCAGGTAAAGCAATCAAGTCTGTTAAATTACCTGACACCGAATTTGGAGAAGGGATTACCATTTTAAATAACAAGATTTATCAACTAACCTGGGAGGATCATAAAGTATATGTTTACGATCTCAAAACATTAAAACAAGAAAAAGTATTCGATTGGCCTTATGAGGGTTGGGGTATTACTACTGATGGTAAGGCTTTGCTTGTATCAACCGGCGGGAGCAACTTATATTGGGTAGACCCTGCTACATTTAAAATCACCAAAACCTTAGGTGTTTCAGATAATAATGGATATGTAAGTAACCTAAATGAATTAGAATGGGTAAATGGTTTTATTTATGCCAATCAATACCTAACAGACTATATTCTAAAGATTGATCCTTCTTCTGGTACTATAGTTGGAAGAATAAATTTAGCGGGCTTGTTACAACAGACCAATCAACTTATTGTAGCAAATACGGACGTATTAAATGGAATTGCATTTAATCCTACAACAGGGAACTTTTTAGTCACAGGTAAACGTTGGCCTGCCCTTTACGAGCTAAAATTGAATTAATTCTTTTGTAAAATATAAATAACAGAACTGCATTTATTGGGATTTGTTATTGCAGCCAAATTCGATTGGAGACCTTGCCAGAATGCAGCAAAATAACGGGTCACCCCATTTTGGTACTTTTCACTCAACATAGCAACATAAAAGGAATCAAACCACATGGCTTTAGTTGCTACAATTGAGAATCCATGCATACCAGCTAACTCTGCCATAGAAGCTGGAGAAAAATGGTATAAATGCCTAGGCACATCATATGCTGCCCAATAGGAACCATAAGTTCCTGCATCACCTGAAGTATAATTGGGTACTGCTATTACCAACTTTCCTCCTACTGGTAAAATGCGATGGAAGTTTTTCCAATACCCCTGTAAATCATGAACATGTTCTAATACATGCCACATGGTTATTACATCAAATTGTTGTGGAGTAAATAAATACAATTCATTAGGCAACAATAAGTCTATCCCATATTGCTTTTTAGCTTCCGCCCTTGCATTTGTATCTGGTTCCAAAGCTGTGGTATGCCAGCCTTGCCCTTTCATATTCGCTGCAAAAGCCCCTACCCCAGCCCCTATATCTAATAATCTCCCAGTAGATAGACCACTGTATTTTTTAATCAGCCTAGCTTTTGAACCTAATGTGTAATTTCTTACTAAATGGTAAAGCTGATTAATGAATCCTTTCTTGGTATTTGAGTGAGAAATATAATTTTCTGAATGATAATACGGACCAATTTGGTCAATTCCAGGTACATCTTGTGTAAATCTTAGACTGCACTGATTGCAATGCCAAATATCAAAATCTTCTTTACTAACCGTATGATCTTTTGCAGTTAATGCATATTGTATTTTATCAGAATGGCAACCAGGACAATGCGTGTAATGTAAGGGTGTAAACATAAATCAAGAAAATCTTTAAACATAATAAAACAGCAATGCCCCTATTGCAATCATAAAAAGAATAATAGCATAAACCCACCAGTTATCATCAGATACATTTTGACTATCTTTACCTAATAATTCACGAATATCTTCTTCTTCTTGTTGGGTAAAATTCCTTTCTTCGTCTAGATTATTTTTTTCTACATCATTTTTAATGTGAGCTAATCCTTCACTTACTTTAACCTGAGGCATTAAATCTAAAAGATTTTTTTCTGGAGTAAAAAGAATATACCCATTGTCTTCTTTACGTAAAGTACCCACTCCTGCTATATTAGCACCTTCTGGTGAGGTTAAAGATGTTTTGATTTTATACACATAATCATGAAACAGTTTGATGGCAGTCATTTGATCCACTCCCATTTCGTCGGATATAAAATCAAATAAAAACTTATCAGAGGCTGGCGTTTGTTCCTGCTTAAACTTTATAGCTGGAGCAGGCGCAAATAAAAAGCCATTGGTATTATCTAATTTAGCAGGATTAGATTCAATCACAAAGTTACCTAGGTCTGGAATACTTAGCTTTTTATTCAGTACAAGGTATTTATGAAGGTATAGATACATGAAAATAGCGTTTATTGGAACGAATATACAACTCCTCCCATAACATTAAAACCAAAAACAGGGTATTGGTTCCAACGCTGGTAAGTATTGTTAAAAAGATTGTTCATTTGAAGCCATAAATTCAGCTTCGGCAAAACACCAAATTCAAAGCCCAAATTCATATCCATAGCTGGTGAAAGCCTTTTTGCAGTAAAGGAAAATGAATCTTGATACAAAGAACCCGAGCGATAAAATAAATCGGCTTTTACCTGTAAGTCGCCAATTGGTTTCCAAATTAAACCTGCGGTAGCTTCTAGAGGAATTAAACCAAATGCATTCGTTACGGCATCAAGTTTGCTAAACTTACTATAACTAGCACTCGCTAATACAGAGAGCTTTTCTTGAAAGGTATAATTGATTTCTCCGCTTAATTTCAAGACATTCATATTAGTATATAGTATATCAAAAGCTTTACCATCTCCCAATTGGTTAATGAAAACAGGTTGGTCTTTCATTTGCATCAAAGCCACTTGCGTATTGAAAGAAAAATGGTTGTTCGTACTACCATTCAAGCCTAAATATTGCTCAATAGATCGGGTATTTCTAAGTTGGTTGGGTATAGCAATCCATGGATTAAACTGAGCAAGTGAACGGAAACCATTTTTATGAAAAGTACCTTTATAACCCGCTTCTACAGTTAAATTAGAATTGGGCAATCTAGAATTAAAAGTGAAATTGGGTAAAAGGTTAAATACCCCATTATTCCAAGTAGGTTTTATACCAAGGTTTAATTTTACATTGGGAGTTTTAAGCAATACGCTAGGGTCAATGCTGTACAAATTGTTGTTGATGGCACTAATCATTGAACTTGGCGAACTTAATTTGGCTATGTCTGCATTAGCAGTAATATTTACGCCAACCATTTTTCCAAAAGACTTTTCAATAGGTGCTTTAATGATGATATTGTTTTCACCAGCATTATTGGTATTGGTAAAACGATTAAACTGAATGATTGGATGAAAATCAATACCCGATTGAGTAGTTTGTTTATTCTTCACTCCAACTTCTAAAGACAACCCATTGTACACTAATTGTAATTCATCTTTGGGGTAAAAAAGTGTAGTAGGCATGAATCCATAGCGGTATCTAGTTGTGCTATTAAATTTTGCATGAGAAGTCCACTCTAGGTTATTGTTTGTATTCATTACAGACAAAATATCTAAATCAAACATGCTGTATTGCTGAGCGTACAACTTCCCTTTAGACCTAATAAAACTTGTTTGAACCTGTGTAATAGAACGCTTGCCATCACCAAAAGAAAAGTGTCCTTCACCCATAAATGAACTTAAGTTTCCGGCACCAACTTTAACTCGCTGAGTGTTTTTCCAAACTTGAGGTGAATTAGGAGGCAATGCCAATGGTTTTAAAGGAATAGGCTGGTATAAAAAAAACAAATTAGAAGAAGGAACTTTATAGGTTAACGGCAATCGAGAGGAATCAATTATACTTGTTGCTGCGGTAAAATTAATTTTGGCTGCATTTTGCAAAGAGGGCTTAAAAGCTGAAGTAATTACAACTGTTCTAGTAGCACCCGTATCTGCATTAGATGAATTAGCAACAGTATAAGATACAGATAAATCACTCCCTTTAGCTTTTGTAAGCGTGGCTGACTTATTGCTTTTTTTCGCTTTTTTAGCAATTACTTTCTTTTTTGTAACCCTTGTTTGTTTGGCTTTTTTCTTTTTGCTTTTACGTTGTTGTGCAAAAGTATCCAAAGACCATCCAGTGAATAACAATAATATAATTAGTGCAATTTTCATTTTCATAATACCCTTTATTAATACTATTGTACTTTATTGTTTTTTTCTTTTTCGGCAATCACTATTGCTAGTTTAGCAGCAGCTTCTTTTTTGAGCTCTTCAAATTCAGCGTTTTCCGCCACACTTTTAAATGTTGCTTCTGCGTTGAAATAGTCTTTTTGATTCAGATAAATGTCTCCTACTAATAGATAACTCTTGGTTACCCAGAAAGTATAAGAGCCATACTTTTTAATTACTTCAAAAGAAGCTTTTTCAGCTTCATCTAATTTGCCGAATTGCAAAAACAATTCTGCAATACGGTATTGCGACTCAGCAGTAATTTCAGATTTACCCAATGTTAAAAGCGATTGATATCCTTGTAAAGCCAGCTGATTTTTTTTATTAAATTGATCATTCTTTGCAATAACAAAACCTGCCATCAAACGATCATCCGTAGCAATTCCTTTTTGCAGCAATAATTCTGCTGCATTAGGACCAGCTTGCTCAAATTGCTGTGTTTTAAATTGGCAGCGCAATAGGCCGCGCATTGCTTCCAATTTATTTTCTTGTTGTAAAGCAATTGTTTTTAACAACGAATAGTAAGTTGCAGCGTTAGCGTAATCTTGATAATCAAAATAATAAATCCTTCCTGCTTGTAAGGCAGCTCGTTCAGCATATTTATTGGGAGACAATGCAGCAACTGCCATATAATAATTTAACGCCTCTTTATTATTTTTCTGGACTAACTTAATTTCAGCTAAAAAATAATTGGCTTCTACCGCATATTTACCTTTTGGAAAATTTTCTATATAGGCTTTAAAACCTGCTTCAGCACCAAGATTATCTTTCAACTCAAAGCGAATCATTGCCGATTTATACGTTACAGAATCTGCTTCATTTCCGGCAATCTTCTTTCCATTTGCTTCCATGAAACTGATATACTCTAGTGGAGCTTGCTGTTCCATGAATATATTTCGAACATACTCAACAGATGATTCCGCTTCAGTACTATTTGGATATTTACTCACTAGCTGTTTAAATTGAGTAAGAGATGCTTCGTTATTATTCAAATTAAAATAAGCAATCCCCATCTTTTGATAGGCAATAGGATAAAATGCTGCTGCATCTTTTTGATTTAGCAATGCCTGTAAAGGCGTAAGTGCTTTTTCAAATGCTTCGTCTGCTAAATACGTATTCGCCATTTCTAATCTGGCTTGGGCTATCAAATTAGACTGAGGATATATATCTGGAATTGATTGTAATAGTGATAGCTTTTGCAATTGATTATTTGTGGCACCAGCAATAATGGCTTTTTGATAAGTAGCATAATCAGCAGAAGGCCATTTTAATTGGATAATTTGATCATATAAGTTAGTAGCTGCTCTATACTCTTTCAACATAAACCAACAATCAGCAGCTCTAATAACCGCATCTTTCTCTACATTGTTTAATGCAGACTGCGGGTTCTTATGTACTAATTCAAACTGTTCCTTGGCTGGTTTATAGAGTTCTTTCTTTAAATAAGCATATCCTAAATTATATCTTGCATTACTTGAATTAACTTCCCCATTTTTCAAAGGAGACTTTAAGTATTGAGATAAAAACTCAATAGCATCATCCATTTTGCCAGCGCGGTAACTCAACTCCCCTTTCCAAAAATAGACAAAAGGTAATTGTTGGGTATTATTTGGAGTAACCAATATTCTATCTAAAAGCAATTCAGCCCCATCCAGTTTTTGATCATTAATTAATTCAACCGTTCTGCCATATAATAGTCTTGGTAAGAGTGCGGTTGCACTAGCAGATTTATTCGGCAAGGATTCATATAATGATAATGCATCTTTAAAGCTATTGGTATTTGCAAGTGTGCTAACTAGTAATTCCTTGGCTTCATTTGAATAGTCAGATTTTGGATAAATCGCTAAAAATTGTTGAAACCCTTTCACAGCAATATCAAAATACCCTAACTCGTAGGAAAGTTTTGCATAATGAAAACTAGAAACTTCTTTTTGTACTTTATTACTATTATTGGCCGCACAAAACTGAAAAGCGTTTCTAGCATTCTGTAAATCATTTGTTTTCAAATAGGCATCTGCTAATAAATACATACTATTTTGCTCTAACGAATCCAACGATCCCCCTATTTGCTTAAACCCTTGAATAGCTTTACTCCAATTTTTTGCCTCGTAATAACAATAAGACAATTCATATAAATCTTCTCTTCTTACTTTTTCGCTAGCTGCAACATAAGCTTCCAAATAAGGGAGCGCCCTATCGAATGCTCTTTTTTCAAACAATAAATGACCAACTAACTGCTTCAACTGTAAGTCGTAGTATTGGCCATTTCGTTTGATCGCACGCTCTCCATAAGATAAAGCCTTCTCTCTATTCCCACTGAAATAATATAGTTCAGTTAAATAAAACGGCACTACATTTTGGTAATCTGGATGAGATTCTGCAATTAAAAAGCATTCAATAGCAGTTTCATAAGCTTGATCATTAAAAGCTAAGAAGCCATAATAATAATTTGCATCAACATAGTTTGGATCTTCAGGCAATTGTCTTATTGCGTTAAACAATGGCTTGGATTTTGCAAAATCCTTATTCACAAAATAAGCATATGCCTGATGAAACTTCATAGTGGCAATCTGGCGATTGTTTAAATTGGCAATATTACATTTTGCATAATATGCTAGAGCATCATTATAGGCTTTTCGTTGATAATAATACTCACCCAAATAAAAAGAAACCATTTGTGTATGTGCCAAATGATTGTCTAATGCAATAAATGTTTTTGCCATTTCTGTAGCACCTTTTTCATCAAGCTGCAATCCACATACTATATAATAGTATTGTGCATCTGCCATAATTTGAAAAGGCATATTGCTTTGTTTAATCCCATTATTAAATAATCTTTTAAAAATGGGGAAAGCCAAACTAAATTGATCTTGTTGGTAATATTGCTTTGCCGACTTAAAAGCAGCATCAGGATCAGACAATTCAAAAGTTTCCTGCGCTTTAATATTGGAAGAAAAAGCAATAATGGTAAAAAATATGATCGTAAAATATTTAAACATGGGAGAAATATATATTGCAAATATTTTTTTAATTATTGGTATTAAGTGGCAAAGCATTGTTAAAGATAAGCTGAGTGCTTGTTAAGCTTGTTTAAACATCGCATTTGTGGAAAAACAGGATTAGGTTGTAAGTTTGTCAACAAATCGGAAAAATGTACGAACATTTCACCACAGTTAGAGTTAGATATGCAGAGACCGATCAAATGGATATTGTATATTATGGCAATTATGCCCAATATTTTGAAGTTGGTAGAGCAGAATGCATAAGGGCATTGGGTTTTACCTATAAGAAAATGGAAGAAATGGGAGTAAGAATGCCTGTAGTGGCTATGGAAGCAAAATTTTTAAGGCCAGCGCACTATGATGATTTAATCACCATCAAGACCATTTTAAGAACCCTTCCAATCAGTCATGAAATTTGTTTTGAACACGAAGTGTTTAATGAAAAGAAAAAATTACTCACCACCGGAAAAGTAACCCTTTATTTCATTGATAACTTAACCAATAAGCGAACACGCATGCCAGCGGATTTATTGGCAACATTCGCACCCTATTTTGGAAATCAATAAGCCCTTTTGAATGAAAAAAATTGACGCATCTATCATAACCATCGGTGACGAATTACTGATTGGTCAAGTCATTGACACCAATAGTAGTTGGATTGCTCAATCACTTAATTCAGTTGGAATACAGGTCAAAAGCAGAATTGCGGTTGGAGACAACAGAGACGATATATGGCAGGCACTAGATGAAACCATTGAAAAATCAGATTTAGTTTTAATTACAGGGGGATTAGGGCCTACTGCAGATGATATCACCAAGCCACTTTTATGCGATTATTTTGGCGGAAAAATGGTCATGGATCAAGCCACCCTAGACCATGTAACCTATATATTCGAGCATATTTTAAAAAGACCAATGATTGAGCGAAATACATTACAAGCTCAAGTCCCAGATATTTGTACTGTTCTAAAAAATGAAAAGGGAACAGCTCCAGGTATGTTGTTCACCAAAAAAAATACCCGAATTATTGCAATGCCTGGTGTTCCGTATGAAATGAAATGGATTATGCAAAAACATGTTTTACCATTAACATCAAAATGGTTCAACAGTGGATTTATTGAACACAGAACGTTGTTAACTGCAGGAATTGGTGAATCTTTTTTAGCTGAAAAAATTAAGGATTTTGAACAAGCATTACCTGCTCATATTAAATTAGCGTATTTACCCAATTACGGAATGGTAAGGCTTAGATTAAGCGCTTGGGGAAGCAATTTAGAAATATTAAGTAAAGATTTAGACAACCAGTTTAATCAACTGAAAAACAATGTTTTAGAGCATTTAGTAACCGACAAAGACGAAACCATGGAAGTAGTAGTCGGAAATTTATTAAAGCAAAAAAAGCAAACAATTGCTACGGCTGAAAGTTGTACAGGTGGATATATTGCGCACTTATTGAGTAAGCATGCAGGCTCTTCTCTATTTTATACTGGATCCATTATTTCGTATGCGAATATCATTAAGGAGCAATTTTTAGATGTACCACACGAAACATTAACTACAGTTGGGGCAGTAAGTAAGGAAGCAGTTACACAAATGGCTGTTGCAGTAAGAGAAAAAATGAATGCTGATTATGCCATTGCTGTAAGTGGTATAATGGGACCAGGAGGTGCAACAGAAGAGAAAGCTGTAGGATTGGTTTGGATTGCAGTTGCATCGAGTAATCAGGTTATTGCTAAAGATTTTCAATTTCGATTTGATAGAGAGCGTAATATCAGTTTAACCGCTGTTAACGCATTGAATATGATAAGAACTATGATTGTGGATAATAGTTGATAACTTAATCGTCATCAACTACTATATTTGTTGATTAGTAGTGGATAGTGTATGTAAACTATACCTTATTAACCTGTTTTAAATAGTAGTACAATATGGCAATAGCTGAATTGGTGATGCCCAAACTGGGAGAAAGTATAATGGAAGCTACCATTCTTAAGTGGCATAAGAAAGTTGGCGACCATGTAAAATTAGATGAAACCCTATTGGATATTGCTACTGATAAAGTAGACAGCGAAGTTCCGTCTACAGTAGAAGGCATCATTACTGAAATCCTCTACAATGTTAACGATGTAGTGCCAATCGGAACGGTAATTGTTCGGCTAGAAACAGCTACAACCATTGCTACTTCAGCTTCAGTTGCAACTCCAACACCAGCGACTGAACCAACACCAACACCAGCACCAATACCAGTAGCAGCTCCTGTTGAAGAAATTCCTTACACGCCATCAGCGCCATTAATAGACTTCATCAATAAGCCTGCATCTAATCGATTTTATTCACCATTGGTGTTAAACATCGCTAATAGTGAAGGAATTAGTTTAAGTGAATTGGAAAGAATACCGGGAACCGGCAATGATGGTCGCGTTTCTAAAAAAGATATTTTACAATATGTGGCAGATAAGAAAGCTGGGAGAGTACCAAATTTCCAACCAGCTCCAATGTATGCAGCACCTCAATATTCGGCAATACCACAACCAATTTCGCAACCTGCAACAGCACCGCAGCCTGTTGTTCCTGTTTATCAAGAACCGATTGTGCCAATTGTACCTGTAGAGCCACTTATAAAGAGCAGTTCAAGATTCTCTGAACAAACTGCTGCAGTTTATTCAGCACCAGTACCTCCTACAACACAAGCAATTGTTGCACAGACTGTAGGAAAATATTCAGATCCAGCAATGGCTAGCGTTACAGGCGCAACTGAAATTATTGAAATGGACCGTATGCGAAAACTTATTGCAAAGCATATGGTAGACAGCAAACATACCAGCCCACATGTTACAAGCTTTGCTGAAGCTGATGTTACAAACATGGTACAGTGGAGAAACAAAGTGAAAGGAGATTTTGATCATCGTGAAGGAACCAAACTTACTTTCACGCCAATGTTTGTAGAATGTATCGCAAGCGTAATCAAACGTTTCCCTTATATTAATTGCTCTTTAGATGGAGATAACATTATTTTAAAGAAAGACATCAATATAGGAATGGCAACTGCACTTCCATCTGGTAATTTGATTGTACCAGTAATTAAAGGGGCAGACCAACTAAATATTGTAGGATTAAGCAAAGCGGTTAATAGCTTGGCTGATGCTGCAAGAAATGCAAAATTAAAACCAGAAGATACCACAGGCGGTACATTTACTTTAACCAATGTGGGTACATTTGGTAGTTTGATGGGAACACCTATCATAAGCCAACCACAAGTAGCGATACTTGCAGTGGGTGCCATTAAAAAACGCCCAATGGTAATGGAAGGCCCTGAAGGAGATTATATTGCAATAAGACATATGATGTACTTGTCTTTAAGCTACGACCATCGAATAGTGGATGGTAGTATTGGAGCCAGTTTCTTAACTGAAGTGGCTAAAGAGTTTGAAAAATGGGATATTAATAAACAATGGTTCCACTACATATAAACTTAAAAAAAGCCCTGATAATGATCGGGGCTTTTTTTTACAGTTCGTTTTTGTATTCACAAACACCAGGCTTAGGTACTTGGAATGTACTTACAGGACGTTTCAATTATAATAGCAAATGGCATGGGTTTGTAGAACTTCAATTGCGATCTCAACAAACCTATGATCACTTTAATTACCATGAAGTGAAAGGAGGTATTGGATATATGATTACTCCTTCTTTATCTGCTTTAGTAGGAACAGGCCGTTATATCACTTATCAAGTAAATGATAATTTTAAAACACCCTTCTTAGTTTCGGAAAATAGGATATGGCAACAATTGATTTACAATCAAAACTTTTCAAGGTTTCGTATAGAGCATCGTTTAAGAGCCGAACAACGCTATACTTCATCGGGATATAGAAATAGATTTAGATACCGGCTTAGTGCTGTTATACCGCTCAATAAAAAAACGATTACCAACAAAACTATATTTTTAAATACATCAAACGAGTTTCATTTTAATAATGAAAATGTTTTTTACGAGCAGAATCGCTTTTACTTTGGGGGAGGGTACAATTTCAGTAACAAGTTAAGCCTACAAATGGGTTGGATATATCGTTCCGATTTTTTTAGCCAAAACAGGGCACAATACAAGAATTTTTTACAAACAAGCCTTCAATTTACTTTCAGCAAAAGTAAATCCGCTCCCATTAGAAATATAGGATCAGTTGATTAATTAGTCTACAGATTCAAAAAAGGAGAAAAGCGTAGTGCCATAATTCCGTACAAAAGAAAATCCTTCAAATTTTTCGTAGGCATTTCTTGGGGTATGTTCCAAAACAAAAAAACCACCTGGAGCAATCAGTTTTTTTGCAACAATGATTTTGGGTAATTCGTCAATAGTTCCCAACGCATATGGAGGGCCAGCAAAAATAAAATCAAATTGCTTAGTACAACTTTGTAAAAAAGCAAATACATCCATTTTTAGCAATTGTACATTTTCCATACCTAACATCACTGCATTCTTGCCAATAAATCCATGCATGATGGGATCTTTTTCTACAATAGTTAGCTGTTCTGCACCTCTTGAAGCAAGTTCATAACTGATGCAACCGGTACCCCCAAACAAATCGAGTGTTTCAATACCATCAAAGCTCATTCTATTTTGTAAAATATTGAACAAGCCCTCTTTAGCAATATCGGTAGTTGGTCTAGTATGAGGCATATTCGCAGGAGGGTTGATTCGCCTCCCACCCCACTTCCCAGAAATTATTCTCATAATGCCAATTTAAAAAATGGCGCAAAATAATGAGCCGGATATTCTTTATTCACTTCTATCATTATACCGGAAGATTCTGTGGAATTCAATTCTATATGATCAAATACTTGAAATAGATTATCGTATAACTCAGTATTTAAATCAATCATGCCACTTAATTCTACAATTGTTTTTTTAGAATCTATTCCAAATTGTTGATTACATCTAAGTATATAATACAAAGCGTCTTCAGCCAACTTATAAGGGAATGTTTGAATCATCTGAAAAACTGAATCCTTGAATATTGCAATAATAAAATGTCCATGGTAAAATTGCAATTTCACCAATTGCTCGTCATTTTTTCTCCTATTCATCACATCGTTTAACAACGATGTGTAAACATGCGATGTTTGAAATATGATGAATTGCCGAGTAAACAATTCTGCAAGAGATTTCTTAATTCTATAGGTATTGATTAAACTATTGGTAGAATTTAGCTTTTCATATTTCACATCCATCCGATTACTTTCCCCATAAATAAGGTTCAAATAATCTTCAGCTGAAGTGGCAGTTAAAAATTTTTCTGGTACCAAGATCGATTCTGGTGTAAAGAAAAAGCAAGTAACTAGTTTATACGTTTTATTAAAAAGCTTAGAAATGGTTTTGATTTCGTAAAAGATATCATTCCAATCTTCCGTTTGATCTTTATCTAAACTAAAATATTCAAATGCAACAATCGTTCCGCCGTCAATTGATTTAGACATACAACGCAGCTCTTGCTCATCCAATTCAATGATGAGCTGAAATGCCAATCCACTGATTGGATCTTCTTTATAAAATCCTGCTTTTTTCCTAGCCATTAAAAATAATTACGTTGCAATAATATATAAAAAAGCATTAACGGAGAACGAAGATATTATCAGACATCAATTTACTAACTTCGCAGCCCAATATGAGCGTCCATTCTTCACTCAATCTAAAGGTAAACACAGGAAATAAAGCTATCCTGCGTATTGCCCTGCCCATATCTGCATCAATCGTAGTTCCGCAAATTAACTTTATCACCAATAATATTTTTTTGGGGGGATTAGGGCAGAAAGAATTAGGAATTGCAGGCATTACAGGGGTGTACTACCTCATGTTTGCAGTGATTGGGCATGGATTGAATAATGGATTACAAGCATTGATTTCTAGACGAGCTGGCGAAAATAAAATTGATGAAATAGGAAGCTTATTTTGGCATGGAGTAAGAATAGCCATGTTCTTTGCAAGCTTTGGAATTTTAATGACCTGGTTTGTTGCCCCTCTGATTTTAAAATGGTCTTTACACGATCAAGAAGGCATCAACATGGCGGTAAGTTTTTTATCTATTCGTATTTGGGGCTTACCCCTACTCTATATTTATCAAATGCGCAATGCGTTATTGGTAGGAATTAATCAAAGCAAACTACTTGTATTAGGGACTGCAAGTGAAGCCATTATTAATATCATTTTTGACTATGGATTAATTTATGGCAAACTAGGAATGCCTAATTTAGGATTTAATGGAGCCGCTTATGCATCAATTATTGCGGAGGGCGCAGGTTTGTTAGCCGTATTCTTAGTAATCAGATTCCATGGAATTAGCCAAAAAATCAATCTGTTTAAAAAAGTTGCTTATCAATACTCGTATATAAAACTAATTTTAAATCAATCCTACCCGCTCATATTGCAACATGTGATCAGTATTATGAGTTGGGAATATTTTTATATTTTGATTGAACATCATGGCGCAAGAGACTTAGCTGTTTCAAATACAATGCGGAATCTATTTGGATTCTTTGGTTGTTTTACATGGGCATTTGCGGCCACGACCAATACCATGGTTAGCAATGTAATTGGACAAGGAAGAAAGGATGAAGTACTCCCTTTAATTTATAGGATTTTAAAGTGGAGTATGGGTTTTGCATTTATTGTATTTGTACTCTTAAATGCTTTTCCAAGGGCCTTCCTTGGCATTTATGGACAAGGTGAAGACTTTATTCAGGCTGGCATTCCAGTCATAAGAGTAGTATCTATTGCAATGATTATGATGTCTGCCGCAACAGTTTGGGTTAATGCGGTTACAGGAACTGGCAATTCTAAAATGAATTTAATTACAGAAATCGCAACAATTACTTTTTACTTAGTATATGTTTATATTGTATTAGAAAAAATGAACTTGCCCATCACATGGGGATGGGCAAGCGAATGGGTTTATTGGACCATCATGTTTATTCCATCATTCTGGTATATTACCAGCAATCGTTGGAAAAAAATCAAAATTTAGCCCTTCAATTCCTTTACTAAGTCAATATATTGCTGCATAGCAGTTTCTTTGGAAAGACCTTGCAATTTAACCCAGGCTTCGTGTTTAAACTTGGCAACAAAATCAAACATATTGGAAGGACCTTCTTCCTTATTATCACCCTCCGTAGCTTGTTTATACAATGCATACAGCTTTAAAAGCGTATCGTTATCTGGTTTTTCTGACAAAGTTTTGCTGTTAGCAACAGCTTCTAAAAATAATTCTTGTAAGCTCATATGATGGTTTTATTGTAATGATGCTAATAGTTTAGCGCCCTCTGCTTTTAACGCAATATCATTAAAAGAACGATTGGGCATTTTTACTAATCGTTCTAAAACTTCAATGGCTTTAGCAGGCTGTCTATTTTCTTTGTAAGCTTTGGCCAAATCTAATTGATTAGTAACAAAATACGGTTCTATAGTTCTAGATTTCTCCATGTATGAAATGGCTTTATCTAAGTCTCCATTGGGTAATCCACCGTAAAATAATTTAACTGCAGCTTTTTTGATACCAGATAAAGTAACCATTTCATAATGCCATTTACCTAAAGTATAGTTGGCTCTTCCATGATTCGGGTTAATGCTTAGTGCCTTGTCGGCATAATCTTTCACATCTTTTACGTAGGCCACTATTTTTTTATTTTCAATATCCAAGTCGGTCATTTTACCAGATACTGTTGCCATTGCATAATTCGCATCAGCACTATTTGCGTCTGCTTTTAAAGCTCTTTGAGCATAAGCCATTGCTGATTCAAAAAATAAGCGTTTGCTTTGTTCTTCCTTTTCTCTGCCTCCTATAGCAACTTCTAATTCAGCAGCTTTCACTAAATACTTTACATTGTTAGGCTCTATTACAATAATTTGCTTGTATTTAGCCAAAGCTTCAGGCTCTTTTAATTGTCGTTCTAAATTTTCGGCCTCTTTGGCTAAAATACCGATGTCTTGAGAAAAGACATTCCCCATCCAACTACAAAAAAATGCGATGATTAATGCAAATCTGATTGTCATATTATATTCTATTCACTTTTAATGAAACCCCTAAACTGCCCACGAACTGTGCAATAGGTGGCTTTAATTTGTTAATGGAAATATGTACGTAATCAGCTAGAGAAAACTGTGCCAAAATATCATTTGCGATATCTGATGCAAGGGTTTCTAATAGTGGTGTAGCAATTTGCATGCGCTTTTTTACCATTTCATACACAAGGGCATAATTGATGGTATCGGATATATGTACAATCGGAAAAGCTTTAGGAGTGAACCCTACTTCTATATTAATGGCAAACTCATTCCCTAAAATCTGTTCCTCTTTATATAATCCATGATAAGCAAAGAACCTCAAATCATTTAAATGAATGCTTGCTTTGCTCATATTTTAGTGTCCAATAGAAGTTAAATAGCGCTCTGCATCCAATGCTGCCATGCAACCACTACCAGCAGCAGTTACTGCTTGACGATAGTTTTTATCTTGTACATCTCCTGCTGCAAAAACCCCAGCCACATTGGTTTTGGCAGTACCAGGCACTGTTAAGATATAGCCTGTCTCATCCATTTCTACAAAGTCTTTAAATATGCTGCTATTGGGTTCATGACCAATTGCAACAAAGAATGCACTTACAGGGATTTCTTGCGTATCTCCAGTTTTATTATTCTTGATTCGAACAGCTTCTACTTTTTTATCCCCTAATATTTCATCTGTTTCTGAATTCCAATACACTTTAATATTTGGTGAATTCAATACGCGATCTTGCATCACTTTACTTGCACGCATTTGATCTCTGCGAACAATCATATGTACTTGCGTGCATAACTTACTTAAATAAATGGCTTCTTCTGCTGCAGTATCACCCGCACCAACAATAGCTACTTCCTTTCCTTTAAAGAAAAATCCATCACAAACTGCACAAGCACTTACCCCATAACCATTCAAACGCTCTTCACTTGGAATGCCTAACCATTTTGCGGAAGCACCTGTGCTGATGATTACTGCGTCTGCATGAATTTCTTTTTCTTCATCTATCCACACTTTATGCGGGGCACTACTGAAATCTACTTTAGTAGCCAACCCATAACGAATGTCTGCCCCCATTCTGCTGGCTTGTTTTTCAAAGTGAACCATCATTTCTGGTCCTTGAATGCCGTCTGGGTATCCAGGATAATTCTCTACTTCTGTTGTGATTGTCAATTGCCCTCCTGGTTGAATACCTTGGTATAAAACAGGTTTCATATTTGCTCTAGCTGCATAAATAGCTGCAGTATAGCCTGCAGGACCAGACCCTATAATTAATACCGATACTTTCTCTATAGCTGATTTTTCCATATTCTTTTTTTAATCTTTGCAAATGTATGTTTTGTATTGAGAACCATATCCACAAAAAGCACCCAATGCCCCATTATTGATATTACCTTTTACTACGCCTGGAGAAGAGAAAGGATTCCCAATGGATTGAAATGCAAATTCCCATGTTCGCCAAAAATCATAAGTGGCTTTATCAATATTAGCAAGCCGAACGGTAACCGTATCACCCAATTTAAAAAAGCCATAATTTTCTCTTTCAAATGGTTGGTTTCTATCAACCCCTTTGTCAATATCTATAGTATATGTTTTACCATCAATAATACCGTCATCAAAAGCACTATTAAATCCTGGAAAAAAAGGTTGATTATTCACTTTTGTAAAATAGCGAATATAATTGCCTAAGCCCGGAGGATCAAAAATACGAGCCATCAATACCCTAAAGCTATCTGTATTTGGTCTATTGGTAACTCTTTTAGACCAAAGGCTATCAATGGTTTTTGCAATTAATGGTATAGATGTAGTAGATTGATACTGCTTTCCATTATGATCAATTGTTAATTGATAGGTTTTGCCAGTTTCTCCCAACATACGATCATTGGGGGGTGTAGTATAAAATACGTATCGCCCACCTTGCGGGAAGCGCAATTCATTTACCTGTAATGTCACCGTTCTTGATCCATTATTGAGTTGCACTTTAGCGTCTTTAATAAAAGTAGCAAACAACGTTGCGGTATCAATAGTAGAGAAATAATTGAGTGAAGTAGAAAGTACCACCATCGGTGCTTGTCCATTTTCAATTTCGGCATCTACAACCAACTTCGGTTCATTTTCTAAAGGCTCAATTTGAATATCTTTTTCACAAGCCAACAAAAACAACATCAATAATATAAAGGGTATTTGGCGCATTTAGGTATAACAACAATTATGAAAAAAAGATTAAAAAAAAACGCTCCGAAAATTCGGAGCGTTCTCAAAAAAAGTAGCCTCTCGAATATCCCTATTTGGAGGCATAAATATTAACCCAAATATGCTTTAAGTGCATTGCTGTAACGCGCTTTCTGTAAACGCTTTATGGCACGCTCTTTAATTTGTCTGATTCTTTCTTTGGTAAGGTCGTACTTCATTCCTATTTGTTCAATAGTAACGCCATTTTCACCATCCAAACCAAAATAAGCATTTACAATTTCTGCTTCTCTTGGGCTTAACGACTTTAATACCCTACGAATTTCTTCTCTTAATGAATCTTTCATTACATCTTCGTCGGTATCATCAGAACCTTCCAATAAATCTCCCATAGCTACGTCTTCGGCTTCGTGCACTGGTGCATCTAGAGAAGTATGTCTGGTATTACTTTGGAAAATATTGTTGATTTCAGTTTCACTCATTTCCAAAATTTCCGCCAATTCTTCTGTAGAAGGCTCGCGCTCATGTTCTTGCTCAAACGCCATATAGGCCTTATTGGCTTTATTATAGGTACCAATTTTGTTTTGTGGCAAGCGCACTAAACGACCTTGCTCGGCCAATGCTTGCAAGATAGATTGACGAATCCACCATACGGCATAAGAAATGAATTTGAAACCTTTTGTTTCATCAAAACGCTGAGCGGCTTTTATTAATCCTAAGTTTCCTTCGTTAATAAGATCACTTAATGATAAACCTTGGTGTTGGTATTGTTTTGCAACAGATACTACGAAACGTAAGTTGGCTTGTACCAATTTATCCAATGCTCTTTGATCACCCATTTTAATCTTCTGCGCCAAAGTAGTTTCCTCTTCGGGGTTGATCATAGGAATTTTGGAAATCTCTTGTAAATACTTCTCTACTGCTTGCGAATCTCTGTTGGTAATCTGGGTTGCGATCTTGAGTTGCCTCATGTTGTACAGTTGCTTTTTTAGATAACGAGTAGAATACCCAATTTGTTATAAATCGACACAAAAAGGTATAATTCTCCAAAAATTACGGAAACTACAAAGATACAATTTTACAATGAATTTGAACCTTTTAAGTGTAAAAAACTTGGTTATTTACTCAAATTCAAGCTTATTTGTGCAAATTGCTGATTATGATAGATTTTAGATCGGATACCGTGACCAAACCTACCACTCCTATGTTAGCTGCCATGCATGCAGCCCCTGTAGGTGATGATGTTTTTGGAGAAGACCCTTCCATTAATGAGTTAGAGCAATACAGTGCTGAGTTGTTTGGAATGGAAGCCGCCCTTTTTTGCCCCAGTGGAACCATGACAAATCAAATCGCTATTCGATGTCATACTCAACCCGGAGACGAAGTAATTTGCGATGCCCTATCCCATGTTTATTTATACGAGGGGGGTGGAATTGCTTCTAATTCAGGCGCATCGGTTCAATTATTACAAGGCAATTTTGGCAGACTTACCGCCAACCAAGTGACCGCTGCCATCAATAATAAGGACGATGTTCATAGGCCTTTAAGCCGATTGGTGAGTTTAGAAAATACCGCTAATAGAGGAGGCGGAACTTGTTATAACTATAATGATATTCAGGAAATTAAAGAAGTTTGTTTAAATAATAATTTAAGTCTTCATTTAGATGGCGCCCGCTTATTCAATGCCATTGTAGCCAAAAAAGAAAGCCCTGAACAATATGGCAAAACCTTTGACTCTATCTCTGTTTGTTTAAGCAAAGGATTGGGTGCTCCAGTAGGAAGTGTACTATTGGGCACTACCGATTTTATTAGAAAAGCTAGAAGGACCAGAAAAGTTTTTGGGGGTGGAATGAGGCAGGCTGGCTATTTAGCAGCAGGCGCTTTATATGCACTCCGCCACCAAGTAACCCGATTGGAACAAGACCATGCCCATGCGGCCCAAATAGTTGCAGCTTTACAGAAAAAAGACTTTGTGGGTATGATCCCACCAGTGGAAACGAATATTATTTTATTTGAGGTAAAAGGAAGGTTTACGGCTAAAGAATTGGTTGGGGTATTAGCCAGTAAAGGAATTTTGACAATTGCTATGAGTCCTACTCAAGTAAGAATTGTTACCCATTTAGACATTTCAGAAGAAATGGTAAAGCAAACCATTAGGGAGATTGAATCCATTTAGGTAACTTCATAGCCCAAAAATCCAATTGCAGATTTAAGAAATTATGCTACCAAGAATTAATCCTACGACTACACAAGCCTGGTTTTTATTAAAAAAACATCATGAAGATGAAATGAGCAGAAGGCATATGAGAGACCTTTTTGCTGGGGATCCTGAAAGATTTCAAAAGTTTTCGCTCTGTTTAGACCAATTGGTTTTTGATTATTCAAAAAATATCATCAACCCTAGGACCATGCAACTTTTACTGCAGTTGGCCGATGAATGCAAATTAACTGATGCCATTCATGACCAGTTTGCAGGAATTAAAATAAATGAAACAGAAGGCCGGGCTGTTTTACATACCGCACTAAGGAATTTTTCGAACACTCCTATTATGGTTGATGGCAAAGACATCATGCCCAAGATAAAAAAAGTGCTGGATCAAATGGCTGCCTTTTGCAAGACCATACATAGTGGGAATTGGAAAGGTTTTACCGGAAAAACAATCAAATATATTGTCAATATTGGGATTGGGGGCAGTGATTTAGGACCAGTGATGGTAACAGAAGCACTAAAGCCTTACTGGATAGAAGGTATTCAAACCTATTTTGTAAGCAATGTTGATGGTACACATATAGCGGAAACCTTGAAAAAAGTAAACGCTGAAGAAACTTTGTTTTTAGTTGCTTCCAAAACCTTTACTACGCAGGAAACCATGACCAATGCCCACACAGCTAGAAATTGGTTTTTAGAATTTGCTAAAGATGAAGCGCATATTGCAAAGCATTTTGCAGCATTAAGTACCAACGAAAAAGCAGTTACTGCATTTGGTATAGACAAAGCCAATATGTTTGAATTTTGGGATTGGGTAGGTGGAAGGTATTCTCTGTGGAGTGCCATTGGCTTATCTATTGCACTTACAATAGGCTTCGAAAATTATGAAAACTTGCTAAGAGGTGCTTACAAGGCGGATGAGCATTTTAAATCAGAAAAACACGATAAAAATATTCCTGTGATCATGGGTTTATTAGGCATTTGGTACACTAATTTCTTTGGTGCTCAAAGTGAAGCTATTTTGCCATATGACCAATATATGCACCGCTTTGCCGCATATTTTCAACAAGGCAATATGGAAAGTAATGGAAAGAGTATCGACAGAAATGGGAACCTTGTAAACTATGCTACCGGACCAGTTATTTGGGGAGAGCCAGGCACGAATGGACAGCATGCATTCTATCAATTGATACACCAAGGAACCCCTATGATTCCTTGTGATTTTATTGCCCCTGCCCTTTCGCAAAACCCAATTGGCGATCATCATGTAAAATTAATGTCTAATTTCTTTGCACAAACGGAGGCATTAATGAATGGTAAAAGTGAGAATGAAGTGAAAGTAGAATTGATGAAGGCTGATAAAAAAGACGATGAGATAAAAAAAATAAGTCCATTTAAAGTTTTTGCAGGCAATAAACCCACAAACTCTTTTTTAGTAAAACAAGTAGATCCAGCTACGCTGGGATTATTAATTGCCATGTACGAACATAAAATCTTTGTTCAGGGAGTTATCTGGAATATTTTCAGTTACGATCAATGGGGAGTTGAATTAGGAAAAGAATTAGCGAATAAAATTTTGCCTGAATTAACCAATGACGAAACTATAAATAGCCATGACTCATCTACCAATGGCTTAATGAATAGTTTTAAAAAATTTAGAATAGCAGCGCAAGCATAATATGGACCATATCATCATAAGGCCTATTGAACCAGCAGATAATAAAGCGATTGCTAGCATAATCAGAACTGCATTAACCGAATTTGGTGCAAATAAGCCTGGCACTGTATTTTACGATGATACTACTGATCACTTATATGAACTCTTCACCGCTGAACCCCAAAGCGGCTATTTCATTGCATTGCAGGATGGGATAATTGTAGGTGGAGCAGGATACTTTCCTACTGAAGGCTTGCCAAATAATACATGCGAGTTAGTAAAAATGTATTTAAATGCAACTGTTAGAGGCATGGGGCTTGGAAGAAAAATGATTGATTATGTGCTTGCTGCTGCAAAGCAAAAAGGGTATACACAAGTGTACTTAGAAACAATGCCAGAGTTAAACAAAGCCGTAAAGGTATACGAGCAGTTTGGCTTCTCTTATCTTGATGGCCCAATGGGCAATTCAGGGCATAACGGTTGTGATATCTGGATGATCAGAACATTATAAGCTTACCATAATTTGGTAGGACACCAATCTCCGTATTTATTCCCAATCATAAATCCTATTAGGATTTCATGGGTTCCTCTACTGATGGTATTTAAGCGAGATGTTTGAATATCATAAGAATAACCAATATTGAGGGTATTGCTCAAATTCAATCCTACCATTGCGGCAAAACCATCTTTGTATCTATATGATGCACCTGCCCATAATAAATCTAGGTATTGCACTTTCGCATTCAAGTCGAAACCCATGGGTAAAGGGCTAATATATCTAATGAGCATAGATGGTAGCAAATTAAAGTCTTCAGCAATTGGTACCCGATATCCAGCACTTAAAAACAAATGCGGAACCAATCTGCCCTTGGTTAACGATACGGTATTATCTGAAAAAGCTACATTTTGAGGTATGATTTGCTGTGCAGCTAACCCAATAAAATAATCTTTAGAATACAACCATAAGCCAGCACTGATATCGGGTTTGATTCGATTGATTACACCGCTTGAAGCTACCGCAGGATCAACAGTAGTGCCTCCAAAATTCAGCTTAGATGCATCTAAACTTAGGTTCGTGAATCCTGCTGATACCCCTGCAGATAAATTGGTAGTAGGCGATAATCCTATATGATATGAATAAGTACCATATGCCGCAAAACGATTCAAAGGTCCTGTTTTATCATTAAGCATTGTAAATCCTATTCCGTGATGCGGTTCAGCTGCTTGATAATCTCTCCAATAAGCTTGCCCCCTCGGATTCATACCCTTAGCCCTGAAGCCAGTAGCTGTAGTAGTTTGGTATGGGTCTTTTTTCAGTGGGCCATGAGCCGTAATATAAGTTGTTACTGGAGCGTCTTGCAATCCTACCCATTGCATCCGATGACTTGCTTTAACATCCCAATAATTTTCAATACCAGCAACCGCAGGATTGATGATATAATTATTCATGATATATTGAGTATAATAAGGGCGTTGCTGTGCAATGATAAACAACGACAGTAACAATCCAAATACTAAAAGAAATCCTTTATGCCTCATTTTATTTAATTATTGTAACAGAACCAGTAATTATTTTTCTGCCATTTTTAGGGTTAATCACATAATAATACGTTCCAATGGGTAATGGTTTTCCGTTACGAGTTCCATCCCAATCAACCGCATATTCAATACTATTAAACACCAACATCCCATATCGATCGTATACATCCACTGTTGCACCTGGATAACTTTCAAGGTATTGAATTCTCCAACGATCATTAATTCCATCACCATTCGGGGAGAATGCATTAGGGATAATTGGAGCTAACAATAGTTTTACAAATAATGTATCAGTAACCGTGCACCCCCCTATTCCTGTGAGGTTTAGTCTATAAGTGATATCTCCCAATGGAGTTGTTTTAGGAATTGAATCGGTATCATTATTCAAATACAAGGAAGGCGTCCATTGATAGATTAAATTGGTACCATATACAAATTCGGGTTTCAAAGATTTGGTGCCCCCTTCTAGTACTACAATATTTGGTCCAAGCTCTAAAACAGGATAAGGATGAACTACTACCGTTTGGCTCACAGTATCACTTACACATCCTTGCGAATTAAAGAAATAATAACTGATTGTGAAGCTTCCTGAATCGGTAAATATTTTTCTAGGATTTTGTAATGTAGAAGTGGCTCCACCGCCTAAGTTCCATTCCCAACGTACAGGTGCACTGGTAAAACCGTTACCTAAGCCCGTAAACTGAATTGGATCACCCTGACAAATTGCTGTTTGGCTAGCAGAAAAATTGGCTTTTGGCCAAGGATAAATAGTATTGAGCACTCTTGTTAAAGAATCTACACAACCATCTTTACTGGTAATTTTTAATTGAACATTGTTAGGACCAACAGCACTGTATTTATGAGTTGGTTGCCTTAATGTGGATGAACTTGGATCATTAGGATCTCCAAAATTCCAAACATAACTGAATAAAGCTTCTGACCCGTCTGTTATTGTACTCTGATTCAAGAAAGTTCCCCTACCGTCTGGCAAACAAATTTCGGGTAAACTAAATGCAGGTTTGGGCAAATGATTGATGCGAATAATTTGTTGATTGCTGGCACTAACGCAACCGCTATCTGTGACCACTTGCAAAGATGTAGAATAAGTTTGGGCTGTATCAAATACATGCGCAAATGCATTACCATTTGTTCTGCTTTCCGTTTTTCCATCTCCAAAGTTCCAATTCCATTGAGCAATATTGCTGAAATTAGCCACTGAACTATCGGTAAATAAAACATTATTTTTTTCGCAAGCGGGATCAGCAATGCCCCATTTTGCTACAGGTGAAGGCCAAACCGTGATGGGCTGAAAAGCAGAGTCTTTACAACCTGCACTATTTTGTACAAAATATTTTAGGGTATCATTACCCACGCCAGTGGTAATGGGATTTAATAAACCAGCCGTACTAATACCCTTACCTGTATATGTTTGCGTTGCAGGCAATGCGGAAATAAAAGTTCCTTGTGTGATTAAACGAGGCGTTGCATCGTAACAGATATCGCGGATATCACTAAAAGAGACCGCTGGTGCGTAAGTTACGGTTACAATTTTGGTAAGTGTTCTAGAACAAGATTCAGCTTGACCAGAAAATGCCCTTATTCTAACTGAATAATCTTTAGTCGCAGGAGTTGATGGGGTGGTTGGAATACCGTATCGTATACTGTATTGCTTATTTAGCGATGGCGATTGATCTGTTACAATTGTATTTGGAGCACTCAATAAATCCCAGACTACTTCTAATTTGGTTACATCCCCAAAATCAACAGTGGATTGATTGATTATTTTTATCGAATCATTGGTACAAAGCGGAATGCCATTTAATAAATTTGCTACTTCAAACTTAGGAATTGGCGTACTTCCATTAACTGTAAATGATTTATTATCAGTAGTTACGCAACCATTACTTGAAGTAACTTGTAAAGAGACGGTATAATTTCCAAATGTTTTATAGCTTGCTGCGATTGATTTTAAACTGGTATTCGCAGTTAATGGAACCGGACGTTTAGTAGGATCAACTGTGGATACCCCATCGTCAAATTTCCATAAATAACTAAAACCTGCTTCTGTTCCATCAGCAATTTTAGAAGTATCGGTAAAAGTTGCAGTTGCATCATTTAAACATACTTCTGGTAATATAAACCCAACCACAGGTAAAGGATTTATTTTGAAGCCACCTGGTAATCTAAATGAATCACTTAAGCAGCCTGTATTTGAAACAACATTTAAGTAAACGTCTTTTGTGCCCCAAGTAGTATACGTATTGGTTTGGGCCGCATTGGTATTCACAGATATATTACCTGCACCATTGTCTAAGTTCCATTTCCATTGAGTAATAGTGTTATTGGTGGCACCTGGTACAATCGTAGATGCATCGGTAAAATTGATGGCACTGTTTTCACAGGTGATAGCAGGAACGGTAAATCTTGCAACCGGTTTATTAGATAAACTAATAGGAACAGTTTTAGTAGCTACACAGCCAAAGTCGGTAATAGCAGTTAGTTTAGCATTGTAATTTCCTGCTGAAGCATAGGTTCTAGAGGGATTTTGAATACTATTGTTTGCTCCATCCCCAAAATCCCAAATCCATGCAACTACTGGCCTTCCTGATCCAATAGACAAATCTCTAAAATTTATGGATGCATTCACACATCCGGAATCAACCGAGCTAATTGAAAAATCAGCGATTGGAGCATCACTTACTACAACATTATCGGTTATTTCTTGCTCATTATTATTAGTACAGCCATCAGATTGGGGCAATAAGGAAGTGGTAGTGAACTTAATAGGATATGTTCCGGCAGTGCCAAAAGTATATGCTTGAGGTATTTTGTATACATAAAAGGGCTTCCCATTGGAAGTATAGGTTGAATCAAAGCCAGTTGGATTATAAGTAAAAATTGGAGGACCAGTTAAATTACTCGCTCCTAAAAAGTCAAGTACAATTTTACTAGGTTGGTAGCTTAAAGCCAATCTTAAGCTAAAAGATGAATTAATACAAGTGGCAGAATAATTAACAGTAGCCACATTAGGAAACTGATTTTGTATTGTTACAGGAGGATTAAGGTCTACGATATTTGTGCCTGCGTTATAACCATAGGATTCAACATTTCCCAATCCATATGCAATAGCAATAAATCCACTATCCGCTTTAATATTATGACTGGGATTATTTTGGGTACTATTGGTTACATCTTCTCTTAAAAAAGAGTATTCAGAATTTGGTATGGGTGTCCAAGAAGAGTTTGGCATTGCACCATCAATTTTTAAACTGATGGTATTGGCCGTTTTCATTATCACATTTAAATAATGAACGGTAATATTGGTATTGGGTGGAGTCAAGTCTCTTCTAGCAGAAACCACCGTTACATTGTTGATGGTTTGTTCCAATGGGTTAATTGTAATTATTTCAGGGTCACCTATACCACCTTGACCGTCACAACTTTGAGAAGTCATATACTGAACAACCAAAATAGGTTTATCAGAACTAATAATATTAGCTTGATTGCTATTGAAATCGTAGTAACTTCCTTGATTCAATGTATTCGGATTTAATACATTACCGTTTAGCGTTACAACAGTGGTTGGATCTTTTACAATAATTCGATAGGCATCCGCTTGTTTTCTTGCAAAAGGAGCAGTGATATAATTTTTACCCCAGGCATTAGAAGGAAATACCTGTTGAAATAAATTATCACCTCCATTACCTGAAGTAATATTTGGTGAACAAAACCCTGTCCAAGTTGAACCTGTAAAAACGGCAATTGGTTTACAAGTTGAACCAGCTGTTGATATGCTTCTTATTGTTGAACCAGTTAAATCAGTCAAAGACTGAATTTGATAAACGTCACCTTTATTTAGTGAAACTGTATATGCTGTACCAGCTAATTTTACAGGAGCAACATAACTATTTGCCTTTAAATTCAATTCAACAGTAGTGTTATCTTCTGTAGCTACAACAGTTATTTGGCTTCTTCCAGCTTGAGTAGCACTGTTCGGATTTTGTATGAATTGAGTATAGCCAAGGGCAATATATTCCCTACCGAGAACATTGGTTGGAAAAACCAATGTTGATCCTGACCTAGCAGCATTCAAAATATGTGCATAAACAACTATGGGTTTTTCCGAAATAATATGAATCCCTTTACCGTTATTTACTCCGTCTGCTTGTGAATTATACACCTGATAAATTGCGGGCGAAATTTGAACCGTTGTTGCTTGATTGGCTGTAACGGTAAAAGGGATTATCCTTCCATCCAATTCTACTTGTCCAGTAGTATTTTCTGTGGATGAAATATACAAGGCCATTCTAGAGCTGGTATTATCAATATGTGCAGGATAAGCCAACCAAAAATCCTTTCCTTTATTTGAAAAATCCTGTGCAATCAAAAAACTAATTGGAAGGAAAATCAACAGTAGCAGTAAACTAGATTTCTTCATTTGTTCAAGGGGCTTTCTCTAATCATTAATTCAATAACAATAATAGTTCATTAACGGCAAATTCAACTCATAGATACTTTAAAATCGGCTATTGTTGCTTAACAATAGACCATTAGCAGCTGGTCCACAACAAAACAATAAATCTAGAATGCTCATATTGGGCTGAAAACCATTTCGATCCTCAAAAACCTGTGCGTATTTTACCATTTCATTTAAAGGGATTTTTTGATTGGGCAAACAAATTCCTCGAGCATCTTTAACATTTTCCTCCAATTGAATCTGATAGTAACTTGTGTATGCAATTTCCATTTTTGCTTTCAGCATTTTGAGCACCCATTGACTGAGTGTTTTATCTAACTGCATCAAATATTCTTCTTGACTAGCCAAAATTGAAAAAAGGGAGTCTCGGTAATATTCATAAAATGGAGCTCTCCTATAACACGCGTCCAGCGCTCTTGTATGTTGTAACACCCAGTTCTCCTTGTAGGCAATTTTAATGTCCTTGAAAAGAGATCGTTGGTCTCGCCCATTTTGTAAAGGAACGGAAAGATTGATCAATCCATTGGCTCCTGGAATGATGGTACGGTTGCGAAAACTCCCTTTTTGATAGCGTTCATATTCTTCAAATTCAATATACCTGAAGTCAAACAAAATTTTATAGTAATTAACCGTTCCAAAATATTGATAATCAATTAATAATTTCACTTTATTTTATTTTGTTGAATTGTTTATGGAAATGCAATCATTTATCTATTTAAAGTACTAATATAACTAATTTTAATAATTAAATGAACTTTATAAAAAGTTGCTAATCATATATTTATGTGATTTTTTATTTACTAAATTTTTGAGATTTGCTTTTTTATCAACAATGCTCCCCAAATGCTAAATAGATTAGCATACAAGATACGAAAAATTATACTGCGATAACGCCATTATTTCAACTACTTTTGATAAAACCTTTGAACGTGAGAACCCTCCTATCCTTGGCCTTTATTTCGCTAATTATTAGTTCTTGCCAGGCTCCAAAAGAACTGGAATATCGAGAAGTAAGAAAAATAGAATTGAAACAATTAGGGTTTAATGAGACCAAACTCAACTTTGAATTGGTGTATTTCAACCCGAATAAATTTGGACTCGACCTTAAAAAAGTAGACAGTGATGTGTATTTAGATAATATTTACTTGGGAAAATTTCAGCTAGATACATTGATGCATATTCCCAAAAATCGAGAATTCATATTGCCATCCTCCATTAATATAAACATGCAAAACATTTATAAAAACGCAGCTCAATTAATATTTAAAAAGGATGTTTTAGTGAAGGCAACCGGAAAAATAAAAATAGGTAAAGGGGGATTTTTTAAAACCCTACCCTTTACGTATGAAGGAAGACAAGAAGTAAATTTATTTAAATAACCCTTATTGCACAGGGGGTATATGGCATGGCTTGGGTGGTTTGGGCCCCCCGCCATCTTCTGCTCTTTTACAAATTGGGGGCAATTGTGCATACGCTTCTGGCTCAGCCTTATCTTCGTCAGCATCAAATCCTGCATTATTCAAAGCAGCTTTAATAAGTGAAGCATCTGCCCTATCTGGCCAAAATTGAACTTTAATTTCCCCTTGTAACAAATTGATTTTCCATTGAATAAGTCCAGATTCCATGGTAGATTTATTGGCTTGAATCAGGTATTTCTCCAATTTATCCTTGCATTCCCAACATTTTAAATTGGCAGACTTAATGGTTACCCATTGCTGTTTTGGCTGCTGAGCATATGCACTAGAAGCAACTGTCAAACTCAATATCAATAGTATTTTACGCATCTTTTGTATGATTTATTTTCCCCAATTAGCGGGATCCTTGCTCCAATTTAGTAGGGTTTCCTTGGTATCGGCCGTTACCAATCCCTTTTCAATAGCCAATTCTATCATGGTTGGATAGTTGGTCAAACTACTGGTTTTTACTCCTGCATTGGCACAAGCTTTAGTTGCAGCATCAAATCCATAATTAAATATGGAAATCATACCAACAATTTCAGCCCCAGCTGCTTTCAATACATCTACAACTTGTAAACTACTTTTGCCAGTAGAAATTAGATCCTCAATCACCAATACCCGCTGCCCTGGCTCCAATGCCCCCTCAATTTGGTTGCCCAATCCATGTTCTTTGGGTTTGGGTCTTACATAAATAAAGGGGAGTTTTAATTGATCAGCGGCCATAGCTCCCCAAGGGATGCCTGCAGTTGCTACTCCAGCCAACACGGTCGCTTCTGGATATTGTTCAAATATTACACTGCATAATTCGCTCTTGATAAAATCTCTCACGTAGGGAAATGACAATACTTTTCTATTGTCGCAATAAATAGGACTCTTCCACCCACTGGCCCAAGTAAAAGGTTGATCAGGACTCAATTTGATGGCCTGAACTTGCAATAATTTTTCAGCAACTGCTTTTTCATTTGTCATAGTACAAAAGTAAATCCTATTTTCCATTGGATTATTATGGAGATTTGCACATCAATTATTTTATGGAATTAACAATTTTACAAGCTGGGGGTGGATTAGTGCTGAACGAGCAGAATGAGTTACTAATGATATTTAGAAGAGGTTCCTGGGATTTGCCCAAGGGGAAGTTGGATCCCGGCGAAACCATTGAAGCTTGCGCTTTGCGGGAAGTGGAGGAAGAAACTGGGGTTGGAAATTTAACTTTGATTGATTTTTTGGGCCTTACTAAACACCAGTATTTTGACCCTTATTTAAAAGAAGAAGTGATCAAAGAAAGTCATTGGTATAGGATGTCGGTAGAAGGAATTCCTACTTTGATTCCTCAAGCGGAAGAAGATATTACCGATATCAGGTGGGTCCGCTTAAATGAGATAAACGATTTGATTGCCAATTCTTTTGCAAGTATTAAAGAAATTATCGGTCTTTTCTTTTTAAAACAGCCACAGTAAGTCGGCTAATACAAACCAAGTGGTCTCGCTCGTCATGGATTTTGATTTCCCAAACCTGAGAGCTCGATCCTATATGTATGGGCTTTGCAGTGCCGGTTACCAATCCAGATCGAACACTTCTTAAATGATTGGCATTTATTTCTTGTCCTACACAGATGTATTCGGTGTGATCTACTACCATGGCGGCACCTACACTACCCAATGTTTCTGCTAATGCAACAGAAGCTCCTCCATGCAATAATCCATAAGGTTGTTTAGTGCGATGGTCTACGGGCATAGTGCCTTTAATAAAATCTGGCCCAATCTCTGTAAACTCCATTCCTAAATGTTCTCCCAAATTCCCTTTACCCATGCCAGCAAAATGAGCTGCAGTTAGGCTTTTATTGAACCAAATCATAATTTACTTTTAAGCGTATTTATCACAGCTTGTGGAAGAAAAGGAGAAGCGTCTCCACCATTTTTAATGATATCTCTTACAATAGTAGATGCAACAGAAGTGTATTTAGGTTCACCTGTTAAAAAGATAGTTTCTATTCGACTATCTAGTGTTCTATTGGCATCTGCAATGGTTTTCTCGTATTCAAAATCACTCACATAACGAATACCCCTTAAAATAAAGTTTGCACCAATTTTTTTACAAAATTGTACCGTCAATCCATCGTATGCAATGCTCTCTACCCTATGTTCATCTTTATAAATTTCCCTAAACCATTGCATTCTTTGCTCAGCACTAAACATTGGATTCTTAGAAGAGTTGATACCTACCCCAACCACTATTTTATCAAACAAAGGAAGTGCCCTATTGATGATATCAGTGTGTCCTAGGGTAACAGGATCGAATGTTCCTGGGAAAAGACATATTCTTTGCATGATAACGATTTGGTTAATTTTTAGTCGGCTCTACCAGCTAGTAAATATAAGGCAGCCATTCTAACTGCAACCCCATTTTCTACTTGATTTAAGATGATAGAATGTGGTCCATCCGCAACATCACTGTCTAATTCTACTCCACGGTTGATGGGTCCAGGGTGCATAATCACAATTTCTTTTCCTAATTTATCCAGCATTTTTTGCTTGATGCCATAGGCCAGATTATATTCTCTTAAAGAAGAAAATAAGGGTTGGTTTTGTCTTTCTAACTGAATGCGCAATACATTGGCTACATCACACCATTGAAGTGCTTCTTGAACATTATAAGTTACCCTCACTCCTAATGCTTCTTCAAGATATTTAGGTATTAATGTGGGTGGCCCAACAACAGTTATTTCTGCACCCATTTTTTTCAACAGATACATATTGCTGAGTGCAACCCTACTATGCATGATGTCTCCAATAATCGCCACTCTTAATCCTTCAATCCTACCGGTCTTTTCTTGCATAGAAAATGCATCCAATAAAGCTTGTGTTGGGTGTTCGTTAATACCATCACCTGCATTCACAATGGCTGCTGGTATATGTTTGGCCAAAAAATGTGGAGCACCGGATGCACTATGCCTCATTACCACTAAATCTACTTTCATACTCAAAATATTGTTGACGGTATCCAACAATGTTTCGCCTTTTGCAGCAGAAGAACTGCTTGCTGTAAAGTTGAGCACATCCGCAGAAAGTCTTCGTTCGGCCAATTCAAAAGACATTCTAGTACGAGTAGAATTTTCATAAAACAAATTCACAATCGTAACATCCCTTAAGGAGGGAACTTTCTTTACTGGTCTTTGTAAAACTTCTTTAAACTGCCCTGCAGTTGATAGAATTAATTGAATATCCTCTTTGTTGAGGTCCTTGATACCAAGTAAGTGTTTGGTAGATAGTTTCATTAAAAAGCAAATTTAATCATTTAGACTAAAACAACTTCGTCTTTTTCATCCTTTTCTTTCCAGTTTACTTTTACCTTATCGGTAAATATGGTGTCAATGGCTTTCCCTGCATAATCGGGTTGAATAGGTAACTCCCTACTAAATCTTCGATCAATTAAAACACATAGAGAAACTTTAGAAGGTCTTCCAAAATCTAACAGTGCGTCTAATGCTGCCCTGATTGTTCTTCCGGTATACAATACATCGTCTACTAATATCACCGACTTACCCTCAATACTGAAAGGAATATCGGTTTCATTGGCTATATGCAAGGTTTTTCGCACATCATCCCTATAAAAAGTGATATCCAACTTCCCATAATGAAATGGATTGTTTGGGATGATTGCTTTTAATGTGGAAACAATGCGGTCACTTAAGAAGATTCCTCTTGGTTGAAGGCCAATGATTACCGTATTGGCCATGTCTTTATTGTTCTCGAGCATTTGATGCGCAAGTCGTTCAATACTTAACGCCATTTGCTCTTCTGATAATATTGTTTTCAAATGCCCAATTTTTAATAAAATTAAATGCTTTCTTCCATACCAAAAGGGAATAATTCAAGTGGTTCTTCTTTACTTTGCGTTACATGCTTCAGCTAAAGGATATTGACCTTGTTCAGTTTAGGAATTATACCAATCATCACCCAATGTTTAGGGAAAGAATTGTGGCTATTTGTGGGTTGAATGGAACTGGGAAAACCAATTTGTTAGATGCCATTTATTACCTAGGCTTTTCAAGAAGTTATTTTGCAAGAACAGATGCACAAAATGTGCAACATGGTAAGCAAGGAATGCGCCTTTCAGGGAATTTTATTAAAAATGATCAAGAAGAAGAAGTCACTTTTATTTTAAGAGAAAATAATAAGAAAGAATTACTAGTCAATAATGAATCATACAAAAAGCTTTCCGATCATATTGGCAAGTTTCCTTGTGTGATGATTGCCCCAGACGATGTAGAACTAATTGCTGGACCAGGAGAAGTTAGGAGGAAATTCATAGACAGTATATTATCTCAAACCAATAGAGATTACCTAACACAATTGATCGCTTACAATAAAATATTGCAGCAGCGGAATAGTTTACTTAAGCAAATGGCTGAACAGCCTTTGACAGGGAATGACTTATTAGAAGTTTATAACGAGCAGTTAATCAATAGTGGTAATTATATACACCAGATTCGTAAACAATTTTTAACTGCTTTCTTGCCATTAGTGGGAGAAAATTATACCAATATTGCAGGGAAAAAAGAAGACTTACAGTTGGCATATGAAAGTCAATTATTAAGTATTTCTTTCAAAGAGATTTTGGCTGAAAATTTTACAAAGGATAAGGTCTTGCAAAGAACTTCTAGAGGGGTCCATAGAGACGATATGGGTATTTACTTAAATGATTGTCCTTTTAAATCGGAAGCATCGCAAGGCCAAAGAAAGAGCCTATTATTTGCATTAAGATTGGCAGAATGGGATTATTTAAAAAATTCAATTGGCATTCCGCCTATTTTATTATTAGATGATGTATTTGAAAAATTAGATGAAAGCAGAATGGCACATTTATTAGATCAGGTATGTGGCAATCATTTTGGGCAGGTATTTATTACTGATACGCATGCCGAAAGAATTAAAGAAAAATTAGATCAAACTGGAAGCCCATATCAATTAATTCTTTTGTAAAATTACGCTTAACTTTAGCGCATGGCAGAGATGAAAATTGGAGATGCATTGAAAAACCTTAAAGGCATGAGTCACCTAAAAAAAGGGATTCGCGCTGCTCAAATTGAAGACATCTGGGAACAATTAATGGGTAAGACCGTTGCCAAATACACTGATAAAATTCAAATTGTACAGAAAAAATTATTCATTCACACCAATATTGGCCCATTAAAAAATGAATTGTCTTTTCAAAAGCCTCAAATCATTAGTAGAATTAATGAAGCTTTTGGAGAAGATTTGATTGAAGAAGTGATTATTCAATAATTGAATTGACTAATAAATAGGCTCAGAAAACTCATCTCCTGCCTCTAGGCTATCGCGCATTAAATCGTGAATGGTAATAATCCCTTTAAAATCAAATCCATCAAAAACAACCAAGTATCTGGTTTTGTGCTGGTTCATTAATTTCATACACTCTTCTGCAGTTGTATCTAAGGAAATAATAGGCAATCCGGTAGTCATGATTTCTTGAACAGATGTATCAGTAGAGTTTTTACTCAATAAAACTACTTTTTGAGCATAATCGCGTTCTGTCATGATTCCCTTGAAATCGTCTCCATCTTTCACAATAACATAGCTCAGATTCTCAGCCTTCATTAACGATAAAGCTTCAATAACTTTCATTGCTGATGGCACTCCATTGAAGTAAGGTCCTTTTTTATCCAATATATTTTTTACCGTATTCATGACTGTGTTATTAGTACACTAAGTTCGGTCAATCACCCCAAATAAAAAAATGGAATTAATAAAGCTTGTATAAAGATTCTACGTCTAAATAGCTCAATTTTTTCTGTATGGTAGCTCCTTCCATGAACAAAAAAGTTGGATTTACTCTAGCCGCAGTTTTAAGTACCGTTGCATCACAATTGAGTACAAGATGCTCGGGAAACGCAGCTTTGATCAATGCCCCTTCTGCAGAAACAAAAATAACTCGATTGCTGACTTTTTCAGAAAATTGATAGTCATTTACTATGTCAGATACTTTCTTCTTCCATAAATCGAGTTCACTGGCATCTTTAGCCAATATCAACACATATTTACCTTTCGTTGCCAATATTTCTTGTGTGGTATCTACCCCATCTAAAGTCTTCAAAGAAAAATCCACAATTGCAGGTTTGAGTCCATTCCCTTTCCTAACCAGCTTGTCTTTACGACTGATGAAAATATAACTGTCGTCAAAATTTTCAGGAAAATTTTCTTGATCAAATTCAAGTGTTTTCCCCTCTTTTTGGTATTCAAAAATAATCTGCATACTGTCTAATGTTGCGCCAGCAGGCATTTCCATTTTTTGTAAAATATTATTGCCCACTTTATAAGGCAAACAGTCTACCCAGGGCAAATGCTTTAATACATAAAATTGTGCCCCCGTAGACAACACCAGGGTTAATGCGACTAAGCTAAATGCCCATATATTGGACAATGCTGATTTAATATAATGTTGAAAGCCTACCAAAATTAAAATCAGCAGCAATAAAAATAGGTCTTTATAAAAAGACTGTGCAGCAGTTAAAGGAAGGCAGTCTCCAAAGCAGCCACAGGTTTTAATTTTACCAGAATAGTGCGCATATCCAGTTAAAAAAGTGAAAAAAACAATCAACAATAATAACAGCCAACTAAATAACTTAATACGCCACCCGATGATAACCGCTACGCCAGCTAATACTTCAAAACTATTCATGGCAATGGAAAAGAACAACGCATAATCATTCAAGAAATGCATACCCCAGACCTCAAAAAACTCCTGCATTTTATAACTCAATCCAATGGGGTCATTCACTTTAATTAAACCAGAAAAAATAAATAACAAGCCCACAATCCATCTAACCAATAACAGCATTTTTTTCATAGCTAGTGTTTCCCCTCTTGAATTAATATCAATGCAAATGCAGCATAGTTAATAATATCTACATAGTTGGCATCAATGCCTTCGCTGATTAAAGTCTTCCCATCGTTTTGTAAAATCTGTTTAATGCGAAGCAATTTTACCAAGATTAAATCGGCAAAACTTTCCTGACTCATTTCCCTCCAAGCTTCCCCATAATCATGATTCTTAGACTGCATGGTATCCTGCGCAAACTGAACTTGCTTTAAGTATAATGCTTCTGTTTGGTCAACTGCTAATTCTTCAACTGTTGAATTATCGAATTCTAATTGAATCAACCCGATAATGGCATAATTGAGAATTCCAATGAATTCAGAACGGATATCATCCCCCACTTTTTGGGTTTTGAGTTCTTGAATAGTTCTTATCCGTAATGCCTTAATAAAAATTTGATCTACCACAGAAATGGTTCTTAATACGCGCCAAGCCGTACCATAATCCTTGGTTTTCTTAATAAAAATTTCCTTGCAAGCTGTAACAGCTTCATTGTATTGAGTATTGGTATCCAACATTTTCGGAATATCTTTGAATTGATTGCAATTTAATTGAATCGAAGCTATGTTTACGCTAAACTTTAAAGGAACTTTAATTACTTTAGAACATCCAGTAGTAATGGGCATTATAAATGCTACCCCTGATTCTTTTTTTGGGGGGAGTAGGGCCGCAACTACATCAGCAGCTTTAATAAAAGCGGAGAACATGATCAATGATGGCGCTTTTATTTTGGATATAGGTGGCCAAAGTACCCGACCAGGCAGTGTTCAAATAGGCGCAAATGAAGAATTGGATCGAGTAGTGCCAATTATTGAGGAAGTAAAAAAAGAATTCCCATATACTTTGATTTCTGTAGATACTTATCATCCAACTGTGTCAACTGCAGCTGTTAGTGCAGGAGCTGATATGGTAAATGATATCAGCGGCGGAAGATTCTTTGAAGACATGTTATCTACAGTGGCTTCTTTAAACGTTCCTTATATCTGTATGCATAGCAGAGGAACGATTGAAACTATGCACGAGAAGCCTCAAAGCAATAATATCATTACTGAACTATTAGACTATTTCATTGAACGCATCAATGCTTGTAACCAAGCAGGCATAAAAGACATTATCGTTGATCCTGGTTTTGGTTTTGGAAAAACCATTCAAGATAATTTTACTTTATTAAAAGAAATGGAAGCCTTTCAAATACTGAGGAAGCCATTGTTATTGGGCGTTTCTAGAAAATCGTCCATTTATCAGACTTTAAAAATTACTCCTGAAGAATCTTTAAACGGAACTACTGTTTTAAATACCGTAGGGCTGATGAACAAAGCAATGATACTGAGGGTGCACGATGTAAAAGAAGCTATTCAGGCCATTCAGCTTTACCAGATGATGAAATAAATGCTATTCAATTATTCTTTTATTTGAAGTTGCTGAAAATAAAAATGCCCCGAATTCTCGAGGCATTTAATTAGAACTATTTTTTATCGTTGTGGCGGTTGTTGTTGCATTTGACCAGGCATAGCAGGTGGTGGTGGAGGTGCAATTTTCACATCCAATACTTCAATATCAAATACCAATGAAGCATATGCTGGAATGATTGGCGCACTTCCGTTTGGACCATAGCCCAACATAGCAGGGATAAATATTTTACCTCTTCCACCTTTATTGAACATTTTCAATCCATCTTCTAAGCCCTTAATTACGCCTCCTTGACCAATTACGAACTCTAAAGGTTGCTTATTTTGTGAATCTGCATCCATATTGCCATCAAATTTCTTACCATCTAAGAAAGTACCTCTATACATAACAGATACTTGCTTACCAGAATCTGCTTTTGCAGTAGCATCCCCTGCATTGGTAATTTGAACAAAAACACCGGAAGCAGTTTCCTCTGCTTTGATATTCTTTTTAGCTAAATGGTCTTTTAGTTCCTTGGTTTCTCTGGCTTTTTCCTTATCCATTTCGGCTTTATAATCGGCCATCATCAATTCTTGCGTAGCAAAGGTTTTAATGATGTCTACTTTACCATTAATTTGGTCTTTCTCTTTAAAGATATTATTGTACTCTAACATCCCAAAATTCTTTAAAGAATCTACACTCATTACAAATTCAACCTTGTCTCCTGGAGCACATTGGTTAATGATTTCGATGAAACTGTGCTTGGCTTTTTGAGCAGAATCTACCATAAAGTAAACTGGAATTCTGTCATAAGAGGTACTCAACAAAGAGTCCTTCGGAAGTAGTTTATACTCCACGTTCATTTTTACAAATTGACCTTGCTTTAACAAGTCTTTGCTACTACCCTTACTAATTTTGTAAGAAAGTCCAGTAGGTGTTTTTTCATATTGATTACAACTTGCAAGCAATACAACCGCTGACATGAGCGGGGCGATGATTCTCCTCATTTTATTGTAGTTGGTTTTTATACTCTTGAATAACATGTTTAAAATGTGCTACTGTTTTTTCTACCGAATCGCTGCTTCTACCACCTGATGCGTTGGCATGCCCCCCGCCTTCAAAATGGTTTCTAGCAAACTGATTCACATCAAAACCTCCTTTGCTTCTGAAACTCCATTTTCGCTCCTCTGTTCTATCAATCACTATAGCCCCAAATCGAATACCCTTAATGGTTAGAAGATAATTTACTAATCCTTCTGTATCACCTGTTTTAATATGGTATTTCTGCAAATCGGCTTGGTGAATATACATAATGGCAGTGTTGTATTCGTACAAAACTTCCATTCTGTTTAACAAAGCAAAGCCAATAAATCTTAATCGACTCTCTAAGAAATTATCATAAATATGATTGTGCACTTGAGAATGATCAAACCCTGTTTCCTTTAATTCAGCTACCATCCTATGCACACTGGCTTTGGTAGAAGGGAATCGGAAAGACCCTGTATCGGTCATTGTTCCTGTATATAAACAAGTAGCAATGTCTTGATTTAACGCTTCTCTGCCACCCGCTCCAATAATGAAGTCATAGACCATTTCGCAGGTAGAACTTTTTCCAGTATCGCTTACTCCATAATCAAAATTGGGCTCATCCGGTTGTTCATGATGATCAATCAACACTTTAATGGCTTTGGCTGACGCTAAAAATGGAGCTAAATGTTTGGTTCGATGAAAAATATTAAAGTCTAAACAAAATAAAATATCTGCTTTGTCTAAAATGGCCAAAGACTTTTCTTTTTGCCCCTCAAAATTGATTACCGTTTCAATTCCTGGCAGCCATTCTAAGAAATCAGCCCAATTGGTGGGAGATATCACCGTTACCTGATGCCCACGATTGTGAAGAAAATGATATAAGCCTAATGTGGAGCCCATAGCATCCCCATCGGGCTTCTGGTGCATGGTAATCACAATTTGCTTGGGCTGAGATAATAATGGATAGAATTCGTTAATCAGTTGCATATAATCGGGCAAAAATGCGTTTTCTTCATTAGTCTGTCAAAAGATTTTAAATAATTTATTGAAAATTTAGCGATTGAATACCACTCAACCCCTTGCTATTCCTTACTTTTGCGCCGAAATTAAACAAATATGAGCAATCAAACATTTACCATGATTAAGCCTGATGCTACCCAAAAAGGGTACACAGGAGCTATTTTAGACCAGATGATTAAAGCTGGCTTTTCTATTAAAGCAATGAAATGGACCCGCTTAACTCCTGAGCAAGCAGGTCTTTTCTACGATATCCATAGAGAGCGTCCTTTTTACCAAGAATTGGTAGATTTCATGAGCAGTGGTCCAATTGTAGCAGCTGTTTTAGAAAAAGAAAATGCAGTAGCCGATTTCAGAACTTTGATTGGCGCTACCAACCCAGCTCAAGCTGCTGAAGGAACCATCCGCAAATTATTTGCAGCATCAGTAGGTGAAAATGCAGTACACGGAAGTGATAGCGACGAAAATGCAATTATTGAAGCAGATTTTTTCTTCTCTAAATTAGAAAGATTCTAAATTAAACGGCTTTTATCAAAAGCAATTTGATCAATTTAACATATTGACCCAGCCCGACCATATTTGGTCGGGTTTTTTATTGCCTTATCATTTCCACTGCATTTCATCCTTTTGATTTGCTTTCTTTAAAAGTCCATTGTATCTTTTACCACTCAATCAAGCTTAAAATTAAACTACATGAATAAGTCTATTACCATTGGAAAAATTTTCCTTTGTTTATTATTCGGTCTTAGTACTCAAAACAATTATGCACAAGGCAGCATGTTACTCAGACAACCCAATGCCAGTAAAGACCATATTGTATTTGTGCATGCAGATGATTTATGGGTAGTAGACCATAAAGGAGGTGATGCAAGAAGACTTACCAGTGCAATTGGTGCAGAATCTTCTCCAAAAATCAGCCCCAATGGTAAATGGGTTGCTTTTAGTGGACAATATGATGGCAATACAGATGTTTATATAGTGCCTATTGAAGGCGGTGATCCTAAAAGACTAACCTGGCACCCTGGCCCTGATCTTACACAGGGTTGGATGCCTGATGGAAATGCCGTTTTCTTTACGTCTAGTAGAGAAGGTTATCCTACGGTGAATACCAAATTCTTTAAAGTATCGGTTAATGGCGGAACTCCTGATGCATTACCCCTCCCATTTGGATTTGTAGGAAGTATGTCTCCTGATGGAACTACGATGGCTTTTCAACCATACAGCTTTTGGGATCCAGAGTGGCGAAACTATCGCGGCGGCCAAGCTCAACCCATATGGTTATTTAATTTAAAAACATTTGAAACCACTAAAACAGTTCAAGGGAATAAAGAAAGGCATACTGCTCCTACTTGGAACAACGGCATTTTGTATTTTTTATCTGAGCAAGATTTTATCAATAATATCTGGTCTTATGATCCTAAAACTAAAACACAGAAACAAATTACTTTCTTTAAAGACTTTGATATTAAAAATGTATCTGCCAGCAACAACAAATTAATATTTGAGCAAGCAGGTTATTTGCATAGCTATGATATTCCTACACAAAAAACCACACAACTATCTATTTCGGTAAAAGCAGATTTAAATTGGGGAAGACCTCGTTGGAACAATTTAACGGGAGCCAATTTAACCAATGCCAACTTATCTCCTTCTGGTAAACGAGCCGTCTTCGAAAGCAGGGGTGAAATCTTCACGGTACCAAAAGAAAATGGTGACTGGAAAAATATCAGCAATTCAACTGGGTCGGCAGACAGGGCACCCATTTGGTCTCCGGACGGGCAAAAAATTGCTTGGTTCTCCGATGAAAATGGGGAATACCAATTAACGGTGAAAGATCAGTTTGGTTTACAAACGGCGCAAACATTTGCGATGCCGAATAAGAAATTTTATTTTACACCGGCATGGTCTCCAGACAATAAATACATTGCATTTGTAGACACCGATTATACCATTTGGTACATCGATTTAAAATCAGGCGCTTACAAAAAAGTGGACACCGATAAATATGCACATCCCAATAGAACCATGAAACCTGTTTGGTCTCCAGACAGTAAATGGATTGCTTATGTGCAACAACAGAACAATCAATTTAAAGCAGTCAAAGTTTTTCAAATCGAAACAGGCCAAAGCAAATTGGTAACTGATGGATTAGCCGATGCCATTGATCCACAATGGGACGAGAGCGGAAAGTATTTGTACTTTTTAGCTAGTACCGATTATGGGTTGGCTTCAGGTTGGTTAGACATGAGTAGTTATAATTATCCAGTAAATAGAGCTTTATATATTGCAGTGTTGAGTAAAGATGCTCCGTCTCCATTTGAACCTAAGAGCGATGACGAACCCGTAAAAAATCCTGCTGACACTGCAGCAAAAACAGCCAAGCCTGCAAGCGCTTCAACGGTTTCCGTAAAAATTGATTTTGATGGATTAGCGCAACGAATTGTAGCAGCTAACTTACCGCTTCGCAATTATTCTTCCTTAATTGCAGGGCCAGATGGTTCGGTATTTTATACGGAAGAAATTGCCAACCAAGGACCAACTTTATATAAGTATACCAGTAAAGACCAAAAGAGTATAGAGTTTGCAAAATCAGTAGGCAATGTGGTGAGTAGCTTTGATCGTAAAAATATTTTATATCGCGCTGGTGCAAATTGGTTTTTGAATGGAACCCTTGCTGCGCCTAGACCTGGCGATGGCAGATTGGCTACAGACGGCATGCGAGTGTATGTTGATCCTGCAAAAGAAGCAGAACAAATTTTTAAAGAAGGATGGCGTTTACAAAGAGACTTTTTATATGTGAACAATGTGCATGGTGCTCCTTGGAATAAAGTATTTGAATGGTATCAACCTTGGGTAAAACACGTCAAGCATCGCTCCGACTTAAACTATATCATCGACATCATTAGTGGTGAAGTATCGGTAGGACATTCCTATGTGAGCGGAGGCGATTATCCCTCCGTACCTTCTATACCAGTTGGCTTATTGGGCGCTGATTATGTAGTTGAAAATGGCTTCTTTAAAATCAAGAAAATATATACTGGTGAAAACTGGAATCCAGAATTAAAGTCTCCATTAAGTGGTCCTGGCATTAAAGTAAAAGAAGGAGATTATTTATTGGAAGTGGAAGGCAAAAAATTAGATGCTTCTATGAATTTATTTAGTTTGTTTGAAGGTACCGCAAACAAACAAATCAAGATCAAAGTAAATAGTCAACCGAGTTTAGAGGGTGCACAATTAATTACTGTTGTGCCTATTGCCAACGAAGCTGGATTACGCTCAAGGCATTGGGTTGAAAGCAATCGCAAAAAAGTGGACGAATTATCGGGAGGCAAATTGGCCTACGTATATGTGCCCAATACAGGTGATCCTGGTTACACTTCTTTTAATCGTTATTATTTTTCTCAACAAGACAAAAAAGGGGCAGTCATTGATGAAAGAAACAATGGTGGTGGTTCTGCTGCGGACTATATGATTGATGTAATGAGCAGAAAATTACAAGGCTATTTTAATAATCGAGTAGAGGGTAATAAAGTATCTACTACACCAATGGCGGGCATTTGGGGGCCCAAAGTCATGATCATTAATGAGAATGCAGGATCAGGTGGAGACTTACTCCCTTATATGTTCAAGAAAATGAATATTGGGCCTTTGGTAGGCACCAGAACCTGGGGTGGATTAGTAGGTACTTGGGATACACCTCCATTTATTGATGGGGGCAGAATGGTTGCTCCTCGCGGCGGTTTTTTTGATACCGATGGCAAATGGGCTGTGGAAGCAGAGGGTGTTGCGCCAGATATTGAAGTATTTCATGATCCTAAAGCCATTATAGAAGGACGTGACCCACAATTAGAAAAAGCGGTGCAAGAAGCTTTGCGTTTAATGCCAACACAGGGCATTGAATTGAAGAAAGAACCGGCACCGCCGATTCGTTCGTTTAGGCCGAAGAATTAAAATCAAAAGCTCCGATTATTACTAATCGGAGCTTTTTTGTCGGGACGACAAGATTTGAACTTGCGACCCCACGCCCCCCAGACGTGTGCGCTACCGGGCTGCGCTACGTCCCGAACTATCACTCATTTATTGAATGGGGTGCAAATATAGGGTGAAAAGAAATTTTCAGGCTATATTGCATAAAATTTTCAACTACTGCATGAACATTCTACTGAAGCAGGTGCTGATTAACGACCCCCACTCCCCTCACAACGGACAAGTCCTAGATTTATTTATTGAGAACAACCACATTAAACAAATAGGTACGAATTTATCGTATGAAAATGCAACGGTGATTCACCAAGAAGGACTACAAGTATCCACTGGTTGGGTAGATTGTTTTGCGCATTTTGGAGACCCCGGTTTTGAATTCAATGAAAGTTTTTCATCGGGCGCAGCAGCTGCTGCTGCAGGTGGATTTACTAGGGTATTTACTTTACCCAATACCAAACCGGTTACCGATAATAAATCTTTAGTGAAATATGCTGCTGGTCAGTCTAAACACTTACCTGTTCATATTCATCCATTGGGTGCCATTACACAAAAAACGGAGGGAAAAGAATTAGCCGAAATGTATGATATGCGCAACAGTGGTGCCATTGCTTTTTCGGATGGATTATTACCCGTTCAATCTGCAGGATTATTTGTGAAAGCTTTGCAATACGTGAAAGCATTTGATGGTGTATTGATTCAATTGCCTATCGACCGAAGCATTGGTAGTGCAGGCTTAATCAACGAAGGTGTTGTTTCTACGCAGTTAGGCTTACCAGGGTTACCCTCAATAGCTGAAATCAGTATCTTAAAAAGAGACCTTGATTTATTAAAATACAGTGGTTCTAAAATTCATTTCACTGGTATTACAACCAAAGAATCTTTAGACTTAATTGCTGCTGCTAAAGCAGCCGGATTAAAAGTAACCTGCAGTGTTACTCCTTATCATTTATTCTTCTGCGACGAAGATTTACAAGACTATAATACTTACTTAAAAGTTAATCCACCATTAAGAACAAGGGCCGATATGATGGCTTTGCGGGAAGGCATTTCCAATGGAACGGTTGACTGCATTGCCTCGCACCATTTTCCGCAAGATTGGGACCACAAGATTTGCGAATTTGAATATGCTTCTTTTGGCATGAATGCCTTGGAAAGTTCCTTTAGTGTAGTGAACCATTTGTTGGGTCAAATTAGCAATGAACGCATGATTGAATTATTTTCTTTGAATGCACGTAATATTTTTGGACTTCCTACTACTCATATTGTTGAAAACGGAATTGCAGAGTTAACCATTTACCACCGCAATCAGGTAGCGCAATTAACCAAAGAAAACATTAAGAGTAAATCTTTTAATAATGCGTTTACCAATATTGAACTAAACGGAAAGGTATTTGGCACCATCAACAACGGTCAATTAACCATTAACTAAAAAAATATGAAAGCAAATTTAATCAATGAAGGAGTTAAGTACGGTGTAATATGCGGATTAACCGCTGTTCTTCTAATGTATGGAAGCTGGGCTGTTGACATTACAACATTCACTAGTGTGATGTTTACTACAACATTTATTCCTTACATGATCATTATTTTGTTGGTAGGCGGATTTGCTGTTAGAAAATTAAACGGCGGATACCTTAATTTTCAAGAGGGACTTAAATTCAACTTCCTTGCATATGCTGTTGCTGCATTAATTATAGCAATTGCAACTTACGTATTGTATAATTTAATTGATGAAACCTTAACAGAAAAATCAGCTCAAATTGGTCTAGAAAAAAGCAGGGCAATGATGGAAAAATTTGGTGCTTCTGAAGAAGATATTGAAAAAACAATGGCTTCTTCTGCTGAAAGCATGAAGAAGACCGGATTAAAGGAAATCTTGATGGGTACTGGTTTAGGACTTATTTGGGATTTTGTAAAATCATTGTTGCTTACCTTAGTGATTCGTAAAGAAGAAAAATTTGAAGACCAATAATATTGCATGAATTTATCTATAGTAGTACCCTTATATAACGAAGAAGAATCACTACCAGAACTGTGTAGCTGGATTAAATCGGTTGTTGATCAAAACAGCTATACCTATGAAGTATTACTAATAGACGATGGCAGTCGCGACGATAGTTGGAAAGTGATCCAAACCATTGCAGCTGCAAATCCAAATATCAAGGGGATTAAGTTTCAAAGGAATTATGGAAAGTCTGCTGCATTAAACGAAGGATTTAAAGCAGCTCAAGGTGATGTAGTAATTACTATGGATGCAGACATGCAAGATTCTCCAGATGAAATTCCTGCATTGTACCAAATGATCATTAACGATGGTTATGATATGGTAAGTGGTTGGAAAAAAATACGCTACGATAACACATTTACTAAAAATATTCCCTCTAAATTATTCAATGCAGTAGCTAGAAGAAGTTCCGGCATCAAACTACACGATTTCAATTGTGGTTTAAAAGCCTATAAAAGAAAAGTAGTAAAATGCATAGAAGTTTTTGGAGAAATGCACCGCTATATTCCAGTGTTGGCTAAATGGAGTGGCTTTAGAAAAATTGGTGAGAAAATAGTGGAACACAGACCTAGAAAATACGGAACCACTAAATTTGGTTGGGACCGTTTCATCAATGGTTTCTTAGACTTAGGAACCATTATGTTCTTGGGTAAGTTTGGTAAGAAGCCGATGCAATTTTTTGGCCTTTATGGTACATTGGCATTTTTAATTGGTTTCTTAACAAGTGGATATTTATTGGTTGCAAAAATACTAGACCCCGAAGTTGGCATCACCAATAAACCTGCATTTTATATAGCATTGGCTGCAATGATTATTGGTATGCAATTGTTCTTAACTGGATTTGTGGCTGAATTAGTAGCCAGAAATGCATCTGAAAGAAATGTCTATTTAATAGAAGAGAAATTAGGACTGGAAGAAGCTTAATTGTTTAGCATGGAAAAAGAGCTGATCTTAATTGGAACCACTTGGCCTTTTAGAAGTGGTGGCATTGCTTCTTTTAATGAGAGATTAGCCAGACAATTTCAGCAACAAGGTTTTAAAGTAACCATCTTTACCTTCTCTTTACAATATCCCTCTTTTCTGTTTCCTGGCAAATCGCAGTACAGTAATGATCCAGCTCCTTCCGATTTGACCATTCATATCAGTATCAATTCAATTAATCCATTTAATTGGATTTGGATGGGATATAAAATTGCTCAAAAAAAAGCACCGATTGTATTGGTGCGATTTTGGCTGCCTTTTATGGGGCCTTGCTTGGGTACCATTTTACGAATCATTAAATGCAATGGGGTGTCTAAAGTGATTTGCATTGCTGATAATATTATACCACATGAAAAAAGATTCGGAGATTATTGGTTTACCAAATATTTTATTGGCGCTGTAGACGGGTTTATCACCATGAGTAAAAAAGTTCACCAAGATTTAAGAAGCTTTACGCAGCAAAAAGCGATTACTTGTCCGCATCCTTTATATGACAACTTTGGTAGTATCATGCCAAAAGAAGCCGCCAGAAAGCATTTGGGGCTACCGGCAGATGAAAATATCATTTTATTTTTTGGCTTTATTAGAAAATACAAAGGCCTTGACCTTTTATTAGAAGCCATGAAAATACTGGCTACAAAAAATGAAGCAAGTAACAAAGCTCCCATCAAACTAATGATTGCGGGTGAATTTTACGAAGGAGAAGAAAACTATAAAGCCCTCATTGATTCATTGGGAATACAGCAATTGATTTATTCATTTACCGAATTTATCCCACAAGATCAAGTACAGTATTATTTTAGTGCCGGTGACTTTGTAATACAGCCTTATCGAAATGCTACACAAAGTGGTGTAACCCCTTTGGCTTACCATTTTGAAAAGCCTATGCTGGTAACCAATGTAGGTGCCTTACCCGATATGATTGAAGCAGACCTTAGTGGATTAGTGGCTAATCCCACCCCAGAAAGCATTGCAGCCCAAATTGAACAATTATATTTGTTAGGTGAGGATTATTTTTTACCCCACCTTCGCAGAGAAAAGAAGAAATATCAATGGGATCAATTGGCCAATACCATCATTGATCTTGCAAAATAAATAACCGATTATGACGAATCAAATCCGGTCGATTATACAAGAGTCTATTCAGGTAAAACAAGATTTACTCAATAACCCTACCATTCTTGAACAGTTGGAGCTGATAGCAGATGCCGTTACCCTTGCTTTCAAAAATGGGCATAAAGTACAATTTTGTGGCAATGGAGGGAGCGCAGCTGATGCACAACATTTAGCCGCTGAGTTCTCAGGGAGGTTCTATAAAAACAGACAAGCATTGCCTTCAGATGCTTTGCATTGTAATAGCTCTTATTTAACCGCTGTAGCGAATGATTATGGTTATGATGAAGTCTACAGTAGATTAGTAGATGGTACCATGCAAACAGGTGATATATTAATTGGTTTGAGCACATCGGGTAATTCGCCCAATATTGTAAAAGCATTTGAAACCGCAAAAGCCAAGAATATTGCTACCATTGGATTTACAGGGAACGACGGAGGAAAATTAAGTGAGCTTTCCCAATACTTATTAAATGTGCCTTCTACCAATACTCCACGGATTCAAGAGAGTCATATCATGTTAGGCCATATCATTTGTGAACTGGTGGAAGCCAATTTATTCCCATAGTATGTTTTCATTAAATCAGATTGATACCAGTTGGACCCTTTTTTTAGACAGAGATGGAGTATTGAATTACGAAAAAAAAGAAGATTATATCCGCAACTGGGCAGAGTTTCATTTTTACGAAGGAGTACCTATGGCCATTGCCGCATTGAATCATTTATTCGGCCGCAGCATCATAACAACCAATCAAAAAGGAATTGGCAAAGGATTAATGACTGCTGAAGATTTACAGCATATTCACTACCCCATGTTGCAAGCCATTGGAAATGCCGGGGGTAAAATTGATCGAATATATTATTGCCCAGATTTGGCAGACGATTCTCCTAATCGAAAACCCCAGCCTGGCATGGCTTTTCAAGCCAAATCCGATTTCCCTGAAATTGTTTTAAGCAAATCTATCATGGTAGGAAATAGAATGAGTGATATGAAATTTGGCAGGAACGCAGGTATGCATACAGTGTTCTTAGCAACTACTCATCCTGATACCCCTTTCCCTGATCCATTCATTGATTTACGCTTTAACCATTTAGTTGAGTTTGCAGCAGCCTGTACTATTGCAAAAAAATGATAAAATTGCTTCAACCAGTTCATCGTGGTTGAATTACTTGTAATTTGCTATATGTTTTCGCGTAAAATATTTTTGATGCTTATTGTGGCTTTGTTATTCAGCAAAACCAAATCAGTATATGCCCAAACCCCAGCCAATAAAAGCATATTAGCCGAAGCTGAGAAAGTGTTGTCCGCTTCTGCTTTTGCCATATTAAATGCCGAAGACACCGAAGACCGATTAAGAGCAGATAGTTTTTTCACTAGACAATTGGTACAAGCACTGAAAACACCTTATTCCTTTCATTATGGTTTTGATTCTTTAAAAACCATTTCAAGATTGTACGCTCCGGATAGCAGTTTCAGAATCATTACTTGGCAATTGATGAAAGACTTTAGCTACTATCGTTATAAAGGGGCCATACAAATGAATACCAAGGATGGCTCATTAAAATTAATTCCATTATACGACGGGGCAGATTTTACAGAGAATCCTTATGACTCCATTAGAACGAACCAAAACTGGATTGGCGCGGTATATTATAATATTATTCAAAAAGAATACAACAATAAGAAATATTATACCCTTTTAGGCTATGACGAAAACGACGCAAGAAGCACCAAAAAATGGATAGAAGTATTGCATTTTGATGTAGAAGGCAAACCTTTATTTGGTGGAAAATTTTTCAATTATCCCAACGATATGAATAAGCCTAAACAACCTGTTAGCAGGTTCTGTTTAGAGTTTAAAAAGCAAGCCAATGCCAAACTGAACTACGATAAAAAATTAGACCGCATTGTATTCGTTAAATTGATCAGCGAATCTGGTGAACCCAATAAAAAGTACACACTGGTACCGTATGGCACCGTAGAAGCCTTTAAATGGGAATTTGGCCGTTGGGTTTATATTCCAGAATATGAAGCAGTTGAGCCCGAATAAAGTTCTACGGCAGGATCAAATAACCTACAACATTTTCATTATTAATCTAGCTTCAATACCGCTAAGAAAGCTTCCTGAGGAATTTCAACGTTACCAATTTGGCGCATACGTTTCTTTCCTTCTTTTTGTTTTTCTAAAAGCTTTCTTTTACGGCTGATATCCCCACCATAACATTTGGCTGTTACGTCTTTGCGGATTGCACTGATATTTTCCCTAGCTACTACTTTTGCACCAATAGCTGCTTGAATGGCAATTTGGAATTGTTGACGAGGCAATAATTCTTTTAATTTCTCACACAATTTTCTTCCAAAATCAGTGGCTCTTCCTCTATGAATTAATGCACTTAATGCGTCTACTTTTTCATTATTCAACAGGATATCCATTTTAACAATGTCTGCTTCCCGATGATCAATGGGGGTATAATCAAATGAAGCATATCCCCTAGTTGAACTCTTTAATTTATCGTAGAAATCAAATACAATCTCTGTTAAAGGCATTTCAAAAATCAACTCAACCCTTGTAGGCGTTAAATAGCTTTGATTCAATAAAATACCTCGCTTACCCAAACATAGGGTCATGATATTTCCAATATAATCGGGCAACGTAATGATTTGCGCTTTGATAAATGGTTCTTCAATGCGATCAATTTTTACTTGATCAGGCATTTCAACTGGATTGTTTACCAGTATCTTTTCGCCTCTAGTGGTATATGCATTAAAACTTACGTTGGGTACCGTAGTAATTACGGTTTGATTGAACTCACGCTCTAATCTTTCCTGAATGATTTCCATATGCAAAAGCCCTAAGAATCCACAACGGAATCCAAAACCCAATGCCTGAGAGGTTTCTAATTCAAAAGTTAATGAAGCATCATTCAATTGCAATTTGTCCATACAATCCCTGAGTTCTTCAAACTCATCGGTGTTTACTGGGAAAATACCAGCAAATACCATGGGCTTTACTTCTTCAAAACCATTGATCATTTCGCCAGGATTATTGGCCAATGTAAGGGTATCCCCTACTTTAACCTCTTTGGCATTTTTGATACCAGTGATAATATATCCAACGTCACCTGCACTTACTTGGTCTTTGGGCGTCATAGTGAATTTGAGTACGCCTACTTCGTCGGCAATATAATCTTTCCCTGTAGCAACGAATCTGATTTTATCACCCTTTTTCAACGTACCATTCATTATTCTATAGTAAATAATGATCCCTCTGAAACTATTGTAAACACTATCAAAAATCAATGCTTGCAAAGGAGCATCTACACTTCCTGAAGGAGCAGGAATGCGTTCTACAATGGCTTGTAGAATTTCATCAATACCAATTCCCGACTTTCCACTAGCCAATAAAATATCTTCTTGCTTACAGCCAATTAAATCAATAATCTGATCGGTTACTTCAGGAATTTTAGCTCCATCCATATCAATCTTATTGATCACTGGAATGATTTCTAAGTCGTTGTCAATAGCTAAATATAAATTACTGATGGTTTGTGCCTGAATACCTTGTGATGCATCCACCAATAACAATGCTCCTTCGCAAGCAGCCAATGCACGGCTTACTTCATAACTAAAGTCTACGTGTCCAGGGGTATCAATTAAATTAAGGGTATATACTTCCCCTTTATGGGTATAGTTAATTTGAATGGCATGACTCTTTATGGTAATACCCTTCTCCCGCTCTAAGTCCATATCGTCTAAGACCTGGTTCATCATATCTCTTTCCCCCACCGATTTAGTATGTTCTAATAATCGATCGGCCAATGTGCTCTTACCGTGGTCAATATGTGCGATAATACAAAAGTTCCTAATATGCTTCATAAGGCTGCAAAGATAGGTCTGAGAAGCTTAATTAAATTACAATTCAAGTACAAGTTGTTAATTTTGCTTATGCAAACGGCCATTGGCAAAGATATCAATATAGCTGCCGCTTTTTTAAAAGCTGGAGAACTAGTCGCCATACCCACTGAAACGGTTTATGGATTAGCTGCAAATGCGCTATCAGAAACAAGTGTATCCAAAATTTACGCTGCCAAAAATAGACCTAGTTTTAATCCATTGATATTGCATATTGCCAATATTAGTCAAATGCACCAGTATGCTTTTGTGGATGAAATTAGTTGGAATTTGGCTAAGCATTTTATGCCCGGACCCCTTACTTTATTGTTGCCCAAACAATCAACTGTTCCAGATATTACAACAGCAGGAAGCAACAAAGTGGCCATTCGGGTACCTAATCAAGCACTTAGCTTGGCATTGTTAGCAGAAATTAATTTCCCGCTTGCAGCACCAAGCGCTAATCCTTCAGGTTATATTAGCCCTACTAATGCACAGCACGTAATGGAGGGTTTAAAAGGAAAAATTGCTTACATATTAGATGGTGGAGATACTACTGTGGGATTAGAATCGACCATTTGCGAAGTGGCCGATGAGTCCATTATTTTACACAGAGCGGGAAGTATTACTGCGGAACAATTGGCTGCAGTAAGTGGAATGAAAGTAGTAGATGCTGCTGCTTATCATGCTCCAACTATTTCAGACCATCGCCCTGATTCCCCGGCTACACCGGGTCAACTGAAAAGTCATTATGCGCCGCATACTCCTTTATACATGGGCAATATTCCTGAACTCATTCAAGTACATGCAGGTAAAAAAATGGCGGTTATCAGTTTTCACACCCTTTATGAAGGCGTTGATAATTTTATGTTGGCAACAGACCATCAATTGTCTACTGCAGCCAGTAAACTATTTGCAACACTTAGAGCAATCGACAACAACCACTACGACATCATTCTATCTGAGCATTTTCCAAATGAAGGAATTGGCATTGCCATCAACGATAGAATCAGCAGAGCACAGTTTATTTTAAAATAAAAATCCCGATTACTTAGGGTAACCGGGATGGATACATTTAATATTAATTTATTTTAGTGCATTAATTATTGCTGCAAATTCATCTGCAATTAATGAAGCGCCCCCTACTAATCCACCGTCTACATCTGGTTCAGAAAACAACTCTACTGCATTGTTTGCTTTTACACTGCCGCCATATAAAATAGAAATTTGGTCCGCTGTTTCTTTACCATAAACATGCGCTAGTTCGGCACGAATAAATGCATGCATTTCCTGTGCTTGATCACTACTAGCTGTTTTGCCTGTTCCTATTGCCCAGATGGGTTCGTAAGCAATCACCACATTGATCAATTGTGCAGAAGTTAAATGAAATAAAGACTCTTTTAATTGAGCTGCTACATATGCATTCTGTGTGCCTTCTTCTCTAATTTGCAATGGCTCTCCACAACAAAAAATGGGTGTGATTTGATTACTTAAACAGATATCAATTTTGTCTGCTAAAAATTGGTTGCTTTCATTAAAATATTCTCTTCTTTCGGAGTGGCCTAAAACCACATATTGTACATCAATCGAGTTAAGCATCTCTACAGAAATTTCTCCTGTAAACGCACCACTTTTTTTACTGTAACAGTTTTGTGCAGCTACTGCTACCCTATTCTTATTGCCCAATTTTTCTTGTACCATCATTAAATAAGGAGCTGGCACTGCAAATATGGCTAATTGATTTTCTTTTAACTCGTGGGGCTTGCTCAATAAATCATCCATTAATTGGGCACCTTGTTGTACAGTCAAATTCATTTTCCAATTTGCTGCTGCTATTTGTTTTCTCATAATTGCATGTTGTTTGTAAATATATGCTGAAGAATATTTATTTCATTTGTTGATAATTCCATTCCTTTTAACCCTTTCCAATTATTAATGTCTTTAATGGCTGTGGTAAAATCATATTGTTTACCCTTTACTCCAAAACTAAAGTGTGGAATATTATTGTGTAACAATCCTTCTCCAAACACGTTACAACTTACTCCAATCATTGATCCCGTATTCAAGCTAGAATTAATGGCTACCCTTGAATAGTCTCCCATGATCACTCCACATTTTTGACCAACCGATACATATTCATTGAGACCCATGCTAAATATTTTTATGGTGCCCGCTGAGTTCTTTAAATTACTATTGCTACTTCCAGCACCTAAATTACACCACTCCCCAATCACTGCATCTCCAAGATAACCATCATGTGCTTTATTAGAATAACCCATCATTACTGCATTCTTGATTTCCCCTCCGCCCATACAATAAGGTCCTAATGAAGTACTCCCATAAATTCGGCTATTCATTTTTACCACCGAATTATAGCCAATAGCAAACGGTCCTCTAATGGCGGAACCTTCCATAATTTCTGCTTTTCGTCCAATATAAATTGGCCCCGAAGACGCATTCAGTGTGCAAAATGCCAGCTTAGCTCCTTCTTCAATAAAAATTTGATCGGATTCAATGGTATTCACCGTTGATGGAATGGGCTGCGAAATTCTATTTTTAGTAACTATTTCGAAATCACTTCGAATGATTGCGTCATTCATTTGCATGATTTCCCAAGGAAAGCGAAATCTTACAATATCATCGATTTTATTAGCCTGCGTAAAATAAACTGCTGTATTGGTTGGATCAAACTCTCTAAATGGCAAATTGGATTTACCTGCTACCAATCCAAACTCATCCATTAAACAATCCCCGATTTCTAATTGCTTTATTTGAGCAATCAATATTTCATTGGGCAAAACAGAAGCGTCAATCCAAATGGCCACTTCGGATAAACCTGCTTTATTTATATTGATTGGAATCGAATATAAATCCTGCAAATAGGGTGCTGTATGAATATAGGAAGGCTCATCTAGCAACAGTTCCCATCGCTCCTTAACACTTAATAAACCAAAATGAAACTGAGCCACTGCTTTGGTAGTAGAAAGCGGGGCTAATAGGTTTCTGTATGGTGGATCAAATAAAATAACAGCCATACACAAATGTAGCCGAAAACCTAATACGGTTTTCTTCGTAACTTGCGGCCTCAAACTTTATAAATTTTCTCTTATGAGTATTGGTACGTTTTCTTACCCTATGCCGGCCAACGAACCGGTACTTCAATTTGCACCAGGAAGTCCTGAGAAAGCTGCGCTTAAAAAAGCGTTGGCTGAAGCAAAGAAAAAACAGTTAGATATTCCCATGTATATTGGAGGAAAAGCGGTAAGGACTGATAAAAAAACAGCCATTCATCCTCCACACGAATTAGCCCATGTGTTAGGCCATTTTAATGCAGGTGAAGAAAAACATGCTCATCTAGCTATTGCTTCTGCCCTACAAGCTAAAGAAAAATGGGCTGCAATGAGTTGGGAGAATAGAGCACATATTTTTTTAAAAGCTGCTGATTTATTGGCTACCAAATATCGTTTTCAAATGTTGGCTGCAACCATGTTGGGCCAAAGTAAAAATGCGTTCCAAGCCGAGATTGATAGCACTTGTGAATTAATCGACTTCTTGCGTTTTAATGTGCATTTTTTAAGTGAAATTTATAAGCAACAACCTATTTCTGCTCCCGGTATGCACAACCGTTTGGAGTGGCGTGGATTAGAAGGGTTTGTTCTGGCAGTAACTCCTTTCAACTTTACCGCAATTGGTGGTAACCTTCCAACATCTGCTGCAATGTGTGGCAACGTGGTTGTTTGGAAACCTGCCAATACCCAAATATATTCTGCACAATTATTCATGCGCATTTTAAAAGAAGCTGGTTTACCTGATGGCGTAATCAACTTGATTTATGTAGATGGTCCTACCATTGGTAAAGTATGTTTCTCGCATAGAGACTTTGCTGGAGTTCATTTTACCGGTTCTACAGGTGTATTCAATAATATGTGGAAAGTGATTGGTGAAAATATGGGTATGTACAAATCTTATCCAAGAATTGTTGGAGAAACAGGTGGTAAAGATTTTGTTGTAGCGCATAAGTCTGCTGATGTAGATGCAGTAGTTACTGCTTTGGCTAGAGGCGCTTTTGAATTCCAAGGGCAAAAATGTTCTGCTGCTTCAAGAGCCTATATCCCGAGCAATTTAGCTGACGAAATTTTAAGAAAATTAGTGGCTGCAATTAGTACCATGAAAATGGGAACTGTTGAAGATTTCACCAATTTTGTGAACGCTGTAATTGATGAAAAATCATACACAAGCATTACCCGTTATATTACTAATGCAAAGAAAAATAAGAAGGTAAAAATTATTGCTGGTGGCAATTTCAGCAAAACCAAGGGATATTTTATAGAACCTACGGTGATTGTAACCAAGGATCCTAAATCGGTTACCATGTGCGAAGAAATTTTTGGACCAGTATTAACCATTTACGTTTACCCTGCTGAGCAGTTTGAGAAAACACTTAAACTGGTTGATAGCACTTCACCTTATGCCTTAACTGGTGCAATTCTTTCTCAGGATAGAGCTGCAGTTGAATTAGCAACCAACGAATTAAGAAATGCTGCTGGAAACTTTTATATCAATGATAAACCAACTGGTGCTGTAGTTGGTCAACAACCTTTTGGTGGTGCAAGGGCTTCTGGAACCAATGATAAAGCGGGTAGTGCGTTAAACCTTTATAGATGGTTAAGCGCTCGTACCATTAAGGAGACTTATAATCCTCCTGTACATTATGGATATCCATTTTTACAAGAAGCATAAATGATGTTACTGATTGTCCTACATATTGATTGTTTTATGTATTGATATACTAGGACGAGACACTTATTAAAATAAAAAAGTCCCGAAATATTCGGGACTTTTTTATACTTACACATTAATCTAAATTACTTAGGTAATACCACAGTATCAATTACGTGTACTACACCATTTCCTGCTTTTAAATCTGCAGCAACTACAGTTGCAACACCACCATTTTCATCGGTTAATGTTACTTTACCATCTTTTAAAGTTACAGTCAATGAATTTCCTGCAACTGTTTTCACAACCACTTTACCTTTACCATCTTTGATGGCTTTAATTACTGCAGCAGCATCTAAATTTCCTGGAACAACGTGGTAGGTTAATACCTTAACTAAAGTTGCTTTATTTTCTGGCTTTAATAAATTAGCAACAGTACCTGCTGGTAATTTATCAAATGCTGCATTCACTGGAGCAAATACAGTGAAAGGTCCTGCACTTTGTAAAGTTCCAACCAAATCAGCCGCTTTAACTGCAGCTACCAAAGTAGAATGGTCTTTAGAACCAACTGCAATATCCACTACTGTATTCTGTGCAGCTACGGTACCAAACAATCCCATTACTGCAACCAATGTCAATGATAAAATGCGCATTTTCATAATTATTTTGTTTAATTTTTTATAACTAACTCCTAAACAAGAAAAAGGTTCATGCGATGATTCATATTTAGGGATGAACGGTATCAATGTTGAGATATTTGAGCTGTAAAATTGGTTTTGATTGAACAATCAAAATGAGCCAAAAAATAGGTTAATAAATTAGTGCTTAAATCAACTTTTTGATATTTATCCTTGTTAATAAAAAAAAGAAAAATATGGCATATCCAAACCTGGTTCTTGTAGATGCATTAAGACAAACTGCCAAAAATTTAAAGGAAGGTGCACATTATGCTTGGGGTAATCATGGTGCTTGCAACTGTGGCAACTTGTTGCAGGTGGTTGCTAATGTGAGTAAAGAAGAGCTTTTGACATATGCTCATACGGGTTTTGGAGAATGGACAGAATTAGCAGAAGAATATTGCCCTGTAAGTAATACCCCTGTTAACTTAATGATTAAAAAGCTAACGGATATAGGCCTAACCCCTTCTGATATCCATCATTTGGAGTATCTAGACGATAAATCGGTTTTAGAAAAACTGCCGGGTGGATTTAAATGGCTAAAGCGAAATCTAAGAGAAGATGTTATTCTATATTTTTCAACTTTTGCAGATATTTTAGAGGAAAACTACCTAAATAATATCAGTATACCTTACCCTCCCAAAGAAGTATTAGAACGGGAGTATGCTGGGTAGGGAACTATCAACGATAACCCCTATATTTGCCTTCAAATTTTTGAAAAGTGGCTACAAAGTTTTCTAAAGAAACCTACCTCTATTGGTATGAATTAATGCAGCTGATTCGTCAGTTTGAATTAAAATCAGAAGAAATGTACAAAATGGCTGGAAAAATCCGTGGATTTTTTCATGCTTACATTGGCCAAGAAGCAATTGCTGCAGGATGTATGACAGCTACATCTGCAGATGATCCATTTAT
>JBBAJU010000014.1:0-39602 GCA_040403845.1 Sediminibacterium sp.
ATTTTTCTTTTTGATAAATACAACAGAAAAGAGCATTTAACTCCTATTGAGAAAGCGGAGGTAGAGAAGTTTCATAAGCTATTGATTAAATAGGAATCATATTTATTCTCACAAAATATATTCGCAAAGCATAACTTTATAGGCGAATATGCGAGTTAGAAATCCTAGAACTGGAGCGTACGATTATGAAATTCCGGATTGTACTACAGCGCAAATAGTTAAATATTGCAAGAAATTACGCAATAGTCAAGATGCCTAGCTGCGAATGGGTATCAGTAACCGAATTGCTGTATTTCAAGAATGGGAGAATTCAATTATTGATGGATACGCTTCCTGCTTTACTTTCTGGTAGTTCCTGGCTTACATCAGGTGCTTTTATTTACTCCAGGGGATGCTGCTATTGTTTTAGCTGGTGCAAATTTAGAATTGGCTGCAAATGCAATAATCAAGGGAAGCACTACCAATGCTGGTCAAAGTTGTTTGAGTTTTGAAAGAATTTATGTGCATGAATCAATTCATGATGAATTAGTAGATCTTCTACAAATGGTAAAATTGGTCCAATTATTTTGACTGGTAGTGATCGTTGCGAAGAGATTCATGTTGGATTTTATTGTAGACCAACCATTGTGGTGAATGTTACCCATAATATGTTATTAATGAACGAGGAAACATTTAGTCCTATCATGCCCATCATGTCTTTTAGTACAGTAGAAGATTTAATTGAATTAGCCAATGCTACTCTATATTCCTTAGGGGCGGGTGTTTTTGCTGCTACTGATGAGGAAGCCCTAGATATTGCCATTCGAATAAATGCAGGCTCTGTAAGTATTAATGAAGCGGCGCTAACTGCCATCTTACATTATGGAGATAACCGTAGTTTTAATATGAGTGGAGTTAGAGGACTTAGCATTGGTCAGGAGAATCTTAGTAGATTTTTGAAAAAGCAAACGATTCATTTCTCTACTAACCCATAATTCCTTTAACAGCTCCGCCATCTATGGTAATGGTTTGGCCTGTTATAAACTTACTTTGTGGGCTTAATAACCAAATGGCCAATCCAGCAAAATCAGATGCTTCTCCTAGCTTGCCCACTGGAATTTGTTGGATACCCATTTCTTTTACTTGATCAAAGGGTAATCCGGTTTGTTCTGCTTTTTTAGTATAAAGCCTATTAATAGCAGGTGTATTGTGCGAGCCTGGTCCTAATATATTTAGTGTAACACCTGTTGTAGCTATTTCTTGTGAAAGGGTTTTAACCATTCCTACTACAGCTAGTCTTAAAGAAGTACTTAATACTAAATTTTCAACGGGTTGTTTTACGGAAACACTTTCTATGTAAACAATCCGTCCGTAACCTGCATCCACCATTTTTGGAACAATTGCTTGTGTAAGCGCCACTTTCCATCTTAAAATTGAATGGTAAGCTTTATCCCAATCTTCTAATGTGGTTTCTAAAACCATTTTTGCTGGGGGACCTCCTGCATTAACAACCATTCCATGAACTGGTTGGTCTTTAATGAACGCTAATAGTCTGGTTAGGGTTTCTTCTTCTGATAAATCGCCAGCTAAAATTTGTATATGATTAGGTGCAGTTAATTGTAACTCCGCTAATTTTTCCATTCCTCTTGCAATGGCAATAACCGATGCGCCTTCATTTACTAATGCAAGTGTAATTGCTTTTCCAAATCCAGAGGTAGCCCCTCCAACTATAAATAATTGGCCTTGAATGTTTAGGTTCATAAAAAGAGTTGATTACTCTTCAGTGGCTGCTGGTAATTCGGCGGCCACTCCTTTTATAAGGATTTGAAACTTTGTATTGAGCGATACGGTAAACTCTCCGCCTTCTAAAATTGATTTAGTATTGGCATCATCTAACATTACACTTGCTAAATCGGAAGCTAATGCAGAGCTGCTGATTAAATTAGCTACTTTGCCGTTTTTAAATTCGATGGTGAATTTGTACCCAGCTTTTCTTCCAGTTCCCATACGCTCAAAATCGATTCTGTTTAAATCAAGCACTTGGTTATCCTGCTTGGTTCTCTTTAATAAGATGCGTATGATGGGTAGGTACTTGGTCCAAATCTGGGCGTACATGTAGCTGTGTTAAAGGTTATGAATAATGTAAAGGTCTGAAATTTATTGACGATTTCCGAATTTGGTTTTTAAAAGGCTGCTTATCTTTTATATTCGCAGTAATATGAACGAAATTTCAAGTGTTACCATTAATAAGCTAATCGTACACCAGGCGGGCAATGCAGCCCAAGGTGGCTCACTTATTTTGTCTGAAACCGCCCATGATATTCCTGATGAATTTTGGCAACAGACTTTGGCTCATTTTTTCTTAAAACCCTTTAATGAGGTCGAACAGTACCGTTTAGCCATTGAGAATAATTTAGTTTCTTCCATTGTGGCGGAGGTATTTGAAGACCAGTCTACTTTTGTAAAGGGCAGTAAAATACTTGCTGAGCATTTTCATTTGAAAAGCCAATCAGTATTTGCAAAATCTGGGGAGTTCTATACTGTATTTTTCGAAAATATTCCATTTGATGGAAGTTATATTGACGCAATTGGCCTTTTTCATACCAGCACAAAGGATCAATTCTTAAAAATTCATACAAAACCTACCGGAGTCAATTTGTCTATAGAGGATGGAATTGACCTAAAAAAGCCCGAAAAAGGGGTTCTTTTGCTCAGAAAAGACCAAAATCAAGGTTTTTTAGCCCTAATTCATGAATCTTTGGCTTCTAAGCAAGGGGACGCTATTTTTTGGAAATCTGCTTTTTTACAAGCTTCGCCAATTGTGAATAGTTATCATAATACCAACGAAACACTGGGTATGTGTAAGCTTTTTATCAGTAAAGAGCTAAATGAGCATTTTGATACAAACAAGGCTGATCAAATTGATATGCTCCAAAGAAGTATGGATTACTTTAAAACTCATGACCAATTTCAATTGGAAGAATTTAACAAAGAAGTTTTGTACCACCCTGAAGTCATTGAAAGCTTTACGCAATACAAACAGCAGTATGAAGTGGCTAAACAGGTGAATATTGAAGAAGAGTTTGCCATTAATCCAGCTGCTATTCAAAAACAACAACGTCATTTCAAGAGCATCTTAAAACTCGATAAGAACTTCCATGTATATGTTCATGGACGTAGAGACTTGATTGAAAAGGGATACGACGAAATGACTGGTAAACATTTTTATAAACTTTACTTTGATCAAGAACAATAATTAACATTCATTGATCATCTGCAAGTAATCATATTGCAGGTCTTCATGGAGAGTACTCAATGCTGCATTCATTTTTTTGATTTGTTGTTTATGCAAATTAGTCAACGCTGTGCTTTTCATAAAAGGTATTCCCGATTTATTTAGGCATAAACAAAAATGAAGTAAAATAGCGACTTCTGCTTGCTTAGAACCGGTATAACGAATGTGCTTATTGGCTATTCTAAGTATTTTTCGAATTGTTTTTTTTACAAAATATAGATTCTGACCTGGATCAATCTCACTGAATTCGTTGGTTATTTGTTGATTTACCTCTGCTATATAAGCTTCTTCATCATGCGATTCAAAGAGTAAATAAGAAAGTAATTCTTTGTTTTCTTTTTTAAATTTTGCCAATCTTAAACAGAGCTCTGCCAACTCTTTAGTAGAGTTATTCATTAAAGCCTGTTTGATCTCGTGCACAGATGCTGCTTTCATACAAAAATTGCGTACTTTGGTTATTACAAAAAACATAGATTATGCAATTGAATCGTCGTACATTTTTACAGCAAGGAACTTTAGCTGCACTAGCTGCTGTTACCCTTCCTTCTTGGGCTTCTGCTGCCGCAAAAAAGAAATTCATTACTGGTATTCAACTGTATTCTGTACGTGAAGATATGCGTAAAGACCCATTGGCTACTTTAAAAGCCGTTGCAGAAATGGGCTATAAAAACGTAGAGCATGCCAATTATACAAATCGAAAATTCTATGGATATACAGCTACCGAGTTTAAACAAGTATTAGCTGATTTGGGTATGAAAATGCCTTCTGGACATACTGTTATGGGGGCAAATCATTGGGATGCTACAAAAAAGGATTTTACTGATACTTGGAAGTACACCATTGAAGACGCTGCAATAGTGGGCCAAGAATTAGTGATTAGCCCTTCTTTAGAATCAGGTTTAAGAAAATCTAAAGATGAAATGTTACGCTTTATGGAAGTGTTTAATAAATGTGGTGAGCTGTGTAAAAAATCGGGGATGCGATTTGGTTATCATAACCATGATTTTGAATTCACCCAAATGATGGGCAATGAAACTATGTATGAAGTGATGCTGAATAATACCGATCCTTCCATGGTAACCCAACAATTTGATATGGGTAATTTATATGGTACAGGGGCAGATGCACTAGCCATTGTAAAAAAACATCCTGGTCGTTTTGTTTCAATGCATGTAAAAGATGAAATCAAAAGAGCAAATGGCAATGGTTATGAGAGTACCATTTTAGGGAAAGGGGTTCAGCAAGTAAAAGAAATTGTAGAAGAGGGATTAAAAAATGGGGGTACCATTCACTTAATTGTAGAACAAGAAGCGTATCAAGGTATTGCTCCTTTAGATTGTATAAAAGAAGATTTACAGGTAATGAAGCAATGGGGATTCAAAGGACAATAGTATAATTAGTAATTGCAAATAATTAATGCCAAATAAAGTTTTATGAAAATAGGGTTCTTTGCCTTTTTTAGTTTGATGATGGTCTCTGCTTTTGCTCAATCGCCTAGCACTACAGAAGTAAGGCGATGGGAAGCCCAAGCCAAACAAGTGAATATTGTTAGAGACAAGTATGGAGTTCCACATATTTATGGTAAAACGGATTCAGATGCTGTGTTTGGATTAATGTATACACAATGCGAAGAAAATTTTGAACGCATTGAGCGGAATTATTTGGAGATGTTAGGAAGAAGAGCTGAGATGGAGGGCGAGAAAGTGCTTTACAATGATTTACTCATGCGTTTGATTGCTGATAGCAATGATGCAAAAAAAGATTATTTACAAAGTCCTTTATGGTTAAAAAAGTTATTGAATGCACATGCTGATGGAATTAATTATTTCTTGTATAAGCATCCAGAAGTGAGACCTGTTGTGTTAAAAAAATTCGAACCTTGGTTTCATTTAATGTATACAGATGGTAGTGTTTCTGCTACAAGTACAGGGGGCGCGTCCGTTGAAGAAATTAAACAGTTTTATGAAAATGGTTCTGACACCAATTCAATTGCTTATCATGCCATAAAAGAGATAGAAGAAAGAGGCTCTAATGGCTTTGCGATAGGACCAAAAAGATCAGCTTCAGGAAATGCAATGCTGTATATTAATCCACACGTGCCTTTCTACTTTAGATCTGAAGCACAAATGGTGAGTGAAGAGGGCTTAAACGCTTATGGTGCTGCTACTTGGGGACAGTTTTTTATTTACCAAGGGTTTAATGAACATGTAGGTTGGATGCATACATCTGGATATACCGATGTGGCTGATTTATATGAAGAAAAGATTTCCAAAACCGCTAAGGGCTGGGTATATGAATACGATAAGAAATTCATGCCTGTAAAATCAAAAACGATTACCATTTATTATTCGGTTAACGGAGAAAAACTGTCTAAAACTTTCACAACATTTTATACGCATCACGGTCCAATAGTAGCTAAAAGAAATGGGAAATGGCTGGCGCTAAAAGAGTATAATCGATCCATGAAAGCTTTGGTGCAAAGTTGGAAAACTACCAAAGCCAACAATTTAGAGGAGTATACTGCTGCAATGAAGGGCTTGTCTAATACTACCAATAATACTGTGTATGCAGATAATCAGGGAAATATTGCTTATTGGCATGGAAACTTTATTCCTAAAAGAAATCCTGGATTCGATTTTACCTTACCTGTTGATGGTTCTATTACAGCAACAGAATGGCAAGGAGTGCATCCATTGGAGGAGACCGTTCATCTAATCAATCCTGCGAGTGGATGGATGCAAAATTGTAATGCAACACCATTTACCTTGGCGGGCAAAAGCAGTCCTAATAGAAATAATTATCCTAATTATATGGCCCCTGATGGGCAAAACGCTAGAGGAATCAATGCCATGCGATTACTCAATAATAGAGATAGCATAACCCTAGATGAGTTAATTGAAATTGGGTATGATCGTTATTTAGCTGCTTTCGATATTCTATTGCCTGCTTTATTTAAAGCTTATGATGCAACCAGTAATACTGATTCTTTAAGAATTAAAGTAAAACCAGCTATTGACATTTTGAAGGCTTGGAATAAGATTACCGATACCAGCTCTGTAGCAACAACATTAGCCATTGATTGGGCTACTAAAATTAATTCTCTATGGCCAAGGGCTAAAACTCAAGAAGAAAATACTGAATGGATCGGTCGATTTAATGCAATGGCAAATGGCATTAGTGAAAAAAAACAGTTAGAGCAATTAAATGAAGTGATCAATGACTTAAAAGCAAAATACGGTCACTGGCAAGTTAGATGGGGCTCTATTAATCGCTATCAACGATTAACTGGTAATTTTTCGGAAGTATACGACGACAATAAGGAGAGCTTAGCAGTTCCATTAAGTTCTTCTAGATGGGGATCGTTACCAGCCTTCGAAAGCCGCTCTATGTATAGTTCAAAAGGACGATATGGCTTTTCAGGAAATAGTTTTATTGCAGCAGTAGAGTTTGGAAAAAAAGTAAAAGCTAAAACCATTGTTACAGGTGGGCATAGCAATAATCCTTTATCAACTCATTTTAAAGATCAGGCCGAAGGATTTGTTTATGGTAAGTTTAAAGATGTTTTCTTTTATAAAGAAGACGTCATGAACAATAAAGAAAAGGAATACCGTCCAGGAGAATAATCTACTGGATGGTATAGCTCATGCCTCCGTCTTTTTCGTCTTTTAATTGAATGCCCAAAGCAGTTAATTCGTTTCTGATTTTATCGGAAGTGACAAAATCTTTTCGTTGCTTTGCTTCTTTGCGCATATTGATTAGTAATTGTAGAACCCCCTCCAATTTATTATTGTTGTTATTGGCCTTACTGCTTTCTAAACCAAAGATATCTACTATAAAAGCCGTTAATTGTTTCTTTAGGAACACAATCGTTTGGCTTTCCAAGGCTGTGGTACTAATATGTTTGTCTTTTAACGAATTGATTATTGGCACCAGTTCGAACATATTGGCAATCACTTTTGCTGTATTGATATCGTCATTCATGAACTCATCAAATGCAGTTACCAATTTCAGTACTTTTTCATTTAACTGTTCATCACTAGCGGTATGGTTATCTGTTTGTTCAAAACTCATTAACCACTCATAAGCGTCCATTAATCTTCTCAAAGCCTTTTCACTTGCTTGCAAAGCTTCATTACTAAAATCTAATGTGCTTCTATATTGAGACTGTAAGATGAAAAAACGAACCGTAGAAGGCGCATATGCTTGTTCTAATATTGGATGGGTTCCTGCAAATAATTCGCTAAGCTTAATTACATTATTATAGCTCTTTCCCATCTTCTTACCATTAATGGTAATCATATTATTATGGAGCCAATACCTTGCTGGCATTTGATGATTGCAAACTGTACTTTGTGCTATTTCACATTCGTGGTGAGGAAATTGTAAATCCATACCACCCCCATGAATATCAAATTCTTTACCCAAATATTTGGTGCTCATTGCTGAACATTCAATATGCCAACCTGGGAATCCCTCACCCCAAGGACTTTGCCATCGCATAATATGTTCTGGTGGTGCATTTTTCCAGAGCGCAAAATCACTTTTATTTCTTTTTTCATCCTGATTGTCTAACTCCCTGGTACTTTCAATTTGATCATCTAATACCCTTCCACTTAAAATACCATAAGGCTGACCTTTTGCGCTAAAATCTGTATTGTATTTTTCTACATCAAAATAGACGGATCCATTTGATTCATATGCATAACCATCCTCAATGATTTTCTTAATCATTTCAATCTGCTCAACAATATGGCCAGTGGCAGTTGGTTCTATACTTGGAGGTAAGTTATTAAACTGGTTCATCGCCCAATGGTACATATTGGTATATTTTTGCACCAATTCCATCGGTTCTAATTTCTCTAAAATGGCTTTAGAACTTATTTTGTCTTCTGCTTCTCTTCCTTCTTCTTCAAAATGTCCTGCATCGGTAATGTTTCGAACGTACCTGACTTTATAGCCTAAGTACATCAAATACCTAAATAATACATCAAAAGTGATAAAAGGTCTTGCATGACCTAAATGACTTTCACCACTTACAGTAGGTCCACACACATACATCCCCACATAAGGTGGGTTAATCGGTTCAAACAATTCTTTCTTTCGGGTAAGCGAGTTGTATACTTTCAGCGACATGATGCTGCAAAGTTATTTTATTTTTTCAAACGAATATCAGCAACTAGCATGATATGGTCGCTCAATGACTCGTCTACCATATCAAATTGCTTTACTTCAAATTGATTATCTAATAAGATATAGTCTATTCTTAAAGTGGGAGCGATAGAAAAAAACGTTCTTCCCAATCCAAAACTTCTTTGTAAAAAGGCATCTTTTTTTGATCCCTTTATATTAAAATAGGTATAAGAATTGGGCACATCATTAAAATCTCCTGTAATAATACTTGGATAAGGACTTCTTTCTAATGCAGTACTTACTAAATCTGTTTGCACTCCCCTTTTTTGATATGCAGCTTTCATCTTACGCATTAAACTCAAAGAGGCGCCAAATGAACTTTCGTCTGTTTCTTTAATTTTCTCGATGTCTGCATAATCCTTTTTTTTGAATTTGAAAGATTGTAAATGGGTGGTAAAAATCCGCATAGTGTCGTTACCCTTTAATATATCTGCATATATAAAACTTTCTTCTGAGGGGAAAACTACTCTTCCTGAATCAATCATTGGGTACTTCGAAAAAATGATGCACCCCGCTTGATAAGTGCCATCATTTCTTTGATAGTCTTTAGAAAAAAAATGATAAGGATGCGTTCTGCTAAACAAGCTGATATTATTTTCTGCAGCTGCGTTATTGAATTCTTGTAAGCAAATAATATCTGGATAGGTTTTTAAAATACTGGCAGCCACTTCATTTCTAACCATTTTTTTTGCCAATGCATTCTTTGATAAACCGTTAAAACTTTGAATATTCCAATTGACTATTCTAAAATGATTCTCTGCTTTACGCTTGGTAAAAATTGAATTACCGGTCCATGCAAAAACAACGGCAATTTGTTGCCAGCCAATCAGTAATGCTATAATGGGCATTAAAGACCAAATTGGTTTCATGATTAACCAAAATAAAACAAATAAAATGAGCAATAGAATTAAGTAGGGGGTAGTTAAGGCCAATAATCCATGAAGCCAAAAATCATCTGGATTAATGTAAGGAGATAAAGCTGCAAGTAAAAATAACAATACCAGCAGAGCATTGATTACAATAAAAAATTTCTTAGTTGTTCTCCGAAACCAGCCTTTAGCCATAATTAAAATTACAAAAAAAATAATTGGCAAGTTGAGTGTCTGCAATAATTGGGTAGCGATCAGACAAATTCAGTTTAGGAGAATAGTATTGCTTTGCGTCAATTTTTTTATCTGTGAGAATATAATCTATCCTAGAAATAAAAGCCGCTTTCTTATAAGTGCCCCCAATACCTGACCCTTGTTCTAAAAAAGCATCTTTTGTATTTTTTCTTAATATACGGCATGTATAGCTAGCCGGTAATGCATTTAGACAGCACAAAAAATAAATGGAACAGTTGTTTGATCAAATGCTTCTATTACTTGCTTTGCTTGATTCGCATGAAATCAATCATAATGTTCTAGTCTTTTGCAAAGGCAATACTTTCGGGATGTATCTGTTGATCGTATTTTCACGATTCGTCTTCTAGTCTACTAAATAAAAACTCGTTTACATTCCACAATAAAATTCTTATCTGATTAGTTGGCTTTTCAAGATGAAAATCTTGCTTACTTTGAAAAGAGTAAATATTGGTGAAGTTAAAATAAGCTGGAATCAATAGTAAAAACTAAAACCATCCAGTTTTTCCATACAGTAAAACTGCTATCACGCACCATATAAAAGTTGTAAAAAACAAAAAAGGAAACCCAATTGCTAAAAGGTTATACCTTTAAAAAAATGCGGGTTAATCCAACTAATAAAGCAACTGATTAAGAAGATTGCAAAAAAATGCCCGCTAATGCCTTTTTAAAATACTTGAATAATGGTTGATAAACTAAATTCATTATAGTTCTTGGTCGCTGGCTTTTTTTAGAAAAGCCTTTTCCTCGTCTGTTAAAAACGCATATCCGTGTTGATTTATTTTATCTAAGATATCGTCTAATCGTTGTTGCGTAATATTAGCAATTTTTTCATAGGGCTTTCGATTGGCTCTATAAAAATGTTTTTCACTTTGCTTCTGTTGAGATGCTTTCTTTTCAGGATTAAAAAGATTGTCAAACCAATCAACCAAAGCAATCATCCACAAACTCCAGTCTTTTCCTTTGTTAAGCTGTTTAACAAAAAAGAAACCCATTGCACCTCCTGCTAAATGAGCTGCTCCCGTACCAGCATTTCCACCTGATAGGGTAGCAAAATCTATCGCTACAAAAACCAAGGTTAGTACCCAAAGTGGTATGCCCCCATTGATTAAGGGGAATAATCGGTAGTCTGGGGCAAGTGTTGTAGTTGCCAAGGCAACAGCCATTACAGCTGCACCTCCTCCTATCATAGCTGGGGTTGTAAGTATATTTCTTTCTAAAATGGGGAATAAATTATTGGTCAATAGAAATACTACTGCCCCTACAAATCCACCATACAAGTAGATGGGCAACAATTTGCTATTACCTGCTAGGTCTTGTAAAATATAACCAAACGCCCATAGCCACAATAAAGTGCTAATTAACTGCCAAATACTTAAATGCGTAAACATGGCCGTAAACAGCGTCCATGGTCTACTAAAAAAAACTTCAGGAACAGGTGATAAAGTAAACCAATCTAGAATTTGCTTATTAAAAAATTCCAACGGAATATCTGATAAATAATATACAATTCTGATAAAGTTGATCAGTACAAAAATCAATGAATTGATAGCAAATAAAAACACCAACGCATTGTTGTCTTGACCTAATAGAATATTCCTTGGACTTTTTTGAGATAGTAGCGACATACTAATAGAACGTTTTTTTACGCGTTTTGTTCCATGTAATTACAATCAGTAATCCAACAATAGCCCCTCCAATATGCGCCCACCTAGCTACATTGTCTCCGGCAGAGTTTTTAAGGGCAAAAAAGAATTCGTAAGAAAAATAGATTAAACCAATCCATTTTGCCTTAATGGGGAACAAAAAGTAGATATAGATATACGTATTAGGGAAAAGGTAAATAAAGGCAGCTAAAATGCCAAACACTGCTCCACTAGCCCCTAAAGTGGCAGTATTAATATTTTTTTCATAATAACTGGTTAACGCTTCAAACATTTGAGCGCTAGCTATTTGATTGTCTGGGTTTATACGAAGACTGCTAATGATTTCACTGTGGTTTTCGAATCGGATATTATACGTATCAATAAAACGTATCATGGCATTATTTAAAGACGCCCCGCCATCTTCGTGTAGGTTAAAAATAACTTTGTAGTCGTTCATTAATGGAACAAACTCGTAACTCAAGAAAAGCAGATGAATGAATGCTGCGCCTAATCCACAAATCAAATAAAACACCAAAAATCTTTTTGAGCCCCATAAATTTTCTAGAACAGACCCAAACATCCATAAGGCAAACATATTACCTAGAATATGCCCAAAATCTCCATGCATAAACATATGGGTAATCAGCTGCCATGGCTCAAACAAGCTACTTTGCCATCCATGCAAAGCAAAAATATTTTCCAAATTCAAGAGCCCGTTAGGTCCTGAGATAACATTTTGTGCCAGAAAAAAAAGCCCGTTGATGATCAACAAGTTTTTTACGATGGTCGGTAATATTTCGAATCTACTGGGTCTAAACTCTGTCATAATTCATTTATCAATTTCAGTTGTACTACATTCTCAATATGCAAAGTGTGTGGAAACATATCCACTGGTTGTATCTTGGTTACCCGGTATTTTTCGCTTAGTAATGCCAAATCTCTTGCTTGCGTTGCAGGATTACAACTTACATATACCACCGTAGGAGCTGCAATTTCTAAAAGCTTCTTTACCAGCTTTTCGTGCATTCCTGCTCTTGGGGGATCTGTAATTACTACATCTGCTTTGCCATGCTCCTCAAAAAATGCATCATTACAAATATCAATCACATCCCCTGCAAAAAAAGAAGCGTGATTTACGCCATTTAAAGCTGCATTTTCCTTGGCGTCTTCAATGGCATCGGCTACCATTTCTACTCCAATCAACTTTTTTGCGAATTTGCTCACAAATAAGCCAATACTACCGGTACCACAATACAAATCATAAACAAGCTGGTTGCCATTCAGTTCGGCAAAATCTCTTGTTACTGAATATAATTTTTCAGCTTGTTTGGTATTCGTTTGAAAAAACGATTTGGGGCTTATCTTAAATGAAAGATCTTCTAATTTTTCAATGATATAGCCCTTGCCAAAATACACAATCGGTTCCTGATCGTGTAAACTATCGTTTCTTTTGCTATTGATGGTATAAAGCAGGGTAGTTATTTGAGGAAATGTTTCCAATAACTGGTCTAATAGTGCAATTCGATGCTCTTTATCCTCATACGCAATTACCATATTCACCATTAACTCACCCGTAGTGCTGTTTCGCACGAGGAGGTTTCTAATCCACCCCTGATGGGTTTTGATATTATAAAAAGGTAATTCATTCGCTAAAACATATGCTGCTACTGCTTTTCTGATTAAGTTGGTAGGCTCTTCTTGTAAATGACAAGTGTCAATTTCAACCACTTTATCAAAAAAACCACGAACATGAAATCCTGCTGCTCCTGGTTGATTATTAAAATCGACCCCTTCCGCTTTCATTCGTCTAAATTCATCTGTTGGGATGTATTTACGCATAGCAAAAGTGTACTCCATTTTATTTCGATATCCACGGGTGCAATCTGCTCCTATAATTGGAGCTATTTCTGGGAGACTAATTTTTGCAATGCGTGTAAGGTTGTCGGTTACTTGCTTCTGCTTATAAAACAATTGCTTTTCATAAGGCAGCATTTGCCATTGACAGCCTCCACAAACCCCGAAATGTTCGCAAAATGGGGTAACTCTATCCGCAGAATGGCTGTGAATAAGGATTGTATGGCCTTCTGCCCAATCGGCTTTGTTTTTAGACAATTGAACGTCTACCACATCTCCTGGCACTGCGCCTTCAATAAAAACCACTTTACCATCTACTCTAGCCAAAGATTTTCCTTCAGCAGCATAATCTTGTACTAGTACTTTTTCTAGTACAACCGTTTTTCGTTGTTTTCTCACCCTGTAAAGGTAGGTCGTTTTCTTTTTAGCCCTCCAAATTGCGTAATTTTAGCTTTAAATAAAGAATATGCGTTTTTTGATAGTAGGAATGTTGTTGTTGATTCAATATCAGGTTTTATTTGCCCAACAAAAACCAGTTGCTAAAAAAGCCAATATTGGGGCTAAAAAACCAGCAATTTCGAATGCAGTAGTTACGGGTGGAAGGGAGATTCCTATTACGCTAACCCCCCTTAAAAATTGTACGGTTTACTTGGGTAGTTATTTTGGGAAAGGAATGACTTTGGTTGATTCCACTCGTTTAGACCAAAATAGTAAAGGTGTATTCAAGGGCCCTAAAAAGCTTACTACTGGTATTTATTTTGTAGTGTCTCCTACTTATACCATTCAATTTGAGCTATTGATGGACGATAAGCAAATGTTTAATATACAAGCAGATACTAGTGCAAAAGAAGCTGTTGTAATTACTGGTTCACCAGACAATGATTTATTTAAAAACTATGCTGTTTTTTCTAATGAGAAAGGGAGAACATTGCAGCAATTAAAACAGGCTTTGCAGTCTGCCAGCGGTGCAGATGCTAACCCAATAAAGACTTCAATTGCGAATACCGAAAAAGAAATTAAACAATACCAAGCCAATATTCATAAGAATCATCCCAAATCTTTATTGTCTACCTTATTCCATATTATGCAGCGCCCAGAACTGCCACCAGTTCCGGTTGTTAATGGCAAGCCAGATTCTGTTTATCCATATCAATATGTGAAACAGCATTATTGGGACAATGTATTATTTAATGAAGATCGATTGTTAAGAACACCTTTTTTTGAGCCCAAATTAGATGAGTACTTTAAATATTATGTGTCTGCAGATCCTGATTCAATTATTTCGGAAGTGAAACAAATCTTGTTAATGGCTAAAACAGGAAAGGAAATATATCCCTATTTGTTAACCAAGTTTACCAATAAATATATCCAGCCCGAATTCATGGGTCAAGACAAAGTATTTGTATATCTTTTTGAAAATTTTTATGCTAAAGGAGATACCGTCTTATTAAATCCTGCTTCTCGCAAATCAATAACAGATAGGGCTTACAGTTTAATGGCCAATCAAATTGGTCAGCAAGCTCCTGTATTAAATTTGACCGATACGAGTGGCAAAAAAATAGGCTTATATAGTATCAATGCCCCCTTTACCATTGTAACTTTTTGGGATCCTAATTGCGGTCATTGTAAAGATGAAATTCCTAGATACGATTCAATTTATAAGGCAAAGTGGAAATTGAATGGGGTTGCTGTTTACTCTGTAAACATTTATGAAAATGAAAATACTGCTTGGAAAAAATTTATCAACGACAAAAAATTGTCTTCTGAATGGTACCAGGTATATCAAACTAAAGAAGATAAGCAAGCAGAGGAAAAAGCTAGATTACCCAATTACAGGCAGTTGTACGATATTTTTAAAACACCTACTGTTTATTTACTAGATGAGAAAAAACGTATACTAGCCAAGCAATTATCATTAGAACAATTTGATGCTTTGATCGACGCCAAGAAGCGTTGATTTTTGGATTTTAATTGTAGTAAATGGGATTATTCCTAGTTTAAGGGAAATATGAGCATCCTTATTTGGCTTATTTTGTATAACTTTTTAGTAAAAAATCCTATTTATTACAAGAAAACTAAAAATCGGTCATGTATTTAATCGGTATTATAGAAGATGATGTTCAACTAAGGAAAACGGTAGAGCATTATGTGTCTCTACAGCAAGATCTTTCCTTGGTTTTTTCTTGTAATAGAATTGAAAAATGGATAAGTATTAGACAAGACGCTGGTATAGTGCCAGACTGTATATTACTTGATATTGGCTTACCGGGTATTTCTGGCTTAGATGCCATTTCAATCATTAGCAGCTATTACCCAGGGGTTAAAATATTGGTCATATCAGGTATGGAAGATCCATTGGTAGCATGGCAAGCAATGATGAATGGAGCCAATGGTTTTTTATTAAAACCTTTTAGGCTCGCAGAATTACAAAGTCAACTTGAAACACTTAAATCTGGTGGTACTGTATTAGAGCCAGAAACAGTAACTCGTCTTATTCAAACGGCAAGAACGAGGTTTAATGCAGATGGAGGAATTGAAAGATTCCAAGAATTTGGTTTAACCCAAAGAGAAATACAAGTTGCTGAATTATTGTTGGCTGGCTCTAGTTATAAAGAAATTTCTACCATTCTTAACGTATCCTATACTACTGTAAATGAGCATATAAAGAATATTTACAAAAAAGTAAAAGTGAACTCTAAAATGGCATTTATAAATAGAGTATCAAGGAAAAACTGATTAGGTGATGAATCTGACAAAAGATCAATTGACTTTTATATTCAATAACTTGCCTAACGCTGTGCTATTTGAATCCTCAGATCATACAGTCCTCTATGTGAATCAAGAGTTTTGTAACATTTTTGGAATAGATGCCCCAAGCGATGTATTAATTGGTACTAATTGTAAAGACAATGCAGTTGAATCAGCAGCATATTTTTTAGAGCCTTCTTTATTTCTATCAAGAACAGAATCCATTTATGCAAATGGTATTGAAGTATTAAATGAAGAAATCAAATTTGCAGACGGACAAGTTTTCCATAGAGATTACAAGCCAATGTCCATTAACGGTGATATTAAAGGTCATTTATGGTTATATAAAAGACCAGATCCCGAGGTAAAGATCATTAGTACCAATCATTCTGAACGTCATTTCTACGAAGATTTATTAGATAATATACCAGCAGATATTGCCATTTTTGATCCTTCGCACCGTTATTTGTTTGTAAATAGAGTGGCTATATCAAAAAAGGAAATTAGAGATTGGATTATAGGTAAAGATGATTTTGACTATTGCAAATTAAATAGCAAACCAACGGATGCAGCTACCAGAAGAAGAATGTATTTTGAAAAAGCACTTCAAAATAAACAGACTATAGAATTTGAAGAAACCAATTTGGATCGCTTAGGAAATAAGGTCTATAATTTGCGAAGATTCTCTCCTGTTTTGGGTAAGGGAGGAATAGTAGAGTATATCATTGGTTATGGAATAAATATCACTAATATCAGAGAAGGTGAATTGAGTCTTCAGCAATATTATGAAGAGTTGCGTTCCATGTTTAATAATATTGACCAATTGGTTATTACTTTAGACATGACAGGTACAGTTAATTTTGTGAATTCTCAATGGTTAAAATTAACTGGATTAGAAAAGGATATGTTAGGTGAAAACAACATATTTAGACTAATTGAGTCTGGATTAGAGCAATTTCGAAAAACCTTATTTAGTGTATTCAGTGGAATTTCAATTTTACCGGGAAAAGAAAATCAGATTATCATTACCGATAAAAATGGTCGGTTAAGAAACCTCCGCTATTATATGGCAAGGTTTAATCAGGTTGAAGATAGGGGGCAAATTGTAGCAATCTTTTTTTCAGATATAACAGACCAATTAAATGCTGAAAAGGATTTGTTAGATACTGCAATGAGAGAGCGTAGCCTCAGTAATATGAAAACAAATTTCATGTCGATGGTTTCGCATGAACTTAGAACACCCCTGTCTGTCATTTTATCGAGTGCTGAGATTTTAGAAATGATATACAGTAAGCTTCCTTTAATTGAAGTGAAAAAAGGCGAGCCCTATCTTACCAGAATAATAGTTCAGGTTGATAAAATGACCCAGCTAATGAACGACTTCTTGTTTATTAGTAAAATAGAATCAGGTAAAATTCAGCCACAATTTGAAAGTATTAATGTTGAAGAATTGCTCGGAGAAATTAAAGAAGAGTCATACAATCCTTGGAATGATGGAAGATTTTTACAAGTAATTATTAAAGGCAATCATAAGGCAGTCAGGTTTGATAAGACAATGTTGAGACATATTTTGACGAATCTTTTGAATAATGCGTTTAAATATTCCTCTAACACAAATGAAGCTCCATTGATTCGAATTAGTTATACTCCTGCTTGGTGGTTTATAACAATATCAGATAAGGGTATAGGAATTGATGAGGCTGAAATTACTAAGTTAGGAGAGCCATTTATTAGAGGGTCTAATGTAGGTGAAATAGAAGGTACAGGTTTGGGTCTAATGACAATAAAATATTTTACCGATCACCATAAAGGAACTTTTCGGGTACGGAGTAAAAAAAATAAAGGAACAATAGTAACAATTCGATTTTCTTACGATCTTAAAAAATAATGAAATAATGAAATAATGAATAAGTATATTCTGATAGTGGAAGATGAGAAAGATATTCGCGACTCATTAAAAATAATTTTAGAGCTAAACGATTTTATAGTAGAAGTTGCGGAAAATGGACAAGTTGGTCTACAAAAAGCAACTGAAACAAAACCAGATTTAATTCTATGTGATGTAATGATGCCCCTATTAGATGGATTTGGTTTATTAGAGCAGTTAAGAAAAAACGGAATAGAAACACCCTTAATTTTCTTAACTGCAAAAGCACAGTACAATGATTTAAGAACGGGTATGAACTTGGGTGCGGATGATTATATTTTTAAACCATTTAAGAGTGCCGAATTATTGCAGTCTATTGAAAGAAGATTAGAACGTAAGGATCAATTAGAGCTTCATTTAAAAAATTTAGTCAATAGTTTAGAACAAACCATATTGTTAATGGTAGGTCATGAGTTTAAAAGACCAATGCATGGTATTCTTTCTTTTACCAATCTTATTAAGCAGAAAGCAAATGATTTGGCAAATCATGAAATAGAAGATTTCTGTCATTATTTAGAGAAGTCGAGTAATCGCTTGCAACAGACTTTTAGTAAAATCAAAGTGTATTATGATTTAAAGCTGTCTGGTATTGCCCCTTTTAGCGACCGTAGTAACGTAAGTGTTGATACTTTAATTAGAGATTTGGCTACGCAGATAGCAGGTGATTATAATAGGTCATCCGATTTGGTTTTTTTGAATATGGAGACATCTGAAATTAATATCAGTTTAGAATTATTTTCAATTGCGTTATATGAGTTGATTGATAACGCTTTTAAATTTAGCGAAAAGAATTCTTCAGTAAGTATAAGTATCACTAACGATTCTAATCAAGTTCATATTTCTATATTAGATCAAGGCGCTACTTGTAATGCGGCTGAGCTTCGCATACAGTCTGGATTTATTGGTCAAATCAAAAGATCCACATTTGAGCAGCAAGGTTTGGGGGTAGGACTTGCTCTTTCATTGTTAATTATTAATAGCCAAAGTGGTCAACTTTTTTTTGAAGACATTGAACCCGCTGGAATAAAAACTGAAATTTTTTTGAACAAATAATTTGTATTCATGAACATGAAAAAGAAAGTATTAATTGTAGAAGATACAAAAATGTTAAGAATGTCACTTGAAGTGATACTTCAGGAAACATATGAAGTAGCAGGAGCTGCAGATGGAAATGAAGCATTAGAAATTTTGCGCAGCTTTAATCCGGATATTATTTTATTGGATTTAATGTTGCCTTATCCTTTGGATGGCTTCTCATTGTTAAGATTGTTTAAAAGCAATCCATCTTCTAATAGAGTACCAGTGATAATTATATCAGGTATGTCTGGCGAAGATAAAATTATACAGGGTTTAGAACTGGGAGCTAACGATTTTTTAGTAAAGCCTATTAAGTCTAAAGAACTCTTACTTAAAATCAGAAACCTTACTGGTATTGTACAGGTTAATCAAGAAAATGCAAAGCATAGTAGATTGTTGACTACTAGAGGTACAGCTGCAAATAATTCAAAAGATTTTTTTGATGATTCATTTGAGGCAATTGTTGAAAAAATGAATAATGATGATTTAAATACAATTCCTTCAATAGCCAAAAAAATGTCTGTTAGTGTATCAACATTAGAACGCATGATTAAGGCTAAGTATAAAATGACCCCAAAGCAATATATTACAGAGATAAAGCTAATGAAGGCAGAAGTGTTATTAAGACAAGGTAATATCAGTGTTAAACAAGTTTCTTTTCAGTCTGGATTTAACTCAGTTGCTTACTTTTGTCATTGCTTTAAAAAGAAATATGGTAAACCGCCAAAATCTTATTCAAGTGCTTTTTCTTCAAAATAACTTATGCAATAGTTGGTAAACAAAGGGTTACAGTAGTGCCCTTGTTTAAGGTACTTGTTAAAGTGATTTTTCCTCCATGCAATTCCATAAATTGTTTAGCTATGGATAGTCCTAGGCCTGAACCTTGATAAGTAATAGTGTTAGATGCTCTATAAAAGGAATGAAACACTTTTTCAATCTCATCTTCTGGAATTCCAATCCCAAAGTCTTCTATGCTTATGAATGCTTTATTGTCTTTATAAGAAATAGATAATTGAGGATTAGGACAATCTCTAGAATATTTAAATGCGTTGGATATAATATTGGTAAGCACATGCATAAATAATAATTCATCAGCTGCTACTTCTTTTTCTGTTATTTCCTCTTTAATGAATATAATTCTTTCATCCGCTTCTTTTTGGAAATAGGTTTTAACAATTGAACGAACAAAGTTTGATAAGTTGATTGGTTGAAGATTATAAGTCAATTGTTTTGCGTCGTATCTCCCTACTAAAAGTATATTATCCATTAGTTGAGTCATTCGATCAATTTGATCTTTGATCTTAATTGCAGAATCTTTGATAGCATTGGATAGGCCAATATTTAGTTTTCTTGCAGTCAATTCAATTACTTCAATATTAGAAAATATAACAGTAAGTGGGGTTCTAAATTGATGCGAAGTAAGTGAAACGAAGCCAGCTTTTAATTCTGCTAATTCTTTTTCTTTTTCTAGGGCAATCTTTTTATCATGAATATCAATAATACTTCCTGCAATGAAATAATCCTTAATTGCAATAGCTTTATTTTCTCTTAATGTTAGTTCTACCCAACGCCAGCCATTGTTTTTTTGTTTTAACTTAAGTTCAATCTTAGTTCTACCCGAATTAGAGTTTTTGAGTAAGTCTATTTGTTCGTAAATAAAATTTGATTCTGATTTTTCGAAAAAAGTTGTAATAGGCTCCATTATACAATCGGCTATTTTAAATCCGGATAGTTCTTGCCAGTAACTGTTCATGAAGGTAATTTGGTTGTAACTGTTTAACCTAAAAACAGCTTCACCTAAATTGTTAATCAGTCGATCAAATTCATTTTTTTGCTCTTCTAGTACTTCTTGTTGCTTTTTTAAAGGGGTGATATCTACATGAGTACCCACCATATAGATTGGCTTCCCTGTTTCATCTCTTTTGGCAATACCGAATCCATTAATCCATAAATAATGACCTGCTTTATGTTGAATCCTGAATTCATTTTGATAGGTCTCAGTTGTGTTCTTAAAATACGCTTCTAAAATTTTTTCTGTATGTTCAACATCATCCGGGTGTACCCTTATTTTCCAATTCTCATAAGTATGTTCAAATTCATTAGGTTCATAGCCTAACATTTCCATGAAAATTGGTGAGTAGTTTAATATATTATTCAAGATATCCCATTCCCACATGCCTTGTTGCGATGCTTTAATGGTCATTTCAAATCTTTCTAGCAGTTTATTTTGCTCAAAGGTTGCTTTTTCTCTAGATAACCTGATTCCAATATTTCTTGCTACTGAGTATAAAGCTTGCACTACTTCGGGCACCCATTTATCTTTGGTTGTGCAATTATCGTATCCCATCCAGCCCCAGTATTCGCCGTCGCAAAAAATTGGTGCAAATAAATAGGTTAAAATACCCTGCGATTCCATTATTTCTCGAAAAAAGAGGTTAGGAATTTCTTCAACTAATCCATAGGTATACTTGTCTTGGGATAGCGTATCGTATAAGGTTGGAAATAAATCATATGAGAGATTACTAAGTTCTGGGTTGCCTATTTGTACATCAATGCCCTCCCTACACCACTCATGAGTATAAAATAATCTTATATCGTCTTCGATTTTTTCATTGGTAAAAACGTATACTCTATCTACTTGTGTAGCATAACCTAAAATAGCAATTACATCATTGATTGCTTTATCTATATTACCTTCCGAAAGTAATGCACTATTGGCTTTTGATATGCTATTGAGTAGCTGAAGCATAAGCGTAAATTGATTTCGCCAAAATTATCAAAATTTCAGCGGCGCCTCTATCAATAAATCGCCAAAATTATCAATAAATCGGATTACTCCAATTTTAATAAACTGCATTTACCACATTCCAAATTACCTTAGGTTTTCCTAGTGTATAATAGTGTAAAACGGGTACTCCAAAGGCTTTGAGTTCTTTGCTTTGTTGTATTAACCATTCAGTTCCCACTTGCTCACAATCTGCATCTGTTTTGCATTTTGAAATGGCATTGGATAAATCTGTTGGAATGTCTACATGAAAAATTCTAGGTAAAACAGATAACTGTTTTTTATTAGTTATTGGTTTTAATCCTGGTATGATAGGAACAGTAATTCCCATATCTCTACATGCTTTTACGTAATCGTAGAATTTTTGATTGTCAAAAAACATCTGAGTCATAATATAATCTGCACCTGCATCTACTTTCTCTTTCAAACGCTGTAGATCAATTTCTAAATTAGGTGCTTCAAAATGCTTTTCGGGGTAACCAGCAGTGCCTATACAGAAATTGGTTTTACCCCCATTTTGAATGTCTTCGTCTAGGTAAATACCATTGTTTAGATTGACTACCTGCTTTTGCAAGTCAATGGCGTATTTGTGTCCATCAGGCTCTGGTTCAAAACTGGCTTCGTTTTTTGCTGCATCGCCTCTTAAAACCAAAACATTGTCAATTCCTAAAAAGTTAAGGTCTATGAGTGCATCTTCACTTTCTCTTTTGTTAAAACCGCCACAAATAAAGTGCGGCACCGTATCGATGCTGTAATGGTTCATAATAGCGGCACAGATCCCAACGGTACCTGGGCGCTTGCGTACTTCTACTTTTTCGAATGTGCTATCTGCCTTTTTTTTAAATGCGGTTTCACTTCTATGATAAGTTACATTAATCCAAGAAGGCTTGAACTCCATCAATGGGTTCAAATGATCAAAAACATGTTGAATGGTTTTCCCTTTTAATGGCGGTAAAACTTCAAATGATATTAATGTGTCCTTGGCCTGTTGAATATGTTCAGTAACTTTCATGTCGCAATATACAAACGACATATTACATTTGTACAAAGCGTTACCGGTGAACTTGACTATACAAACCAATAACCTCTACAAAAGTTACAAGGGTAGAACCGTTGTAAATAATGTTTCTGTAAATGTTAAACAGGGAGAAATTGTGGGTTTATTGGGTCCCAATGGCGCAGGTAAAACTACTAGTTTTTACATGGTAGTTGGGCTTATTAAGCCCGATGAGGGAAGCGTTTTTTTGAACGATCAGGATATCACCAAATTACCTATGTACAAAAGAGCTCAAATGGGTATTGGTTATCTTCCTCAGGAAGCTAGTGTTTTTAGAAAATTAACTGTGGAAGACAATATCATGGCTGTTTTAGAAATGACTACCTTAACCAAGGCCGAAAGACAGCACAAAATGGAGTCTTTATTAGACGAGTTTAATTTACATCATGTTAGAAAAAACAATGGAGATAGCTTAAGTGGTGGCGAAAGAAGAAGAACGGAGATAGCCCGTGCTCTTGCAGTTGATCCAAAATTTATTTTATTAGATGAGCCTTTTGCAGGAGTTGACCCTATTGCTGTAGAAGATATTCAAGGGGTAGTTGCTAAATTAAAGTATAAAAACATTGGTATTTTAATTACCGATCATAATGTGAACGAAACGCTTTCTATTTGCGATAGAGCATACCTTTTAATTGAAGGTAAAATCTTTAAGCATGGCACTGCAGAAGAGTTGGCAGAAGATGAGCAGGTTCGCAGATTGTATTTGGGCACCAACTTTGAATTAAAACGCAAAGATTGGATTATTGATATGGCAAAGGAAAATAGCGAACAAAATTTATGAAGTTATTAAGCCCTGCAATATCTCGTTTGGCCAGAATAAGGCATTGGCGTATTGAACAATGGGTTAACGACCCCATTGCTTCTCAACGTGAAGTGTTGCAAGATTTGATTACGCATGGACAATACACAGAGTTTGGCAGAAAGTACGGCTTTAATCAACTCTTTAATATCAGGAAGTTTAAAGAGTCAGTTCCTATTCATGAATACGACGATTTAAAACCTTACATAGATCGTATAATGGCTGGTGAAGAAAATGTACTTTGGAATACGCCCATTAATTGGTTTGCTAAAAGTAGCGGTACCACTAACGATAAAAGTAAGTTTATTCCAATTACCCAAGAAAGCTTAGAGGATTGCCATTTTCAGAGTGCCAAAGATGTGCTCACCATGTACTATAATAGTAGAACAGAGAGTGATTTGTTAACTGGGAAGGGTCTTGTGATTGGGGGAAGTCATCAAATAAGTCAGCTCAATGAAGACATTCAAGTTGGTGATTTAAGTGCTGTATTATTACAAAACACGCCTATCTGGGCAAATTGGATACGAACTCCTGAGCTTTCTATTGCTTTAATGGATGAGTGGGAAGAGAAGATTGAAAAAATGGCCCATCACACTATTCAAGAAGATGTTACTTCTATTTCTGGTGTTCCTACTTGGACTTTAATTTTAATCAAAAGAATTCTGGCTATTACTGGTAAACAAACGCTGAAAGAAGTTTGGCCAAATTTGGAACTTTATATTCATGGAGGCGTTTCATTCACCCCTTACCGATCACAGTTTCAGCAACTCATTGGCGAAGGGTGTCGTTATTTAGAAATGTACAATGCTAGTGAAGGTTTCTTTGCTGCTCAAGTTTCTCCAGAAGAAGAGGGTATGCTTTTATTTACTGAAAACGGTATTTTTTATGAATTCATGCCGGTTCATGAATATGGTAAGCCCAATCCAAAAACAATTGGGTTAAAGGAAGTGGTTGTAGGAGAAAATTATGCTTTGGTCATTAGCACCAACGGTGGATTATGGCGCTATTTGGTTGGAGACACAGTGCGGTTTATCAGCAAATTTCCTTTTAAACTTAAAGTGACTGGTAGGCTTAAACAGTATATTAATGCTTTTGGCGAAGAATTAATTGCAGACAATACCGATAAAGCAATTGCTATTGCTTGTGAAAAAACAGGCTTATTAGTGAGAGATTATACTGCGGCTCCTATTTATTTTGGTGAACAAAATCAGGGAGCACACGAATGGCTAATTGAATTTGAGCAAAAGCCAAATTCTATTGATGCATTTGTAGTTGAATTAGATGCTGCTTTAAAAAGTTTAAATAGCGATTATGAAGCTAAAAGGTACAAAGACATTGCACTCTCTATGCCTGTAGTGCATGCATTGAGTGCTGGTTCTTTTAATAACTGGCTCAAACAAAAAGGTAAACTTGGCGGACAGCACAAAGTGCCCAGGCTAAGTAATGAGCGTAAATTTATAGATGAAATAAAAAGTTTTTATTTGTAGAATATTTTAATTGAATCAAATGAAATTATTAGAAGGAAAAGTATCTATTGTTACTGGTGCAGCCCGTGGAATTGGAGCAGCCATTGCTTTAAAATTAGCAGAACAAGGTAGTCATATCGTATTTACTTATGTAAGCGATAGTAGCGCTGAAAAAGCTGCTGCACTAGCTGCGCAGATAGAAGCTTTAGGAGTAAAAGCGAAAGCAGTTAAAAGCAATGCAGGTGTTTTTGCAGATTGTGAATTGTTGGTAAACGATACTTTGAAAGAGTTTGGGGCCATTGATGTTTGTGTTAATAATGCAGGTATTTCAAAAGACAATTTATTGTTGCGAATGACCGAAGAGCAATGGGACGAAGTAATCGATATTAATTTAAAGAGCATTTATAATATGACCAAGCAGGTTATTCGTCCAATGATGAAAGCCAAGCAAGGAAGTATCATTAACATGAGTTCAATTATTGGGATTAGAGGAAACGCTGGACAAAGTAGCTATGCTGCAAGTAAAGCAGGCATAATCGGCTTTACCAAATCGATTGCTGCAGAATTGGGATCAAGAAATATTCGTTGTAATGCAATTGCACCGGGATTTGTAGAAACCGATATGACTCATTATTTAAAAGATGGAGAGGGTGCAGCTCAATTTTTACAAAAAATTCCTTTGGGTAGATTTGGAAAAGCTGAAGAAATAGCTAATACTACTTTATTCTTAGCAAGCGATATGAGTTCATATATTACCGGTCAGGTTATTAGCACTTGTGGCGGATTAAATATTTAAAATGAAAAAAAATTTACAGCATACAGCATCAGATATTTTAGTTTCCATTGTTGTATTGCTGATAGGGTTGCCCCTTTGCCTAGGAATTGCCTTGGGTTCAGGGGCACCTTTGTTTTCTGGTATTATTGCAGGGATCGTGGGTGGTATAGTTGTTGGCATTTTAAGTGGATCACAGCTCAGCATTTCTGGGCCAGCTGCTGCACTTACAGGAGTTGTATTTGTAGGTATAGGAAAGCTTGGATCATTTGAAGCTTTTTTAGTGACGGTAGTTTTGGCGGGTATTTTACAAGTTATTTTTGGTTATTTGAAAGCAGGTGTGATTGCGCATTATGTACCAAATGCTGTTATTAAAGGCATGGTAACCGCAATCGGATTGATATTGATACTAAAGCAAGTCCCTCATTTTTTAGGCTATGATGCAGACTTTGAAGGCGATGAAGGGTTTTTACAAAATGATCAACACAATAGTTTTACAGAGATACTGTATGCATTTGCAACAATAAATACACCAGCATTCATCGTAGGATTGGTCAGTCTTTTTACTTTACTGATTTGGCAGAGTAAAATATTGGGAAAAAATAATTTCTTAGCAAGATTACCTGGTCCATTATTGGCAGTTTTAATAGCGTTGACTTTAAGTTATTTTATGCCTTTTATTGGTTCAGATTTTGTGATTGCCGAATCTCACTTAGTCAATCTGCCAGTGGCAAAAAATTTTCCAGATTTCTTAAAATTTTTCACTTTCCCAGATTTTAAACTCATTCTGAATCCAACTGTTTGGGTAACTGCTTTTTCGTTGGCTATCATAGCTAGTTTAGAAACCCTTTTGGCTGTAGAAGCAGTTGATAAATTAGATCCTTTAAAAAGAATTACTCCTACCAATCAAGAGCTTAAAGCACAAGGAATTGGGAATATATTTTCTGGTTTAATTGGTGGGTTGCCTTTGGCATCAGTAATTATCAGAAGTTCTGTAAATGTGAATGCTGGTGCAAAATCTAAATTATCTGCCATATTCAATGGCATATTATTGTTATTCTGTGTGATTTTTATTCCTTCCATTTTAAGTAAGATTCCCTTGTCTGCACTTGCAGCAGTTTTATTGTTTACAGGTTTTCAATTAGTAAGCCTTAAGGAAATTAAATCATTTTATGCCAAAGGGTGGGATCAGTTTATGCCTTTTGTTGCAACCATAATAGCTATTTTATTAACCGATATGTTGACAGGTATTATTGTTGGGATGTTGGTGAGTTTATTTTATTTAGTGAGGAGTAATTTTAGATCGGCAATATTGGTTGCAAACGACAATAATAATTTCTTAATCCGATTAAGAAAAGATGTCTCTTTTTTAAATAAGCCGATTATTAAAAAGCATTTAGAATCCTTTCCTAATCAGTCAAATGTAATTATTGATGCAACTAGGGCAGATTTTATTGATAAAGATATTATTGAAGAAATCAATGATTTTATTAGCATAGCACCTTCTAGAGGTATATCAGTGACCATTAAAAAAGGGAATTATAAGCCAATCCATTTATTATTTAAACAGCCATAATCTTTATTTATGAATTCATATGAACGTTTATTATTAGAAAATAAAGCTTGGGCTCAAGAAAAGTTAGCAGACGACCCTGATTATTTTAATAGACTCGTACATGTACAGTCTCCTGACTTTTTATGGATTGGATGCAGTGATAGTAGGGTTCCTGCTAATGAGATTACGGGTACACAACCAGGAGAAATATTTGTACATCGGAATATTGCCAATATGGTGGTCCATACCGATCTTAATTTGTTGAGCGTATTGGAGTATGCGGTTCATGTGTTAAAAGTGAAACATATTATTGTTTGCGGACATTATGGATGTGGAGGTGTTAAAGCAGCCATGACCAACCATAATTTTGGGATTATTAACAAGTGGATTAGAAATATCAAAGACGTACATCGGTTTCATCGCGAAGAAATAGACGCAATAAAAGATGAAGAAGTGCAATTGAACCGAATGATAGAGTTAAATGTTCAAGAACAGGTTTTAAATCTTGCTAAAACTTCCATTATCCAAAAATCATGGAGGGTGCGGCAAGCGCCAGACTTGCATGGTTGGGTGTATGGCTTGCAAGATGGATTGGTAAAACCGATTTATGAGATGAGCGCTGGTACCCATATTGATGAGATTTATGAATTCGATGACTTATAAAATAACTACTTTTAATCAATTTATAGATATTAGGAATGTTCAAAAGATTACTTTCACAAAAGCTTATTGGGCTTAAACTTGGTTTAGGTACAATACTTGTAATATTTGCCCGCGATGGAAAAAAATAAGAATGCTGTTTCACCAATGGGTGCTGCCCGTAAAATTTTGGAGTTACTCAGTTTAGATAAAAAAGATGTTTCCTCCATTTATGCATTTGCCATACTAGCTGGAATTTTAAGTTTAGCCATGCCTTTGGGTATTCAAACAATTATTGGCTTTGTAATGGCTGGTTCTTTATCTACTTCAATAGTGATATTGATTGTTTTAGTGGTAGCTGCGGTTTTACTTTTAGGGCTTTTGCAGGTAAGACAATTGCAAGTGACCGAAAAAATTCAACAAAAATTATTTGTTCGTTATTCACTTGAGTTTGCAGATAGACTTCCCAGAATGAATATTGAGAAGTTAGATGCTTATTATTTACCTGAACTAGTCAATCGTTTTTTTGATACCGTATCTTTACAAAAAGCGGTAGAAAAATTACTCTTAGATGTACCTGCTGCTATTATCCAGATTTTTTTCGGATTGATTTTGCTATCGATGTATCATCCCGTTTTCATTGGGTTTGGGGCAGTACTTACTTTAATTGTTTACCTAATTATGAGATATACCCTGCCTGCAGGATTTCAAGCTAGTATAGAAGCTAGTGATCAGAAATTTGCCACAGCATCATGGCTCGAAGAAATGGCAAGGGTAATTAAATCTTTTAAATACTCTAGGGGAACAAAATTGAACATTCGTAAAACAGATGGAATTGTAACTAAATACCTAGACGCAAGAACCAGTTATTTTAAAGTGCTTCTTACACAATACTGGAGTCTTATCCTATTTAAAGTAGTCATTACTGCCGCTATGTTAATTGTTGGGGCTATTCTATTAGTTGATCAACAAATTAATATTGGTCAGTTTATTGCTGCAGATATTGTTATTATCAGCATTATTGCTTCTGTAGAGAAGTTGATTTTGAATATGGATAAAGTGTATGATTTACTTACTTCTGTTGAAAAATTAAGTAAAATAACCGAGAGCGAAATTGAAAAGCATGGAACAGTAATATTGTCAGATACAGCTAAAGGTGTGTCATTATTATTTGAAAATGTAGGATTTACTTACGGGAATAACTCTAAAGCCCTAGAAGGATTGAGCTTAAATATAGACCCAGGTGATAAAATTTGCATAATGGGAGAATCTGGTTCGGGTAAGTCTACTATCTTAAGATTGCTTACAGGTGCATTTAACAATTTTACGGGTTCCATTTTATTAGATGGTATTCCATTGGGTAACTATAACCTAAACTCTGTAAGATCTCATACAGGTATTTTACTGAGTCAACAGGATATTTTTCATGGAACAATTTGGGAAAATATTACCATGGGTAGTGAAGAAATTAGTTATGAAGAAGTAACAGATTTAGTAAACAGGTGTGGTTTAACCTCTTTTGTGCAGAGTTTACAACAAGGCTATGATACCGTTTTAGATCCAACCGGAAAACGATTGAATAGTAAAATTAGACAAGACATTTTATTGTTGAGGGCGCTATTAGGTAAGAAAAGACTCTTATTGTTAGAAGAACCTCTTAACTTTTTGGAGAAAACTTATAAGCACAATATTCAAGACTATATATTTTCTGAAGAGAATGTAACAGTTATCATTGCAACCAATGATGTTGAAACCGCAGCTCGCTGTAACAAGATTATTTACCTAGAAGAAGGAGTTGTAAAAGCATCTGGTAATTGGTCAACTATTGCTCCACTTTTAAATGAAAATCATGGACAGTAATAAATTTATCAGCACGGTAATAGAGGATGCTATTGAGGGTAGCCCTATTCGCTCTTATCAACATATTTATAGGATACAGGATACGAATAATGTAAAGAAATGGCTTTGGGCATCTTTAATTCTATTGATTGTAGTATTGTTTTTACCATGGACCCAAAATATACGTGCAAAAGGCGCTGTTACTGCATTACGTCAAGAAGATCGTCCACAAGAATTGAATACTGTTTTAGCAGGTAGTGTAGTAAAATGGTACGTTAAAGAAGGTGATTTTGTAAAGAAAGGAGATACCATCATGCAAATTGGTGAGGTAAAAACTGACTATTTTGATCCTCAGTTGCTCAAGAGAACTCAAAAACAAATTGATGCAAAACAAATTGCAGTAGAAGGATATGGTAATAAAGCAGCAACTGCTACTTCTCAAATTAATGCTTTGGAAGAAGCAAGAGATTTGAAATTAGATCAGTTAGATGTAAAACTTCGCCAACAAAATTTAAAAGTAATCAGTGATAGCATTGATTTAGGGGCTGTCATCAATGAAGTAAATGTTGCAAAAAGACAAATTGATGCTGCAAAAAATATGTTGGATAGCGGAGTCATTTCTTTGGTAGACTTCGAGAGAAGAAAAGTTACTTTTCAAAATGCTAGTGCTAAAAAAACCAGTGCGGAAAATAAGTTTTTGCAATCCAAACAAGAATTAACTGCCATTCGAATAGAAAAGAATGGAACCATTCAAGAGTATACAGATAAAATAGCGAAAGCTCAAGGCGAGCAATTTGGTTCATTGTCTAATATGGCAACAGGAGAAGCTGATGTAGCTAAATTGCAGAACGCTTATAGTAACTACGATATTCGTAATAAGCTTTATTATATTACTGCTCCTCAAAACGGTCAAATTACCAAAGCGCGTAAAGCTGGTATTGGCGAAATGGTGAAAGAGGGTGACATGATTGTCGAAATTGTTCCTGATAAAATTAAATATGCAGTAGAATTATTTGCTGAACCAATGGATCTTCCATTGCTTGCTATAGGTCAAAAAATTCGATTTGTTTTTGATGGTTTTCCTGCCATCGTTTTCACTGGCTGGCCTGCTGCTTCTTACGGAACATTTGGAGGGAGAGTTGCTGCAGTTGAAACTTCTGTAAGTAGTAACGGAAAATTCAGGTTGTTAGTGATTGAAGATCCATCAGAAAAGCCTTGGCCGAGACAATTGAGAATGGGTGGTGGTGCAAATGGAATTGCATTGTTAAAAGATGTGCCAATTGGTTACGAATTATGGCGAAATATAAATGGATTCCCTCCTGAATATTATCAACCAGCGCAAGGCAGTGAATCAAAAGATAAAAAAGGGAAATAGCCATGAAAAAATTATTGTTTTTAATTGGCTGTAGTTGGGTAGTTCAACTCAATGCGCAGGTTTTGACGCCTGAAGCATTTATTGAACAAGTGCGATCATTTCATCCGATTGCAAAGCAAGCTAATATTAAAGTTGAAAAGGCGAATGCGGCTTTGCTGAGTGCTAGAGGTGGCTTTGATCCAGTGATAGAAGTAGATGCTGCAAGAAAAACCTTTGATGGCAAGAATTACTACTTCCATACCAATCCTGAATTTAAAGTACCAACGAGATTGGGTGGATTAGATTTAAAAGCTGGTATTGAAGACAATGGTGGTTTGTTTATGAACAACTCAATTACCAGAGGGCAGAGCAGTTATTTGGGATTGGAAATGCCTTTGATTAAAGGGTTGCTCATTGATCAGCGAAGGGCCAATTTGCAACAAGCCAGTTTATTTTCTCAGCAGAGCCAACAAGATCGACTAAAAATGCAGAACGACTTGTTATTTGAAGCATACAATGCTTATTGGCAATGGGCAGGGTCTTATCAATTATTTAGTATTTACCGTCAGTTTTTGCAAGTGAGTCTAGATCGATTCCGTTTGGTTAAACTAGCTTACAATAATGGTGACAGAGCCTTGATTGATACCATTGAAGCATTAACTCAAGTACAACAATTTCAAATGTTGCAGGCGGATGCAAAAGTTAGATTAACCAGTGCACAACTTGAACTTGCTAACTTTCTTTGGAGCGAACAAGACAGCGCTTATTTATTGAATGCCAATTTAGTGCCAGACACAGTTCAGTTTCAAATGTATATGGCTGTTGACAATCCTGATGAACTCATTAATAGAGCGAATGTAGACAACCCTTCATTGCGAAGTTTAAATTTTGAATTGGAAGCGTTGGAAGTGGAAAGAAAATTGAAATTTCAATCGATGTTGCCCACACTTAATTTTAAAGCCAATTTGCTAAACCAAGGTTATAATGTTTTTAAAGATTTTGGGGGAGCATTGTTGCAAAATAATTATGTATGGGGTGTGCAATTTAAAATCCCCATTTTCTTAAGAGAAGGGCAGGGTGCATATCGGCAGGCTAAATTAAAAATTGCAGAAACCACTTATGAATTAAATGCAAAACAATGGAGTACTGCTAATAAAATCCGGGCTTATTATGCAGAGTCGGTTTTGTTAAAGGAACAAATTTCTGCTGCACAACAAGCATACAATGGTTTTACCGCCTTGTTAAAGGCCGAAAGTCTTCGATTTCAGAATGGGGAAAGCTCATTGTTCTTGCTGAATACCCGCGAAAATAAAGTAATTGAAACAGCAGAGAAACTGATTCAATTACGTGCTAAATACCTTAAAGCCGCTTATGGAATTAGTTGGGCTGCTGGTAATTTACGCTAGGATAATTTTTGTTTGAATCGTTGAATAAAGGCTTTGCTGTGTTCGCTTAAAATAAGCCTTCCACTAATTGCTGCCCTTTCTTTCAATAGTTGATCCCAGTGTTCTGTGCCTTTCCAAAAAATGGTTTTTAATTCATGCAATGCATCCGGATTAGAGTGCGATAGAGTGGTTGATAATCTAATGATAGATTCGTCCATGCCATCTACATCTGGATGTAGTTCTGCATATAGCCCTTTTCTTCTGGCCCAGTCTGCAGGTCTAAAAGTAACTGCATCAATGGTTAATTGAGAGAAAGCTGATAAGCCAATTTTTCTTTCTACAGCTGGTCCTACAACAAATGGTCCTATACCTACTGCTAGTTCGCTCAATTTAACATCAGCGCCTTCGCATGCAATGGCATAATCTGCAGCAGCAGCCAGCCCTACTCCACCCCCAATACATTTACCCTGAATTCTTGCGATGATGATTTTTCCGCAAGTACGCATGGCATTAATTACATTGGCGAAGCCACTGAAAAATTTCAATCCTGTCTCTTCAGAATTAATTACAGAGAGCTCATCAAAAGATGCACCTGAACAAAATACTTTATCACCAAATGAGCGCAATACAATCACTTTAGTGTCTGGATTAAGCCCTTCGCTGTTAATAGCTTTTGCTAGGGTATCTAATATTTTCCCTGGCAATGAATTGCTTTGTGGATGAAAAAATTCAATGGTTGTTATACCATGCTCGCGATCAACTTTTACAAATCCTTCTTTAATATGCTCTATCATACAAGTGATTTTATTCGTTAGGTTTTTTTGCCACCATGGTTAAGATGGTCGCTATTCCCGTTAATTCATTCGTTTCATCAATCATTTCTACCAACCATTTTACAATTCCTTTGTCTATATCGGTTGGCTCTTTTTTCTCTTGCCTAATTTTTTCTTTGCAGGTAAAACGAATATGCATTTCACTTCCTGGATAAACTGGTTTAGTAAATCGCAATTCATCAATACCATAATTTAAGAGTACAGGATTTTTTTCATAGCTATCAACAAATAAACCTGCAGCCATACTCATGATTAAATAACCATGTGCTACTTGCTTCTCGAACATTGTGCCATTAAAATCAGTATTTTCTAAATGTGCATAAAAATGATCACCACTTAAATCTGCAAAGCCATTGATGTCTTCAGCTGTAATTAATCTTTTCTCGGTGATTAATTGATCGCCGATTACTAAGTCTTCAAAATATTTTTTGAAAGGATGGATGGTATCAGTATTTCCTGTTGCACCCGGCTGATAAACCTTGCTGATTGCAGTTATCATATCTGGTGAACCCTGCACTGCTACTCGCTGCATATAATGTTTAACGCCCCTTAATCCGCCCATTTCCTCACCACCTCCGGCTCTTCCAGGACCTCCATGTACTAATAGAGGCAATGGTGAACCATGGCCCGTACTTTCTTTAGCACATTGCTCATTCAACACCAAAATTCTTCCATGATAATTGCCTGCTCCTATTACATAATCTGTAGCAATTTTTGTATCAGCTGTAACAATACTGCTCACCAATGAACCCTTCCCTAATTTAGCCAATGAAATGGCTTCTTCGGTATGCTTATAAGGCATTAATGTAGCTACCGGTCCAAATGCTTCCACTTCGTGAACACTTGAATTGCCGAATGGGTTTTCATTCAATAATAATAATGGACTTACAAATGCACCTTTAATAGGGTCTGCATCTAATACTTCCACTGAGTCTAATGAACCGTATAAAATACTTGAAGTTTCCAATAATTTTTTAACCTGTGCTTTCACTTCATTTCGCTGCGATTCTCCTGCCAATGAACCCATTCTTACTTTTGGATTCAAGGGATTCCCAATTACATTTTGAGCAAGTGCACTACTCAATGCTTTTTGAATTGCTTCAATTTTATTTTCCGGCACAAAAATTCTTCTAACAGCAGTACAACGTTGCCCTGATTTGGTAGTGATTTCTCTTCTCACTTCTTTAATGAAAATATCCCACTCTGGCATTTCAGGTGTAACGTCTTCACCCAAAACAATACAGTTCAATGAATCTGCCTCCATAGTAAAAGGCACATTTTCTGCTAATATTTTCTTGCTCGATTTTAATAGTAGACCAGTTGTTGCTGAACCAGTAAATGTTACCACATCTTGCGATTGAACATGGTCTAATAAATCTCCTGCACTGCCACAAATCAATTGCAATGCACCATCTGGTAAAATACCCGATGCGATGATTCGTTTAACAACAGCTTCTGTTAGGTAAGAAGTAACCGTTGCTGGTTTTACAATAGCAGGCACACCTGCTAATAAATTCACAGCTATTTTTTCTAACATGCCCCATACGGGGAAGTTAAATGCATTAATATGTATTGCCAATCCCTCTTTTGGAATTAATAAATGATGCCCCATAAAAGTATTGGCTTTGCCTAATGGATGGTGTTCTCCATCTAAGCAATAAGGCGTGTCTGGTAATTTTCTTCTTAAAGAAGCATAAGAAAATAAATTACCTATTCCACCCTCAATATCAACCCAACTATCAGCCTTAGTAGCACCTGTTTGATAACTAATGGTATATAATTCCTCTAAATGTTCTCTTAAATAAATGGCTAATGCCCTTAACATCAATCCCCTTTCGTGAAAACTCATTTTTCTTAAGGCAGGATTACCTTTACAGCGCGCATAATGAAGAGCAGCCCCAAAGTCTAATCCTTTAGAGGTGGCGTTTGCAATTGGGTCTCCAGTTACGGCGTTATATAGTAATTGCCCGTCTCCTTCGCCTTTTACCCATTGGCCCATTAAATAGTTTTCTACTGTATACATATGGTTCTGCTTCGTTTTCGTTGCAAAGCTAACGATTGATAGCTTTATTTGTTGGGGATAAAAAAACCCGTCCCGATAATCTCGGGACGGGTATAGCAGTTGGTTATTGGTCAAATAAACTTTAACAGTTCTTATTGTTAAGACAGTCTTTTATCAATTTCGCTGCAAAGATCTGAAAAAATTTCTTCAACAGTTCCTTCTCCCTTGATAGTCACCACTTTATCAAATTGTTCGTAGTAGTTAGCCACAACAGTTGTCTTTTGTTTGTATTCAACAATACGGGCTCTGATTACTGCTTCATTGGTATCATCACTTCTTCCACTAGTAAGTCCGCGGTTTAATAAACGTTTTACCAATTCTTCCTCTGAAACCTCCATAGCTAATAAAACACCTATTTCAGTTTGCTTTAGCTTCAATAACTTGTCTAATGCTTCACTCTGAGCCGTTGTTCTAGGGAATCCGTCGAATAAGAAGCCTTTTGTGTCTGGATTAGCTTCTAAAGCAGAAGAAATCATACCTATCACTACTTCGTCAGGAACGAGCTGACCCTTGTCCATCAAGTTCTTTGCTTCTAGACCAAGTGGGGTTTCGCGGGCAATTTCGCTACGAAGTAAATCTCCGGTAGACAAATGCTTTAAACCATATTTTTCAATTAGTTTCTCACTCTGCGTTCCTTTTCCACTTCCGGGAGGGCCGAATAAAATAATATTAAACATGTAGGTTCGATGCTTGCTTGAATTACAAATATACAAAGGGCTTGTTAAAAATCCTTTAACAAATCAGTGTGATACCTCAAAAAAATGGGTTTTAGGCTTTTATTTAACCTTATAGCTAAACAACTACAAACTTTAACTGTCTTATATAGGTAGATCAGCGTTATTAAACTTTCCCAAATATGAAATGGACTGCCTTATTGTTATTAGCTGTTGTTGGATTTGTTAGTTGCCAAGCTCAGAACAATTCAAGCAAGATTCTTGTTAAAGATAGCATGAGCAAAAAAGACAACCCCTATTTTGCAAAAGGAGAAAAAGGAAAGTTGACTGTAAAAGACAGTGAATGGAAGAAAATACTTTCTCCTGAAGTATACTATATAGCCAGAGAAAAGGGTACTGAGCGTCCATGGACCAGTAAGTTTGAAAATTTTAAAGAAGTTGGCACTTACTACTGTGCCGTTTGTGGAAATGGACTTTTTAAAAGTGATACCAAATTTGATAGCGGATGTGGTTGGCCTAGCTTTTATGAGCCACTAACAAAGGGAGCCATTATTTATTTGCCAGATAATTCACACGGCATGCAGCGAACTGAAGTTCAATGTGGTCGTTGTAAATCTCACCTTGGTCATGTTTTTGAAGATGGCCCCCCTCCAACGGGTTTGCGATTTTGCATAAATGGAGTGGTATTAGATTTTGAAAAAGCTGCTGAAGCAGAAAAAAAATATAACGAGAAGAAAGGATAGTGAGACTGAGAATGATGGGGCCGGATTTATCCGGCCCCATTTTTTTATAGTATGCTAAACTGCTTTTTGCTTATGGTAAAAATAATACATCGAGTAACTGGTAATGATTACCCCTGCAACTGATAATAACATCACGCTATTCGAGAAAAAATGAACCCAGTTTAGTTGCACTTTAAAAATTTCTTTGCTCAATAAAACACTCACACTTCCCAAATAACCAAAGGAGTCTGCTACATAAATTAAAAAACCTGCATTGCCCGTGAATCGGAATGCAGCAATCATACGCTCAAAAAAAACGGAGTTAAAAGGAATATAAACCATATACAAACCCAGTCCTACCAAAGTCATCCACCAAATGGGTGCAATAGATCCTTTACTAAATAACCAAGTGCTGAAACCCGCTACCACAAAGCCTAATCCAATAAATACATGTGCCAACATAAATGCTTTGAAACTATTTTTAATGAGCACCATGCTTCCAATTAATACCAAAATAATTAAGGTAATGGGCGTTTCAGTTTTAGAAAATATAGCAGGTTGATTTAAGTAACCCATTTCCTTCCACATATCTGCGCTAAAATTATCTCTGATATCTCTAAAGATGGTAGCGAATGCATAAATGAAAACGGCTGCAATAATCCCTGGTAAAAAATGCTGAATGAATTTTTTACGATCATCCGCATTCATGGCCGTTCGGTTCATGCGTAATTCAATGTCTTCTTGAGTGGGCGGAGGAATCCGCTCCATCAAATAAATAAATAATAATAAGGGTAGGGCAAATACCAATCCAGTAGCAAAAGGCACCCAGAACTCACTCATATTGAATTGCATGATGAGCCAACCGCCTACCGACTTCACAAAACCCGATGAAAAGATAAAGCTTACAGCCAGTGCTGCGCCTATAAAATCAGTGGTTTTCCTTCCCTCTATATAAGAGAAAATAACACCCCATAACATGCCTAATGGAAATCCATTAATGAAAAGAAATACAATATTATAAGGAGCAGGTACAATCGCAAATAACAACCAAGCTAACCAAGCTATGCCTACCAAGACCATCACAATTTTATCTCTGCCCAATCTTTTTAGCTCCGAAATAAATTTGATGCCATAAAATTTTGCCATCAAGTAACCCATCATTTGACTTAAGACCAATAAAGTTTTGTAGCCTAAGCCCCAATAAGCCATTCCGTCGAAAGTGCATACGGTAAAGGATTTTCGGAATCCAAAAATCATGGTATAAGTAAGGAACGCCACTATTGCAGCGTACAAGCCCGTTTTAAAGCTGCTTAGATGTACTAATGGATTGTTTTTCAATGCTGTTCTTTCTACCGATAAATATAAGCCACTCATCCTTAGTTTTTGGCAATTGGGGCTTAATTTCAGAAATTACCATTTCTTAAAACTAAACTTGTCTATGAGAAAATTACTCTTGGCCTTGGTGGGTATCACCGCAGTATGTAGTGTGTATGCCCAACAGGTAGATTTATCCAAGCATTTTAAAAGCATGAAGCCCCGCAATATTGGGCCTGCTGGAATGAGTGGTCGTGTAACTGCTATTGATGCAGTTTGGACTAACCCTAATATTATCTTTTTAGGAACTGCCAGCGGAGGTGTTTGGAAAACAGAAAATGGTGGGGCTTCTTGGGCACCCATTTTTGATGATCAACCCATACAAAATATTGGTGCCATTGCATTGGTACAATCCAATCCTAGTGTGGTTTGGGCGGGAACAGGCGAAGGTAATCCGCGTAACTCTATCAGTTTAGGGGAGGGTATTTATAAAAGTTTAGATGGCGGAAAAACATGGAAGCGTATGGGTTTAGAAAAGACCCGTAATATTCATCGCATCATTATTGATCCTACCAATCCAGAAGTAGTATATGTAGGTGCAATGGGTAATCCCTTTGCAGATCATCCGGAAAGAGGGGTGTATAAAACTACTGATGGTGGCGAAACTTGGAAGCAAATTTTATATACCAATCAAAATAGTGGAGTAGGTGATATGGTGATGGATCCAGCCAATCCCAATAAGTTGTTCGTGAATATGTACGAACACAAAAGAACCCCTTGGAGTTTAAAAGGCGGTGGAACTGGAAGTGGTTTTTATGTAACGATGGATGGCGGTAAATCTTTTACCAAATTAGGTAAAGAACATGGTTTACCCGAAGGGGATTATGGCCGTATTGGTATCAGCATTGCTCGTACGGATCCGAACCGCGTATATGCATTGGTTGAAGCCACTAAAAATGGTTTGTACAAATCAGAAGATGGAGGGTTTAAATGGGAGCTAGTTAATAGTGATCCTTCCGTAGTAACCAATCGTGCATTTTATTTTCAGGATATAGCAGTTGATACAAAGAACGAAAACAGAATTTACAATATCAATCAGGTAATTAATGTAAGTGATGATGCAGGAAAAACTTGGAAGCCTGTGATACCATACAGTGGTATACATCCAGACCACCATGCTTGGTGGATTCATCCTTATGATGCTAATTTTATTATTGATGGAAACGATGGTGGTATTGGTATTACCCGTGACCGTGGTAAGACTTGGCAGTTTGATGAAAAACTACCATTGGGACAATACTATCACGTAAATGTAGACAACCAAATTCCTTACAATGTAATGGGTGGTTTGCAAGACAATGGTAGCTGGCATGGTCCTGCTTATGTTTGGAGAAGATCTGGAATTAGAAATGCATTTTGGCAAGGCGTTAGTGGTGGAGATGGATTTGATGTAATGCCTGATGCGGAAGATCCTAACTGGGTATACACAATGAGTCAAGGCGGAAGTGT
>JBBAJU010000014.1:39702-50427 GCA_040403845.1 Sediminibacterium sp.
TCTACTTATGATATGGCCATTCAAGAAAGAGAAGCCGATTTAGTGATTGCAACTTTTGGTCGTGCATTATGGATCTTAGACGATATTCGTCCGCTTAGAAAATTGGCGGCAAATAAAGGACAGGTATTTGCTAAGAAATTAACCGCATTTGATGCACCACAGGCTTATCAAGCTAAGATGAAGAATGCATCTGGTATTGAATACAGCACTTATGGAACCTATGAAGGAGAAAATAAAAGATCTGGTGCACCATTCACTTTCTTTGTAAATAAAACAGCTGCAGATACAGGAAAGAATAAAATTTCAGATACCCTTCAAATAGCTATCTATGATGCTAATGGAGTGAATGTAAGAAATCTCAGAACCCGGGCAGATTCTGGTTTCAATAAATATTATTGGGGGATGGAAGGACGCGGAATTCGCCAAGCAGGTGGTGGTGGAAGAGGCGGTGGAGGCGGTGGTCGCTTTGGTGGAGCAGGCGGTGGTGGAGCTACTGAACCAGGTGGTTTGCCGGTTGATCCAGGAACCTATAAAGTGGTAATGTCTTTAGGTAGAGATTTAAAAGATAGTACCATGGTAGTAGTGAATGACGATCCTAATGCACCAACCCCATTGGCTGTTAGAAAAGCCATTCGTGAAGCCAATGCTAGAATGGAAAAATCAGTTGAAAAATTGACTGCTTTGAACGATCGTTTAACTGAAGTAGACGAGATCATGAAAAAAGTAGAAGCAGGCTATGCCAATATGGATCGTAAAGCGGCAGATACCATTCGCAAAGCAGCTAAACCTGTTGCAGATGCATTAAAAGAAATCAGAGAAATGCTGAATGGCAAACCTCAATTGAAACAAGGCTATGGCAATATTCCACAAGAAACCGTGAATGGTTTGTTAGGCGAAGCAAGACAATTGGTGATGGGTAAAACCACCATACCTGGTGAGCAAGAAAATCGTTTGATGGGCTATGCAGAAGAAGCGGTGAATGGTGTTATTGTAAAAGCCAATGCTTTATTTGAAGGCAGCTGGAAGCATTACCGCGCTTTAGCAGAAGCTGCGCCACTAAAGTTCTTTAAGGATTATAAGACTTTGGAGTAAAACATTCTTTGAACTAAGTATAGAATAAAATAAACCCCCACTGCATTGATTAGGAGTGGGGGTTTATTATAAATATACCTCTTTAACAATTTTAACTTATCAGGCAACGTTTCAGATAGGCACAGACTCTGTGTTTAAACAACAAACAAATTTCAACCAAAACTACTCCACATGAAAAAGTTACTTACCTTATCTATAATGGTTGTCTTTATTGCCATTGCTTGTTCTAAGTCAGATTCAACAACTACTCCAGCCCCTGGCACAGGAGGAACTACTTTGAATTGTACTACCATCGATAGTAGGTTTACAGCCGTAGTATTCCCGATTATTCAAAATAGTTGCGGTGCAGTAGGTTGCCATAATGCGGGTAGTACAAGTGGACCTGGCCCTTTAACGAATTACACCCAAATTAAAGCTGCTGCTGCTCAAATTCGAAGTTCGGTTGAATCTGGTACCATGCCTAAAAATGGCTCTTTAACTACCGCTCAAAAGAATGCCATTTCATGTTGGGTAGCTTCAGGGGCACTAAATAACTAATTGCATGAAAAAAATAGGCTTAGCATTCATGCTACTCTTGGCCTTAAATAGCCAAGCCCAAGAGCGACTACTCTGTAGAAATGCTTCAGTGAAATTTTCTTCTAAAATGCCTCTAGAAGATATTGAAGCGGTAAATAATCAAGGCCTTTCGGTAATTGATTTAGCATCGGGCAATATTGAATTTAGTGTATTGCTTAAAGGATTCATTTTCCCTAATGCATTAATGCAAGAGCATTTTAATGAAAACTATGTAGAAAGCAATAAGTATCCTCGTGCTCAATTCAAGGGGAAAATTCAATCTATTCCAGTAATTGATTTAACTAAAAATGCCGATTATAATTTTACGCTAAAAGGTACCATGCTATTGCATGGGCAATCAAAGGAAATGACCACCCAGGCTCAGCTTCATGTAAAAGAGGATAAAGTAACAGGCGAGTCTATTTTTGATATAGTCTTAGAAGATTATGCGATTGAAATACCCAAATTGGTCAAAGATAAAATTGCCAAAAAAATCAGCATTAATGTTAAAGCAATCTATCAAATTCAAAAACCTAATTTATGATTCGGAAAAAATTCACCATACTATGCTTCATTAGCCTATTAAGTTTTCCTGTTTTTGCGCAGGATAATTTATTGAAGGATTTAGAAAATGAACAAAAAGGAAACAACAAAGTAACTGGTGCATTTAAATCTTCCCGAGTTATCAATGGCCACTCTATGGAAATGTTGGGGGCGGGTATGTTCGACTTCAGAATCTTGCACAGATTTGGACCGGTAAAACAAGGAATAGGTGATTTGTTTGGATTAGACCAAGCAAGTATGCGTATGGGTTTTGATTTTGGGTTATCGAACAATTTAACCATCGGTTTCGGTAGAACAAGTTTCAAAAAAGAATACGATGCGTTTATAAAATACAGATTGATTCAGCAAGAACAAGCAGGTACTCCTGTATCATTTGTGGGGGTTGTAGGAACTTCTATTTTTACTTATAAAAGCCCAGACCCGTTCAAGCCTTTGACTTTTAATGATAGAACGGGTTATTATGCACAATTAATTATCGGAAGAAAATTTAGTGAAGCTTTTTCATTGCAATTGAGCCCCACTTTGGTATATAGAAATATGATTGAACCTGGAGACAAAAAAACCATTTATGCTTTGGGTATTGGAGCAAGGCATAAAATATCGAAGCGAGTAGCTTTTGTGGTAGACTATTCTTTGGTTGCCAATGGTTTGCCCATGTCTGTAGGCACTAACCCACTATCCATTGGTGTGGATATTGAAACAGGTGGCCATGTATTTCAATTGCATTTTTCTAACTCAACGGGAATGAATGAACGTTCATTCATTACAGAAACAACCAATCGTTGGTCTAAAGGAGAATTCCAATTTGGATTTAACTTGTCCAGAATTTTTTCTCTGAAAAAGTAATTGGCAAATGATTTATTTCCATACACTATCGAAAGCGGTGTAGCCTCTTAAGAGAGGCTATAATCCATTTTTTTATCAATGAATTCACCAGGTTTCCCAATATTAAAAAAGGAAGTTTGCATTGCAGCAGGCTCAAAAGCCTTTTGCGTCTACTTTTACCCAGTCTACCATCATTTGCTTGGTACCTAAATGGTCTATCCAAATATGCGCCGTAACCGATTTTAATTTCTTGCTGATATAATTTGGATAATAGATTTGAAGCTCTAATGAATCACCCTGTAAGTAAACCGGTTTTGATAAACGAATAGCAATATAATCGTTTTCACTTTGTGCATAAGCCGTCCCCAATGCCAATATTACTGCAATACCCGAGCAAATTAATTTATTCAATATGCCACTATAATAAAGCGTCTAAAACTTATGATGCTTTTCTAGGAGTTACCGAAAAACCGCCACCTTTTTTAGCAGAAGAGAAGTTTTTGTTATTCATAGTACCGGGTGCTTTATTTACCATCCCAGATGGTCCAGTAGCTTTTGAAATCATGCCTGATGCAGGTGTAGCTTTCTTAGTATTTTTTCTGGTTGATTTTGCCTTTCCCATATATTTTAAATTTTATTAAAGTTAACTGCTTTTGGTTTAAAGCAATCTGTTAAAATAGTATGGTCGGTCACAAACAAATCCAATTGCTTAACTTGCATGAAATTTTTTTATGAGTAAGTTGAGTCATTTAGCGGAAACCTTAATAGGAAGTGAAATTGTAAAGTTGGGTAATGCCATCAACGAAAGAATTAGAAACGGAGAGACCATTTATAATTATACCATTGGAGATTTTAATCCGAGTGAATTTCCTATTCCTACTGAATTGGAACAGCTTATTATTGAAGCTTATCAACAAAAAAAGACCAGCTACCCAGCGGCAGAAGGCATTTTAGATTTACGTAAAGCCATTAGTGGATTCATTCAAGAATGGGAAGGGCTAAGTTTTACGCCAGCCGAAATTCAAGTTGCATCAGGCGGCCGTCCATTGATATATGCACTGTTCAAAGTGATTGTAGATAAAGGGGATAAGGTAATTTATGGTGTTCCATCTTGGAATAATAATCACTATGTTCATTTAACGGACGGAGCACATTGCGAAGTGCCATGTTTGCCTGAAAACGACTTCATGCCAACAGTAGCGGCTATTCAGCCACATATAAAAGGAGCCACTTTAATCTGTTTATGTACACCGCAAAATCCTACTGGCACTACACTTAGCAAAAATGAGCTAGCTGAAATTTGTGATTTAATCGTTGCTGAAAACGCAACAAGAACAGCTGATCAAAAGAAATTGTATTTAATGTTTGATCAAATGTATTGGACGCTCACATTTGGTGACACTGTTCATTACAATCCATTGGCATTGAATCCTGCCATGAAGCCCTACACCATTTTCATTGATGGTATTTCAAAAGTGTTTTCAGCAACTGGTGTTAGAGTAGGTTGGGCGTTGGGTCCAGAAAATGTGATTGTAAAAATGAAAGCGATTTTAAGTCACTTGGGTGCTTGGGCTCCTATGGCGGAACAACACGCAGTAGCTAACTACTTACCAATGAAAGAAGCGATTGGTAAATACCTTACGCATTTTAAATCGGAAGTAGAATTTCGCTTACGTAGTATTTATGATGGTATTAATACTTTAAAACAAAAAGGATACAAAGTAGACGCAATAGCTCCACAAGCTGCTATTTATTTGACAATTCAAATTAATTTAAGGGGGAGCAAAACCGCCGAAGGACAAGAATTATCAACACAGGCAGATGTAACAAATTATATATTAAGTGAGGCAAAAATAGCGATAGTGCCGTTTTCTGCTTTTGGAGCTAGATCTGATAGTAGTTGGTATAGATTGAGTGTAGGGACCTGTAAGAAAGGGGATATTCCAACTATGTTGCAACAATTGGAAAATGCATTAAGTAAACTTGCTTAAAATTTAATTTTGGGGAATAATAATTAATATTGAGGGCAGCCTCAATTTAGTTTTTATTGCAGATAAAGATGAATGCCTTGTTGGGCTTGTCTTGCAATATTTGCTTTACCAAGTGGGTTTTGGTAATTATTTTGTGCTTATTGATATCAATAATTTCATTTGCAACACAAAAGCTTACCCAATTTTCTACTGGGCCAAGAATTTTATTTAAACCAGCAATTACAGAAGCCGCTTGCTCTTCTGTTAAGTATTCTTGTTTAGTTAAGACCAGCAAATCTCTGTTCATGGTTAATGAATTCAAAGTTTAGGGCAACCGCACGATTTGGATTTATTCGATTTCTGAAAAATACCACAAGATGAAGATGCCAATGTGACAAGTAACATTAAAAGAATAATTTGGTTTATTTTCAATTTCATATATGCATCTAAAATAACAAAATAGCTTTAAAAATTCAACAAATTTCATTTTGAAAAATCAATTTAACATCAGCAAAATGTTAATAGCTCCGCTAGATTGGGGCCTCGGCCATGCAACACGTTGTATCCCTATTATAAAGGCTTTCAGGCAATTGAACATACCCGTAATATTGGCCGCAGAAGGGCATCAAGCCGCTTTATTGTTGAAAGAGTTTCCTGATATTACCATATTACCCTTAACAGGTTATCGGATTCGATATGCAAAATCAAGAATACTCCTTTTGTTTAGCTTGGCGCTTCAAATGATTAGAATTTATAGAACAATTAAGCAGGAAGAAGCTTGGTTAAAAAAAGTAGTGGAAGATTATCAGATTGATTTCATTATTTCGGACAATAGATTTGGATTGCATCACCCAACTGTTCCTTCCATTTTCATTACCCACCAATTATTGATCAAAGCGCCTTATAGATGGGTTGAAAGCATCTTTCAGCGAATAAACTATTATTTCATTAATCAATTTACAGCTTGTTGGGTGCCCGATATGGCTGTAGCTCCGGGTCTAGCTGGTGAATTATCTCATCCAGTTAAAGTGCCCCAAGTGCAGGTGTCTTATATGAAATTATTGTCTAGGTTTACTCGGGTTACATGCCCTACTAAATATACTTTTGGAATTATTTTATCAGGTCCTGAGCCGCAAAGAACGATTCTTGAAAATAAAATTTTATCAGACCTTACCACATTTATCAAACCCGTTTTATTGGTTCGTGGCCTTCCCTCAGATTCAATACCAATTAAAGTGCCAGAGCATGTAACTGTTTTTAATCATTTAGATACCAATGAACTAGATTTTCATTTACAACAAGCAGATTACATCATTGGAAGAGGTGGGTACACTTCTTTAATGGAATTGCTTTCAATTGATAAAAGATTAATTGTAGTGCCAACACCAGGGCAAACTGAACAAGAGTATTTGAGTTCTTTATTAATGAAAACGAAAAGGTTGATGTGTTTATCACAGGAGGAATTTAGTGTAAATAAAGCTTATGTAAATGCGCAGAAATTTACTTTTAGCAAAATGAATCTTGATCAGTTTGATCTAGAACAGCTTAAAGCATTATTGCTAAATTTGCCTAAATGAACCAATCATATAAAGCATTTGCTGCTGCTCTTTTTGCTAATTTGATATTTGGTAGTAGTTATACCGCAGTCAAATTTATTACACCCGCATTTATACATCCGTTTGCATTAAACTTTGTTAGAGTAGCAGTTACTTTATTTTTATTTTGGATTTTATTTTTATTCAAGCCAGGCAAAATAAAATTTGATCGCAAGGATCTCCCCCGATTTTTTATTTGTGCGCTCACGGGCATTGTAATTAATCAACTGTTTTTTATTAAAGGAGTATCGCTCACAACAGTGATTCATAGTTCATTACTTTCGTTGGGGTCACCTATTTTTATTACAATCATTGCTGCTTGGCTGTTAAAAGAGGGCTTTACGCTTTTAAAAGGAATTGGTCTTGCTTGCGGGGTTGGCGGGGCAAGTATTTTAATTTTGATGAAAGATGGATCAGGGGGTGGTGGAGGTAGTAATATGCTCTTGGGCGATATTTTGGTTTTAATCAATGCTATTTCTTATGCGTTTTACCTGGTTTTAGTAAGACCATTAATGGCCAAGTATTCTGGAATTCAAGTATTGCGTTGGATTTTTACGATTGGAGCATTGGGTATTTTACCAGTTGGTTTTCCTTATATATTATCCACTAACTGGATTGCATTTGATCTTTTGCATTGGCTAGTATTAGGGTATGTTGCCATATTCGCCACATTTGTTGCTTACCTGCTAACAGTACAAAGTATTCAACTTATAGGTTCATCTGCAACTGGTGCGTTTATTTATACTCAACCTGTTTTTGCAGCAATCTTTGCAATAATTTTTACCGGGGAATATTTTACACTGTATAAACTAATTGCAGCCATACTAATTTTTACTGGCGTTTATTTAGTCAACAGCAAGAAACTAGTTAAACCTGTTTAGGCCAGTCAGCAAATAAATAGGTTTTTTTTGCTGATGCCCAGTTCTTCCAACTATCCGTATCAATTTGAATTGCAAATACAGCACAAGTAGGCATATCATCAATTTGTGTTGCAGTTAGTTGGTTTACAAAATCAGTAATACCAGGATTATGAGCAAAAATTGCTGCGGTATTTATTTCATCTGGTATTTGTATGATTGCTTTTACAAATCTTTCTGGAGGGGCGTGGTATAAAAAATCGTGTTGTAAAATATTGGCAGCTGAAATTTCATTTTCGTTAGCAAAATATTTTGCTGTAGTTAATGCCCTCGATGCAGTACTACTGATGATTAAATCAATATGTATACCTCGCGCTAAAATTCTTTTGGCCATCATAGGAGCATCTTGATGTCCTCGATCATTTAGTGGCCTATTAAAATCATTTTGGTCGGTATTAGCCCAGCTACTCTTTGCGTGTCTTACCAGTAATAATTGTTTCATAGTGAAAAGTTAGCTCATTTGAATTGTACATTTGTACTGTGGCAGTAACTAAATTATTGATAGACGAATTTATTGAACTGAGCAAACTCCATCCTGTTTTTGATGTAAGAAGCGAGGGTGAATATCTGCATGCACATATGCCAGGTGCCCATAGTTTACCACTCTTTAATAATGAGGAAAGGAAAATAGTGGGTACCGCATATAAGCAAGAAAGTAAACAAAAAGCAATCAAAATTGGCCTCAAATATTTTGGCGTCAAGATGGTTAAAATGGTGGAAGCCGTTGAAAAATTAACCGAACAAGCCGAGGCTAAAACCATATTGGTGCATTGTTGGAGAGGGGGGATGAGAAGTGCTGGTGTTGCTTGGTTATTAGATCTTTATGGATTTAAAGTTTATACTTTAGTAGGGGGATATAAGGTTTATCGAAATTGGGTTCTGAAACAATTTGAGCAAAACTATCCACTACAAATTATAGGGGGATATACTGGCAGTGGCAAAACAGAAGTGTTACATGAACTTGAAGAAAGAGGAGAGCAAATCATTGATTTAGAGGGATTGGCGCACCATAAAGGTTCAGCATTTGGCGCTTTAGGGCAACCACCACAACCTACTCAGGAAATGTTTGAAAATTTATTAGCAACAGCTTTATTATCCAATGCAGCTTTGCTAAACAAGGACCAAGTTATTTGGCTAGAAGACGAAAGCCAACGAATTGGAGAAGTGAATATTCCCGCCGTTTTTTTCAAGCAAATGCGAACAAAGAAAGTTTTGTTCTTAGATATTCCATTTGATGAAAGACTTCAATATATTCTGCAAGGTTATGGAAAGTTTAGTAAAGAACATCTAGTAAATGCGGTGATTAGAATTAAAAAACGGTTAGGCGGATTAGAAACTAAAACCGCTATCAACTGTTTAATTGAAGACGATGTCATGGGATGTTTTGCTATCCTATTAAAGTACTACGACAAGGGCTATATTGCAGGATCACAAAAGCGAGAAAATCCCGATCAGTTAATTCATAAAATTCCTTGCAATAGCGTGGATGCAAAAACCAATGCAATCAAGCTTTTGCAGTAGTTTTTTCAATACTTTGGTAAGGTTTAAAAATTAACTATCCACTTGTACAAGGTTAAGCCACTCATCCAACTCACAGCAACAACTACTATCCATCCTGCAATGCTTAACCACAAGGGATGCTTGTAAGATTGAACTAATTTTTTCTTGGTAGCAGCTAATAAAATAATAGTCAACGCTATTGGAAGTATTAATCCATTAAGTGCGCCTACTGTAACCAATATTTTTACTGGGTTTCCAATGAATTGATAAGCAAGTGTACTACTAACAATAAAAAAACTAATGACCCATTTCTCCTTTTTTTCCAACCAAGGTTGAAATGTTTTGATAAACGATACAGACGTATAAGCAGCTCCTACAACAGAAGTAATTGCTGCAGCCCACATGACTATGCCAAAAAAACGATAACCCAAATTACCGGCGGCTAATTGAAACACAGAAGCAGGTGGATTTTTAGCGTCTATGATCAATCCCTGATTTATTACACCCAACACACAAAGAAATAATAAGAAGCGCATGATAGATGTAATCACAATTCCTGATACTGCGCTTTTATTTACTTGTGCTAATGCTGCTTCTCCTTTTATTCCCGCATCAAGTAATCGATGTCCTCCTGCAAAACTGATATAGCCGCCAACAGTGCCGCCAACCAATGTTACAATAGCCAAAGCAGAAAATTGTTCTGGAATAAAACTGCGATATACTGCTTTGCCAATTGGGGGAGTCGCTTTAAAAACGATGTACAATGTGAGTACAATCATTAGTAAGCCTAAAATTTTAGTGAATCCATCTATCGCTTTGCCTACTTCTTTGTACCAAAAAATAAATAAAGCAATGATGCAACTAATAATGCTCCCATAAGCAGGATCAAGGCCTGTCATTACTTGCAGCCCTAATCCACTCCCTCCAATATTCCCAATATTAAATGCGAAACCGCCTAGCACAATTAGTCCGGCTAAAAAATATCCCATACCGGGCAATAGTTCATTCGCAATTAATTGCGCTCTTTTTTCGGTAACTGCAATCACTCGCCAAATATTCATCTGCGCCCCAATATCTAACAAAACCGAAATCAAAATAACAAAACCAAAGCTGGAAGCTAGCTGCTGCGTAAATACAGTCGTTTGCGTAAGAAAGCCTGGTCCAATGGCAGAAGTTGCCATTAAAAATGCAGCACCTAAAATTGCAGATTGTTTAGAAGAATGTTGGTGACTTTGCTTTAGCATTTGATAGATGAAAAAGGTTTTATCAAAATTTTATTTTCATTCAAAGTAGTATAAATACTCGTTGCAAAAGAAACAGCTTGATCTCCATCTCCATGTATGCAAATGGTTTCAGCTTCTAATGGAACAAGCAATCCATCTGTTGAAATCACTGTTTTATGTTGAATCATATTCAATACTTGCATCAAAGCATCTTCTGTTCTATGAATCATTGCATTTGGCTTTGATCGAGGTGTTAAATGACCTTCAGCATTATAAGTTCTATCAGCAAATACTTCTGATGCAGTTTTGATATTCAATGCCTTTGCCTCAGTAATCATATAGCTATTGCTTAATCCATACAAGATTAATTGTGGATCTAATTCTTTCATTACCCCTGCAATGATATAACTCATCGTTGCGTTTTTTGCTGCCATATTGTATAAAGCCCCGTGCGGCTTAACATGATGCAGTATAGCGCCCATTT
>JBBAJU010000015.1:0-46626 GCA_040403845.1 Sediminibacterium sp.
TTTCTAATTCAACTGCGGATCAATAGGGTAGTTGGTCATCTGTGCGTATTCTCCACCTAACTGGTGCATGCTGTGTTTCCATATTTGTTGTGGATCTTCTGTAAAACTGATTGCTGGATCTGGGGTTGTGATAATCCAGCTTTTTTCGTCTACTTCCTCTTTTAATTGTCCTGCGCTCCATCCACTATATCCTACAAAAAATTTGATTTGGGCTTCGGTGATTTCTTTATTGTGCAGCGCAGCTACGGCAACATCAAAATCTCCTCCCCAATAAATGCCTTTATGAATTTCTACCCCGTCTGTAATAAGGTCTGGTCTGCGGTGTATGAAATGCAGGGTATGTTGTTCTACTGGGCCACCTTCATAAACCGGCAGTTTTAATCCATCTGCTATCTCTACTAAATCTCCTAAAACTTGATCGGTTTTCTTGTTTAGGATAAATCCTACATCCCCTTCTTCATTATGATCGCATATAAGCACTGCGGTTCTAATGAAATTAGGGTCCTTTAAAAAAGGGTCTGACAATAATAAAATTCCTTTATTTAGTTCCATATCTTTCAAAAAGATAAGAATAATATTTATTTTTCATTACAAATCTAAAAAATCTCGTTAAAAAAAGACCTCCGATGCTTTGCTGCTGCTAGCTAGGACTAAATAAATCTATATTTGTTGCGCATGAAGAGAACTTTCCCCACTATAGTTATATTGATTTCACTTTCACTGCTTGGACTTTTCCTTTTGCAGGCTTCTTGGTTTGATAACTTGATGGAAGTAACCAAAAATCAACTCAGCGAGAAAATTAATGCAGTTGGGGTGAGCGTTGCCAATGATATTGGCAAAACCACCAGAAGCTCTCAACCGCTTAGATTAAATAGAAGGGGCGGATTATTGTTGGGGTCAGATTTGCAGATTAAATTATTTCGCCAGCCCACTGTTGAAGAGCGTTTCACCATGGAGGAAGTGAAGGAAAAAATTGACAAAGAGTTTGATAGGGTTCAACTCAAAAACCTCAAATTTGAATTCGCTATTTCTGATGTTGAGGGAGATTATGAATTTTATTCTCCTGGTTATGAGCAAGAATTTTGGGATACCATAAATAACAGGCGTAACTATTATCCCATTCTTCGCGACACCGATAACTTGGCTTTGTCTGAAACCAATGAATTATTAATTATTATTGTTCCCGATGTTGAAAAGCAAGTGTGGACTTCGCTTCGCTGGATTTTAGTTGGGGCAATTACTTTTATGCTCATTATTATTGCAGCCTTTTATGTTACGGTGAAAACCTTATTGAATCAGAAAAAATTATCTCAAATTAAGAGTGATTTTATCAATAATATGACGCATGAGTTTAAAACACCATTGGCTACTATTTCTTTAGCGGTGGATGCATTGCGTACACCTAAAGTGCAAACCAATCCTGAGAAAGGTGCATACTTCACTAATATAATCAAGGAGGAAAATATTCGCATGAACAAACATGTGGAAACAATTTTGCAGGCTGCTTTTTTAGAAAAGCAAGAACTCAATTTGAACCTATCTAAAATTAGTGTGCATGATATGATTCAGGAAGTGGCTAGTACCTTCGAGTTACAGTTGAATGATAAAAACGGAAAAATTCAGTTCTTATTAAACGCTAGTGACAATTTTATCAGTGGTGACGAAGCACATTTTCGCAATATGATTTCAAATTTGATAGACAATGCTATCAAGTATTCTCAAGCGCCTGTGCATATTAAAATATCTACACATAGCACCAAAAACCATTTATTAATTCGTATTGAAGACAATGGTATTGGCATGAGCAAAGAATCGGTTAAACGGATTTTCGAAAAGTTCTATCGTGCTCATACTGGCAACTTACACAATGTAAAAGGATTTGGTTTAGGGATGAGTTATGTTAAAACGGTGATTGATGCTCATAAAGGCAAAATCAAAGTGGACAGTACCGTTGGCAAAGGAACTTCCTTCACTATTGAAGTGCCGCTTATGCTAGACTAGTTTCTTACATAGAGAATTGATCCGTCACCATAACTTAAAAAACGATACTCATTTGCCAAGGCAAACTCGTATATTTTTTTCCAATCATCTCCTACAATGGCCGATATCAATAATAACAATGTGCTTTGTGGTTGATGGAAATTGGTAATTAATGCGCGTATCATTTTAAATTGATATCCTGGCGCAATAATGATTTGTGTTTTAGTAATGATTCTTTCAGCTTTGTTGCGTTTCATCCATGCTAATAAGGATTGCAATGCTTCAACAGCTGTATATTCTTTTGGTGTATTTTCTGAAGGATCAAAATTTTCATAAGGCTCCCATTGCGACACTTGTAAATCGGCTGTTCCTAATAAAGGGTTGCGAATGGTCTTAACCCCAATCCAGTAAAGGCTTTCCAGTGTACGCAGCGAGGTTGTTCCCACTGCAATAATTCCTTTTTCTACATGTGCTTTTAATTGTTCAATTGCCTCGTATTGTACATCAATATATTCTGCATGCATTTCATGATCCTTCATTTGGGCTGCTTTCACAGGCTTGAATGTTCCTGCGCCCACATGTAGTGTAACATATGCTATCGATATATTTTTTTCATCCAAATCCTTAAATACATTTTCAGTAAAATGAAGTCCTGCAGTAGGTGCTGCCACGGATCCATCGTGTTTTGCGTAAATGGTTTGGTATCTTTCTTTATCTGATTCTTCTGTGGCTCTATTTAAGTATGGGGGGAGCGGAATATCTCCGGCAATATGCAGTACTTCTGCAAAACTCAACTCAGCGGGTTCCCAACTAAATTGGATCAAAAAACAATCTGGTAGTGTTTCAAATTTACTCGCAAAAACTTTCAAAGCTGGTTTTTTTGTGGATTGATCAAGGTCTTCTTCAATCATTAATTCCAGCGCTCCATCTTTCCATTTTTTGGCTCCTCCTACCAAGCATTTCCACTGCACCGACCCTTTTTGTAGCATAGCCGATGTGATATCTTCATACTGGTCGGCTGGTTCCAAACAAAATAATTCAAGTACTCCACCAGTTGGTTTTTGAAACAATAATCTTGCTTCTACTACTTTGGTATTATTAAAAACCAATAAACTGCCAGAAGGCAATTCATTGGCAATATTGGCGTAAATATTTTCACGAATGGAGCCAGAACCCTTCAATTCTGGGCTATATTCCCACACCAACAATTTGCTCTGGTCTCTCTGTTCTAGTGGATATTTAGCAATTTTTTCGTTTGGTAGCTCGTAGTTGAAATCTTCAATGTGCAGTAATGACGGGTGTTTCATGGTTTTTCTTTAGTAATTCACGGCTTATCCACAGCTATTCACAGGTTATACAGTGGTATAAGCATCATTTTGTCTGAAACGCAATATAGTAAAGGATTGCAGCCCAGCAAATCTTGTGGATAAATACAGGGCCCCTATTTTTGGGTTAAAAGTGGGAAAAAGTGTTATTTTGTGTCAACAAGTGGTAATCTTGGAAATATTTATTCACTTATGATCGGATTTCACGGAGAATATGAAGCAACGGTAGACGCCAAAGGGCGCTTCCTTCTTCCGGGCGGACTGAGAAAACAGTTGCCTGAAGGAGAGAGTCGCTTTATTCTGGGTCGTGGCTTCGAAAAATGTCTCACGTTGTATCCAATGAAAAGTTGGGAACTCATCGTTTCTAAGATTAGCCAATTGAATGATTTTGATCCAAAAGTACGTCAATTCAGACGTCAGTTTTTAGGGGGTGCTACCGAGATTGAATTAGATGCTGCAGGCAGAATGTTGTTGCCTGCTTCTCTAAAAGAATTCGCTGCCCTTTCTAAAGATATTGTGCTTGCTGCCGCGATGGACCGTTTTGAAATTTGGGATGCAGCCAAGTACAAACAGCTCTTTGAGGATTTCTCTTCGGAGGCTTTTAGTAGCCTTGCGCAGGAAGTAATGCAGGAAGCAGATAAAAAACAAGATAAATAGCCAGCATGGAAAATATACCTGCTAGCGATTATCATGTTCCGGTTCTGTTCCATGAAACCATTGATGCATTGTCCATTCAGCCCGACGGGGTTTATGTAGACTGTACTTTTGGTGGAGGTGGTCATAGCAGAGGCATTCTGGAAAAATTAGGTCCCAACGGGAAGTTGGTGGCTTTTGATCAAGACGCCGATGCTCAACAAAATATTCAGAACGAGCCTAGGCTTTTATTTGTTCCGCAAAACTTTCGCCACTTACATCGCTTTCTTCGCTTGCATGGAATTATGCAAGTAGATGGAGTGTTGGCCGACTTAGGAGTGAGCTCTCATCAATTTAATGAAGGGGAGCGTGGTTTCTCCATTCGTTTTGAAGGTCCGATGGATATGCGCATGGACAGAAGGCAAGGGGTAACGGCTGCTGATATTATTAAAACATTCAGCGAATTGCAGTTGCACAAAATGTTTGAACAATACGGCGAAGTAACCAATGCAAAAACTTTGGCCGCACATATTGTTCAACAAAGAACGCGCTTGCCCTTTGCTACAATTGATCAATTTAAAGCAATGATTAGCTCCGTTGTAAAGGGAAATCCCAATAAATATTTAGCACAGGTTTTTCAGGCCTTAAGAATGGAAGTGAACGACGAAATGGGAGCCCTGAAAGAAATGTTGCAGCAATTGCCTACGGTGTTAAAACCGGGTGGCATAGCGGCTATCATCACTTTTCATTCTATTGAAGATAGAATGGTAAAGAACTTTTTTAAGCAAGGAAGTTTTGATGAAGTAATTGACAATCCATTTGTTTCTGTAGAAAAAGTGGAAGTGTTTAAGCTAGTGAATAAGAAGCCGATAACGGCTGGTGAAGTTGAATTGAAAAGGAATACAAGAAGTAGGAGCGCAAAGCTACGTGTAGCAGCGCGCGTTTAATATATATACCGTGCCCGAAAACAAAACAAATCCCAAGAACCCTCTACGAGGGTTGCTCAACTATGAGTGGATAGTGAAGAATATTGGTTTCTTCCTTTTCCTTTCTGTTTTGGCGGTTCTGTATATAGCCAACGGTCATATGGCAGACAAAACCATACGCCGTATAAACGCAATCAATAACGAATTAAAAGAGTTACAGTTTAAATACAAAACACTCAAAAGTGAGTTGATGTACAAAACGGAGGAATCTCAAATTATTCAGTTGGTTGAACCAATGGGTTTAAAAATAAGTAAAGACATGCCTGAGCGCATTAAACAATAATGGAAGTAAAACGCGACATATTATGGAGAGTCTACCTCAGTTATATACTGATGGTGATTGCTTGCATAGCCATTTTTGGTAAGGCGGTTTACATTCAACAAGTAGAAGGCGAGAAGTGGAGAAGCATGAGCGATAGTTTACACCAACGCATTGATGAAATTGAAGCAGAGCGTGGTACCATTTATAGTGAAGATGGGCAAATGCTCAGTACCTCCATTCCTCAGTTTGATATTTTTATTGATTTCAGAGTAGCAGGTTTGAGAGAAAAAAATGGATTGCGTTTTAGAGAAAATATTGATTCGCTGAGTTTTCATTTGTCTCAGCTATTTAAAGACATGAGTCCTATTGAATACAAACGTGTATTACAACAGGCATACAAAGCACAAGACGGTTACTTTCCATTAAAGAAAAAAATCAGCTTTACTCAATACGATTCATTGCGCAAATTTCCTTTGTTCAAATTAGGTAGATACAAGAGTGGCATGATTGCCAACGAACGAACCATTCGCCTGAATCCCTATCAGATGCTGGCTTTCAGAACAATTGGATTAGCACGTGATTCTAATAAAGTGGGTTTAGAAAAAACCTATGATGCAGTATTGAAAGGTAGAAATGGTAAGCAAACAGTACGTTCTATTGCCGGTGGGATAGGAGTGCCTGTAGATGATACTTACCTCATTGAACCAGAGACCGGAAAAGATATTGTGAGCACTATTGATGTGTTCATTCAAGATATTGCTGAGTCTGCGTTGATGAAAATGATGGTGCAGAACGAAGCAGAGAATGGTTGTGCCATTGTATTAGAAACCAAAACTGGTAAAGTAAAAGCAATTGCAAACTTAGGCAGGATGGCCAATGGATCTTATTGGGAGAATTTAAATTATGCCATTACGCCCAGTGAGCCTGGTTCTACTTTTAAGTTAGCTACTTTAATGGCTTTGTTAGAAGATAAAAAAGTAAACCTCAATCAAACCATCAATTTAGAAAATGGTGTTTGGCGAATTGCTGGTCAAACAGTGTATGATTCTGAAAGACATGCAGAAAATATTGTTACGGTAAAACAAGCATTTGAATTGAGTTCTAATGTGGCGATGGCTAAAATGGTAGTTACCCATTATGCAAATAATCCAAATTTGTATTTAAAGCATTTACGTAAAATGCGCATGGATACTATTACAGGAATAGATTTAGTAGGAGAACGTAAGCCTGTAATTCATCGTCCTGGTTCTAGATTATATGGTCCAACTACCATTCCTTGGATGAGCTTTGGATACAACTTGGCTATTAGTCCTTTGCATACTGCTATGTTGTACAATGCCATTGCTAATAATGGAATCATGATGCGTCCTTACTTAGTAAGTAGCATTAAGGAAGAAGGCGTGTTGTTGAAAGACATTCCACCATCAATATTGGATACACAAATTTGTAGCCCCGCAACATTGGCTATGTTGAAAGCTAGTTTAGAAGGGGTTTGTATTGCAGGTACTGCAAAATCTTTGTTTGCGGGTACGCAGTATAAGGTTGCTGGTAAAACTGGAACTGCTTTAGTGGCTGATGGAAACAGGGGTTACTCAAATAAGATTTACCAGAGTTCTTTTGCTGGTTATTTTCCTGCAGATAATCCACAGTACACTTGTGTAGTGGTGATTAAGAACAAACCTTTTGCTGCAAACTTTTATGGTGCTTCAGTTGCTGGTCCTGTGTTTAAAGAAATTGCCGATCGTTTGTACGGCACCTACATCAAAACCAACAAAACTTTGATTGCTGGTACCAATAAAAAAGACAGTACTTATTTTAAATACAATGGCTACAAAGCAGACCTAGCTTATTTGTCGGAAAAATTACAATTGAAAATATCTGATTCTACAGGTAGGGCAGACGAATGGACCAGCTTAAATAAAAATACTGCTGCTGCCGTAATGCAGAAAATGACCGTGAGTAAAAATGCCATGCCTCCATTAAAAGGTTTGGGATTGAAAGACGCCTTATACCTCTGTGAAGGAATGGGATTGATGGTACAGGTGAAAGGTAGAGGTAGGGTGTTAGGTCAATCCATACTTCCTGGTCAACCCATTGCAAAAGGTCAATTGATTCAATTAAACTTAAACTAGTATACCTAACATGAAAATACTTCATCAACTACTCGTTCAACTTAAGCCACTGCAAATTGCAGGTTCGCTTGAATTGGGTATTGGTGCAATTGAAATTGATTCACGAAAAGTAAAACCAGGTACTGCATTTATTGCCATCCCAGGTGTACAAAGTGATGGGCATGCATTTATTCATAAAGCAATTGAATTAGGTGCAGTTGCTATTGTTTGCGAAACAATGCCTGCTGAATTAGTTGATGGGATTACTTATGTTAAAGTAGCAAGCACTCAAGAAGCTGCAGCTCGTATGGCTGTTGAGTTCTACAATCATCCATCTGCTCAGGTAAAATTAGTGGGTGTTACAGGTACCAATGGAAAAACGACCATTGCCACTTTGTTATTTAAATTATTTCGTCAGCTTGGTTATACCTGTGGATTAATCAGCACGGTGCAAAATCAAATTGACGATTCCATCATTCCCGCTACTCATACTACACCTGATGCCATTAGCCTAAATGCCTTGTTGCAGCAAATGGTGAACGAAGGTTGTTCTTATGTATTCATGGAATGTAGCAGTCATGCGGTTCACCAACATCGTATTACTGGTTTGAAATTTGCAGGTGCGTTGTTCAGTAATATTACCCACGATCATTTAGATTATCACAAAACATTTGACGAATACATTCGTGTAAAGAAAAAATTCTTTGATGATTTACCTGCTACTGCTTTTGCTATTTCTAATGCAGATGATAAGCGTGGGGAAGTAATGTTACAAAATACGGTTGCTACCAAATACTTGTACAGCCTTAAAACAATGGCTGCCTTCAAGGGTAAAATATTAGAAAATGCATTGACTGGCTTAGTGATGACCATTAACGAACAGGAAGTGCATTTTCGTCTAATTGGGACTTTTAATGCTTATAACTTATTGGCTGTTTATGGTGCAGCCATTTGTTTGGGTAAAGAAAGTCAAGAAGTATTAACTACGCTGAGTATGCTTACTGGTGCAGAAGGTCGCTTCGATTATATCATCAGTGCCAATCATATTATTGGCATTGTAGACTATGCACATACCCCTGATGCATTAGAAAATGTTTTAACAACGATTAAAAAATTACGCAAGGGGTATGAGCAAATCATTACTGTGGTAGGATGCGGTGGCGATAGAGACAAAACCAAACGTCCTATCATGGCACAAGTAGCTTGCGATTTAAGTGACCGTGTTATTTTGACTAGTGATAACCCGCGTACAGAAGATCCTGAAGCCATTCTTCGTGATATGGAAACAGGATTGTCTAGCTCGGCTAAAAGAAAGTATATCACTATCGCAGACAGAAAACTTGCTATTGAAGAAGCGGTAAAAATGGCTAAACCTGAAGACATCATTTTAGTTGCAGGCAAGGGACATGAAAAATACCAAGACATCAATGGGGTGAAATATCCTTTTGATGATAAACAAATTTTACAAAACGCATTTATCCTAGTTACCCCCTAAACCTACCATATGTTATATCAATTATTTAACTGGCTAAAACAAAGCTTCGATATACCTGGAGCAGGACTATTTCAGTTCCTGACTTTTAGGATTGCCATGGCAATTGTATTAAGCTTAGTAATTGCAACAGTTTATGGGAAGCGTATCATTTTGTTTTTACAGAAAAAACAAATTGGCGAATCGGTAAGAGACTTGGGATTAGCTGGTCAAGAACAAAAGAAAGGAACACCTACAATGGGTGGTATCATCATCTTATTGAGTATATTAATACCTACATTGTTGTTTGCTAATTTGGATAAAGTATATGTGCGCTTGATGATTTTGTGCACTGTATGGTTGGGCTTGATTGGTTTTTTAGATGATTTATTTAAAATCCGTGCTAGAAAAGCTGCTCAACAAAAAGGTGAAACCTATAAGAAAAAAGATTCTGATGGTTTGGCGGGTATCTCTAAAATTATTGGTCAAATAGGTTTAGGTATTATTATTGGTACTACACTTTACTTTAGTAATGCTGTTACAGTAGAAAGAGAAATCATAGGTTCAGACAGAAAAATTTCTGTTTTGCAAGCAGGAGATCAGTTTGCAAAAGACTCTTCCATTATTGTTCGTCAAATGAATGGTGTCGAAAGAAAATTCGTAAAAGTAAAAACGCCTATCACTACTATTCCTTTTGTGAAGAACCATGAGTTCAATTACAGCAAGTTAATTAGTTGGATAGGGGATGGTGCGGAGAAATATACTTGGATTGTTTATATACTCATTGTAACCTTAATCATTACTGCAGTTAGTAATGGCGCTAATTTAACGGATGGCTTAGATGGATTGGCTGCTGGTGTGAGTGCTATTATTGGCGCGGGTTTGCTGGTATTTATTTATGTTAGTTCTAACTATGTTTTTGCAGATTATTTAAATATTATGTACATCCCTAACCTGGGCGAGTTGACCATTTTTGTGGGTGCATTTGTTGGAGCCTGTATTGGTTTCCTTTGGTACAATGCTTTTCCTGCACAGGTTTTCATGGGAGATACTGGTAGTCTTGCACTAGGTGGTATTATTGCTTCATTGGCCATCATTGTACGTAAAGAGTGGTTGATTCCAATTTTCTGCGGTGTGTTTTTAGTTGAAAATTTAAGTGTGATGATTCAGGTTGGATATTTTAAATACACCAAGAAAAAATATGGAGAAGGTAAAAGGGTTTTCTTAATGAGCCCCTTACACCATCACTACCAAAAGAAAGGGTTTCACGAAAGTAAGATTGCTGTAAGATTTTGGATCATCACCATCATGTTGGTTGTAATGAGCGTGGTATCATTAAAAATTAGATAAGAAGTGAGTAGCAATATAATCATATTAGGCGGTGGTGAAAGCGGAGTAGGCGCTGCTGTGCTTGCAAAGCACAAGGGCCATCCAGTGTTCTTATCGGACGGTGGTGCGCTAAAGGAAATTTATAAAGCCGAATTGCGTGCCAATGAAATCGAGTTTGAAGAAGGTGGTCATAGCATAGAAAGAATTTTAGCTGCTGATGAAGTAGTGAAAAGTCCGGGTATCCCTGAGAAAAATGAAATGGTAAAAGCTATTCGTGCAAAAGGGATTCCTATAATCAGTGAAATTGAATTGGCCTATCGATATAAAGGCGAGAGCACTATTATTGCCATCACAGGTAGTAATGGTAAGAGCACTACCACTGCATTGATTTACCATATCTGCAAGACCGCAGAATTGGATTGTGCCATGGTAGGAAATATTGGTTATTCATTTGCTCGTCAAGTAGCAGTAGATCCTAAACCCTTATACATTATTGAAGTAAGTTCTTTTCAGTTGGATGATATTAAAACATTTAGACCCAACGTAAGTATTCTTTTGAATATTACCGAAGACCATCTAGATCGATACAATTATCAATTTGAAAATTATATCAATAGCAAGTTTAGAATCATCGAAAACCAAACCATGGAGGATTATTTCATCTATTGTTTAGATGATGAAACCATCATGCAAAAATTCCCATTAATAACTATCCATACTAACCCACTACCATTCTCTATGAAACAAGAAGTAAAAAAAGGCGGCTACATCAAGGGCGACCAAATGATGCTGCGCATCCAAGAAGAAAGAGTAAGCATGAGTATCTACGATTTTGCCCTAAAAGGGAAACACAACAATTACAACACCATGGCAGCGGGTATTGCAGCATCTACGATTGGTATTCGAAAGGAAAAAATTCGTGATGCAGTTAAAAATTTCCATAGCCTAGAGCATCGCATGGAATTTGTTGCAATGGTTCGTGGGGTTGAATTCATCAATGACAGTAAAGCCACCAATGTAAACAGTACTTGGTATGCTTTAGAGAGCTTGAATAAGCCTACTGTGTTAATCTTGGGTGGAGTAGATAAAGGAAATGATTATTCTTTAATTGCCGACTTAGTGAAAGAAAAAGTAAAAGCCATTGTTTGTATGGGAACAGACAATAGCAAAATTTTTGCTGCATTTAAAGACATGGTTCCTGTGATTATTGAAACGGATAGTGCAAAAAAGGCGGTGAATGCTGCTTTTAAAATTGCTGCTAAAGACGATGTGGTTTTACTAAGTCCAGCTTGTGCAAGCTTTGATTTATTCAAAAATTACGAAGACAGAGGAACTCAATTTAAAGAAGCTGTTAAGGAATTATAATGTCTGAAATAAAAGATACCCTATTTGCTCAAATACCTTCAGTAGAAGGGGTGCGCAGGCAACTGCTTACTCGTACTAGGGGAGATAAATATATATGGGGTATTGTGGTAGTATTGTCGTTGGTTTCTATTTTGGTAGTGTATAGTGCCACTGGCTCTTTGGCTTATAAGATGTACAAGGGCAATACCAATATCTATTTATTTAAGCAGCTTTCTTTTACGGTGCTGGGTTTAATTATTATGTATTTTCTGCATCGGGTGAATTACACACTTTTTTCGAGGGTAGCTACGATTTTGTTTTTTATTTCAATTCCACTTTTGTTATACACTTTATTTTTTGGTGCAAGAATAAATGAGGGAAGCCGTTGGATTAAATTACCCATTATCAACTTAACGATTCAGACTAGTGACTTTGCCAAGCTAGCCCTGTTTATGTACATCTCTAAAATGTTGAGTAAAAAACAGGAAGTCATTAAAGATTTTAAAAAGGGTTTTCTTCCAGTTTTATTACCTGTTGTGATTATTTGTGGATTGATTATGCCTGCTAACTTATCAAATGCTTTACTAACTGCTGCAACTTCTTTATTGCTGATGTTTATTGGTAGAGTTAGCTTTAAACATATTTTTTTAACCATCTTTTTGGCAATGATTCCAGTGGCTTTGATTGTGTCAATTGCTGTTCTATCTTATGATGGTAAAAAAACGGAAGATATTGCTAAGCCTGTTGTGGCAGATAAAATAAAATCGGTTGGTCGTATTGGTACTTGGGTGAAACGGGTACAAGATTTTATGTATGCGAAAGACAGCGAAGTCCCTTATCAAGTTCAACAAGCTAAAATTGCCATTTCGAATGGGGGGATGTTAATTGGTTTAGGACCTGGCAATAGTCAACAAAGAAATTTTTTACCGCAGGCTTACAACGATTTTATTTATTCTATTATCATAGAAGAATATGGCCTTTTAGGTGGTGCGTTCATGATATTTATTTACCTGGTGTTCTTGTTTAGGTGCATCAGTATTTTTAGGCGATGTCCTTATGCATTTGGTGCTTTTTTAGCGCTTGGACTCAGTTTCACTTTAGTGATACAAGCAGTTGCTAATATGGCAGTGAATGTTAACCTAGTGCCTGTTACTGGAGTTACGCTTCCATTGGTAAGTATGGGCGGTTCCTCTTTCTTATTTACTTGTGCTGCTATTGGTATTGTTTTAAGCGTTGCCCGAAACGTTGAACAAATAGAGGGGAAAGCTCCTTTAGAGACTGGGGTGAATCCTGTGGCGGCCGCTAACGCGGATCCTGCAGGTGTGGATAATTTGGCTCCGGCGGCCGCCACAGCAAATCCTTTTTCATCACAAAAAAATCTTCGCCCCAATGTCTAAGCGTTTTATTGTAGCTGGAGGTGGAACTGGGGGACATATTTTCCCTGCGATTGCTATTGCCAATGCCATTAAATTGAAAGAGCCTACTGCGCAATTTTTATTTATTGGTGCAAAGGGTAAAATGGAAATGGAAAAAGTACCTCAAGCAGGATATGAAATCAAAGGATTGGACATTGCAGGATTTAACAGATCTTCCTTACTAAAAAATATTTCATTGCCTTGGAAACTAATTAAAAGTTTTTTTCAGGTTAGAACTATTTTTTCTGAATTTAAACCTACTGCTGTAATAGGTGTTGGCGGATATTCTACTTTTCCTGTTCTACGTTTTGCGCAAAGCAAGGGTATTCCCACTTTTATTCACGAAGCAAATTCTTTTGCTGGGAAGAGTAATATGTTATTAGGCAAAAAGGCAACAATGATTTTTGTTGCTACAACAGGTATGGAACGATTTTTTCCAAAAGAAAATTTATTGGTCTCTGGTAATCCTGTTAGAGCAGCTATAGAAAATAATCATCTTACGCGCAAAGAGGCTTTGGCTTTTTTCAATTTAGCCAACGCTAAAACCACTATTCTAGCCGTGGGTGGTAGTTTAGGTGCTGCCAGCATTAACAATGCTTTATTAGAACATTTAGGAGAGTTTGAAAAAAATAATTTGCAATTGATTTGGCAAACGGGTAAAACCAATGCCAACCTTTATAAAGAAGCAGCTGCTTCATATAAAAATATTTGGGTTGATTCTTTTATTACTCAAATGGAATATGGTTATGCTGCTGCTGATATTGTAATCAGTAGAGCTGGTGCAATGGCTGTTACTGAATTATGTGTGTTAGGAAAAGCTTCGGTTTTGGTGCCATTTCCTTTTGCTGCAGAAGATCATCAAACGGCAAATGCTATGCAACTGGTTAATCATGGCGCCGCTAAAATCATCAAGGATGCAGATGCGCAAAGTCTATTGGTAAAAACAATTCTAGACTTATCTGCGAATCCTATGGAACAAGAAAATATGAAAGGTCAAATCAGAACAATGGCTTTGCGTAACGCTGATGAATTTATTGCCAATCAAATTTTAGCATCTTTAAAATGAGTAAGTTAACTACTATCAATAATATTTATTTCATTGGCGTTGGCGGCATTGGCATGAGTGCTATTGCCCGGTACTTTTTAGCTAAGGGCGCTGTGGTAAGTGGTTACGATAAAACCCCTACGGTTTTAACGAATCAATTGGAGAAAGAAGGAATAAGTATTCATTACACAGATGATATTAATTTGGCGCCTCACCAGCCTGATGTGGTTGTATATACGCCTGCGATTCCGAAAGATCACCAAGAGTTGAATTATTTTATTGATAATGGTTTCACAGTGATGAAGCGCAGCGACATCTTGCAGTGGATTACCGAAAACGCTTTTAATATTTGTATTGCGGGTACCCATGGTAAAACTACGGTTACTTCTATGGTTGCGCATTTACTGCGTCATTCGGGTTATGGTTGTAATGCTTTTTTAGGGGGTATTTCTGCTAATTATCATACTAATTTTTGGAGTCACGAGCGCAATGTGGTTGTGGTTGAAGCGGATGAATACGATCGTAGTTTTTTAAAACTTTCTCCTAATATTGAAGTCATTACTTCTATGGATCCCGATCATTTAGATATTTATGGTACGGCCGAAGAAGTAGAGAATGCTTTTGTTCAATTTTCGCAAAAATTAAAACCTGGTGGAACCATTGTTGCCAAGTATGGGTTAAGTAGAGCCGCCGAATTACAGGCAGAAAACTTGTTGAATTACGATCATCAAAATGAGGCGGCAGACGTATATATTCAAGGGCTAAAAGTAATTGATGGGTCTTATCATTTTACTGTTCAAGGTCCTAACTGGTCTATTCCTAATTTAGTATTGCATATGGGTGGCTTGCATAATATTGATAATATGATTGCAGCCATAACCGTAGCTAAACAATTGGGTATTGATGATGATAAAATTGTTGCTGCAGTTGCAGATTATAAAGGGGTAAGAAGAAGATTTGAATACGCTTTGAAAACAACAGAGCATATTCTAATAGATGATTACGCTCATCATCCTGATGAATTGAAAGCGTTGTTGTCTGGTGTTCGCAGTATTTTTCCTGATCGAAAACTCACGTTGGTTTTTCAACCGCATTTATTTAGTCGTACCAAAGATCAGGCTGCTGGTTTTTCTGCAACACTAGATTTAGCAGACGAAGTGATTTTACTACCTATTTATCCCGCAAGAGAATTGCCTATGGAAGGGGTGAACAGCGAAATGTTATTGAAGGATATGCATTTGGCCAATAAGCAGGTTTTGAGTAAGACCGAATTATTAGATTGGATTAAAGCCAATAAGCCTTCTTTATTAGTCATGGCTGGCGCTGGAGATATAGATACATTGGTGAATCCTGCAAAAGAATTATTAATGAATCATCCGCTTTTATAATTGGTTATGAAAAACTTGAACTGGAAAAAAATATTCATCAATACTGTTTGGGTGCTAAGCCTTATAGGGGTATTGGTTTTATTGGGTGCTTCTATCCGCCAGAAAAATAATAAAAGCATTCAAGGTGTAGTGGTTGAAATAAAAGGAGCTGAAAAACATATGTTCATTGATGAACAAGATGTATTAAATATCATTAATGAATCTGCTCCTGTAATTGGAAGACCATTGTGTGGTGTAAAGCTTCGGAAGTTAGAATATTTAGTAGAAAAAAATCCTTGGGTCAATAATGCTGAAATGTTTTTTGATAATCAATATTCATTACAGATAAATATTGTAGAGAAAGAGCCTATTGCCCGTGTTTTTGAAACCAATGGCCAATCTTACTATTTAGATACTGCCATGAATAAATTGCCACTCAGTAGTAAGCTTTCGGCTAGAGTGCCTGTTTTTACTGGATTTCCGTCTACTAAAAAAATTGATACAGCATTAGTTCAATCGGTTATTCAATTAGCTACACTAGTTAATGCTGATTCTTTTTTTACTGCTCAATTTGCTCAGATTGATATTATTCCTAATCGCCAGTTCGAAATGATTCCTGTAATTGGCGACCATTTAATTGCATTTGGAGATGCTGCTGATGCGGCGGATAAGCTCAACCGATTAAAAGCATTTTATCAGGCTGCTTGGCTTCAACATGGATTAAATACTTATAAAGTGATTAGTTTAAAGTATAAGGGTCAGGTTGTTGGAATAAAAGAAAGTTTAAAAATTATAACTCCAGAAAACAATATCTCTATTCAAAATCCGTTAACAATAAAAAGAAATACTCTATGAATCACAATGACGCACCTATCATTGTAGGACTTGACATTGGTACTACCAAAATTGCTGCAATCGCAGGCCGTAAAAATGAGTTTGGAAAATTAGAAATTCTTGGTTTTGGCCGTGCAAATAGTAATGGAGTATCGCACGGACAAGTACTTAATATAGACCAAACCATCAGAGCTATTCAGGCTGCGTTAGAAAATTGTGCACTTAGCAATCCTGATTTAGAAATTAATGAAGTTTATGTCGGTATTGCAGGCCACCATATCAAAAGCTTGCAAACACGTGGTGATATTGTTCGTCAAGATGCCGATATTGAAATTAGCAGAGCAGAAGTAGAGCAGTTGATTAATAACCAACGTAAAACGTTTATTCCTGCTGGGGATCAAATTATTGATGTTATTGCCCAAGACTTTCATGTAGACAGTAATCAAAATATTAAGGATCCTATTGGGTACAATGGGGTTAAAGTTGGCGCGAATTTTCATATTATCACTGGTGATCGAAATGCCATTCGCAATATTAATCGTGCAGTTACTAGAAGTGGTTTACAAACCAAAGACTTGGTATTACAACCATTGGCTTCTGCAAGTGCTGTAATGAGTGAAATTGATATGGAAGCTGGTGTTGCTATCTTAGATATTGGTGGTGGTACTTCTGATTTAGCTGTTTTTTATGAAGGTATTTTAAAGCATACTGCTGTAATTCCTTTTGGTGGCGAAAATATTACCAACGATATCCGCTTAGGTTTGGGTGTGTTAAAAACACAAGCTGAAGCAATGAAAGTACAATTTGGCTCTGCGTTAGCTGATGAAACTAAAGCCAATGCGTTTATTACTATTCCTGGTTTAAAAGGAATGCCTGCAAAAGAAATTAGTGTTAAAAGTTTAGCGCAAATTATTCAGGCAAGAATGAGTGAGATTCTTGATTTTGTTACCTATCATTTAAAGCAAGTTGGTTTAGATCATCGCTATTTAAATGGTGGTATTATTTTAACCGGGGGTGGATCACAACTAAAGCATTTGATTCAATTAACCGAATATGCAACGGGCTTAAACGCTAGAATTGGTTTGCCTAATGAACATTTAGCGGCTAATCATATTGATGAATTAAAGAAGCCAATGTATGCTACTTGTATTGGTTTAATCTTGAAAGGGTACAACGACTACGATCATCAATACAAAGAATTTAAAGAGCAATTTATCAAGATGGAAGTGCCTTCTGCTTTAAAGAAGCAGTCTGTTGAAGCAGCTCCTGTTATGCCAACTGCTGATGTTGCTGCAGTTGATCCAGTTGAAAATGCAACTGTGAATATTACACCAAGAATTAAGTTCTGGGATAAATTCAAAAACAATTTGATTGATTTATTCAAAGAAGAAGAAGACCAAGTTATCCGATAAAAAACCCTAATCCCTACTAACTCAAACCGTCCACTATGATTCATTTTGACCTTCCAAAGCAAAAATCATCCATTATAAAAGTATTGGGTGTTGGCGGAGGTGGAAGCAACGCAGTAAACTTCATGTTCGAACAAGATATTGAGGGCGTTGACTTTATCATCTGTAATACCGACGCTAAAGCAATTGAACAAAGTAAAGTTCCCAATAAAATTCAATTAGGACCACATTTAACGCAAGGGCTAGGTGCAGGTGCCAATCCTGAAGTAGGTAAAATGGCTACAGAGGAATCGTTAGATGAAATTAGGCGCATTTTAGAAGTGAATACCAAAATGGCATTCATTACTGTAGGAATGGGTGGTGGTACAGGTACCGGTGGTGCACCCATCATTGCAAAAATTTGTAAGGAATTAGGTATTTTAACCGTTGGGATTGTAACCACTCCATTTGGTTTTGAAGGTCCGCGCAGACAGATTCAAGCTGAATTAGGCATAAAAGCCTTAGAGCCCTATGTTGATACTTTACTAGTGATTAGTAACGATAAATTGCGCATGCAGTATGGTAATTTAAAAATGCGCGAAGCATTTGCAAAAGCCGATAATGTATTGGCAACTGCTGCAAAATGTATTACTGATGTGATTAATAGTCGTGGTCATATTATTGTAGACTTTGCCGATGTATGTACCGTTATGAAAAATGGCGGTGTTGCAATCTTAGGTAAAGCAGAAGTAGAAGGTGAGAACAGAGCTCAGTTGGCAATTGAAGAAGCATTGTCTTCTCCATTGTTAAATGACAACGATATCAAAGGTGCTAAATGGATTTTGATTAATATTAATAGTGCAGAAGGTGAGCACGAATGCACAATGGATGAATTAGAAATCATCAATAATCATTTGCGTTTGCAAGCTGGAGAAGATGCAGATGTGATTGTTGGTATGGGCTATGATCCATCTTTAGATAAAAAAATTGGTATCACTTTAGTTGCAACTGGTTTTCAACAAAAGGATCCATTTGCTAAGCCTGTTGCTGAACAAAAGCAAGAAGCAAAACCTGAAAAAATTGTAATGACTTTAGAAGTGGAGCAGCCTACAACTGCTGCACCTGTGGATATTGCTGCACCTGTGGAAATTGCTGCCCCTGTGGCAACTGCGGCGCCAGTTGAGGAGCCGAATGCCCTAACTTTTGAAACTTTATCAATACCAGAAACACCTCAAACTATTGTATTTGATATAGCTCCTCCTAGCCAACAAGATGAATTGCCTGTTGTTGCTGAGCTAGAGCCAGTAGTAGAAGCTAGTGCACCAATGGGTGTGTATATGGAAACGCCTGCTATTACAGAGGCAGAGCTTGAGCTGATGCCAACCTTACAAGGCCCTCCTGAAGTACATTTATTTGAAGAGCAAGATGAATTAGAACCGATTCCAACTGCTAATCATGCAAATTTTTCTTCGAGCTTTTTAAATAAGCCGGCAAATATTTATGCAAGTGCTGCTGCTGTTTCAGAAGTACAAAAAGAATCTGTAAAGCCTGAGCCACTTGCTCAACCTGCTCCACAGCCGCCCGCTCAGCCAATTGCTGAAGAGGAGAACCTTTTTGAAATGCAACTGGTTGAAAAGCCTGAGGGATATAATGCACCTGTTGCATCAAATACAGCTTCTCCTGAATTGAATGGTGGTGGAGGCGATTATATGGATGATGTAGATGAACAAAAAAGAAGGGCTGCTGAGCGTATTCAGAAATTGCGTAACCTTTCTTTTAATGTAAATAATACCGCTGATATGAACGGAGAGTTTGATGCAGTTCCCGCTTATGTTAGAAGAAATATGGAATTGTTTGGTAACACCCTTACTTCAGTAGAAAACTTTTACAGTAAGTATACCGTGGGTAAAGACGAAAACAACCAAACTCAAATTAACACGCTCAATACTTTCTTAGACGGTAAAAAACCTGATTAATTTTTATTGACTAATCCAACCATTATATTTCGGATGCCCCGCTCAATAGAGTGGGGCTTTTTTATGGACTCTTCTATGTTTGCTTACATCTCTTAAGTATAATCCCATGGTTTTACAAGCTTCTATTAGTTCTGAGGTTGAAATGGTTTGTGGTGGTAAATAAAATAAAAGAAAGTTCGCAACACCATCAATAATTTGATTGATACCTAATTTTTCTAAACCTGTTTTTAACGATTGTCTTAATTGTTTTTTCTCAAATATTTCTTCGTCTTTGGTGTGGTTATACTAATAAATCCTACTATCTGTTAAAAGTATTTTGCTACTATATAAAAATTGATCAGATGGATACTGCAACATTTAGCGTTTACTATTGTTATAACTTAAAGTAAATTCTATGGCAACAATACTGATTACAGGTGGTACAGGTACGGTGGGAAAGCGTTTAGCCGCATTGTTGCTCGAAAAGGGTTATGCGGTAATTGTTATGGGTAGGGGAGGGAAACCCAAAGATGCCGCGGGTTCAATCACTTCAACAAAGCTCAGTTTTGCAAAATGGGATATAGTTGCTCAAACCATTGATGAGTCAGCTGTTCAAGCTGCTGATTATATTATTCACCTCGCTGGTGCAGGTGTTGCTGATCAACGTTGGTCTGATTCTCGTAAAAAAGAAATAGCTGATAGTAGAGTCAATAGTTGCGCGCTTATCGTAAAAGCTTTGTCTTCTATTCCAAATAAAGTAAAAGCGGTGGTTAGTGCTTCTGCAATTGGTTGGTATGGTCCTGATCAACCTACTTCTAATAAAAGCGGCTTTATTGAAGATGCAAAACCTTATCCAGATTTTTTAGGTAACACTTGTAAAGCATGGGAAGATAGCATAACGCCTATTACTTCATTGGGTAAACGATTAGTCATTTTAAGAACAGGAATTGTATTAAGTATTGCAGGTGGAGCGTTCGTGGAATTTAAAAAACCCTTACTATTCAAGACCGCCGCTATTCTTGGTTCTGGCAATCAAATGATTAGTTGGATTCACGAAGACGATTTGTGCAATCAATACATCTATGCCATTGAAAATGAAAACATGAATGGCGTGTACAACGCAGTTGCACCCCACCCAGTAAACAATAAAACACTAACGATTGAGTTAGCTAAAAAAGTTTGTGGTTCTTTTTATATTCCATTTTATGTACCTGCGTTTATTTTGAAAGTAGTACTAGGTGAAATGAGTATTGAAGTACTTAAAAGCACTACCGTTAATAGTAATAAAATCATGCAGGAGGGATACGCTTTTAAATATCCCACCATTAAGGCAGCGCTTCAGCAGCTATGCTAGATCTCTTTTGCTGTGAACTTTAAAGCAAATAACCCAAATGATAATGGTGTAGATACAAGTATAAATTACTTGCTCGCCTACCAATGTTAGGGCTAGTTCGTAGCCCTCTTTTGCGTCTTTACCAAAATTTCCTGTGAATGCTGGGGTTACTAAAATATTATCTGATACTTCAAAGGGTAAGAATCGGGTAATTGCAATCTTTTTATATTTCAAATAGGCAACCAATATATTTTCTACTACTAAATAATAGAATAAGAATATTCCTAATGCTATGAAGGCTTTTTTAACTAAGTAGCCTAGCAAAAAAGCAATCGACAATTGGGCAAATGTTTGTAGAAAAAACATGGGTATATAATGAAGCTGCTCGCCTATTCTTCCAATATTATCAGGATCTGCGTAGATGCCAAAAGACAATGCTACCAACATGTACACCGTCATTACCACAAAGGAAATAATTGCTACATCAATTAGTTTGCTACCCATGAATTCTTTTCTGCTCCAGCCGTCAATGATATTTTGCTTGTGGGTGCGATAATTATATTCATTGGTAATGAGCATGATGACCAATATTGCAGGAAGCAATACAAAAAAGGAAGAAAAATAGGCTACAGTATGGAATGTTTCCGGAAAAGCAAATGGATTTCCTAATAACATTTTAGCAATATTGCTGGTCATTTCTTTTCCCTTTGTAAAACTAGTATACACGTTGTAAAACATGTAATTGATGCTAGGATAAGTGAGCATCACAATAACCAGCATCCACCAAAAAGCTGGATACTTTTTTATTTTTAACCATTCTATTTTTAAAAGCAAACCCATAGTATGTTCGTTTAGTCGTTGGTTAATTCAAAAAACTTAGATTCTAATCTTTGTTTTTTATGTAATAATAAATTCAGTGTAATGCCTTTGTTAAAACAGAATTGATTAATCAATTCCATATTAGCAATACCTGTTGGAAAATGAATCTGTATACGGTGATTATCTTCTTTTATGGACAATACATTGGGCATATCCCCTATACAAGCTTTTAACGCATTCATATCAGCGGCTGCTATTTCAACAATATCTTCGTTGCTTAATACTTCATCAACTGGTCCGCTGGTTATTAAACTTCCCCTTTTTAATATTGCTACATGCGTACAAATTTTTTCTACCTCATCTAATAAGTGGCTAGCAATAATAATCGTGATACCTCTGTCTGCAAGCTTTTTGATCAACTCTCTAATCTCTAATATTCCAACTGGATCTAATCCATTGGTTGGCTCGTCTAATAACAAAACTTCTGGATTACCTAAAAGCGCACCTGCAATGGCCAATCTCTGCTTCATTCCCAGGCTGTAAGTGCTGAATTTGCTTTTTTTGCGTTCTGTAAGTTTTACTATTTCTAATACTTCATCAATTGCTTGATCATTTCCTCTGCCACTAATAGCAGAAGTGATTTTTAAATTGTCAACGGCTGATAAGTAATGGTAAAAATTGGGTGTTTCTAATAAAGATCCAATTCTTTTTCTAGCATCAGCGGATGGGGGTTGATTAAACCAGCTATAGGTTCCTGCATCTGCTCCTAATACATCCAATACAATGCTCATTAGGGTAGTTTTGCCACTTCCGTTGGGCCCTAAAATACCAAATACACTACCCCTAGGTATAGATAGCGAAACTTGTTTTAAAGCTTTTACCTGTTTATATGCTTTGCTCACCCCGTCTAATTGCAAAACTGTTTCCATATTGCTTATTTGTATTATTTTTTTAACCAACCTTTCAGTTGTTTAATCACTTTATCATTTTTTAGAATAGTGAATTTATCATTGTAGTCCCATAACATTACTGGAATATCAAATGAATTCATTATATCGGTGATATCTCTAAGGTACTTGCTTTTTGCTTTATCTGCCGCTAAATTGATGACTCCTGTTTCTGTACAGATAAGCGGTATTTTTAGCTTATCAGCTTCTCCTTTAATTTTTTTTATCCGATTGTATAAATAGCTAAAATTGGCTTCTCTAGGAAATCGTTCTAACTCCTTTTTTACTAAGGAATCTGGGGCTACCCCTTTTAGTTTGGGCATTTTTCTTTTTTTATATGGATAGGGGAGCCCTACCATATACGTTTTCTCTAAAGTCCAATCGGCACCCTGATGAGTAAAAATATAGGGTTCATAAAAATGGAAAGTGTAAAAAATTTTTCCATCATCTGTACTTAATTTACCCATATTAAGTAGTTCGTTGATTCCATTATAATTTGCCCCACCTATAATAAAAATACGCTCAGGATCTTCTTTTCTTAATTCCCTAACCAATGTTGTAGCGGTAGACTTCCAGATATCCATATCGGTTGTTGGCTCATTATACAGTTCTAGAAATAGGTTTTCGGTAGAAAAATGCCGAATATCTTCTATTACTTGCTTCCAAATTTTGATAATTCTTTCCGTTTCTGCCGTATAATTTTCATTGGTTAATTTGCCATAATGGTACACTATTACGAGTTTTAAGTTCAATTCGTTGGCACTCAAATAAGTTTCATGCAATTTTTCAATTATTTCTTCGTTTAATTGAATGGATCCCTCTTTCATGAAGTGGTCAAAAGCTACAGGCAGCCTAACGGTTTCGAATCCTGTCTCGGCAATTGACTTTAAAATGGGAAGAATATCGGTCTTTAAAAGTTGGCTTGGGCTGTTCCAGTGCTGTTCTAATAAAGAAATATTTACCCCTTGACCAAGTGAGTGAGCGATTTTGCGGAGTGATCCATTGGTTTGTGTATGGGCTTTGTTAACGCCAAAGCCTAACAACAAAAGGTAAGTGATTAGTATAAAGTTTCTTCGCAGCACGTTTTTAATTTAAAGTAAACAATTTTTTACCAGTTCTATATAAGTACCCATGAACGATTACCATCGGATTCCTTATGTAAATATAGACTGCACAAAACTATCTTACGAATTAGTAAAGCGGGGAGCTTACTATTCTAATGTAGCGGTATGGACGCTGATGTTTTCGCTTCCTCTATTTATACTATTCGATGTTCTTTTTATGAAGGACGATTGGGTGTTTTTATTATTGGTTAGATTGATTTTTTTTAGCATCTCTTATTTTTTCTACATTTTTGGAACCAAAAGAAGGTGGGATTATGAGTTGATTTTAAATTTAGTAGTGGGTGTAAACGTTGTTTTGGTATCAATTATCGCAGGAATTATCCCCATTTACAGGGCACTGCCTTATTTTTTGCTTTCTTCTATCATGGTGCTTCTTTTAAACTCTATTTTATTTTGGAGGCCTTTATTTGCTCAATTGCATTCTGCCATTTCCTTCACTATCATCATTTTCCTTTACTCTGTAAACAATGAATCTGGTGGGTATACTAGTTTAATATCCAATGGTGGTGGGGTTTATTTTTTGGGTTCAGTATTCTCTATCTTAATTGCTTACAATCGTTACCAAATTGTTTGTAGAGAAACAGAAAAGAATCTCATTATTGAAGAATCGAACAAAAGAATGTTAGAGCAAAATGAGCAAATTAACGATCAGCACCTTGTTATTGAAGCCGCTAATAGAAGACTAAAGGAGTTAAATGATTATCGGCAAAATACCATCAATATAATGATTCACGACCTCAAAAACTTTGTGGGGTCTAATCAGATTTCACTCGATCTAATAAATAGAAAAAGCAGTAATCTAACCAACGATCAAAAAGATTTACTGAATTATATTTCGATGGGTAACGAAAAATTGCATTACCTAAGTCATAAATTGGCAGCATCTGCCGAAGCCGAAACGGGTAAAATTACCTATACCATGGAGCAATTTGACATTATTCCTGAGGTAGAAAAAGCAGCTATTGCGTTAGTGGATGCTGCCAGTATTAAGCAGGTTAATCTTCAAGTTCACTTGTCTCCATCTGAAATAATGGTAAATATTGACAAAGTATTTTTACGTCATATTTTTTTTAAGCTACTTTCTAACGTTATAAGGTTTATCCATAAGGGTTCGTCTATTACTATTCACGCCAACGACCTTGATGGGGCTTGTATTATTGAAGTAATCAATAATACAAATAACCCAATCGGCATGGAAAAGTTGGATGAATATTTTAATAGACTAACTAATCCTTATCAATCCGAAGAGGCTAGCAGCCAAACGGGGATTGGATTTTCTATTGCAAAGCAGCTGACCGAAGAAATGGGAGGCACTTTAACTTATGAAAGCAATATAACTATTGGAAATTACTTTAAACTCAAATTCAAACTGGCTTAGTTTAAATACCCGGAATCATGAAAACAAAATCTACCCTGCTTGTACTCTTTCTGCTAATAGTTGGAAGTATTATTGCCCAGGATTTTAAAACCCGCTCACTGGAAGCAATGGGGTACAGGAATGAATCTATTATGGGAATTAATGGAGCCATTTCTTACTTTATTAAATTGCAACCAAGAGATGATGTAGATCGCACCAACTTAATACTTCAGGTTAGGCCTTCTCAGGTTTTAAGAGAAGACATGTCTACTATAACGGTTTCTTTAAAAGATGAGCCTGTTTATACAACCCGTTTAGTTGCTGATGCCTTTGATTCGGTTATGACAATTGTCATTCCTCTTAATAAAAGATATGTTCAAGAAGATGGCCGTTTCATTAAACTAAGAATAGATGCTAAAATGGCTATGTCTGATGAGTATTGTAAAGATGTAGACAACCCTGCTATTTGGGTTACTGTTAGAAATTCTTCTTATTTAGAAGTAATTCAACTAGATAGGGCTACCTATAACCATAGTTTAAAAGAAACAATTTCTGAGTATAATACAATAGCAACTCCAATAAATGCCGATTTGGATGATCTTACTAGTGGTGGTATTCTTTTTGCCTTATTAAAGGAGAAGGGTAGTTTAGAAGAAATTGTAACAACCAATTTTAGAGATAGTGATTCTTCAATGGGTAATATGATTATTACTGGTCTTTATAATAAATTACCTGGGTATATAAAAAGTAGACTTCCTGAATTTAAATATGGTCAGGGCTTAATTAAAAATATATTATTAGATAATGGTCAAGCAGTATTAGTAATTACTGGTAAAGACCAAGACGGGTATAGAAAAGCCGTTTATACTTTAACCAATTATAAAATCATTAATGCCAGTTTTTCCTATACCATGTTGGTAGATGCGGGAGCCCCTTCGTATTTTGATAAGAATCAATTACCAGTGGTGTTCTCTTTAGAAGAATTGGGTGGAACGCCTAAACTAATGGAAGGTATTGGTGCGCTAAAAACCAACTATGCTTTTTCTTTGGCTGATTACAATGCCATTCCAAAGAAATTAACTTTCCACTTAGAAGCCATGTTGTCTTTGTTAAAAGAGGGTGACCGTGGATTTTTGAACGTTTATTTGAATGATAACCTAGTTTTTAGTACCGATTTACATGATAAAACAAGCTTTAGCGGAGATATTGAATTAAAGCCCTATTTACTGACTAAAAATAACTCCTTAGTGGTTGAAATGCGTTTTCATGGGGCTGGTGGTATTTGTAAAGAAGGATTTTCTAATTTCTTTGGATTCATTGATACTAAAACATCTAACCTAGTTTTCTCGGGTGAAAAAGTGAATGAGTTTTATAACTTCTTTAATTATCCTGGTGAATTTAGAAAGAAAGCTTTGCGTTGCATTGTAACACCTTCTTTGATTCCTTATTTGACTTCAGCTTTTGGAGAACTAATCTATCAGTTGAATACGGCTACATTAGCTGCTAACTATTTATTTATTCCTAAAGTAGTTGCTTCTGATAAAGCCAATCTAACTGATATGGCCAATATGAATGGAATTGCATTATTGCACAGAAATGATCCATTAATTAAGCGTTTTGAGAAAAACTTACCTGTTCAATTTAATCGAGATTTCCAGCTATATAAAGATATAAGCGGAGAAACCTCCTATTCAATCAATGATTTTTCTAACTCAGGAATTGCCCAAATATTTAGGCAGGGAACTTCTACCTTTTTATTAATCAGTTCACTAGGAGACTCTAGCATAAGTGATGCTTTTGAAGGAGTAATTAAAAGCTTTGGATCTCAATATTCAGCTATTGAGAGTAATGTTTGTATCGCTAATAGCAAGGGTAAAAGTAACTTCTTCTTTAAGCTTCCAGATAACGCTGGCTTGGTTACTTACAAAGGAGATAAAAATAATATGGCATTGCTTTGGAATAAATATAAATACTTCCTTTTAGCAGGATTAGTTGTAGTATTAGTATTAGGTTTCTTCTTTGTTAGAAAGCGTGTTAAACAATCTCAGGAGATAATTTAATTGATGCTTTAACCCAACCTAGTAATTATGCCTGTTTGTGTATTGAATAATATGATTAGTGTAGGCTTATTTACTACGGCTAAATTGGCTGAAATTGAAACTATTGCTGATGAGTTTGGTTATGCCCCAATAAAAGCGGCACTTAACTTTGGTTACTTAACCAGAAAATCATATGTGGCGTTTTTAGAGCGTGCTGGGTTTCCATTGGTAGATGTTCGTAATGAAGTAGTGGATGAAACTTTTGTAGAGCAATGTGATCTTTTACACTTGAATGCTTTTCTCTATTTGCCTTTACGTAGGGATGGCAGGGGTAATTTAATTGTTGCTGTTGCGGATCCTATGGATGAACAATTGCAGGGTATTTTAGAAAATAAGTTCAATACAAAAATTCAATTGGTTGCTGCATCAGACTTAGATATTACTTGGATGGTGCATAAATTAAGAGGAGAGCTTTACGTAAAAGAAGCGGTATTTAGTTTGGTGCGTAAAGATCCAGAAAGCTCTGGGTTAACCACTTTTACCGACTATCAGTTACTCATCATTTTTATTGCAATAGGACTCTCTTTCTTTTTTCTAACCATAAATTTTGTCAATAGCTTTATTTTCATCAATCTGGCATTTAGTTTTATTTTTTTGTTTGCGATTGTTTTTAAATTATCCATTGCTTTAAAAGGTTCTAAGTTTGAATTGTCCGAAGTGGTCACTAAGGCTGAAGTTAAAGCTGTAGAAAATAATTCATTACCTGTATATACCATCTTACTCCCCGTATATAAAGAGGATAAACTAATCCGAAAATTGATTTGGAATCTTAAAAGCTTAGATTATCCCAGAGGTAAACTCGATGTTAAATTATTAATTGAAGAAGACGACGATAAAACCCTGAATGCAGTAAAAGACCTTGATTTCCCTGCTAACTTTGAAACTATTGTGGTTCCTTTCCATATGCCTAAAACCAAGCCCAAAGCTTGTAATTACGGGCTTTTCTTTTGTAAAGGGGTTTATTTGACCATTTATGATGCAGAGGATGTTCCAGATGCTGATCAGCTTAAAAAAGTGGTATGCTTATTTAGGAAATTACCCAAAGATTATGTGGTCCTTCAAGGAGCATTAAATTATTTTAATAAGAACGAGAACCTATTAACAAGAATGTTCACCCTAGAATATTCGTATTGGTTCGACTATATGTTACCAGGTTTACAATCGCTAGATGTTCCCATTCCTTTAGGAGGAACATCTAATCATTTTAAGTTAGCCAAATTACTTGAATTAGGCGGATGGGATCCGTTCAATGTTACTGAAGATGCCGATTTAGGGGTACGTGTGTTCGAAAAAAAGTATAAAGTGGGGGTAGTAAACAGTACCACTTTAGAAGAAGCCAATAATGAACCCTTTAATTGGATTAGACAGCGTTCTCGTTGGATTAAAGGATATATGCAAACCTTATTGGTTCATATGAGAAATCCACCTCGTTTGATTAAAAAAATTGGATGGAGAGGATTTTTTGGATTTAATTTCTTCGTAGGTTTTACACCTGTCACTTTTTTATTGTATCCATTATTATTGGGTTTTTATATAGTGTATTTGGTATTTGATTTGCAAACGGTTAGAATACTATTCCCAGATTGGGTATTGTATATTTCTATTTTCAATTTCATAGTAGGAAATACCCTCATGATTTATGTGAACATGCTAGCAGTATTTAAGCGTAGATTTTATGAGTTGATTTTGTTTGCGTTGATGAATCCTTTTTATTGGTTAATGCATTCTATTGCTGCATATAAAGGTTTATGGCAATTAATTTACAAGCCATTTTATTGGGAAAAGACCAATCATGGATTAACTAAAGTATCTCATTCCGCATCTGCAGCAAACGCAGCGGGAAAGTAAATGAACCACGATGAAGTTAACAGTTCAGCGTATAAGAATTTTGTCATTGTTACTGGTAATTTATTACCTGGCATTGGCGTGGATTTTTAATAGAGCTGGCTTTGAGCATTCAGAAAGATTATTTTATGCTGAAAAAATAATGCTGTTATTCGAAAACAGTGAAAACACTTTATTAACACTGGGAACTACTTTCCCAACTACCTCTTATTTAATCAATATTTTATTTGCGCCTTTTGGCTATTTGTTTGCACCTATTGCAGGTTCAATTGTGTTAATGGTGACGCTTTTCTTCTTTGTTTTAAAAGACATCAACGATTCTGAACTCCCGTTTAGAACCCTATTTTTTTCAGTAGTAGTTTTATTCTTTTTACATCCTCAATTTGTTTATGCAGCCATAAGTGGAAGAAATATTGCAGCTATTGTTTTGTTTACTTATTTGCTATTTAGAAGTTTATTCTTTTATTATAATAATCAAACGACTTATTATTTATCCCTTGCCAGTGTTTTTTTGGGTGCCCTCATTTTTTCGGAGATTAAATTTTTATGGTTGATTTTAGGTTTCTTACCATTCGTTGTATTGGTATCATTAGAGGGAATTAAAACCGCTAAAGGAGAATCCGTTGCATTTCAGTATTACCAAGCACTTAATAATCGTTCTTTACGTCGTAAGTTGGTTAATAGAACAGTTTCATTGTATTTTATTTTATTCTTGCTTCCATTAGCAGCTATCTTCTTATTTAGAACCTTGAACCAATCGCATGCGGGGGATCCTACGTATTTCTTGAGCAGTCAGTACTCTAACTGGAGGGTTACAGGGGTTTCTACCATTGCCAATATTATGGATAGAGGATCTGGGAATAACTTAAATAAACAAACCCAAATTATCTTCCCAATTTTTACACTTTTTCTTGCACCCATTTTTTTCTCTGCAATTCTTTTATTTAAAGGGAAGCTCTATAAATTACTCACTTTACTTACACCACTTATTTTTATTTCTGTTGCATTAATTGATATTCAATATTATTTAACAACAGAGTATTATGTTATCATACCGATTATTGCTTTTGTAGGCTTAAACTTTTCGTCTACTGTAAAAGTAAATCGATTTATGACTTCTGTAATACTGCTGGCTGGAACAGTACTGACGTTGGTAGGTGGCTTTTATTATTTTTCACAGACAGCTGATTTTGAAGAACAACACCTTGTAAAAATAGTTACAGAAAAAAAATTATGGCCTGAAGAAAAAGTGGTGACTGAAGATAAAATTTTAGCTGAATATATTACTAGTATAAAAACCGAAGATAGACCGCTATTAATAGACGATGCGGTTGCTTATGGGATTATTGCGCACTTGCCAAATTTAAATCATTTGGTGATGCCTCTTCAAAAGAACTTCATTACAGTAATCGAAAATCCTGCATTGTCTGTACAGTATATATTAATTGCCAAATTTAATAACCGCAGGCATAATTTTACTGCGATGAATGCCTACAATATGGTGCAAATGAAAACCCGGTTGAACCTAAAGTCCAACCGGGTTTTTGAGACGGAAAACTGGATTGTTTATTCCGTTCGTTAGTTACGAATCGGCCTTCCACTTTTTAACACACTCTGTATTCTTTCTAAAGATTTCTTTTCGCCACATAAGCTTAGGAATGCTTCTCTTTCTAAGTCTAAAAGGTATTGCTCACTTACTAAAGTTTGCTCACTCAAATCTCCACCACACATTACATACGCTAGTTTACGAGCAACTAATGCATCGTGGTCAGTTGCGTAACCACCTCTCCACATACCATTAATACCGGCTAACATAGCGCCTAATCCAGATTTGCCTAAAACTTTAATATCGGTTCTTTGAATTGGAGTATTATATCCTGCTTCATGAAGTTCTAGTACTGATTTTTTAGCTTCTGCAATTCTTCTTCCGATATTCATAACCACTTCATCATGTCCAGCTCTTAAGATGCCCATTTCAAAAGCTTCATGAGCTGATGTTGCAACTTTTGCAGTTGCAATAGCAAAGAATCTTTTCTTGAGTGTATTGGTTTCTGGTTCGTCTTCGTGTAATTCATCTGAAGCACGTAATGCAAATTCTTTGGTTCCACCACCACCAGGGATTAAACCAACACCCAATTCAACCAGTCCAATATATGTTTCAGCTGCTGCACAAACTTTGTCTGCATGTAAATTCATTTCGCATCCACCACCCAATGTTAAACCATGTGGTGCAGTAACTACAGGTACACTAGAGTAGCGTAAACGCATCATGCTGTTCTGAAACATGCGAATGGCCATATCTAGTTCATCGTATTCTTGCTCAATAGCTAGCATAAAAATCATTCCCACATTCGCACCTGCGCTAAAATTAGGTCCTTCGTTCGCTATCACCAATCCTTTAAAACTTTCTTCTGCTTTAGTGATGGCTTTGTTCACCCCTTCTAACACTTCGCCACCCATGCTGTTCATTTTGGTGCTCCACTCTAATCCGGCAACGCCGTCTCCAATATCATACATTCTACAAGCACTATTTTTCCAAACCAGATTATCGCTATGATTTTTCAAGATCAAGAAAGACTCTCCACCAGGAATGGCTTTATAAGATTTAGACAGGATATCATAATACATTCTTTTGCCATGCTCTACTTTGTAAAAATGAGAAGCACCTGTTGCCAACATTTCTGTAACCCATGGTGCTACTGCATATCCAGCTGCTTGCATAGCTTCCACTGTTTTAGCAACACCTACGGTATCCCATGATTCAAACGCTCCAATTTCCCATCCAAAGCCAGCCATCATTGCGTCGTCTACTCGGTATACTTCGTCGCTAATTTCAGGAATTCTAAATGATATATAGGAGAACAAGGAATAGTGAAATGCTCTATAGAATTCACCCGCTTTATCTGGAGCGGCACTCAGCATTTTTATTCTTTGCTTTAAATCTTCAATTGGTTTTGCTGCTTCGAGGCTTGCGAATTTAGGCTTAACCCTTGCGCCATATTCCATGGTTTCCAAATTCAAGGTTAATATTTCTTTGCCTGTTGCAGATTTTATTTTCTTGAAAAATCCTTGCCCTGTTTTATCCCCCAACCAATTATTGGTGGTGATGGTATCTAACCAAGCAGGAATAGTAAAAATTGCTTTTGCTTCATCAGTAGGACAATTGTCTGCAACTCCTTTGGCAACTTTTACCAATGTATCTATACCAACCACATCTGCTGTTCTAAATGTAGCCGATTTAGGTCTACCAATGATTGGACCTGTTAATGCGTCTATTTCATCTACAGTTAGCTTTTGCTTGTCCATAATATGGAAAATACTCATGATGCTGAATACCCCAATTCTATTGGCAATAAACGCTGGAGTGTCTTTACAAAGCACGGTGGTTTTACCCAAATGCACGTCTCCATAATGCATTAAGAAATCAACTACTTCTGGGTCAGTAAATGGTGTAGGAATAATTTCTAATAAACGTAAGTAACGTGGAGGGTTAAAAAAATGTGTGCCACAGAAATACTTTTTAAAGTCATCACTTCTTCCTTCGGCCATCATATGAATGGGAATACCTGATGTATTAGAAGTGATCAGGGTTCCTGGCTTTCTAAATTTTTCTACTTTCTCATAAATCAATTGCTTAATGTCTAAACGCTCTACCACCACTTCAATAATCCAATCACAACTAGCAATATCCTTCATATTGTCATCGAAGTTGCCCGTCTTAATTCTATTAACTACTGATTTGGTAAAAACAGGAGAGGGGTTGCTTTTAATTGCTGCTGTGAGGGCATCATTCACCAGCTTATTACGTTCTGCTGGTTTGGTGCTTTCTGCTGCAGCAACAGGTACCATGTCTAATAATAACACTGGTAATCCTATGCCTGCAAAATGACAAGCAATTCTAGAACCCATTACACCGCTTCCTAATACCGCAACTTTTTTAATTGAACGTTTCATTATTGAATTATTTATGGTCAAGTATTTGCCAAGCATGGCTAAGCAAAATTAGTTAGTTATGCAACTATTTTCCGAAGATAAGCTAAATTTTTTCCGGGGACTCCCTTATGGGTAAAAAAAATATCAAATCTTTCGAGGGGAAAAATTTGATATTAAATGTGTTGGTTTATCTATGGATTTTACTCCTCTGATACAGCAGCACCCTTGTAAGCAAAATACAAACAAACAAGATAAACTGCTAATAATACGTATACTAGCATAATCGGGGGGATTTTAGTGATACTAATTTAAGTAGAAAATACATCCATGCTGATATTTTTATGTTAACATTTGTGAATAAACAAGATTTTACCATTTCTTGACCAATCTTTCTCGCCATATAAAAACAAATCTTCAACAAAATCTTACAAACGTTTTTTTGACCGCTGTTTTTATCTAATTGCCTTTTAAAATTTAAGCCCGTTGATTATGGAGGTTAAACGTATTTTTGAAATATGGAGATTAGCCTTAAAACCATTCAGCATTTGGCGCATTTGAGTAGGCTTCAAATTAATGAAGACCAAGCAGCTCAATACCAAACCGATATGCAGCGTATGGTGGTTTTTATTGAAAAATTACAAGCCCTCAATACTGATGGAGTAGCGCCGCTACGCACGGTTTCGGACGGGTCTGCTGCTTTAAGAACAGATGAGCTAACAGAGAGTTTAACTGCAGAAGATGCGCTAAAAAATGCTCCCTCACACAATCAACAATACTTTAAAGTACCTACGGTTATTAAAAAATAATAGGATTATGTCTACAGAAGCAATTATACATTTAGAAGGAATTGAGAAAAGTTATTTCATGGGTAACCAGGCTATTCCTGTTTTAAAAGGGATTAACCTAGATATTTTTAAGAACGAATATGTTGCTTTGATGGGACCCTCTGGTAGCGGTAAAAGTACCTTAATGAATATCTTGGGTTGCTTAGATTCTCCAACAGGTGGTAAGTATATTTTAAATGGGAAAGACGTAAGTAAAATGCTAGACGATGATTTAGCTGAAGTACGTAATACCGAGATTGGGTTTGTATTTCAGCAGTTTAATTTATTGCCAAGACTAAGTGCTGCAGAAAACGTAGCACTTCCCTTGATATATGCGGGTGTTTCTAAAAAAGAACGTTTAGAAAGAGCCCTTGCTGCACTTGATAAAGTTGGCCTTGCTGATCGGTCTCACCACAAATCAAATGAGCTGAGTGGTGGTCAAATTCAAAGGGTTGCCATTGCGCGTGCTTTGGTGAATAATCCCTCCATATTATTAGCGGATGAACCTACTGGTAATTTAGATTCTAAAACTTCTGTTGAAGTAATGCAGATTTTTGGAAAACTACAAGATGCTGGTAATACTGTTGTTTTGGTTACCCACGAAGAAGATATTGCTGCTTATGCACACCGTGTGGTAAGATTACGCGACGGTTTAGTTGAAAGCGATACTACAAAATCTTAGTTTGCCGAACATTTGAGCAATATCTTTGTAATCATTCCTCAGTTATTGACTATGGCTATTAAGATTTATACAAAAACAGGTGATTTAGGAAAGACTTCTTTAATTGGTGGAACTAAAGTTCCCAAAAGTCATATTAGAATTGATACTTACGGAACGGTAGATGAACTGAATTCATGGATTGGCGTTGTAAGCGATTATACTCCTGATGAACATATTAAAGTTGTCCTAAAAGAAATTCAAGATCGATTATTTACGGTTGGATCATCATTGGCTTGTGACCCAGAAAAAGAACCCTTGATGAAAATTCCTGATTTAAAAGAGTCGGATATTGAATTTTTAGAAAAGGAGATGGATACCATGAATGAGCAGTTGCCTGCAATGAAATTCTTTGTTTTGCCGGGTGGCCATTTGGCTATTTCTCAATCTCATGTTGCCCGTTGCGTATGCAGAAGAGCAGAGCGCTGTTGTGTAAATATGCAAGAGCAAGACATATTTGTAGAGCCCCTCGTAATTAAGTATTTGAATCGCCTCAGCGATTATTTATTTGTGCTATCTCGTTATTTGGGTTTTCAGATGGGCATTGCAGAAATTCCTTGGAAACCCAGGGTCAGCTAGACCCTTTATGCGAATAATCCGTCGCGCATATGCAAGACCTTACTGCTTAATGCAGCTAGCTCTTCGTTGTGGGTAACGATTAAAAATGTGGTTCCAAATTCTGCATTAATCTTGGTGAATAGCTCGTGTAATGCTCTTGCATTGGTACTATCTAAATTTCCTGTTGGTTCGTCTGCAAATACAATCAACGGCTCATTAATTAGTGCCCTTGCAACAGCCACTCGCTGCTGTTCTCCGCCAGAGAGTTCGTTGGGCTTGTGGTGGATACGATCCGCCAACCCCAAAAGTTGTAATAATTCAATGGCCCTTTTTTTTATTTGTTCTCTAGAACCATTGGCAATCCAGCCAGGAATGCATACATTTTCTAGGGCATCAAATTCGGGCAATAAATGATGAAATTGAAAAATGAATCCAATATGCTTGTTCCTGAATTTTGCCAACTCAGGGCTAGATAAACTACTTAATGATTGCCCATCTATTTCAATCTGGCCGCTATCTGGCCTGTCTAAAGTGCCTAAAATATGCAATAATGTACTCTTGCCTGCACCAGATGATCCTACAATACTGACCATTTCGCCTTTGTCAATTGCTATATCAACCCCTTTTAAAACAGTTAATGGGCCAAATTTTTTGGTAATTGAGGTTGCTTTTAGCATGAAAAGAGATTTTTTATTAAGCAAATTAACCATTTCTTCAGAGATGGGTAAAACTCACATTTGGATATATCGTTTATACGGTTACTTTTGCAAAAATAATCGAGACTATGTTTTGGACACTAGAATTAGCAAGTTATTTAGAAGAAGCTCCCTGGCCTGCTACCAAGGATGAGTTGATCGATTATTCTATCCGCAGTGGTGCGCCATTGGAAGTGGTAGAAAATCTTCAAGAATTAGAGGACGAGGGGGAAGTGTATGAGAGCATCGAAGACATTTGGCCTGATTATCCAAGTCAGGAAGACTTTATGTTTAACGAAGACGAATACTAAAATAAAAAATGGCTAGCTGAATTATCAGGTAGCCATTCATTGCTTCTTTTATTTTAACAGTAACACTTTCGAATCAAATTCGTAAGTGACTTTTTATTTCTTAGCGGGAAAGGTCATCTTAAAGTAAAAGAGCACCAAAGCCAATGCTAAGACAATTAAATTAGCTGCAAGAACAGGTCCGCTCTTCACGTTAACAGCGTAAATTAACCAAACTATACAGCTCGTAATTACGATTAAGATCATCCAAATACTTAAGTCTCCTACACTTTTAGACTTCCATGCCAACCACACTTGTGGCATAAAAGTAATAGCACTTAAGAAAGCTCCAAAGTAACCCAAAAGGTCTACTAAATTCATATTGCTGTTTTAATGATTGAGTTGAATTATTCTTGATTGGCAATACCCAGTTTTTCCATAACATCCATACTTACTCCAGTAGTTGAATAACCACCATCATGGAATAAATTTTGCATGGTCACCATTTTGGTTAAGTCAGAGAAAAGCGTAATACAATAATTAGCACAATCTTCTGCACTTGCATTGCCTAAAGGAGCCACTGCATTGGCAAAATCGTAAAAGTCTCCAAAACCTTTGATGCCAGTACCTGCAGTAGTTTTAGTAGGAGATTGAGATACGGTATTGATTCTCACTTTTTTCTCTAATCCATAATGGTATCCAAAACTTCTTGCGATGGATTCTAACATTGCTTTAATATCGGCCATATCTGTATAGAATGGGAATGTTCTTTGAGCAGCCATATAAGTAAGTGCAACAACAGAACCCCATTCGTTGATGGCATCTAATTTTTTTGCTACTGCCAACATTTTATGGAAAGACATAGCAGATACATCAATGCCTTTCATGAAATAATCATAATTAGATTCTGTATAAGGAATCTTCTTGCGAATATTGACGCTCATTCCAATAGAGTGTAGTACAAAATCAATTTTACCTCCTAAAATTTCTTGTGATTGGGTAAATAGATTCGTTAATTCTTCGGTGCTGGTTGCATCTGCTGGTATAATTTGAGACCCTGTTTTTTCAGCTAGTTTATTGATCTCTCCCATGCGCATAGCAATGGGGGCATTGGTTAATACAAATGTGGCGCCTTCTTCGTGTGCTTTTTCTGCTACTTTCCAAGCAATAGAATTTTCATCTAATGCGCCGGTGATAATGCCACGCTTCCCTTTCAATAAATTATAAGCCATAAATGGTTGATTTAGGTGCCGAATATACGAATCATTTCTTTCGCATTCTCCAAGGCCGCTGCTGTAGGTTTTTCTCCACTAAGCATTTGGGCAATGGCATTGATTCTTTCGTCGTTTGTTAACAATTTAATATTGGTCTTGATTTGTTCTCCTTTTTGTTCTTTGTATACAAAGTAATGGGCATTTGCTTTTCCTGCAATTTGAGGCTGATGGGTAATGCAGATGATTTGTCTTTGTGCTGCCATCTCCTGCATAATAATACCCACTTGTTTAGCAGCTTCACCAGATATACCAGTATCAATTTCGTCAAAAATAAGGGTTGGCAAGTCTATTGATTCTGCCACCAAAGATTTAATACATAGCATTAATCTACTTAATTCTCCTCCGCTGGCAACTTTACGAATAGGTTCGAATCGGTTGCTTCTGTTTGCATCAAATAGAAATTCAATTTGTTCTACACCATATGCATTTAATGCAACTGTTTGCATATTCACTTTTAATTGTGCATTGGGCATACCCACTTGCTTCAAAAGTGTATTTACGGATTGCTCAAATGGAGCAATCACTTTATTTCGTGCAGTCGTAATTTGTTTAGCAGTTTGTTTTAACTGGTGCATTAAATCGTTCGCCTGCACTTGCTTGGCTAATATGGCTTCATCTATAGTAATTACAGCAAACAATTTGCTAGACAACTCTGCCTGAATTGATAACAATTCTGCAGTGCTGGTTACTCCATGTTTTTTAGTGAGTTTATATCCATCACTTAATCGCTGATTAACCCAATCAATTCTTTGGGCGTCAAAATGAATACCATTATTGATGCGCTCTAATTCGTCTGCAATATCTTGCAGTTCAATTTGACTTGCTTTAAGCCGATCAGATAATGCAGCAGCTTCGCTCACGATGCTTTGTACCGATTGTAAACTATTGTTGAGTTGTTTTATCCTTGCTACAATTGGATCATCTGTACTAGCCAATTCAAAAGCAACTTTTTCTATTACCGTTTTAATTTCCTCGGCATTCGAAAGCAATTTTAATTCTTCTTCTAATTGCTCTAATTCGTTTTCTTTTAAGTCTAATGCTTCTAATTCGTTACAGAGGTATTGATTATAATCAGCTTCTTTTTGCAAAGCTGCTTTTTGTGCTTGTAAATCGTTATAACTAGCTAAAACAGCAGACCATTCTTTAAAATATTGCTGGTGTGTTGCTAATAAATTTTCATTGTTCGCCAAGGCATCAATGACCATTCTTTGAAAATCGGCATCTCCTAATTCTAGTGTATCAAACTGTTGGTGTAAATCTACCAATAGGCCAGCCAGCTCTTTTAATTGTTGAAGTGTAGCTGGGGTATCATTGATGAATGCCCTAGATTTTCCATTACTTCCTATTTCTCTTCTGATAACTACGCTATTGTCGGTTGCTGAAGATTCCTCAAAATCATGATTGGTTAAAAATGATTGAACAGCCGCTTTGTTGCCCGCAGTGAAATGCCCTTCAATAATGCATTTTCGTTCTTTGTTGACCAATACATTGGTATCGGCCCTTTCGCCCAAAATCAAGCTTAATGCGCCCATTAAAATACTTTTACCTGCACCTGTTTCGCCGGTAATAATATTGAGCCTATCATCAAAATCAATACTCAATTCATCAATGATGGCATAATTCTGTATGGTTAACTCACGCAACAACGGATTTGATTTTAATAGAGCAGCAAGTTAACAAAGCTTAGTCAATTTGGTACTAGACTTTTATCTAAAAATGATTACTTAATTTCCTGTGCATCGCGCAATACCCGATTTGGCTCGTTGATCTAAAGAATCTTTGTATTCGTGGTCTTCCATGTCAATACATTTTTTATAGTATTCTATGGCCAAAGCTTTTTCTCCCCTTTCTTCATAAATCTGGCCAATTTGTAATGCGGCTCTTGCTGCGAAGTACTCTCTTCTGTTTTGACCCAATCGGATGGCAATCAAATAGTTTTTAATGGCTTCCTCTTTTTTACCTAAATCGTCATAAATCCGAGCGAGCCGATAGGCAAATTCTAGTTTTTCTTCCTCTTTATTAAAATCGTTAGACGATTTACCTGCGAATTGTTTTAGAGCATCCGAATGATATCCGCCATCATTGAATAATCTGGCTTTTAGTAAAATTGGATTTGGCCAATTTTTTGCCTTGGCGTCTTTTAAGGCTTTTTTATCTGCATCAGAAAAAGTAGAGCCCTTTGTAATGGCCAATTGTTTGTGTGTATTGGCTTCTTTGATATTACCTTGTAAAAAATAGGCCCAACTCATTTTTTGATACACATCTTTTAAATAAAATTTCCCTTTAAATTGACTGGTATATTCATTAAAATAATGAATGGCTTCGGTGGTTTCTAAGTGATATAAATGAGCGTAACCTAATTGAAAATTCCACACACTTAATTTTAAATATTCAGGCGATTTATTTAAATGAAGAATGATTGATTTGGTCCGTTCTGCGTCTTTATTATTTAGTGCAAGATTGGCCGCCATGAAAGCGTGTAAATGATTATTAACTAAATCAAGTTTTTTATGAATAATATATTCAAGCGCATCTTCTTTTTTATTTTCAAAATAGAAGAGTAGGTAGGTATATACAAATACAGATTCATTAAAAAATTGCTTAGCTGTGGCATCATTGCTGTTCGCGTAGTTGCGCACTTTTCTCATTCCTTCCGTAAGGGATCCTTTCATGCCAAACAAACTAGTAATCCATTTATAACCTTTGGGAACAGTGCCAATTACTGCTTCTAATGCACCAAACCATAAATCGTTCAGGCTAAATTGAGGAAACTTTTTTTTGTTTTCTTTCAGCAATAAGAAAGCCTTTCTACATTCCCATCCTGCATCCCAAAAATTTCCAAATTTAACTTGCACCATGGCCCTTTGCATTCGGATGACTGCCTGAGTATATAAGTAAAAAGGAGAGTTTGAATTACCTGCTTCTACTCGATCTAATCGTTCCTGAAATTGCGGAAAAAGTCGGGTATAATCGGAAGGGTCTTCATTTAAAAAAAGGGTGTAAAAATCAATATAGTTTTCTAATAAAACCGGAATCAGGTTATCGGGTTGTTGCAATTGCAATTTCTGTATTTGCTGTTGCCCAGTTTTGGTTTTTAATTTGGTGATATCTTGATAAGCCTGAATACAGGCAGCATTGAAATCAAATTTGGTTTGAGCCCATCCGCTAAATGATATACTCAGTAAAATAACAACAACGAGTAAATTTTTCTTCACAGCCTAAAAATAAGAAAGGGCAGCCAAAAGACTGCCCTCGAATATGTTAAAAGCTACTAATTTATTTTACATCAACGCTGTCATTCAAATCTGCGTCTACTAAAATACGTCCGCAGTTTTCGCAAACGATAATTTTTTTGTGTAAACGGATTTCGCTTTGACGTTGAGGTGGAATAGAGTTGAAACAACCGCCACAAGCATCACGCTCAACAGCAACAACTGCTAAGCCATTTCTGTAGCTGCTTCTGATTCTATCGTAGCTGTAAATTAAACGCTCATCAATATGTGCTCTTGCGTCTGCACTGTAGCCATTTAATTCAGTTTCTTCTTTTACAGTATCCGCAATGATTTTTTCTAATTCGCCTTTCTTATGGTTTAAAACACCTTCTTTCACGGCTACCATTTTCTTGGCATTCTCTAACTGCTTCACTTTTTCAGCTAATTCTTCATTCGCATCGCGGATATGCTTCTCGCAGAGTTTAACCTCTAACTGTTGTATTTCTACTTCTTTGTTAATGGCTTCGAATTCGCGATTGTTCTTTACGTTTTCGCTTTGCTTTTCGTATTTGGCAATTAAAGCTTCGCTTTCTTTGATGGCATTTTTCTTTCCTTCAATAAATTCGCCAATACCATTGATTTCTTCTTCAATACGGGTCTGACGTGCAGATAGACCTAGTATTTCATCTTCAAGGTCGCTCACTTCCATTGGAAGCTCACCTTTTAATACCTGAATTTCATCGAGTTTGCTGTCAATTTTTTGTAAACGAAGTAGGTTTACTAATTTTTCTTCAACGGAGAAATCTTTTACAGATGCCATATCGTGTTCGTAATTATAAAGTTTATCCCAAAAAATAGTGTACAGGATTTGTCTGTACGCTTGTTTTAAGGACGGCAAAGTTAGGGAATTTGCTGGTTATTAGCGAAAAAAGCAAGTCAATCGTGTATTGTTCACTTTCCCAGTGCCCAATATCGGCTACCACCAGCTGGTTATTGGCGTCAAAAAACTCATGGTATTTGATGTCTGCACTAACAAAAAAGTCGGCTCCAGCAGCAATAGCGTCTTTAATCAGGAAACTACCAGCACCTCCGCAAAGGGCAATTTTTTCCACTTTTTTACCCAATAATGGGGTGTGTTTGACCAATTTTAGGTCAAATTGGGTGCTTAATAAGCTTAAAAAGGCTTTTTCTTCCATGGGGGATTGTAACTGTCCAATCATGCCAGACCCAACTTTTTGGTTCAAATTATTTAAAGGGATTAAGTCGTACGCTACTTCTTCATAAGGGTGAGCTACTTTAAGTGCTGCAACCACTGTTTGTTCGAGATAGTTGGGTAATATTACTTCAATTCTCGTTTCATTTACCTGCTCCCGCACTCCCGGCGTACCAATAGTGGGATTAGACCATTCCGATCCTCGGAAAGTGCCAATCCCCCCTGAGCTAAAACTGGTTTCACTGTATTCCCCAATATGACCTGCGCCTGCTGCGAACAATACTTCTTGCACTTGTGATAATTGCGGGGTAGGCACAAAAGTGACCAGTTTGGTTAGAATAGATTTTTTGGGTTGTAATATTTTGCAATTTTTTAAACCTAATTTTTCTGCTATCGCCGTATTTACTCCGCCCAAAATATTGTCTAAGTTGGTATGAATGGCATAGATGGCTATATCATTTTTAATAGCATAAATCAAGGCTTCTTCAACATAGTTTTTTCCGTTGATTTTAGTAATGCCTTTAAATAAAATTGGATGATGGGCTACTACCAAATTAGCTCCTGCTGTTTTAGCTTCTTGCAATACCGCTAGGGTAGCGTCTAATGTAACAATTGCCCCGGTGCATTCCCAATTGGCCAATCCGGTAAGTAGGCCTGCATTGTCGTAAGACTCCTGATAAGCAAGCGGAGCATAGCTTTCAAGGGTTTGGATAATTTGGCGTATGATCATAAAGAATAATTACTCCAACGAATTTAGCTTCAATCTATCTTTGTTGCATGCATGCTGCTCAATTTCTTTTTAGCGATGGTAAAATCTTAAAGCACGATAAGCTGTTGATTTCGCCTAATAATCGGTCTTTCAGGTATGGGGATGGATTTTTTGAAACCATGAAATGGTATAAAGGGAAAATACTGTTAGAACAGTTGCATTTAGAACGCTTGTTTCATACCCTTCACGTTTTGCAGTTTAAACCGCCTACCTACTTTACGGCTGAATATATTGTGGATGCAATTCAACAATTGGTTGCCAAGAATCAGCACCATCAATTGGCTCGAGTTAGGGTGACTATTTATAGGGGAGATGGTGGTATTTATGATGAACAAAATCATTTTCCACATTTGCTTATTCAAACTTGGGCGTTGAATCCAATGAACAATCGGTTAAATGAAAATGGATTAGAAATTGATATTTACGCTGCTGCAGTAAAACAGGCAGACCATTTTTCTTTGTTGAAATCGAATAACTATTTGGGTTATACCATGGCTGCATTATGGGCAAAAGAACATCACTTAAATGATGCAATTTTATTAAATCCTCAGGGCAATATTGCAGACGCCACCATTGCCAATGTGTTTATTATCAACAATGGTACGATTATAACCCCTGCATTATCGGAAGGTCCTGTGTCTGGGGTAATGCGGCGATATATGTTGAAACAATTGCTAGAACGAGGTTATGAAGTGAAAGAGGGCATTGTTAGTGTTGATGATTTAGCCAACGCTTCTGAAGTTTTTTTAACCAATGCCATTTATGGAATGCGCTGGGTGAAGCAATGTGGCAAGAATGCTTATTCGCACCATTTAGTGCCGCATTTGTATAAAGAAATTTTTTCGGACATGTTTTAGTGTAGAAATACTTTGCAACATTGTTGCATTATTAAAAAAGTTTGCTTTATTTTGCAACAAAGTTGCATAATGAATACACGCAAATTACCCGTTACACTACTTAGTGGATTTTTAGGTGCTGGAAAAACAACGCTGCTCAATCATATTCTGCACAACAAAGTGGGCTTGAAAGTAGCTGTTATTGTAAATGATATGAGTGAAGTGAACGTAGATGCTAATTTGGTTAAGAACCAAAATGTATTGTCACGAACAGAGGAGAAATTAGTTGAAATGAGTAATGGATGTATCTGTTGCACATTGAGAGAAGACCTGATGGTTGAAGTTGAAAAATTAGCGAACGAAAATCGGTTTGATTATTTGCTCATTGAGAACACTGGTATTGGAGAGCCAGTTCCGGTTGCGCAAACTTTTAGTTTTGTGAGTGAAGACGGTAAAATTGATCTTTCTAAATTTAGTTATATCGATACATTGGTTACAGTGGTTGATTGCTTTAATTTTTTTAAAGATTTTGGTACCAATGAATTGTTGATTGATCGTAAATTAACGGATATCGATGGAGATTACAGGACTATTGTAAACTTGCTCACCGATCAAATTGAGTTTGCCAATGTAATCGTATTGAATAAAACCGATTTAATTGATGCACCTAGTTTGGGACTATTACAAGCTGCAATCAAAAAATTAAATCCTGGTGCCAAAATCATTGCTACTTCATTTTCAAAAGTAGATCCCAATGAGTTGCTAAATACGCAACTTTTTGATTTTGAGGAAGCCCAAAATTCTGCTGGTTGGCAAAAAGAATTAGAAGGGGGAGTACACACCCCAGAAACAGAAGAGTACGGCATTAGCTCTTTTGTCTTCAGAAATCAAAAGCCTTTTCATCCCTCCCGTTTATGGAAATACCTGAATGAAGAATATCCAATGGGTATCATACGTGCAAAGGGTTTGTTTTGGTTGGCTTCTCGGCCTAATGAAGCAATTAATTTTAGTCAGGCGGGTGGGTCATCTAGATTGGAAAAGGCAGGGGTGTGGTGGATGAGTATGCCTTATGCTGAAAGAATTAAGTATCCATCATTTATAGAAAATCAACAGTACATAGAATCTAAGTGGCATAAGGTATGGGGCGATCGTATGAATGAATTGGTGTTCATTGGTCAAGCTATTGATCAAGCTACCATGATTGCTGCTCTAGAAAAATGTTTATTGCAAGATGAAGAAATGAATTTCATGGAAGACCCAACACGCTTTGCTGATCCTTTTCCAAAGAATATATAGAGTCGTTCGCATAATTATTGTTGCAATTGGTTTACAACATTCATTTTAAACTTTTTAGTTTCTCTATTGTTTAAAATAAAATTGTTGTAATGAGGCCCTTAGTAAACATTGTTTGGTTTAGAAGAGATTTGCGTTTGAAAGACAATGCGGCTTTGTATCATGCATTGCGTTCAGGAGTTCCCGTTTTACCCGTTTTCATTTTTGATACTGCTATTTTAGATCAATTACAAGACAGGGCCGATAAACGTGTTGCATTTATTCATTCGGCTATAACCGAAATGCAAGCAGAATTGGTTGCTATGGGTAGTACTATGAAAGTATTTCATGGAAAGCCTTTGGATGTCTTTACTCAACTGGTTCAATCTTACAGTATCCAAACTGTTTTTACGAATCATGATTATGAACCCTATGCACTAGAACGTGATCAGGCGATTGCCGATTTGCTTGCTGATGCTGGTGTTGGTTTTGAAACGTATAAAGACCAAGTTATTTTTGAAAAAGAGGAAGTAACCAAAGACGATGGCAAACCTTACACGGTATTTACTCCATATTCAAAAAAATGGAAGGCAAAACTTACTGCAGATTATCTAAAGCCTTATTTGACCGAACAATATTTTGATGCTTTTTATAAACAAGCGCCTAATGAAATTCCTTCTCTGGCTTCCATGAATTTTAAAGAAGTGGAAATGGTGTTTCCCTCTAAGCAATTGAATGAAGAGATTGTTCGTAAGTACAGCCAGAATAGAGATTTTCCTGCATTGGAAAACGGAACTTCTAAAATGGGCGTACACTTACGTTTTGGTACGGTTAGTATTCGTTCGCTTGCAATTATTGCTGCTGGTTTAAATGAAACTTACTTGAATGAACTAATTTGGAGAGATTTTTATCAAATGATATTATGGCATTTTCCTAAAGTAGGTAAGGGGCATGCTTTTAAAGCGGAATACGAAAAAATTAAATGGCGAAATAACGAAGCTGAGTTTCAACAATGGTGTGAGGGAAAAACAGGTTATCCTATTGTTGATGCTGGAATGCGGGAACTCAATACCACTGGGTTTATGCACAATCGCGTTAGAATGATTGTAGCTTCTTTTTTAACCAAACATTTATTGATTGATTGGCGTTGGGGCGAAGCTTATTTTGCGAATAAATTATTAGACTTTGATTTGTCGGCCAATAATGGAGGATGGCAATGGGCGGCTAGCAGTGGTTGCGACGCTGCTCCTTACTTTAGGGTATTTAATCCTTACCTGCAAACGGAGAAATTTGATAAAGACTTAAAGTATATTAAGCAATGGGTACCTGAGTTTCAAGAGTTCAATTATCCGCAGCCTATTGTAGTGCATGAAGTTGCGCGGAAGCGTGTCCTTGAAACGTATGCTGCTGCGTTGAAGCCTGTTTAAATTTATTTAGTCCTCTGGGGTTGAAAAATTCTCCACTACAATCCCTTTTCAAGGTCTTAAATGTGGAGAATTTTTCCCCAGAGGACCAATTTAATCAATCCTTGAACGCAGCAATCATTCTTTGAAGGATTAAATGCGAAGTGAAAGTTGGTTTTTGTTTTATTTTTAGTGCTGAATTTTAAATGATTTTTTATGCGCGTTGCTTTTCTGCTTTTTATTGCGTTGTTTGTTTCATTGGTTGGGATTGCTCAACATGAAAATCATACAACGCCAAAGGATACTGTTGTTAAAGCTAAAAGTCCTCGCACCGAATCGATGGCTTTAATTGGGGAGAATCATGTGCACATTGATTATGGGGCTCCTAGTGTTAGGGGTAGAAATATATGGAACGGTTTGGTTGCTTATGGTCAAGTTTGGGCAACAGGTGCACATAAAGCCACCTGGATTGAGTTTTCTGCTGATGTTTTAATCAACAATAAATTGATTCCTAAGGGGAAGTATGGTTTTTTTACCATACCTGATAAAAATCAATGGACATTAATTCTGAGCAAAGATTGGGATATGCATTTGGCGGATGATTATAAAGCAGAGAGTGATATAATTAGAATTGTAACAAAGCCAAAGAAAAATAAATTTCTA
>JBBAJU010000015.1:46636-47350 GCA_040403845.1 Sediminibacterium sp.
ACAAAGGAAAAGTTGAAATAAGTTGGGAATACTTAACTGTTTCCTTTGATTTTCAAGATGTAAAATCATAGCCCTTTTAATTATGCGAATTGATTCAAATAAATTACCCCGCATAATAGTGATTGTTTTTTCGTTTTTGTAGTCAATCATTTGGCAGTACAAAAGCGAGTGCGGTATGATTTATTTGTTAAAGATACGATGGCGTCATTTGCAGGTAAAATAAAAAGGGCCATTACGGTGAATGGGCAAATACCAATGCCAACCCTTACTTTTACCGAGGGTGATACTGCAGAAATTTTGGTGCATAATCTACTAAAGGAACCTACTTCCCTCCATTGGCATGGTTTATTTTTCCCAAATAAAGAAGATGGTGTTCCTTTTTTAACACAAATGCCCATTGCCCCTGGTGAGCAGCATTTGTATGAATTCCCCATTATTTAAAATGGAGCCCATTGGTATAACAGTCATAGTGGTTTACAAGAACAAATTGGTATGTATGGCTCCATGTTTTTGAATAAGCGTTCTACCGATACTTCATTTATAAAGGGGATTTTTGATTTGCCAACCATACCTATTATTTTAAGAGAATGGACCAATTACAATCCAGTAAAAGTGCACAGAATGTTGCACAATGCGTCTGACTGGTTTGCCATTAAAAAGGGAACTACTCAAAGCTATGCTGAAGCAATTAAAGTTGGTCATTTCAAGACCAAA
>JBBAJU010000016.1:0-29786 GCA_040403845.1 Sediminibacterium sp.
AATGCACCCAAATCTGCTTGGATGAAGTATATGCATGGGATGAATAGAATTTCTTTGTTGATGTTTTTGATTGCAGTCTTATTCCTCATTATTAAACAAGTGGTCATTCCAATGTTTAAATAATTGAAGGCTTTAAAAATTGCATAATTAGATTCGATGCGTTTTTGGATGCATGCCCACCCGCTGATAGTAATCGATACAATTTTGAATATTCTCCCTTAAGTATTTCTTGATCTTGGTTGTTTTTCAAGAGGGCGTTTAATGCCTCAACTAAATTGACAGTATTTAATTCATCTTGAATTAACTCTTTCACAATTTCTTTATCCATGATTAAGTTTACCAGGGAAATATATTTGATTTTCACCAATTTTCTTGCAATCTGGTAACTGATATTGCTGCCTTTGTAACAAACAACTTCTGGCACACTAAATAAGGCAGTTTCTAAAGTAGCAGTTCCGCTGGTAACCAATGCTGCACTCGATTGCATCAATAATGCATAGGTACTATCTTTCACCACTTTTACATTGTTTTGTCCTACTAAAAATGGTTCATAAAATTGATCCTCTTGGCCAGGTGCTTTAGCTACCACAAATTCATAATCAGGAAAATAGGAAGCTACACTTAACATGATGGGCAACTTTTTCGCAATTTCTTGTTTACGACTGCCTGGTAATAAAGCTACAATTGGCTTTGGTTCTGACGGATGCGATGCTTTAAATTCTTCAATGACTTCAATCAAAGGATGACCTACGTAATTAACCTCCCAATTCCATTGTTCTTTAAAATAGTTTTTTTCAAAAGGGAGAATGCACAACATTAAATCGATGCATTGCTTCATTTTCTTTACTCGATTGGCTTTCCAAGCCCACACTTGTGGGGCAATATAGTAGACTACTTTAAATCCTTGTTGTTTAGCCCATTCAGCAATGCGTAAATTAAATCCTGGATAGTCAATTAGAATAAGTACATCAGGCTGAAAGCCTAAAATGTCTTTTTTGCAATAGTTTAGGTTGCCTAAAATAGTGGGTAAGTTTTTAATCACTTCAGCAAATCCCATGAAAGCTAAATCTCTGTAATGCTTTACCAGATTGGCTCCCGCAGCTTCCATCAAATTTCCACCCCAACATTGAATTTGTGCGTTGTTGTCTTGAATATGAAGCTGTTTAATGAGGTTGCTACCATGTAAATCTCCACTGGCTTCCCCCGCTATGATATAGTATTTCATGTTGAATAACTAAATAAATAGTTAAATAACTAAATAAGTAGTTGTTAAACTAAATATTTAGTTATAAGTTTACTCTTGTAAATGTACATCATGAAACCATTAACCAAAGCAGAAGAGCAAATAATGCAAAGTATCTGGAGTTTAGAGCATGCATTTTTAAAAGATATCTTAGACGCACAGCCAGAACCAAGACCACACAATAATACCGTGGCAACCATTGTAAAAATTTTAGTAGACAAAGGATTTGTAGGGGTGAACCAAATAGGAAGGGTACATGAATATTATCCAATAGTATCTAAAGAAGATTATTCTTCGAGTAGTATTAGAACATTGGTAGATGGATATTTTGAAGGTTCGTTTGCTGATGCTGTTTCTTTTATGGTGAAACAAAATGACATCAGTGTAAAAGAGTTGGAACTTCTATTACTAGAAATAAAAAAATTAAAAAAATAGGCTATGTCAACTACACTTTATTATTTTTTGCAGGTAATACTTTGCAGTGGGATCATGGTTGGGTATTACTGGCTGGTTTTACGCAATAATCGATTTCACCAATACAATCGATTTTATTTATTGGCAATTGCATTGTTTTCATGGATTGTTCCTTTGATAAAAATTCAATGGAATAAACCAGTTGAAACAGATCCTCAGCTTTTGCAGTTTTTCTCTGTTATTGCGGATAATAATACCGAAATAGAGTCCAATCTTCATGTTGGTTGGTATCAATTAGGTTGGCAGGGATTATTGATGATGATTTATGCTTTGGTAGCACTTGTATTATTGTATGGGTTGATAAAGAGCATAGTTCGAATTTATCATTTATTAAAAACGCATTCTTGTAAGTCTGTGGGAGAAGTATTCCTTATTTTAACACAAGCCAAAGGAGCTCCATTTTCATTTTTTCGTTACATATTCTGGCATGAGTCAATTGATCTTAAGAGTGAAGCTGGTAAGCAAATGATGCAACATGAACTTGCCCATGTTCAGCAAAAACACAGTATCGATAAAATTGTTATTCAATTGATTTTAATAGCAGGCTGGTTCAATCCATTTTTTTGGTTGATTAAAAAAGAAATGGAAATGATTCATGAATTTATTGCCGATAAAAAAGCAGTATCCAATGGAGATAGCGTTACCCTTGCTCAAATGTTATTAGCAGCTGCATATCCACAGCAGCAATTCTTACTCACTAATCCATTTTTCTTTTCACCTATTAAAAGAAGATTACAAATGATTACTAAAAATACCAACCCAAAATTTAGTTATATGCGAAGATTGATTGTATTGCCTTTATTAGCCATAGTTGTAGTATTATTTGCATTTAGAACAAAAGAGTTAAGGAATGCGGAAAATATTTCTGTTGAGACACTAGTAGATAAAATTGCAGAGCAAAATTATTTTACGAGTAAAGAACAAACCATCATTAAGGATACCACAATACTCCATTCAGATTCTGTTTATATCATTCCTAAAGGTAAAAATGTACAATTTATATCCGAAGGTATAGATTCATCTAAAGCAATTCGATTTACTGGAATAGCCATGCAGGATAAAATGAATTTCTATGCTAAAGATGGTTCAGTTGCATTTAATGGGGATAGGAAGAAGTTGAATTTTAATTCAAATGGAAAAGACACTGGGCTCATTAGATTTAATGCAACTAACATCGATTCAATTCCACCTTTGTATGTAATTGATGGCGTCAAGGCAAACCCAAATGCGATGAGAGAAATAAATCCAAATTCTATTCATTCAATAACAGTTTTAAAAAATGCATCTGCAGTTGAATTGTTTGGTGAGGAAGGACGGCATGGTGTAATTATGATAACCAGTAAAAATGATTTTATTGAATCTAACCGACGTCTTGTAAAAGATCAATCTAGTAAATCATTACCAACATACGATGTAGATCTTTCAAACATTAAACCTGAGCAATCTACATCTAGCTTTAAGGTAGTTGAAGGTCGCAAACTTAATTCTAGCGATGCAGCTGAAAGGCAAAGTATTAATGGAGTAGTAGAAGGGTATAAGCTTAATTCTGGTGATCTTAGTGAAAAGCCTTTAAAGGTTGTTCAGGGGTTTAAAATCAATCCTAATCCTTTAACTGTTATCAATGGAATGCCATTTTATGCAGATTTCAATGAAATTAAATTAAACCCAAAAGATATTGAATCTTTTAATACCTTGAAAAAAGAAGCAGCTATTAAAAAATATGGAGAAGCTGCGGAATTCGGTGCTATTGAAATAAAAACAATAAAGGATTTAGCAGTCAACATAAATAATAATTCAGACCCTTCTGGTACTAAAGCATTTTTGAATAAGAATCCAGCCATAAAAAGGGTTTCTTGGAATCATAATCCATTGCGCATGAATCTTGAGTTTAAAGATGGAAGTATTGAGACTTATGATTTGAGCAACTCTTCTAGTGCAGAAAAAGCAATGAATAAATATGGGAAATTATCATTGCCTAAGCCACCTCCGCCTCCACCCTTAGCTCCCGCTAAGTTGGATCCTAATAAACATGAACCCCAATAATTAAACAAACCACTTAAAGCCAAGGGAGATTAGTGCATACACACAGGTTGCAATAAAAACTCCCTTGGCTGTTTTATCTTTCTGCTTGTTGATATAAACGGTAAATACAATGGCATTGGCAATTAAGGCAATGCTGATAATACCACTCAGTAAAGATTTTTGGAGCATGAGTACTTGAAAGAATTCATTCAACGTAAATAGGCTAAACTTCCAATAGTAATAGCCAAATAAGCCAAATATGGGAGCAATAAATCCCAATAGCAAGCCAAAACCAAATTGATCTTTATTGAATAGCATTAGAATTTCCAGTTTTTCTCCAACTGCTTTTTTAGTTCGTAGTTGGTTAAGTCAAATTGAACGGGTACCACACTCACATAATTATTTTTAAGGGCCCAAACATCACTCTCTTTGCTCTTGTCAAAATTCACAAACTCACCAGTCAACCAAAAATATTTTCTTCCGTGTGGGTCTTTTCTTTCGTCAAATTTTTCTTGGTATTTGGCATAAGCCTGAGAGCAGATTTTGATTCCTTTAATTAGTTCTGTTTTTACTTTAGGAATATTCACATTTAAGCAAATATGTTTGTCTAATTTTTTGCTGGCCAATAACTGCTCTACAATAATGCGGGCGTATTTTTTAGCCCCCTCAAAATCCGCTTCTATACTATAGTCTAATAAGCTGAAGCCAATACTGGGGATACTTTCTATAGAAGCTTCCAATGCAGCACTCATAGTACCTGAGTAAATCACATTAATAGAATGATTGGCCCCATGATTGATTCCACTGATACAGATATCTGGTTTGCGGTGTAATACTTTGTCCACTGCTAATTTAACGCAATCTACTGGGGTGCCGCTGCAGCTATAGGCTTCTACTTCTCCAAAATGGTGCACTTTATGCAAGCGTAAAGGCTCTCCAATGGTAATGGCATGTCCCATTCCACTTTGAGGTTTGTCTGGGGCAACTACTACAATCTTCCCCAATCCCTTTACCGCTTCTACCAATGCATGTATACCCGGTGCGGTAAAACCATCATCATTGGTGACCAATATAATCGGTTCTTCTTTTTTCTTAGTTGCTTTTACTTTTACTTTTTCTTTTGCCATACTGCAAGTTACGATAAGCTTAGACCTATCTTTTCTTTTTCGTTGTTGTAATTGTGCTAAAAAATTTAAACACTGGATAGGCTATTGGTTGGGTGCTCATTCCATTTGTATTTAAATAATGGTCAAAGAAATTCCAAGTTAATAAACCATCATCCGATTGAGGCTCTAGGGCATAAAAAATTAGGTTGGCCAAGGGTTGTGCCAAGTCTACCATAAAATCTCCTTTTTCAGCAGTAAAATTTTTGGGAATAAATTTGCCTTCTGTGGATGCCATTTGATGTCCTTCAAATTTTCTTGTGGCTTTAGTGAATTTTTCGATCATGAATTCCTCTCCTTTGAACTCCGTTTTTTTCTCTAGCTTTTCTACTTTTACACCCATTAATTTCAAGTGTTGAACGATGCTGTCCATTGCTGCTGGTATAATATAACCTCTAGGTAAAACTGCATTCACGGTGTCTTTAAAATCCGCATAGTAGTTTACTTTGTCTAAATGCGTGATTCTACCTGTTTTAACGATGCTTGTGCTGCCATCTTCCTTTTTAAAAGGAATATAGTCGTAGGTCCTAAAGTTGCGTATGCCCTCCAATGTGGGAACCATTTTAAATCTAACTCCTTTTGAAACTAAACCTGCATTATTGCGTACGTTTTCAATAGCATTTTTTTCTGCTTGCTGGTTTATTTGAATAATTTCAGCAGCATTATTGTTACAAAAAGTTAAAATCTCTTTTACAAATTGGTATGTGCTATTCATGCGTTGATAAAACCGTTCATGGGCAAAAGATTCGCTTAATATGGACATCCTATTTCTTAAACCAATTTGATTGATGATATATCTTGGATGATGATTGTAGGTATAAAAATTTTTAATTGGCCATCCCTCTCTTGTAGAAAAATCACCAAATGGTCCAAATAATAAATCATTTTTTTTCTTTACTTGGTCTGTAATAAATGGTAGGATGGTGCTATTGGTATAATGATAAGGCCCTGGTTCTCCTGCTGATAAATACCCAGGAGCCCATGTTAAATCATAGCCATGCCATGTACCGTTGGTGGTATGTAAGTCTACTACCATTTGAGGATCCCATGCATTCAAAATATTGGCAACCATGGCCTTGGTTTCAGGGGTTTCCATCTTCATGCCGTCCCTGTTTAAGTCGAGCCCTTGTCCGTTTTCTCTGATACCTGTTTCTAGTGGGCTATTCTCTTGAGACGGCCTTAATCCCTTTGCAAATTGGTCGTTCCCATCTGTATTGTAAATGGGTACAAATACGATGATTTGTTTGCTAAGTAATTCGGATAAATTTCCCAATAAAATATCTCTCATTAACATCATGCTTATTTCTTTGCCTTCAACTTCTCCTGCATGAATATTTCCTTGAATGTAAACAACCGGTTTGCCTGATTGCTTTGCTTGTTCCGGAGAACTAACGGCAGGGTTCGCTAATACAGCAAAGGGAATGTCTTTTCCCATCGTACTTTTTCCTATTGAACCCACGTGAATAAGAGGGCTCATTGTTTTTATGGTGTTTAAAAACTGCATCACATCTGCATAGGAAGATGTTTTTTCAAAATTTGATTTCTCGGGCGTTATCATTAAAGACGCTGGAAATGATGCATTTTGTTGTGCAGTTGCACTAACAGAAAAACAAATCGAAAACAGAATAGCTATTTTTTTCATGGTCATTTATTACACATGAAAAGTACTGCAAACATTTTTTAGAATTGACTTGAAAAAATAAAAATGAAAATAAATTTGGAAAAACTAAAAAGTTTAGTAAATTGCGCTAAAAGTATTAGTTATGTCAAACGCTGGAAAGAATTTACGGTATCTGCGCAAACTGCGGGGCTGGACCCAGGAAGAGTTTGCCAACAAGCTAAAAATTAAGCGCTCTTTAGTGGGTGCTTATGAAGAAGAAAGAGCTGAGCCAAAATTGGAAGTAATGGAGCAGGTCTGCAGTATTTTTAAGCTTACACTAGAAGATTTTCTATTTAAAGACCTTACTGAAACAACAGGTGGTTCTTATTTGGATAGAAGACGTCAATTGAAAATGGTTGCTGAATCCAATGAAATTCGTTTTGTTCCTGTTAAAGCAGCTGCAGGTTATATGACTGGATATGCAGACCCAGAGTTTGTTGACGAACTGAATACTTTTACATTGCCTATGTTGGCACCAGGCCAATATAGAGCTTTTGAAATAATGGGAGATTCTATGTTGCCTACTCCAAGCGGTAGTGTGATTGTAGGGGAGAAAGTAGAAGACCTTGATGATTTAAAAAATAGCAATACTTATGTTGTATTGTCTCGCAATGAAGGGGTTGCTTATAAGCGAGTAATGAAGAACAATCGTTTAAAAAATAAAATCACTTTAATTAGCGATAATCCTCAATACGAACCTTATAATGTTAGCGCAGAAGATGTTTTAGAAATTTGGAAAGCCGTATATATTTTGCAAAAAGCCAATGCTGCACCAGTTTGGGACGTAAATCAGTTAGCGGGTATGGTGAACAATTTGCAGGAACAAGTAAGTACACTTAAGAAGAAGCTAAACTAGCATGAGTAAAGACCATCATTATAAAGTTGCTGTCAAATGGACTGGTAATTTAGGTACCGGAACAAATAATTATAAAAGTTATTCGAGAAATCATTTGATTCAAGTGGAAGGAAAACCTCCCATTGAATCAAGTTCCGACCCGGCATTTAGGGGTGATTCTAACCGTTATAATCCAGAGGAAATGATGGTTGCTGCTTTGTCTTCCTGTCATATGCTTTGGTATTTGCATTTCTGTTCAGAAGCTGGAATTATTGTTACTTCTTATATTGATCATGCAGAAGGTACAATGGTAGAAGATCAGTCAGGAAGTGGAAGGTTTACGGAAGTAATCTTAAAGCCTTCCATTTCATTAGCTAATATGCAGATGATGGATCAAGCAAACGCTTTACATGTCAAAGCCAATCAATTCTGTTTTATTGCGAATAGTTGCAATTTTCCTGTAAAGCATCAAGCTGTTTACAGTATTGGCTAGTCGTAAACACTGGCTGCTAATCTAAAAGTATTGCAATGTGCTTCAACAATAGTTCTAACATCAGGTGAGTACCCGCCTCCTAGGGCTACAGTAACTGGTATTTGATGCTTTTTTAATTGCTCAAAAACCAATTCGTCTCTTTGTTTGCATTCATCCAGACTTACTTGTAGTTTGCCAAATTTATCTGTGTTTAAAATGTCTACACCTGATAAATAAAAAGCAAAATCTGGTTTAACTTGATTGATTAATTTGGGAAGTGTTTCTCCTAAAATTGTTAGATATTCCTTCCCTGTTGTTCCATCTTTTAATCCAATATCTAAATCTGATTGCTCTTTGTGAAACGGATAATTATGTGCTCCGTGCATGCTGAAGGTAAAAACCCTCTCTTCCTTTTCCATTAGTTTGGCTGTTCCATTTCCTTGATGAACATCTAAATCGATAATTAATATTTTTTTGCTTAATTGGTTACGCAACAAATAATTGGCTGCAACTGCCATATCGTTTAATAAACAAAATCCTTCGCCTCTATCTGCAAATGCATGGTGGGTTCCTCCAGCAACATTCAGTGCAACACCGGATTCTAAAGCATAAGTACAAGCATCAATAGTGCCTTGTGTAATGATTAATTCCCGTTGTGTTAATTCAGGCGATTGAGGAAAACCAATTTTTCTCTGTTCTGAAGCAGTTAATTGTTGGTGTAGTAATTTATTTAAATAGGCTTGATCGTGGGTGTATAAAATAATTTCTTCTTCACAAATACTAGGAGTAAAAAAATGATTTTCGGTATACGTCCCTTCGTAAATTAATTGTTCGGGTATCAATTGATATTTTAACATCGGGAATCGATGGTTCTCGGGTAATGGATGAGCATAAATGGGGTCAAATGCAATTTTGATCATGCTAGTTTAATAATAGAATCATTTGTAATTGCATATACCTGATCTTGTTTTTTGGGCTTTACCATGGCTAATCCACTGAACTTGCTAAATGCAGGTAGTATGCACTGATTTTTTGTAAAATAAAAACAAGGGAATCGAAGCGATTGTTTGCCAATCCCTTTTATTTGTATTCCTGGATGAATATGTCCGGAAAAAACAAATGCATTGCCATCTAGTTTGTTATGGTTTTCTGTTGGGTCGTGTTGAAAGCTAAATGGTCCAATCGTATATAATTGCTCAATTATTTGGATGTTGGCATTTTCATACCAGCTATTTCCCAAAATATCATGATTCCCCTTTATCAAAGTAATTTGCAAGCTGTTGAAATCATTTTTCCATTTCAAAAATAAATTGATTTCCTCGTTGGCTGTGCTGTGAAAAAAATCACCTACAACTAGTATTCTTTCAGGCTTTAATGCTGTTGCTAAACTAAAAAATCGTTGTAAATCTTCTTTATAAACCTGCTGTGGTACTGCAATACCACTTTTTCTAAAATGACCTGTCTTCCCAAAATGGGTATCAGAAACGATTAAGGTTTTTTCTTCTTCCCAGTAAATACTTCTTTGAGGCGAGAGCCAAAAATGTTGGTCGTGAATGATATGAAGTAATGGAATACTCATTGGACACTAAGATAGCTGTTGTTGCATCTTTTTTATGCGGTCTTCCAATTTTTCCGAAGAAAGATTATTTCGATTTAAGCCATCTACCACAATGGGGAAGGAGAGGGGAGTTAGCTTTTTAGGAAATTGCAAAATGATTTCGCTCTCTTGAATTCTTTGTAATGCTAATCTTAATCTTACTTCGTCCATTTGTTGTTCTAGCACTTCATTATAAGCCTGTCTTAATAAAATATTATTGGGGTCAAATTCTTCAAATACTTTAAATAATAATGAGGCGGATGACTGTAAATGCCTTGCCTTGGTTTTTTCTCCGGGCATACCTTGAAAAATAAGTCCTCCAATAACGGCAATATCTCTGAATTTCCGCTTAGCCATTTCGGTATTATTGATGCTCTGTTGAATATGTTGTAACAAATGATTGGCACTGAAAAGTTCTCTCGCATTGCTGTCATCAACAGGTATTGGTGAATCACTTAATAATTCAAATCCATAATCGTTCATTGAAATGGAGAAACTCATGGGTCGAATTTGTGCAATCCGATAAGCTAAAATTGCACTTAGGGCCTCATGAACTTGCCTGCCTTCAAATGGATAAACTAATAAGTGATATCCATCTTTATCTTCAATTTGTTCAATCAATAATTCATTGTGTTTGGGAATATGTGATAACTTTTGTTGAAGTAAAAAAAGATGTTCCAGGCTTTTAAGTTCTAATCCTGCACCAGAGGTTAATGCAGCTGAAAAAGTTTTTCTTAAAACGGCACCTAAATTGGCAGTCAAACTCATTCTCCCTCCCAACCATGCTGGAATTAAAGATTTTTTTGCTGTTGATTTTTTTACGAGCACAGTCATCTCTTTTATCATGACTAATTCTACGTTTCTCCCAGCCAATGTAAACACATCTCCAGGAGATAATCTACTGATAAAATATTCTTCGATTACTCCAATATATCCTCCACTTAAAAACTTTACTTTAAGCATTGCGTCGCTTACAATGGTACCAATATGCATTCGATGCCGCATAGCTATCCTTCTATTGGTTATTTTGTATATACCTTCAATGATTTCTACTTTTCTATAATCATCATATGCTTGTAAAGCATTGCCTCCGGTGGTAATATGTTGCAATAATTCTTGCCATTCTTGTTCTTGCATATCTGCAAAACAATGTGTAGACTTTACTTCTTCGTATACCTTTTTAGCAATAAAACCTTCTCCTGTTGCTAATGTGCATAGGTATTGTAGCAACACATCAAAACAAAGTAATAAAGGATTTTTACTTTCTACATTGCCTTCCTCTAATGCTGATTTTAAAGCCGCTGCTTCTACTAATTCTAAACTATGCGTAGGCAGAAAATAGATTTTACTGATCTCGCCTGGTCGATGTCCACTTCGTCCTGCTCTTTGCAAAAAACGTGCAATACCTTTAGGTGATCCAACTTGAATGACGGTATCTACAGGTCTAAAATCTACTCCTAAATCTAAACTAGCCGTACATACTACTGCTTTCAACTTCTCGGTATGTAATGCTTCTTCAACCCAAAGTCTTAATTCTTGTTCTATACTACCATGATGTAATGCAATCGCTCCTGCTAATTCTGGTGCAACAGTCAGTAATGTTTGATACCAGGTTTCACTCATCCCTCTGGTATTGATAAATATTAGGGTGGTTTTACTTTCTGCAATAATGGGTATTAGGCTATGCGCTAATTTAATTCCTAAATGGCCTGCCCAAGGGTATTGGTCTATTTCGTCGGGTATAATGGTATGAACTTCAATAGGTTTGTTAATGTTAGCCTTGATGATGATGCCTTCTTTTTTTATGGGGGACAACAAAACATTTTTTGCTTCTGCTAAATTTCCAATTGTAGCACTAATGCCCCATACTTGTAATTCATTGGTACAATGTGCAATTCTACTAATGGCTAGTTCTGTTTGTACCCCTCTTTTGCTACCCATCAATTCATGCCATTCGTCTACTGCAAGTATTTTTAAACTACTAAAATAATTTGGATAATTTTTTTGTGTTAAGAGTAAATGCAGACTTTCTGGAGTAATAATGAGTACTTCAGGCATTTGCTTTTTTTGCTTTGCTCGATCGGAAGTGGAAGTATCCCCATTTCTTATTGCTACCTTCCATTGTAACCCCAATTGTTCAATCACTTCTTCCATTGCCCTTCCAATATCTTTGGCTAATGCTCTTAAGGGGGTAATCCAAAGTAATTGTAGTCCGTTGTTTTTTTGAGTGTTCCAATTAGTTGGATTGGTCTGAATAAAATGCATCAATGCTCCTAAAAAAACAGAGTAGGTTTTTCCACAACCAGTGGGTGCATTAATTAGTCCACTTTGCCCATTTAGTATAGCTTGCCAAGCTTGTTCCTGAAATTCGAAAGGAGTCAGTTGATGTTGTTGAAGCCATTGATGTATGATATCATTTCCCTTGTTGGCCAGCATTTCCTTTATTTGAATTTCTGCATCTATCACTGCAATATTTTACTTCGGCCCAATTTTTTTCCCATTTCTTTCTCCAAGTAAATGGCTTGCCACAAGTAGCACAGTTTTTTTGGGGTAAGTATGATTTATTTCCTTTATTGCCAGCCATACTTATTGTAACAGTTTCAATACGAAACAGTTTACTGAATTGATTTAATTACCCCATCTGTTTTTTTGATAAAATAAATTCTTTTGTTTTCTAAATAGGCAGGCAAGTTTTCGCCTTTATTTTTTACCGGAACAAAATCGAATTCATTAAATAGTTTGAAGCTATTATCTGATAATTGGGTTGCAATATTTTTTTGGTGCTTAATCAATAATTTCCCAAAATGATACATGGCTTCAAATCCTTTAAATACCATATCTGATGGTCTACCAGCCACTTTATTTCTATAGCTTTTATTAATATACTGTGCCAACTTATCTGTTCTATTGTAGTTGTAAGGAGTAGAATAAATTATTTCTGTTCCTTTTCCTAAATCTTTGATGGCATCCCAAGTGGGCATACCAATTAGTATTGATTTATAGCTTTTGTTTGCTGCTGCAGATTTAACTAGGTTAATGCCAAAATTTTCATTTAAACTACCACAAAAAATAATATTTGTTTTGGTGCTATCCATGATTGTACTAAAAGAAGCAATGTTGGTGCTATCGGTAGCATTAATTGTTCTAATTTTTAGCGGTAAAGCGGGAGTCTTTTTATTAAGTTCTAAAAATAATTCCTCAATCATATCCTCTAACCCTCCTGGTTTTTTTACATAAACAATAGGTTCTGTTGGATAGTTTTTTTGTAGAAATTTAAAAAGCCCTTCCACATGCGTGGTGAGCGTAGGATTAACCAAAGCAAAATAAGGATTGCCTTTGATTCCCCCATCATTGGGGTATGTCATAGAAATAAGAGGTATGACTTTATTTAGTGCAAAATCTGCTAAGGGTTTTATATCATTTCGATTATTAAAAGAAGCAATAATCATTGAAATATCCTGCAATGATTCTTTTGCCAATAATTGCTTGATAGATGTTGAGTTACTTTTACTATCAAAAAATAAAATAGTTAAAGACTGACCTTCTGCATTCAATGAATCAACAGCCAATTGTACACCGTTGTAAAAATCTAATCCAGGTAAAATATTCTTTGGCAAATTATTGTTGCCTAAAGTATAGTTGCTACCATTGAATAGGGTGTCTAAGTATACAGGCGCAAAAACGGCTATTTTTAAAGGAGCAGTTTGCTGCGCTGATAAACCGTAGCCAATGAATAGCATCCATATGCTCACTATAAATTTATTTAACCGCATCACACTTATCATTAAGTTAGATTATTCCCACTCAATTGTTGCTGGTGGTTTGCTGCTGATATCGTAAACTACTCGGTTGATACCTCTCACGTTATTGATAATTTCGTTGGAAATATCTGCTAAGAATTCATAAGGTAAATGAGCCCAGTCTGCAGTCATTCCATCCACTGATGTAACAGCTCTCAGTGCAACAGTGAATTCATAGGTTCTTTCGTCTCCCATTACTCCTACGCTTTTCACAGGCAACAAAATGGTGCCAGCTTGCCAAATCTGGGTGTATAATCCAGCCCGCTTTAATCCATTAATAAAAATGGCATCCGCTCTTTGCAATAAGTCTACTCTTTCTGCATTTACTTCTCCTAAAATACGTATTGCTAATCCTGGTCCAGGAAAAGGGTGTCGGTTGATCATATCCGCAGGTATGCCCAATTCTAGCCCTACTTTTCGCACTTCATCTTTAAATAAATACCTTAAAGGTTCAACCAAAGATAAATGCATTGTGTCGGGTAAGCCTCCTACATTATGGTGGCTTTTAATGGTTTGTGAAGGACCATGAACACTAACACTTTCAATTACATCCGGATAAATGGTACCCTGACCTAAAAAAGATATATTTTGTAATTGAAGTGCTTCAGATTGAAAAACGTCAATAAATAATTTTCCAATTGCTTTTCTTTTGGCTTCTGGATCCGTTTGGTCTTTTAGCGCAGCATAAAAAAGTTCTTTAGCGTCTACCCCTTTTACATTTAATCCTATCGCATTGTAGGTTTCTAGTACTTGTCCAAATTCTTCTTTTCTTAATACGCCGTTGTCTACAAATATTCCGTGTAATCTTGGTCCAATGGCTTTTGCAATTAATGTTGCAGCAACAGTACTGTCTACTCCGCCGCTTAAAGCCATGATTACTTGCTTATCGCCAATTTCTTCCTTTAATCTAGCTACCGTTTCTTCTACAAATGAAGCTGGCGTCCAATTTTGGCTACATCCGCAAATATCAACCAGAAAGTTTTTAATCATTTTTTTACCTTCAGTTGAGTGATAAACTTCTGGGTGAAATTGAAAACCATATAATGGATAGCTGTCTGTACCGTCTTTCTTGAATGCAGCAACAGGAATGCTCTCAGTTGTTGCTAAAATGGAGAATCCTTCTGGTAAACTTTTAATTGAATCGCTATGGCTCATCCAAACCTGCGACTTTGTACTTATTCCGCTGAAAAGTTGGTCTTCTTGTTGTATGTCTAACTGCGCTCTACCGTATTCTCTTTTATTAGATTTGTCTACTATCCCTCCAAATACTTTGGCAGTTAACTGTGCTCCATAACATACCCCTAATACAGGTAGTTTTGCTATAAACGCAGCAATATCTACCGAAGGTGCTTTTTCTTCATTTACGCTAAAGGGAGACCCGCTTAAAATAATTCCTTTTAACGTTTCGTCAATTTTGAATTCTTTGTGAAATGGGATGATTTCACAATAAATATTCGCCTCACGTACAGCACGAGCTATTAACTGAGTATATTGACTACCAAAATCGAGAATCAGTATTTTTTCTGTCATGGGGTCAAAGTTAATTCAATTTTACTTGTTCCCATATTTATAGAGTTTTTTGCTACCTTTCGTGAAACATAATTTATTTAATATGAAAAGCAAGGTTTTTGCTGCTATTTTACTGTCAATGGTATTTGTGTCTTGTAATATGTCTTGTAATTGGATGGGGAAATCTATCCATGGAGATGGAAATATCATCACAGAGAATCGAAAAGTAACCAAAGCAGAGAAGATTGTACTTAAAGGGAACTTTGATATTATTTTAGTTCCTGGAAAAACAACTTCTGTTGCTATTGAAACAGATGAGAATTTACAGAATTATGTAATTATGTCTGAAAGCAACAGCGAATTAGTGTTTAAAACCAAGTCTAAGTTTAATCTAAAGTCGGATCACGGGATTAAAATCACCATCACAACACCCATTTTAACTGGGATTCATTTAGCTGGATCTGGGAATGTAATGGGGGGTGGTAAATTTACTGGGGGTAACGAATTAAACATAGATATTGCAGGTCAAGGTGATGTTGACTTAAATATAAATACCCCTAAAGTTGATGTTGATATTAAAGGGTCGGGAAATGTGAATTTGCAAGGGGAAACTCAGCGTGCATCTTTTGATATTGCCGGTACCGGCGATTGCAATGCAGAAATGCTTAAGGCTGAAAATGCAAAGATAAAAATAGCTGGTAATGGAAATGTAAAAGTATATGCAGATGTTACATTAGATATAAAAATCATGGGTTCTGGCGATGTTTTTTATAAAGGAAATGCAGAAGTAAGTCAGAAAATTGTAGGTGCGGGCAATGTTAAAAAAATTGACTAATGGAGAAAAAATACAGAATATTATTGGCTGAGGATGAAGTGAAATTGGCTAAAGCAATTCAAGCTGAATTAACTAGGGTTGGATATGAGGTAGATGTTGCGGATAATGGGTTACAAGCAGATAAAATGTTCATGGAAAACAATTATTCCTTGGCTTTACTAGACATTAATTTGCCAGGAAAGAATGGTATGGCACTTTGTAGCGATTTTAGAAAAAGAAGCGCTAATATGCCTATTGTAATGTTAACAGCTGTTGGAGAAATTCATGATAAAGTAGCTGCATTTAATATTGGAGCAGATGATTATTTAGTAAAGCCGTTCCATTTTGATGAGTTATTTGCAAGATTAAAGGTATTATTTAAGCGGACAGATACCATAGAAAAGCATGAGAAATTGGTTTACGAAGATTTGGAAATTGATTTCAAATTAAAAAGTGTAAATAGAAGTGGTATTCAAATTAATCTTACTTCAAAAGAGTTCACCTTATTAACCTTATTGGTTAGAACTCCCGAGAGAGTCATATCTAAACAAGAGATTTTAGAAAAAGTATGGGATCTGAGTTTTGATACTGGAACCAATACCATTGAAGTATATATTAGCTTTCTTCGAAATAAAATTGACAAGCCATTTAGTAAAAAACTCATTCATACTAAACCAGGTTTTGGTTATTTTATAAAGTAATTGCATGAATTTAAAACTTCGATTTGCACTGCTTTTTACCAGCTTTGTGGCTGCTATTCTACTGGTTGCTTTTACAAGTATCTATTTTTTATATGCCACTTATCGAGAGGATGATTATTATAATAGGGTCCAAACTGAAGGGAATGACTTATATGGTATTTATAGTAATTTAAAATCAAAATCATCCGTTGTAAACCAAGATGATGTTTTGCGCATTCATAGAATTGCATTGGTTTACGAGCGATTATATTTACTAGATTCCACAGGCTCTTTGATTTTTAGCCTAGGTAGGAATACGAAAGTTGATTTTCCGATATTCAATTATGCACAGGTAAGAAAAATGGGCGTAATTCGTTTGACAGATAAGAATGATCATCAAATTGTAATAACCTTTAAACCCAGTGAAAAGCAGTATTTAATTACAATTGCTTATGATCGAATCGGGTTTAAAAAATTAAAAACAATGCAATTGATTTTAGCTGGTGTGTTTGGCGCATCCCTATTATTAACGGCCATCATGTCTTTTTTATTTGTAGGTCAGGCAATAAAACCCATTGTTGAGTTAAGTAATCAAATGAAGCGAACCAATGAATTAAACCTATCTGAAAGAATTTTTGTGAAGCCTGCAAAAGATGAAATCAATACCATTGCGCAGAATTTTAATGCCATGTTAGAACGGCTTAAAAATGCTTTTGAGTTTAGAAAAAGTTATGTTCATCAAACTTCTCATGAATTAAGGACTCCTTTGGCTGTTATGCTTTCTCAAACGGAGGCTGCTTTAAATAGTAACTATGATGCTGCTGGCTATAGAAAAGTATTGATGTCTTTAAAGGAGGATCAACAACACTTAATTGAATTAACCAACGCTTTGTTGTTGATTTCTCAAAATGAGCAAATTGAGTTCATGGATGAGTGGCCTTACTTAAGAATAGATGAATTGCTTTTTGATACAGTTGCTTATTTTAACAAGAATTTCCCTGATGTTAAAACTGCAATAGCATTCGACACTATGCCTTTAGATGATGCTGAGTTAATGGTGAAGGGAAATGAATCTTTGTTGAAGGCTGCATTTATGAACTTACTTAAGAATGCCTATTTGTATTCGGATGATAAAACAATCAATATTAGCTTAAATACGAATAAGCAAAATATTGCTATAAAATTTGAAAATACTGGGATGCAAATTGATAAAGACGAACAGGATAAAATCTTTGTTCCTTTTTTCAGGGGTAGTAATGTTCAAAAAAAGAAAGGTTTTGGATTAGGACTACCCATTGTTAATAGAATAGTTCAAATTCATAAGGGTAAACTAGATTATCAAGCACTTAATAATAATAGGAATATACTTCTGTTACAGCTTCCCGTGAAAGGATAAGAAAGCCAGATATCGTAAATAAAAAAAAGCCAATTGCTAACAATTGGCTTTAAATATTTTAAGAGATTGAGCAGTTATGCTAGTGCAGCCGCTTTCTTCACTAATTTGCTTTTCAAATTAGCCGCTTTGTTTTTGTGGATAATTCCACGCTTTGCTAATTTGTCAATCATTGAAATAACATCAGGAAGTTTTTCTTCGTATCCTTTTTTCTCTGCGTTCGTTTTTAAGTCACGGATTGCGTTACGGGTAGTTTTACCATAGTAACGGTTACGGTCACGGCGCTTAGATGCTTGTCTGACGTCTTTCTTTGTAGCTGAGTGATTTGCCATTTTCTATTTTTTTCAGGACGGCAAAGGTAATAGCTTTATAGCAATTTCTGAAATTTAAATTAAAAAAAATCAAAAATGTTGTTTTCAGTGGATTCAACTGCTGTGTATAAAATAGTGTGATTTGGCTTAATTTTTGGTTTATTTTCTGCCTTCAATGACCGATATTTGCCAACAATTTTGATTGAAAAGCTGCATAAATAAGCCAAATGAAGGATTTTTCGTACATCACCAATTCACATCCAGCGTTCATAGAGGGTCTTTATCAAGATTTTCTGACCAATCCAGAGAGCGTTGACCCCGATTTGAGGAAATTTTTTGAAGGTTTTGACTTTGCTGTAGCAGGTAATTATACTGCAAGTCAGTCATTTGCTGATGGGGGAGTAGCCGCTTCTGCAGATTGGATGAAAGAAATTAAAGTGTACAGGCTTATTCTGGGCTACAGAAACAAGGGGCATTTAATTGCCAAAACCAATCCTATTAGAACCAGAAAAGATCGTGGTGCCAACTTGGACCTTTCTTTTTTTGGCTTATCCGATGCCGATTTAAATACGGTTTATCAGGCAGGTAATTTGGTTGGTCTAGGGGCTACCACGTTAAAGAACATCTTGAACCATTTGCAAAATACTTATGCAAATCATGTAGGTATTGAATTCAAATACATTAGCGATCAAAAGAAAGTAGATTTTTTGACCGCTGAAATGGAGCAAAAGTTTGCCGAGCCACTTTCAATTAATAAGAAAAAGCGCATCCTTGAAAAGCTAAATCAAGGGGTGATGTTTGAGAAGTTTTTACACACTAAATACATAGGTCAAAAAAGATTTTCTTTGGAGGGTGGAGAAACTACAATTGCTGCGCTAGATGCCATTATTAATACAGCCGCGAATCATGGGGTACAAGAAGTGGTAATTGGTATGGCTCATAGAGGAAGATTGAATGTTTTGGCTAATATTATGGGAAAAACCTATGAGCAAATCTTTAGTGAGTTTGAAGGAACAGCAACTATAGATCAAACAATGGGAAGCGGGGATGTTAAGTATCATATGGGATATGGGAGTGAGGTCAAAACACCTGATGATCAAACGATTCACTTAAAATTAATGCCTAATCCTTCCCACTTAGAAGCTGTTGATCCAGTGGTGGTAGGATTTGCTAGGGCAAAAGCAGATTTGATTTCTGAAAGTCATTTCGAAAATATTTTACCCATTTTAATTCATGGAGACTCATCCGTAGCAGGACAAGGTATTGTATATGAAGTGTTACAAATGAGTAAGCTTCGTGGATATTATACTGGCGGGACAATTCATTTTGTAATCAATAATCAAATCGGATTTACAACTGATTTTGATGATGCAAGAAGTGCAGATTATTCAACATCTGTAGCAGCAATGGTGCAAGCACCTGTATTGCATGTAAACGGAGATGATGCAGAAGCAGTGGTTAAATGCGCTGAAATTGCAACACGTTATAGAGATCAATTCCATTCTGACATTTTCATTGATATGGTATGTTATCGAAAGCATGGTCATAATGAAGGGGATGATCCTAAATATACTCAACCGCAGTTGTATGCTTTAATTGATAAGCATCAAAATCCAAGAGAGATTTATACTCAGTTCCTTATCAAGAATGGAACCGATGATGCCCAGAACTTAGCCAAAGAAATGGAAAAGAAATTCTGGTCAGATTTACAGGAACGATTAGATGAAATAAAACAGAATCCACTACCTTATAAATATCAGCCACCTGAATTAATTTGGAAGTCATTTGTAAAAGCAAATTCAGCTGCTTTTGAATATTCTCCCGTAACTGCAATTGATGATACTAAGTTCGATTTGTTATTCCAAGGATTAATGAAATTGCCTGCTGATTTAAAGCCATTGAAGAAAATTGAAAAATTAATTCAGGATAAAATAAAGTTATTTGAAACAGAGGGAAAGATTGATTGGGCAACTGCTGAGTTAATGGCATATGGGTCAATATTAACAGAAGGGAGTATTGTTAGAATGAGTGGTCAAGACGTAAAGCGTGGTACTTTCAGTCATAGACATGCAGTTATCAGAGATGAAGAGACCAACCAAGAATATAACCGATTAAATCATTTTCAAGAAGGGCAACAACAGTTTAGAATTTACAATTCTTTGCTGAGTGAATATGGGGTACTAGGTTTTGAATATGGATATGCAATGGCTAACCCGAATGCACTAGTTATTTGGGAGGCTCAATTTGGAGATTTTTGTAATGGAGCTCAAACCATGATCGACCAGTTTATTGCTGCTGGAGAACAAAAATGGCAGCGTCAAAATGGTTTAGTTATGTTGTTGCCACATGGATATGAAGGTCAAGGTCCAGAACATAGCAGTGCTAGGATGGAGCGGTTTTTACAAATGTGTGCTGAGCTAAATATGGTAATTACTAATATTACAACAGCTGCCAATTTATTCCATGTATTTAGAAGGCAGGTAAGTTGGAACTATAGAAAACCATTAATTAACTTTTCACCTAAAGCCAATTTAAGAAATCCAGGCACATACAGTACCAAAAGTGATTTCACTTCAGGAGGATTTAAAGAGGTAATTGACGATGCTTTTGTTTCAGATGCATCAGCAGTTAAGAAAGTTTTATTCTGTTCTGGTAAATTGTATTTTGAATTGGCAGATAAACAATCAAAAGAGAATAGGACTGATATTGCTATTGTTCGTTTAGAGCAAATTTATCCTTTGCCTTACCAACAATTAGACTTACTATATAAAAAGTATCATAAAGCAACTTGGTTCTGGGTTCAAGAAGAGCCTTTGAATATGGGAGCTGCCAGCTTTTTACAAGCTAACTTAAAGACCATCAATTTTGGTGTGATTAGCCGAAATGCAAGTGCTGCAACTGCAACAGGATATGCTAAAGTGCATGCACAAGAACAAGCTGAAATTATAGAAACTGCGTTTAATATTTAATTAACTACATCTTATTTAATACATCGTTATGATTGAAATAAAAGTACCTACAGTTGGAGAATCAATAAATGAAGTGACCCTTTTAAAGTGGACTAAAAAAGATGGAGAATGGGTAGAGCGTGACGAAGTGATTGCTGAGTTAGAAAGTGAAAAAGCCACTTTCGAAGTGAATGCAGAGAAAGCGGGCATTCTTACAACTATTGGTAAAGAAGGGGATACCCTTAATATTGGCGATGTATTAGCTAAGATTGATGAAACTGCTGCAAAGCCTGAAGGAGTTGCGACTCCTGTTATTGCAGCAGCAGCACCAACTCCTGACGCTGCTGCTACTAATCAAGCCCCTGTAACGAGTGTTTCTAATGATATTAAGGCAAGTCCTGTAGCTTCCGCTATTATTGCAGACAAGAAAGTAGATACTAAATCTATTACGCCATCTGGTACGGGTGGTAAAATCATGAAGCAAGATGTATTGGATGCATTAAATAACCCTGGCAAAAAGTCTTTTGCTGCGGATGGTGCTTTATTCAGTAGAAATGTGCGTCAAGAAAAAATGAGCGCATTGCGTAGAACCATTAGCAGAAGACTAGTAGAATCTAAAAATACTACAGCTATGCTCACCACTTTTAACGAAGTGGATATGACGCAAATCATGGAAATTAGAAAACAGTACAAGGATAAATTTAAAGAAGGGCATGGGGTTAATTTAGGGTTTATGAGCTTCTTTGCAAAAGCATGTGCAATTGCTTTAGGAGAATGGCCTTCTGTAAATGCTTATATTGATGGAGATCAGATTATTTATCATGATTATGCAGATATAAGCATTGCTGTTAGTACTCCAAGGGGATTAACAGTTCCTGTGATGCGCAATGTAGAGAGTTTAAGTATGGCTGATATCGAAAAGAAAGTAGTGGAATTAGCTGGAAAAGCAAGAGATAGTAAGCTAACAGCAGACGAACTTCAAGGGGGTACATTCACGATTACCAATGGCGGTGTATTTGGAAGTTTAATGAGCACGCCAATTATCAATATTCCTCAAAGTGCTATTTTAGGAATGCATAAAATTCAAGAACGCCCAATGGCAATGAATGGGCAAGTGGTAGTAAGGCCAATGATGTATTTGGCACTGAGCTACGATCACCGCATCATTGACGGAAGGGAAAGCGTTAGCTTTTTAGTTCGTGTAAAGGATCTTTTAGAAAACCCTGCACTTTTATTAATGGGTAAAGATCCTGTAAAGGCATTATTAGAACTATAGTGAAGTACGCTGAAAATTATTTACGTTCTGCAGCTGCAATAATCACTGCATATAATGGAGATACGCCCTTTGCTAGTTATTTAAAAGCGCATTTTGCTGCCAATAAAAAATTTGGATCAAAAGACAGAAGGTATATCTCACAAATTTGTTATAGTTATTTTAGGACAGGTAATTCCATGGTAGGAATTGATATGGAGTTAGCATTAAAAGCGGCACTCTATCTCTGCAATAATGAACCTGGAGAATGGGCGGATTTGTATGATCAAAATTGGTTAAATGATTGGTCTAAATTGGTTCATAAGCGAATTGAATTTGTAAAAAACAATCTAGCTTATTTTAATCCAACACAATTATTCCCATTTGTTTCGTACTTAACTAAAACGCTTGATACTGTTCAATTTGCTGAATCACATTTGATTCAGCCCGATTTATTTATTAGGGTAAGACCAGGTAGAATAACCAATGTATTAAAAGCATTAACAAGTGCCGGAATTGAATATAAAGCCGTTACTGAATCTTGTTATGCTTTACCAAATGGGACCAAATTAGAAGGGGTTGGAGAATTAGATAAAGATTTTGTAGTTCAAGATTTTAGTTCTCAGCAAATTGCCCAAATAATGGAAGCTGCAAAACAGCTTCGAAAAGGAAAAGATGCTTCAATCGATATATGGGATTGTTGTGCTGCCAGTGGCGGTAAATCAATTTTAGCTAGAGATGTTTTAGGAAATATGGAACTCACCGTTTCTGATATTCGTAAAAGCATTATTCAGAATTTAGCCCAGCGATTTGAAAGGGCAGGAATAAGGAAATACCAATCTTTAATTGCCGATTTGAGTAAGCCAATTACTGCCGCTGAATTATCTGGTATGCAGTTCGATTTAATTATTTGTGATGCTCCTTGTAGTGGTAGTGGTACCTGGGGTAGAACGCCAGAACAAATGACGCAGTTTCACTATCAAGAGATCAATGTTTTTCAGCAATTACAGCAACAGATTGTTCGTAATGCGTTGCCTAAACTTCGCAACAATGGATATTTCTTATACATTACCTGTTCCGTGTTTGAAGCTGAGAATGAAGCGATGATTCCTTTTATGGAAAGTAGTTTCCCTTTTATGAAACTTATAGAATATACTACCATTAAAGGGTACGATGTAAAGGCAGACACAATGTTTGCTGCACTATTTAAAAAAATGGATTAACCATTCAATATTAATTCGCCTCGCTGAATAATGCCTCCACCAATTACATCATTGCCTTCGTAAAAAACGGCACTTTGTCCTGGTGCTATACTTTTTACATTTTCGTAAAATCGAGCACGAATAATACCATTGGGTTCATTGTATAAGTTGCTGAGTGCGCCTTTGTCTTTATATCGAATTCTAGTAACAGCTTCCATCCCATCTGCTATGCCATCGTATTTCATCCAGTTTATTTTCCCTACCATCATATCGTTTTGCTCAAGGTCAGATTCATCTCCTAACACTACGGTATTGGTATCGGGGTTGATAGAAGTTACATAAACAGGGTGTCCCATGGCAATATCTAGTCCTTTACGTTGCCCAATAGTATAAAAGGGGTAACCTTTATGCTGTCCAAGTTTTTTTCCTGATTTATCTACAAACCATCCACCTGCAACTTGATCTTCTAATCCGTCTACTCTTCTCTTTAAAAATCCTCTATAATCGTTGTCTGGAACAAAGCATATTTCGTAACTCTCGCTTTTCTTGGCTAATTCTGGGTATCCCATATCCATGGCCATTTGTCTGATTGCAGATTTATGGTAGCCTCCCAAAGGCATCATGGTTCTACTCAGTAGTTCTTGATCTAATCCCCAAAGAACATAACTCTGGTCTTTAGTGTCGTCTAAACCCTTACTAATAACATATCTTCCATTAGTATGTTGTCTTATTTCGGCATAGTGCCCGGTTGCAATAAAGTCACAACCCAATGCATTGGCTCTTTTTAATAAGGCTTTCCACTTGATATGTGTATTACACATTACACAAGGGTTGGGGGTTCTTCCTGCTAAATATTCTTCAACAAAATTTTCAATAACAAAATCACCAAATTCATCTCTTATGTCTAGGATAAAATGCGGAAAACCATGGTGTACTGCGGCTTGTCTAGCATCATTGAATGAGTCAATATTACAACATCCCGTTTCTTTTGTACTTGAACCGCTACTTGCATAGTCCCAAGTTTTCATCGTAATACCAATCACTTCATACCCCTCATGGTGCAACATTAATGCCGTAACGGTACTATCTATACCTCCGCTCATTGCCACTAGTACTTTTCCTTTACGGCTCATTTTATTAAATTTTTATGCAAAAGTAGAACATCAATCCCAAAAATGGGTATCGGAATACGATAATAACCGTTAAAAAACAAAATGGATCCGTGTATAATACGCATTTTTCTTAATTTCAATTTTCAGACATTGACAAAAAAATAATTATGATTAAACTAACTGCTATCGGTAATCTAGGAAAAGATGCCATTCTTAATAATGTGAATGGGAAGAATGTAATCAATTTTACGGTTGCTCATACCGAACGTTATAAAGATGCGCAAGGAAATCAAAAAGATAAAACCACTTGGGTTGATTGTGCCTATTGGACAGAACGGACTGGTATTGCTCCTTATTTAAAAAAAGGAACACAAGTATATGTTGAAGGTCAACCTGATGTAAGAACATATACCACCAAAGAGGGAACAAACGGTGCAACTCTTTCATTAAGAGTGAGTAGTGTTCAGCTATTGGGAAGTAGAAACAACGATGCTGCCCCATCTTCAGGAGGATATGCTTCAGGAGGATATCAACCCGCGCCAGCAGTAAATTCAAATGCTTCTAGTCCATCTAATGATATAACAGAACCCTTTGATGATTTGCCGTTTTAAATGATTGCTTCGTACATTGCATATATGGAAAAAACATTCCAATATGAGCAATTGTATGCATTTACTAATGCAGTATTTACAGGTATGGGCTGTTCAATTGAACACGCCGAAATTGCTACAAAAGTATTGCTGTCAGCAGATTTACGTGGAATAGATAGTCATGGTGTTGCTCGACTGAGTGGCTATGTTCGCCTTTGGCAAGCTGGAAGAATCAATTCGAAACCAGCAATTAAAATTATTCATGAAACTCCTTCAACAGCAGTGGTAGATGGAGACCAAGGCTTAGGGTTAGTAGTTGCCCCATTTGCAATGGAAATTGCGATGCAAAAAGCTGCCGCTGTTGGAACGGGTTGGGTAGCTGTGCAAAATTCTAATCATTTTGGAATTGCAGGATATCATGCAATGATGGCTTTAGAAAAAGATATGATCGGAATGGCAATGACCAACGCGAGTGCATTGGTTGCACCTACTTTTTCAGTAGAAAAAATGCTAGGGACCAATCCAATTGCTGTAGCTATTCCTGCTCAAGAACAGCCTCCCTTTGTTGCTGATTTTGCTACTACAACAGCAGCAAATGGGAAATTAGAAATCTTACAACGAAAAGGTCAAGATGCTCCAATTGGTTGGGTTCAAGACCATGATGGTAATGCAAGTGCCGATGCAAATATTTTAAAGAAGGAAGGTTCCTTATTGCCTTTAGGTTCTGATAGGGAGCATGGGAGTCATAAGGGGTATGCGTTAGGAAGTATTGTAGATATCTTTTCAGCAGTATTAAGCGGAGCAGCTTATGGTCCGTGGGTGCCTCCTTTTCCTGCTTATATTCCAATGCCAGAAAATATGCCAGGTAAGGGGTTAGGACATTTTCTAGGCGCTATGCGTGTTGATGCATTTAGACCTGCTGATGAATTTAAAAGCCATATGGATCATTGGATTAACCGGTTCAGAAACGCTCAACCTATTCAGGGCAAAGAAAAAGTTTTGATACCCGGAGATCCAGAACGAGAAATGGAATTTGAAAGAATGAAAACAGGTATTCCTTTATTAGCAGTGGTAATAGAAGATTTGCAAAAAACAGGTGAAATATTTGGCATTCAATTAAACCAATAGCGATCTCTTTAAAACGCGAATAGAGAATAATTCCCTTGTTAGCGTTACATTTGCAGCAAATTAGCAGCAATGATGAAAGTTATGAAGTTTGGAGGTACAAGTGTGGGTAAGCCAGAGCGTATGCATGAGGTAGCCAAATTAATTACCCGTGATACCGACCATAAAATAGTTGTATTAAGTGCCTTAAGTGGAACTACCAATTCTTTAGTTGAAATCAGTAATTTTCTTGCTCAAGGAAATAGAGAAGGGGCTAAAAATACCATTGAAAAACTTCATGATCATTATAAGCAGTTTATTCTCCAATTGGTTCAAAATGAAGAAAGCCAAAAAAAAGCCAATCAAATCATTGCGGAGCATTTTGAGTTTCTCCATATAATCTTGCGAATTTCATTTAGTGAGGCCTTAAATAAAGATATTCTTGCACAAGGCGAACTAATGAGTACCAAATTATTTTCAGTTTATTTGTCTGAAATAGGAGTAGATCATGAATTACTCCCTGCTTTGGAATTTATGAGTATAGATGTAAATGAAGAACCTCAATTGGGTGCTATACGAATTAAATTAAATGATTTATTAAGAAAGCATTCTGATAAAAAAATATTGGTTACGCAAGGATATATCTGTAAAAATGCAAGAGGCGAAGTGGATAATTTAAAACGTGGGGGTAGTGATTATACGGCTTCTTTAGTTGCGGCTGCATCCAATGCTTCTCTTTGTGAAATTTGGACTGATATTGATGGAATGCACAATAATGATCCAAGAATTGTAAATAAAACGTTAGCTATTGAACAGTTGAGTTTTGACGAAGCTGCTGAGTTGGCATATTTTGGTGCAAAAATTTTACATCCTACTTGTATTTGGCCTGCTCAACAAGAAAATGTACCAGTAAAATTGTTGAATACCATGCAGCCAGATGCCCCTGGAACTGTTATTACTAAAGAAGCGGGTAGTGTAGGTGTTAAAGCAGTAGCTGCAAAAGATGGCATCATAGCAATTAAAATTAAGAGCAGTAGAATGCTTTTGGCATATGGATTCTTAAGAAAAGTATTTGAAGTATTTGAGAAATACAAGACTTCTATTGATATGATTACTACTTCTGAAGTAGCGGTTTCGGTTACTATTGATTCAGATTTATTTTTAGAAGATATTGTAAGAGAACTTGAGCCATTTGGGACAGTGGATGTAGATAAGAGTCAAACAATTGTATCAATTGTAGGAAATGAAATTTCACAGACAGATCATGTATTGCAGAAATTATTTGATGCATTAAATGAAGTGCCTGTTACAATGGTGAGTTATGGCGGTAGTGCACACAATATTTCTTTGTTGGTGCCTCAAGGCTATAAAACTAAAACTTTACAGCTTTTAAATGCTGGATTGTTTGGGTTATAATTTGTTGAATACTATTATTTATATCATGGGGGTATATGGTTGTGGTAAAACAACCATAGGTACTTTATTGTCTGAGCTAACCGGGTATCTTTTTTTTGATGGGGATCAATTTCATCCCTCTGAAAATATTGAAAAAATGGCTGCGTTAGTTTCTGCCATAGCAGCTGGGGCTACTATTTTTTCTCATGTTAATGATAGTGTTTTTTGGTTAGTAAAGCAGTATTTAGGGTTGACTGAAAAACAAACTTTTCAGTCATGGTCTACCATGACATTACTGCTCTCTATTTTTGCGGGGCATTATCAATTTTCTTTTTTATATCGGTTCATAGAAAAAATTATTTACCATGAAGTATTTTTTTGTTTTGTTCTTCAGTTTTTTGGTATTGGGTACTCATGCACAAAAAAGCCTGAACGGAAAAATTATTGTAGCTGGAACAAAGGAACCCATTCCTAATGCTAGTGTGTTTTTAAGCAATACATCTGTTGGTACCATATCTAAAGAAAATGGACAATTTACAATTCTAAATTTCCCTAACGGTCGTTATGATTTGGTTGTTGCAATACTTGGTTATGAAACCTATACTGTAGAAATTAATTCAATTAATCTGCCTGAAAATTTAGTCATTACACTTCATCCCAAACCAAAAGAACTTGAAGAAGTTATTGTGGGGAACTATGATAAAAATGGCTGGGAGAAATGGGGGGATTTTTTTATGGATATGTTGATTGGGAAAACGCCAAATTCTTTAAATTGTAAGCTGTTAAACAAGGAAGTAGTTAAGTTTAAGTTTAATAAAAAAGAAAATGTTTTAACGGCATTTGCTTCGGAGCCGCTTCAGATTAGTAACGATGCTTTAGGGTATGATTTAATCTACGAGCTCAAGGGGTTTGAAAATAATTATAATACTAATATATTTTATTATCAAGGATTCCCTTTATTTATCGAAAAAACCCCAAAGAATGCTCGGCAGCTTAATCGATGGTTGACCAAGAGAGCTGAAGCTTATGAAGGATCTTTGATGCATTTTATGCGTAGTTTGTTTAAGAATACATTAGTTCAAGATGGATTTGAAATGCGCAGAATAAAAAAAGAAAGAATCGAAGATAAAAGTATCAAAATCAATGGCGTTAATCCAGTTAGGGAGAGAGAAATCCTCATAGATGTACCTTTAACTGGAGATAGTATTGCTTTTGCCATTGATAGTTTTTCAGTGGGCCTTCAGTTTCCTGATTACTTGAAGGTAGTGTACAAGCATAAAACATTACCATCAATGTATGTTGATGGGCATCGAAATGTAAAAATTGGACAACCCATTACATCCCGTTTAATCATGCCCGATTCTAAAAAAGTTTTATCGGTTTTAGCAAATGGGAGTTATTTTTTTGGCAAGGATATTCTCACAGTAGATTATTGGGCTTGGTCTGAAAAACTTTCTAATTTACTACCACTTGATTACCGACGATAGTTCATTTTCTATATGAAGAAACACCCCAATGCATTAGCTGGAATTTTTACTTTATTGGTTTTTTGTGGCATTTTCATTCAGTTTATACTTGCGGTATAAGCAATCTAATAGTTTTAACTTATTTTACTTCAAGATCAATATCTGCTGATTTTATTGAAAATTCATTTTGTAAAAGACCTGAAACAAGTACTGCAGTTACGGTTTATATTTCTATAGTAGGAATCGTTTATCATTTAGTATTAAGTAAATTTTATCATCCTCAAGGATTAGCAAGAATTGCAGACCATGGCTTACATAAGTTTACACCAATTGCTACTATTTTATATTTTGTATATACCATTATTCATGGTTCTATTACAAATTTTTATCCTTACCCCTTTTTGGCTTTAAAGGAATAATGAATTACGGTATGATCGGTTATGTGGTTCCGCATAGTATTTATCCGGATGGATATCACTGTGATCCCAATTTACCCCTGCCTTTTATGGCTTTAGCAGCTCAAAAAAAATTTGTAGCATTTTACCATATGGGAATATATGCAGATGCCCAATTGTTAAATTGGTTTACAGACGCTTACGCTAAATCTGTCCCTTCTAAACTAGACATGGGGAAGAGCTGTAGGCGATTTAAAAAGAATGGTGTTATTCCTTATGATCTCATTGGAGAACTGGTTCAAAAAATGACTACACAAGATTGGATTGATTTGTACGAAAAAAATTATAA
>JBBAJU010000016.1:29886-46617 GCA_040403845.1 Sediminibacterium sp.
AAGAATCGATATTTGTCTTTAATTGCTTTCTTATAAGCTTCTATTGCTAAGTCATAACCTGCAAAAGCACAAGTCATAATCAATAAGCTTGTTTTAGGCAAATGGAAATTGGTTACCAAACTATCTGCAACATTAAATGTATAGGGTGGATGAATAAAATGGTTGGTCCATCCTTCGCTTGGTTTCAATAATTTTTGCGCGGTAAAACTGCTTTCCATGGCACGCATAGTAGTTGTTCCTATTGAACAAATACGTTTACCACTTTCTTTAGCTTTATTTACGATTGCACAAGCCTGTTCGTCAATTTGATAGTATTCAGCATCCATCTTGTGTTTGCTTAAATCTTCTACTTCAATGGGGCGGAATGTACCCAAACCTGTATGAAGGGTAACTTCCGCAAAGCGAATACCTTGGATTTCGCAACGCTTGATTAACTCTTTACTGAAGTGTAGTCCTGCGGTTGGTGCCGCAACTGCACCTTCGTGCTTTGCGTATACTGTTTGATAACGCTCTTTGTCTTCTTCTTCTGGCTTGCGCTTGATGTATTTAGGAAGTGGTGTTTCTCCTAAAAATTCTAACATTTTTTTGAAGCTAGCATCATCATCATCCCATAAAAAACGGATGGTTCTTCCACGACTAGTAGTATTGTCAATAACTTCTGCTACCAATTCTTCGTTGTCTCCAAAGTACAATTTGTTGCCAACTCTAATCTTTCTTGCGGGATCAACAATAACATCCCATAAACGATTGGGCTTATTTAATTCGCGCAACAAGAATACTTCAATTTTAGCACCTGTTTTTTCTTTTCTTCCGTACATTCTAGCAGGGAATACTTTGGTGTTGTTAACAACAAATACATCTTTGTCGTCATAATAATCTAAAATGTCTTTGAAGTAGCGGTTCTCCATGTGGCCGCTTTTACGATCTACCACCATCAGGCGGCTGTCTTCTCTTCTTTTGGTGGGGTTCTGGGCAATCAGGTTTAACGGTAGGTCAAACTTGAACTGGGATAATTTCATGTAACTAATCTTTTTAGATGATAGCCACAGCAAGTTGTTCAATCCGCCATAAGGCGAAAGAGGATAACTTCATGTTACGGCATGAATTTTTAAAGTTGGCAAAAGTACAAAAAAATAGCCTATTATCCAATTTTAAAAGATTGTAAAGGATGCGTAAATTTTACATATTACTAAGGTTTATTGAGTTGCTTTCACCTAATTTTGCAGCACTAAATGAATAGTGCTTTGGGCACAGGACTGGCAAATAATTAATCAATGATTCGGAAGTATTGGTGGAAAATAATGTCAATTGCTTTGTTGGTCTATACCTGCACCTATGGTTTTTATGTGAAAGTGCCCAGGTTAGATGATCGAATGAAGGAATCTATTAGAAACTTCTTCTTTCATGTTCCAATGTGGTTTACCATGATGATTTTATTATTGGTGTCCATGATTTATTCTATTCGTTATTTACGTAATCCTATTCCAAAAAATGATGCTTATGCAGTTGCATTTGCTTCTACAGGGGTTATATATGGCATATTGGGTTTAGTTACTGGAGCTATTTGGGCCAACTATCAATGGGGTAGTCCTTGGAGCGGAGACCCTAAACAAAATGGAGCTGCAATTGCAATGCTCATTTATCTGGCTTATTTTGTATTGCGGGGCAGCTTAAATGAGGATGATAAGAAAGGAAGAATTGGAGCTGTATATAATATCTTTGCTTTTTTCATGCTTTTTCCTACTTTATGGATATTGCCTAGATTAACTGAATCTTTGCATCCAGGTGGTGAAGGGGCAGAAGGTAATCCAGGCATTAATGGAAAGGATATGGATGTTCAAATGAGAACAGTGTTTTACCCTGCAGTTATTGGTTGGACCCTTTTAGGGGTTTGGATCAGTACATTAAAAATTCGCTACGCTATTTTAGCAGAAAAAAAATACAACAATGATTAAGATGCGCTTATTTATGACAGCATTACTTTGCACGGTAGTTTCTTTTGTTGCAACTGCTCAGGAAAGTGCCACAGACGCTGGGTTAATGAGAAGTAATGGCAAGATTTTTGTTGTAATGGCAGTAGTGTTAACCATTCTTTTTGGTTTGTTTGCTTACTTGATAAGCATAGATAAAAAAATTGCTCGTTTAGAAAAAGAAGAACAAGGTCAATAATTTACATCATCGATAATAACCTATAAAACGATTGCCAATGTCGAATCATCAACCGTACAGCTTTTTTCACAGTGTTGAAAGAAGTTTTGATAAAGCAGCCAGTTTTACCAAGTGGGAAAAAGGCTTGCTTGAACAAATTAAAGCTTGTAATAGTATTTACAGTATGCGCTTTCCAGTAAAAATGGATGATGGCCGTATTGAAGTTATTGAAGCATATCGTGTACAACACTCTCAGCATAAATCGCCTTGTAAAGGTGGTATTCGATTCAGTGATGAAGTAAATCAAGATGAAGTGATGGCACTTGCCTCATTAATGACCTACAAATGTGCAATTGTGAATGTTCCATTTGGTGGAGGAAAAGGAGGAATCAAAATTAATCCTAAAAAATATTCTGTTTACGAGCTAGAAAAAATTACTCGTAGATACACTAGTGAATTAGTAAAGAAGAACTTTATAGGACCTGGTATTGATGTTCCTGCTCCTGATTACGGAACTGGTGAGCGTGAAATGTCTTGGATTGTAGATACCTATGCTTCTTTAAAGCCAGGCGAAATTGATGCTGCGGGTTGTGTTACTGGTAAACCTGTAACCCAGGGAGGTGTGCGTGGAAGAAAAGAAGCTACTGGTTTAGGTGTATTCTTTGGCATCCGTGAAGTATGTAATATGCCTGATGTAATGGAAAAATTAGGCTTAACCACAGGTGTAGAGGGTAAGACGGTAATTGTTCAAGGATTGGGTAACGTGGGTTACCATTCTGCAAAGTTTTTCCGTGAAAATGGTTCTAAGGTTATCGCGATTGCAGAATACGAAGGTGCAATTTTTAATGCCGATGGGTTAAATGAAGAAGCAGTTTTTCAACATAGAAAGGCAACTGGTTCAATCCTAAATTTCCCTGGTGCTACCAATATTGCAAAGAGTACCGATGCATTAGAAATTGAATGCGATATCTTAATTCCTGCGGCATTAGAAAACGTAATCAATGGAGATAATGCAGAAAGAGTAAAAGCAAAAATAATTGGAGAAGCAGCAAATGGTCCTTTAACCCCTGAAGCAGACGAAGTATTCGCTAAAAAAGGCGTTTTAGTTGTCCCAGATATGTATTTGAATGCAGGCGGTGTTACGGTGTCCTATTTTGAATGGTTAAAGAACCTTAGCCATGTTCGTTATGGTAGAATGGAAAAACGTTTTACAGAGAATTTAAATACCAAAATTCTTACACAGTTGGAAGAACTGACTGGTAAAACAGTAAGTACAGCAGATCGTAATATTATTTTGCACGGCCCTGAAGAAGTAGATTTAGTACACAGTGGTTTAGAAGAATCAATGATTGCAGCTACAAGAGAAATCATGGCAATCTGGAAAGAAAATCCTTCAATCCCTGATATGAGAACTGCCGCTTATGTTTGCGCAATCAACAAAGTAGGAACTTCTTATACTGAATTAGGTATATTCCCATAGTAGATTAAATATTTAAAAAAAAATCCGAATCATATTTTGATTCGGATTTTTTTTTAAAGAGTAAATTGAGCTTTCATTAATATTTGAGTAGGCCTTAGTATAAAAAAATTATTTGTTATAGTATTAGCTGAGTAGGATACTGTCTCAAATTCTTTTACATTAAATATATTTTGTAATGACAATTCAAGATCCATTTTTTTACTAACAGCTTTTTTTCTAATTGCTATATCACCAAAAAGAAAATTTCGATTTGCTTTCGATTGTTGATTTATATGGGAGTGTTCTAAAATTATTTTTACAGGAAAATCTGTTATAAAGTTTAAGTGTATTGCTGCTGTTTGATTAAATATTTGGGTTTTATTCATCAAGTTGTTTTTTAATCCCGAATACAAAATCTGATATTGGGATGTATACTCAATGGAATGACTTTTTATGTTCGTCAAGATTTTAGAATTAAACCCTACCGTTTTTACATTAAATTCATCTTGTTTATTTGAAATCATTTGAATGCTAGATTTCTTTTGTAAAACCAGACCTAATGCGAAAGACCCATTTATTGAATGGATATACTTGCTTATATTAGATGAAAATACTGTACTTGTATTGGGGTTTAAATTATAAAATGCATTTCTTATTACTAAACTACCTGCGAAATTTTGATTGAAAAGTATATTGTCTACGTTGTTCTCAAAAGCAATGCTGCTATTGATAAATAGCATTTTTCGTACTTCCTTGAAATTTGCGCTTAGAGTAATTTTTCTTTGTTTTAAATTTGAAATGATGCTATTGCGATTCTGTAAAGTTCTATAGTCAGTTAAAATATATTGTTCTGTAGACAAGTATATAGGTAAATACATATCATTTGAATTTAACCTTAGCGTCATTGAAAAGTTACTATTCATAATATGTTGCATGGTCATGTCATAATTAAAGAATAATCTATTTATTGATTGCTCTTTTTCGGAATTATTGTTTTGAAATAAATAGTTTACGGGGATACTAAAGTTTATTTTTAGTTTTTTTTGAATAAAATTTATTTTGAAATAATTATAAATGTTTATTTCTTTCCCAACTAAATTATTATTTAAACTATCATTAATATTTATTAATAAATTCAATTCTCTTTTTAATAATTCTGTTTGATAAGATTGAGTTGTTAGAGAAATGCCAAAATTATTTTCAAATGAAAAAGCATTAATTTTTTTTGCATTTGTAATTGTAACATTAGTAAAGAAAGTATTTAAAGCAACTTTTTGTACTAAACTTTTGTAAGGATTATTATTATTAAAAAGATTATTGTATTTGCCTGGATTTATTTCTAGTTGTTGTGGCATCTGAGAATAACTTAGAAAATATGAAACTCCTTTTAAATTATTTGAATTTGTTTTTAAGAACATACCTTCATTTGAAATACTGAATTGTCTTGAAAAAATTTCTTGATCAGTTTTATCTTTTAAAATAATAGATGCTTCGTCTTTATCTATGTTAGCTTGAAAATTCAATCGGTTAGAATAATATCTCTTTTTTGTGTTAGATAAGTAATTTAAACTTCCTCTGATTAAGACTTCATTCTTTGTTGTTATTTGTTTTTCATTAATTCTAATTGTGTCGGACGGGAAAAAGTTGGTAATATTTGTTCCACTATTTTGGTGTTTCAGATTTTTAATTAAATCCAAGTTGAATTTTAATTCAGAATCAGTACTAATTTTTTTCAAATTGTTGATTGATAAAGTATGTAGGTTATTAAATAAAAATCTCTGATTACTCGTTAATGGTAGATTAGCGGTGGGTATTGAAAGAATTGGATTTTTTAGAATATTACCCTTTATGTAGTTAATAACATTATTGCTATTTAATAAATCAAGTTCTTTTTCATCATTTAAACCTGTATTATTATTTTTATATGAAACAATTGATTGATGATTCGAGCCAAATTGCATAGGAACTAATTCATTCTCATACATAAATGGGAATCCACCAACCCCTATTTTACCTCTTCCAATAATTTTATTTTTTGCATTATCGTTTAATTTAATATTTAGACCCGCTTGGTTTGATATTGCAAAACTATCGAGGGCTTTTATAGGTTGATGATTTTCTAAAATCTGTATCTGATCTACTGAATTTACAGGGATATTATTATTTGCTAAAGCATATTTGTCATCTAGAAGGTTCATTCCTTCAATGTAATATTTATTTATTTGCTTTCCTTGGTATTTAATAACGCCACTTTCTGTTATTTCAATTCCAGGGAGTCTTTTGATTATGTCTGCAATTACTTGATCTTGATTTTTTACAAATGACTTTACACTATAGTTTATAGTGTCTCCTTTTTTATAGATGGGATTATTTTTAACCTTTATTTCTGGAAGTGTATCTTCTCCTATTTCAAGAGTTGCGGATTGTATATCATTTAATTCAGTTTTTGATTTTTTGAAAACTTTTGATTTATAACCCCAAAGTGAATATTTGATAATAACACTGTCTAAGTTATTATGATTCAATTTGATCATGAATAGCCCTTCGGTATTACTTATTCCATAAGCTAGTATTTTTTTATTTTGAAGATTCGATATTAAGACATTTACGTTAGATAGGGTTATTCCCTCCTTATTTCTAATTGAACCATTTATGATTATTTGTGTGTATAGTTTATTTGTAATAACTATATGTAATAGCATTATGAATATAATCTTTTTGTGCATTTTGATTTATTCATTTAATTCTATTGGATTATTTACTAGATTCTTTTTGTTTTGAGTGTTTGACCCACCTTTATTTAATTGCATAACTGTACCGCCATTTTGCATGTTTGATCCATTTAAAGCTGCATTGATGAATCCACTCGGATTTTGTTTTATTGAATTAATTAATTGGTCAAACTCTTTTTTTGTTACTTTTTTATAAACTTTTGGTAACTCAATTATCTGTTCAACTTTTTGTAATGTTTCTAATGAAAAAAATACACTATTTGAAAGGTCATAGGCTTCTATAATCAATCCAGGTAATCCATTAAGTTTCCAAGGCCCTGCATTTACAGGTATTTCTGGACAAAACCATGCGTTGTAAATTCTTCCTTTGAATTTTGCTTCTGCAAGCACACAATTTAATCCTTTAACTTCTTTCGTGCTATCTTGTATTTTCCAATCAATTTTATCAATTGAATTTTCGATTACAATCTTTTCTCCAATCCATGGATGGACAAAATAAAATTCATTCTTATCAAAAAAGTAGAATAACTCTTCAATTGTTCGTCTTGTATATTTTGTTTCAGTTATGTTTTTTGAATAGTCTGATGCAAGTAACGTTCTAGATTTTGAAATTGAATCATCGATATAACTGATATAACTTGAATATTTGCAAGAAAAATTATTAAACGTCAATAACATTTTTTCAGTATATATACTATTTGGTAAGCTTGTATCTCTTAGATGTTTAAAAGTGTAAATTGCTTTACCACTAATTGGTAATTTATTATTTTGTCCATTTAATGACACAATAAAAAAAAGTAGGAATAGAGTTATTAGATATTTCATTTGATTTATTTTAATGAGCGTTAGGAAACTAGTTCCTAACGCTTTCTTTTTTGAATTAACAAGGATCAACTTCTTCAAGAACTTCAATAATCCAAGCCAACCGTCTTGCTTCATCTTGTGCATTCATGGTTGCCAACATAGCTGCAACTGTGGTTTCGCATTCGCAACATACTGTTGATGTTGCTGTAAGCATCCAACAAGTCCCTTCGATGGTACTTGAACGAGTTGCACAATTTTCCACCTTAAGCTTAGATAGGTTTTTGTTTGGAATTTGAAATTGTAACGATTTGGAGGTAGCCACTTTTTTGGAATTGGTTTCTTCGTTGGAAACAAATTGGCTTGAAGATGCAAAACTTGTTGAAAAAGCGCTAATTACAAGAATTGCGCTGAGAACAATTTTTTTCATTTTTTATTGCTTTAACAAAACTCTGTCTATCGCCATGAGTTATTTTTCAGCGTTCATTTTAACAGTGTAATGAAATCACTATCACAATCTGCAATTTGAACAACCGGTTGTAAAAGAAACTAAATCAAATGTTTTAAAACTGTGATACCCAAATTTATTTTTATCAGTTTATATAGAAAAAATAAAATATATAAAAATATCTTTATTTTTTAGTAAATATTATGCAAAAATTTAATTATTGGTATTGAGGTCAAATTAATAGTTAATCCCTTCCTAAATAATGTCTCGAAATTTATTTATTGGCCTTTATCTAATTTTGATAATAGTCTGAAAGAAATCGTCTGTATGGCTTTCTTTAAAATTAATGAACTACATTACTCATAGTTCGGTATTTGCATTATTTCAAATACAGTTGTTCCTTTCGCTTCAAATCCTCTGGTATCATTGCCATTGCTAACTATGAGGATTCCAGATTGAATAACAGTTTGGTAAGTTAAAATTTGTTGTATAGTATATTCTGAAAGAAGTACTTCTTGTCCTTTGCATTCCACCAATAACCATGGAACACTATTTTTGTAGACCAAAATATCCACTCGCTTTTTTAATTCACCCAAATGAATTTCTTTTTCAACAGCAATTAATGAAGCAGGATATTTCATTACTTCAATTAAATAATTCAACCAGTTTTGTCGCACCCATTCCTCTTTGGTAAATGCTATCCATTTCTTTCTGACCAAGCACCATATTTGCGGCTTTTGGTCAATTGTTTTTATTTGTGGTTCGTATGCTGGAAATTCAATGGTCATTCGGTTGTCTAAGCTATGCTGTAAAAATGAGTACTAATTTGTATATTTACAAGTTAAACTGTTGAATATGAAATCAAGAGAAGAAATTGTGAACAATTGGTTGCCTCGCTATACAGGTGAAACTTTAGAAAATTTTGGTAAATATATTTTGCTGACCAATTTCAGTAATTATGTAAAAATGTTTGCAGAATGGAATAATGTTCCAGTGGTGGGATTAGACCGTCCGATGCAATGTGCCACAGCAGATGGAATTACCATCATCAATTTTGGAATGGGAAGCCCCGGAGCTGCAACCATCATGGATTTACTAACTGCTATAGCGCCAGAAGCGGTATTATTCTTGGGCAAATGCGGAGGATTAAAGCGTAGAAATAAACTAGGGGATCTTATTTTACCCATTGCAGCTATAAGAGGAGAAGGTACTTCTAATGACTATTTTCCACCTGAAGTTCCTGCTATGCCTGCCTTTGCTTTGCAGAAAGCTATTTCTACCACCATTCGTGATTATGAAGTAGACTATTGGACAGGTACTGTGTATACCACCAACAGAAGGGTATGGGAACACGATGAAGAGTTTAAAACCTATTTACAAAAAGTAAGAGCGTATGCTATTGACATGGAAACAGCTACTATTTTTACGGTAGGGTTCTATAATAAAATTCCAACTGGGGCATTACTCTTGGTTAGTGATCAACCAATGATCCCCGAAGGGATAAAAACAGAAGCGAGTGATTCTAAAGTGACTGCACAGTTTGTAGATAAGCATCTAAAGATTGGTATAGACTCTTTGAAACAGTTAATCAACAATGGACTTACAGTAAGACACTTGCGTTTCTAGTCTTTCCAAAGAAAGGGGAACAAAATAATTGCTAGTGCAATAACCATAATATCGAGAGCCCCCAATAAACCTACCATTTGCCACCATCCATTTTGAATGGCCGAAGTAAATGCTGCAGCAGAAACTTTTGTTAACAACAATAGTTGGGGAATGATGATGGGGAAGCCCATGATGGCCATCATGGCTGCTTGTTGCTGTGCCTTAGCTGCAATTGCTGCAAGAAAAGTGAATACCAAACTTAAACTAACACCTCCCAATAAACTAATCAATACAAATTCTCCCATCCTGATAACAGGGCTTCCAAGTAATAAAGTGAATATGGCTAAACTTAAGATATTCATGAAAAGCATTAATAGTGCATTAAACAAAAGCTTAGCTAATACAAAATGGGTAGGCGATGCAATGGAATAGTAGTACAACATCCTGCCCTTATTTTCTTGCAAAAAACTTTTAGCAACTGCATTAATGCATACAAATAACTGTATTACCCAGAAGAGACCATTCCATACTTTTTCTTCAGGTTGCCCCATCGTTAGGTATACCACAAAAGTGGTGGAAGCAATGTATAGAAGCACCCCATAGAAACTATATTGCTGCCTTGCTTCGAGCAATAAGTCTTTCTTGATAAGGGTTAATATCAATCGATTATTAGTCATGAAAACAATTTCTACAACGAGGTTCGTATGTTTCTTTCTCTCCTAAAAGCACTTGACTTTCATCACTTGTTTTTCTATAAGAGATATTTGCAATATTGCCACACTTCATGCAAATGGCGTGAAGCTTGGTTATATAATCGGCTGTAGCTAATAAATTAGGCATTTGACCAAATGGTTTCCCCATATAATCCATGTCTAATCCTGCTACAATTACACGAACTCCTTTCAATGCCAATTTTTCGCAAACGGATACAATTTCGGCATCAAAAAACTGCGCCTCATCAATGCCAACCACATCAACGTTTTGTGCCATCAATAAAATGGTTTGAGAATTGTCAATAGGGGTTGATGGGATTACATTGGCATCGTGGCTTACAACGTCATTTTCATCGTACCGCTTATCTACGGCGGGCTTGAATATCTCTACTTTTAAGTTGGCAATCTTTGCTCGTTTGAGTCTTCTAATTAATTCCTCGGTTTTTCCGCTGAACATACTGCCACAAATGACTTCAATCCAACCCCTTCTTTCTCCTGATAAATTTGGTTCTATAAACATCTAACAATAAAATAGCTTAAAAATCGTTTTAGACTTTTGGATGGTCCATTTAGTCAACCCCAAAAGTATTGTTTCCTATGGAAAGAGTAGGCACTTTAATCAATAAATTGCAAGATCAGTTTAATCGGCAAGATTCTGCGGATAAATTGGCTATAACTGCTCAATTATTACTAGCCGAATTGCAAATGCTCAAACCTGTAGTTGCAAATAAAACAAAAGTGACAGTTGTGATGCCACAGGTTGCAGTTTCAGCTCCAATAACCAAAGCCACTGTTAAAAAAGAGGAACTTTCCATTGGATTATTTAATGATTATATAGATATTCCAACGTTAACAAAAAAAGTGTTTCAAGAGTATCCCATTGAAACTAAGCATACTGCCGTAAAAGAAATCAATGAATTACTGATGAATGATATTCCTGAAATGAATGAGCATTTAAAGGAATATGCAGTAGAAGTAGCTACTATTTTAGATGAAACTCCGGTGCGAGATTTAAGGAAGGCAATCAGTATAAATGACCGTTATTTATTCATCAATCACTTATTTAGAGGGGATGAAAATATGTACGAACGCAGTATTAAAACGATTAACGGGTTTAATATTTTTGCGGAAGCCCAATATTGGATTAAAAGAGAATTGAAAGTAAAAATGAGTTGGTCCGATGAAAATCCAACCGTTCAACTTTTTGATCAATTAGTTAAAAGGCGATTTGCTTGAATATATTCAAGTATTTTGTCTGAAGCTCCCGCTTTAGATTGGATATAGGCTCTTCCCGCATCTCCAGCAGCCTGGGCTTTATTAGCATCATTCAATAAGTCATTGAGCAAATCTTCCATTTCTAGTGCAGTTTCAGCACAAAATGCTGCACCTATTTCAAGCATTTCAATAGCTTCTATATACTTATCATAGATGGGGCCAAAAACGACCGGTTTCCCAAATACCGCAGCTTCTAGCGTATTATGAATTCCTTCACTGCTAAAACCTCCCCCAATAAACGCAATGGTGGAATAATAGTACAATGAACTTAACATACCCACATTATCAATTACAAGGGTTTGAAAATTGTCTTGAATGGATGGATCCAGTGTTTCGTATGTTGAAAGTAAAATGGAAGAGGGGTAACGTTGTAAACATTCATTTAATCTTTCAGTACTAATTTGATGTGGTGCAATGATGAATTTTGCATTTCGATGAACTTTTGTAAAATGTTGTAATACTTTATCGTCATCGCTCCAAGTACTTCCGGCCACTATAATGGTATGATTGCCACAAAATTGTTCTATAATACCAAATTGTTTTCTTGCTGCTGCTATGGTAAGTACTCTATCAAATCTGGTATCGCCAGAAATACTGATAAGATTGGGTTGTACTAGATTGTTGATCAAACTATAAGAACCTTCATCCTGCACAAAAAAATGACTAAAAAAAGCAAGCATTGTTCTATAAAATCCGCCATACCATTTAAAAAATAATTGATCCGATCTAAAAATGCCAGATACTAGTAGGGTAGGGATTTGTTGCTTCTTTAATTCAGCTAAATAAAAATGCCAAAACTCATACTTGATGAATAATGCGATTGAGGGTTTTGCTATTTCGATGAATTTAACAGCATTAGAAGGACTGTCCATGGGCAAATAAAAAACCCAATCTGCCAAAGGATGATTTTTCCTTATCTCATAACCTGAGGGCGAAAAAAAAGTCACTAATAAGCGATAATGGGGGTATTGATTTTTTACTAATTCAACAACTGGTAAGCCTTGTTCAAATTCACCTAATGAAGCGGCATGCATCCAAATTACTGGATGTTTATTCGATTGCATTTGCAGTCGTATATGTGCAATAAGCCCTTTCCGCCCCTTTACCCATAATGCCGCTTTGGAATTAAAAGGTGCTAAAAGCTTTGCCATTAAAGGATATAGCCTAATGAATAAAAAGTATGCCCATTTCATGCAATAACAAATGTACACTCAAATCTTTGTTGTTGATTTTGTAGTAATTTTGCATGTAAATTTATACTATGCGGCCCATTCAAATGGTGGACACCCATTCACAGTATCTTGCTATAAAATCAGAGGTAGATGCTGCCATTCACGAAGTCTTAGATACTGCAGCTTATATTAATGGTAAAGCAGTTCAACAATTTACCCAGTCTTTAGGGGAATACTTACAGGTAAAGCATACCATTCCTTGTGCAAACGGAACCGATGCTTTGCAAATTGCCATGATGGCGTTGGGATTACAGCCGGGGGATGAAGTTATTACTCCTTCTTTTACCTATATCGCTACCACGGAAGTAGTAGCATTGTTGAAGTTAACTCCAGTTTTTGTAGAAGTAGATCCTCATACTTTTTGTATTGATCCTGAATCTGTGCGTAAAGCCATTACTCCAAAAACAAAAGCAATAGTGCCCGTTCATTTATATGGACATGCAGCACCCATGGAAGAAATCATGGCTATTGCAAATGAGCATGGATTATATGTGATTGAAGATAATGCGCAAGCAATAGGTTGTGACTATACTTTTTCAGATGGTACTAAAAAGAAGACAGGTACTATTGGCACCATTGGAGCAACCAGTTTTTATCCGTCAAAAAATTTAGGCGCTTATGGGGATGGTGGTGCAATTTTTACCAATGATGATGCATTGGCACACCAAATGAAAATGATAGCGAATCATGGTCAACAAAAAAGGTATTATCATGAAGTGGTGGGTTGTAATTCAAGGTTAGATTCAATACAAGCGGCTGTGTTAAATATTAAGCTTAAAAAATTAGACCAATACAATGCTGCAAGGCAAGCCGTGGCTGCTTTTTACAATAAAGCATTTGCTAATCATCCGTCAATCGTAACACCATTTGTTGCAGATTATAGTACCCATGTGTACCATCAATATACTTTACAATTAAAAGCGGTTGACCGAGAGGGCTTGGTGGCTTATTTAGCGGAGCATAAAATCCCCTCAATGATTTATTACCCTGTGCCCGGCCACAAACAAGATATGTTTGCTTCTTTTGGTTTAAAAGAAATTTTACTTCCAGTTACCGATGAATTAACAAATTCCGTAGTTTCTCTTCCAATTCATACTGAAATGAATGAAGAACAGTTAAATTATATATGTACGCATGTTTTAAACTTTATTAATAAATAATCATTTTATGAAAATTGCAGTAGTTGGAACAGGTTATGTTGGACTAGTAACTGGTACCTGTTTCTCAGAAACCGGAAATAAAGTTACTTGTATCGATATTGATCAGAAAAAAGTAGAAAAGCTGTCTAATGGAGAAATCACCATTTACGAGCCAGGCTTAGAAAAAATTTTTCTACGAAATTTAAGAGAAGGCCGTTTAACCTTTACCACTAATTTGGCTGAAGGAGTTAAAGATGCGGAGATTGTATTCTTAGCATTGCCCACCCCTCCCGGAGAAGGTGGTGCAGCCGATTTGCGTTATGTATTGGGTGTAGCAAAAGACCTTGGTAAAATTATGACCGACTATAAAGTGTTGGTAGATAAAAGCACTGTACCGGTGGGAACTGCGGAGAAAGTTCATGCTGCTGTTGCAGAAAATTATAAGGGTGAATTTGATGTGGTGAGTAATCCTGAATTTTTAAGAGAAGGGGTTGCAGTAGACGATTTTATGAAGCCCGATCGCGTAGTAGTAGGTACTCAATCGGACAGAGCTAAAAAATTAATGTCTGATTTATATGGTCCATTTGTTCGTCAGGGTAACCCAGTAATTTTCATGGATGAAAAATCTGCAGAGTTAACCAAGTATGCGGCCAACTCTTTCTTAGCTACCAAAATTTCTTTCATGAATGAAATAGCACAGCTTTGTGAAAAAGTGGGTGCAGATGTTGATATGGTTAGGAGAGGAATTGGATCGGATGAGCGCATTGGTAAAAGGTTTTTATTCCCAGGTATTGGATATGGTGGTAGTTGCTTCCCTAAAGATGTGCAAGCATTGATTATGTCTTCTGAAGAAGTGAACTATGAGTTCAAAATTTTGAAAGCGGTTGAAGAAGTAAATGAAGCGCAGAAATTGCACTTGATTCCTAAAATTGAAAAATACTTTAAGGGGGATTTAAAAGGCAAGCATTTTGCTTTATGGGGATTGGCCTTTAAACCTAACACAGATGATATTCGAGAAGCGCCAGCTTTGTACTTAATTGATGCATTGGTAGCAGCTGGTGCAACAGTTACTGCCTATGATCCTGAAGCTATGCCGAATGTAAAAAATACCATTGGAGATAAAATTAAATATGCCGACAGCCAATACGGGGCGCTAAAAAATGCAGATGCCTTGGTTATTGCAACAGAGTGGAGTGAGTTCAGAACGCCTGATTTTGAAGTGATTGATAGCTTGTTGAAAGGCAAAGTCATTTTTGATGGTAGAAACTTATTTGATGTAAAATTCATTACCGGACTTGGCTATCATTACGAAAGCATTGGACGCCACTAAAAAAATAGTTATGTCTAAAAAACGCGTTTTAATTACCGGCGCAGCCGGATTTTTAGGTTCTCATTTATGTGATCGGTTTATTAAAGAAGGATTCAAAGTAGTGGGAATGGATAACCTAATCACTGGTGACCTCCGCAATATTGACCACCTCTTTAAGTTGGAAGATTTTGAATTTTATCACCACGATGTGTCAAAGTTTATTCATGTTCCAGGCCCCATCGATTATATTTTGCATTTTGCATCACCTGCAAGCCCGATCGATTATTTAAAAATTCCTATTCAAACTTTAAAAGTGGGTGCATTAGGTACACATAACTGTTTAGGACTAGCAAAAGCAAAAGGTGCAAGAATGTTGGTAGCTTCTACCAGTGAAGTTTATGGAGACCCTATGGTGCATCCTCAAACAGAAGAGTATTGGGGTAATGTAAATCCGGTAGGTCCAAGAGGGGTGTACGATGAAGCCAAGCGTTTCATGGAATCTATCACTAGAGCGTACTATACATTTCATGGTGTTGAAACTCGTATCGTTCGTATTTTCAATACTTATGGCCCCAGAATGCGACTAAACGATGGTCGTGCACTACCTGCATTTATTGGTCAAGCTTTGCGTGGAGAGGATCTGACTGTTTTTGGTGATGGTAGTCAAACCCGTTCATTCTGCTATGTAGATGATTTAATTGAAGGGATTTATCGTTTGTTAATGAGCGATTATACCATGCCAGTGAATATTGGTAACCCACATGAAATTACTTTGAAGGATTTTGCAGAAGAGGTTTTAAAACTAACTGGCTCATCCGTAAAAATCATTTATAAGGAATTGCCTGTAGATGATCCAAAACAAAGAAAGCCAGATATTTCTAAGGCTAAATCTATTTTAGGATGGGAGCCCAAAGTAGAGCGGGCAGAAGGTTTGGCAAAGACCTACGAATATTTTAAATCTTTACCCAAAGAAGAATGGTCTAAACAACCTAAAGAATTTTATACAGGAAAATAATTTAAGAAATATTGATATGAAGCCAATTATTGTAGTTACTGGAAAGAATGGACAATTAGGATGGGAACTACAACAATTGGCTTCTGCTTTTGAAGATCGGTTCCAATTTATTTTTACGGATAGAACTCAATTGGATTTATCGAATATTGCGAGTGTTCATCCTTTTTTTGAAACAACAAAGCCGCAATATTTTATTAATTGTGCTGCTTACACGGCCGTAGATAAGGCTGAATCAGATCAAGATACCGCAATGGCAATCAATGCAACAGTTGTTGGAGAAATTGCTGCTTGTTGCCAAGAATTTAATTGTAAGCTTATTACGATTTCTACTGATTATGTTTTTAATGGCAATGGCCTTGAACCTTATAAAGTAGACACGCCTACTGATCCCGTTAACTATTATGGAGCCACTAAAGCGATCGGAGAACAATTGGCTTTAACTAATAATTCCTCCACTATTATTATTCGTACATCATGGGTGTACAGTGAACATGGGAATAATTTTGTAAAAACCATGTTGCGGTTGATGAAGGAAAGACCAGAAATCAAAGTAGTGAATGATCAAGAAGGTTGCCCAACTTATGCGGCTGACTTAGCAGCAGCAATCATGAAAATTGTTGAACATCATATAGAAGGCAATCATGTTGCTGGTATTTTTCATTACAGTAATATAGGTGCAATTACTTGGTTCCAATTTGCTCAAGCAATTAAAGAAGAAGCAGGGCTTTCAACCAATGTCTTGCCCATCTCTTCTTCTGATTTTCCTACACCAGCCAAAAGGCCAGCTTATTCAGTGATGGATGTTCAGGATATTGCTACTGTATTTGGCGTAGCATTAAAACCTTGGAGAGAGAG
>JBBAJU010000017.1:0-43055 GCA_040403845.1 Sediminibacterium sp.
ATTCGAGTTAAGACGGAGAATATTTTCCCTATTATTAAAAAGTTTTTATACAGCGACCACGAAATTTTCCTAAGAGAATTAGTCAGTAATGCTACTGATGCAACCCAAAAAATCAAAACCTTGTCTTCAATAGGAGAAGCAAAAGGTGAGTTGGGTGAACTGCGCATAGATGTAATGCTAGATGCCAAAGAAAAGACCATTACCATCGAAGATCGTGGTGTAGGTATGACCAAAGAAGAAGTTGACAAATACCTTAACCAAGTAGCATTTAGTGGTGCAGAAGAGTTTTTAACTAAATATAAGGATGCTAGCATAATCGGTCATTTTGGTTTAGGGTTTTATAGCGCATTTATGGTAGCTTCTAAAGTAGAAGTATTGACCCAAAGTTATCAAGATGATGCAGCAACTGTTTATTGGAGTTGTGATGGCAGTCCTGAGTTTGAATTGTACGAAGTAGAGAAAAAAAAGCGCGGCACTAGAATAATTTTACATGTTAACGAAGAAAGTGCAGATTTTTTAGACGCTTATAAGCTGAAAGGAATTTTAGAAAAATTCTGTAAGTTTTTACCCATCCCTATTTACTTTACCGATGTTAATGCTGAAGTGAAAAAAGAGGATGAAAAACAAGAAGAAAAATCTATTAATAATACAAACCCTATTTGGGTTAAAAAACCCAGTGAATTATCTAAAGAAGATTACGAGAAATTCTATCGTGAACTATATCCATTTGGTGAAACTCCTTTGTTTTGGATTCATTTAAATGTAGATTATCCATTTAATTTAACTGGGGTACTTTATTTCCCTAAAATAAAACAGAGCTACGAAATTCAAAAAGATAAGATTCAGCTATACTGTAATCAAGTGTTTGTTACTGATGAGGTAAAAGATATTGTTCCTGAATTTTTAATGCTTTTGCATGGAGTAATTGATAGCCCAGATATTCCTTTGAATGTAAGTAGAAGCTATTTACAAGGAGATCCAAATGTTAGAAAAATTAATGCCCACATCACCAAGAAAGTAGCCGATAAGTTAGAAGAGATTTTCAAAAATGATCGTGCTGAATTTGAGCAAAAATGGGAAAGTCTTGGCTTGTTTGTAAAGTACGGTATGATGACCGACGACAAGTTTTTAGATAAAGCCAACAAGTTTTTGGTAATGGAAAATGTAGACGGCAAATTCTTTACATTGGATGAGTATAAAACCGCTACTGAAACTTTACAAAAAAATAAAGAAGGAAAGCATATTGTATTGTATACAACCAATCCTGTTCAGCAAGATGCATATATTCAGGCTTGTAAAACCAAGGGGTATGAAGTAGTTAAAATGGAAACATTGGTTGATGCAGCTTTCTTGAATACCATGGAAATGAAATGGGAAAACACCAGTTTTGTAAGAGTAGATGCTGATATCGTTGATAACTTAATTGATAAGCAGGAGAGCAATGAATCTGTATTAAGTAAAGACGAAACAGAACAATTAAAATCTTTATTCACTTTGCAAATCCCTGAGCTAAATGTAACTACTGAAGTAAAAGGTTTAAGCACTGATTCTGCTCCTGTTATTGCAACACGTCCAGAGTTTATGCGTAGAATGAAAGATATGGGTGCAGCAGGGGGTGGCATGACTGCTTTTTATGCACAGATGCCCGATGAAGTAACGCTAACAGTAAATGGAAATCACCCGGTATTCCAAACTATTTTAAAAGAAAATAACGAAGAGCTTAAAACTAAACAAGTAAGAAATTTAGCTGATTTAGCTTTATTGTCTCAAGGATTATTGAAGGGATCAGAGCTGACTAATTTTATCAATCGCTCTGTACAGATGATGCAGGTAGCAGGTCAATAACTTTCAACTGTAAATTGATATTGCCTTGCCATTCGTTTTCTTCAATCGCAAAAATAATGTCAATTGGCTGCCCATCTTGCAATATTGAAAACTTATCGGCCATATTAAAGCCGATGCCTGATAAAATAATATCTTCTTGTTTTAGGACAACTCTTAGATGCAGGTCTTTTACCACTTTGGAAAAGCCTGCATCTTTTACATTACGGGCAATAAATACCGGTCGCATATTATCTGGACCAAATGGTTCCATTTGCTTAATAATATTGTAAAGCGATATAGTGATTTCTTTGAAATTAATTTCGGCATTAATGGTAAGTTCTGGTATTAATTGCTCTGGTGTGATTGTTCTTGCTACTTCTGCTTCAAATGCAGCTTTGAATGACTCAATTTGATTTATTGCTAATGTCATACCAGCTGCCGCGAAATGTCCTCCATAACCCAATAAATGTGCCCTGCATGCGTGAATGGCTTCATACAAATTAAAACCTGCAACACTTCTTGCGCTTCCAGCCGCAAATTCTCCACTTTTGGTTAACACAATTGTAGGTCTATAAAATGTTTCAATTAATCTACTGGCTACAATTCCTACCACTCCCTTGTGCCAATATTCATTGTATAAGACGGTTGATTTTCTGTTTTGATTATTAGGATCCGCAGCTAGCATTTCCATTGCTTCCACAGTAATTGAACTATCCGCTTCTCTACGATCCGAATTGTCGCTGTGTAATATATTCGCAAAAGAAATTGCTGCATTAGAATCTTTCTCAATAAACAATTGGACTGCTTTTTTTGCATCGTCCATTCTGCCTGCTGCATTAATTCTTGGGGCTATTACAAATACCAAACTTGTCAAACTCATAGGACTTTTTGCCTTAGATAAGTTTAACAATGCTTCAATGCCCACAGATGGTTTTGTGTTTACTTTTTGAATACCAAAGTAAGCCAAGGTTCTGTTTTCACCAGTAACAGGAACAATATCTGCTGCAATTGCAATTGCTACTAAGTCTATGTATTGAAGATAAGTTTCAGTAGATAAATTAAGCTTTTCGGTTAATGCCATCATCAGTTTAAATCCTACACCGCAGCCACACAATTCCTTGTAAGGGTAGGGGCAGTCAATTTGTTTCGGATTTAAGATTGCTGCAGCATCTGGTACATCACTGTCTGGCAAATGGTGATCGCAAACAATAAAATCGATGCCTAATGTTTTTGCATATGCAATTAATTCTGCAGATTTAATTCCACAATCTAAAGAGATAATTAAAGTAAAGCCTTGTTCTTTGGCAAAGTCAATACCTATTTTTGAAATCCCGTATCCTTCTTTGTACCTGTGTGGGATATAAAAGTCAATGGGTTCATGCAATAACTTTAAAAATTGAAACATGCTTGCTACAGATGTAGTTCCGTCTACATCGTAATCGCCATAGACTAAAATTTTTTCTTTTTTTTCAAAAGCATTAATGATTCGATTTACGGCTTTTTGCATGTCTTTCATCAGCCATGGACTATGTAAGTGTTCAAGGCTAGGTCTGAAAAATTCTTTTGCTTTCTCGTAATCTGTGATACCTCTTTGAACCAAAATGGAACATAAGATGGGATTGATTTTTAATGATGCTTGCAAAGAGGCAACATCAGCTGTTTCAGACGATAATATGTTCCATCTTTTTTGCATTAATATTCCCTATCTGTAGTATATCTTACCAGCTCTTCCAAAGCATCTCTTACGGGTGATGAAGGGAAGCGATAAAGTAATTCTAATGCATCGTCTCTATAACTAAACATTTTTTTTGTAGCATACTCAATGCCTCCTAAATCTTCTACTTGTTTAATAACAAAAGCGACTTTCTCTTTTTGTGTATTCTGGTTTTTGATTATATATATAATCTCTTTTTTAATGCTAGGAGTACAATTGTTTAAAACATAAATAAGTGGTAGAGTCAACTTTTTTTCTTTAATATCATTGCCAGTGGGCTTGCCAATATCTTTGCTACTATAGTCGAATAAATCATCTTTTATTTGAAATGCCATGCCTACTTTCTCGCCGAATAAACGCATGGTTTCGATGTCTTCAAGATCAGAAAAAGTAGTAGAAGCCCCAGCTGAACAAGCAGATGCTAATAAAGAAGCAGTTTTTCCATTAATTATTTCATAGTAAACCGATTCGTTCAAATTAAGGTTTCTTGATTTTTCAATTTGTAATAATTCTCCCTCACTCATAAGCCTTACCGCTTCTGAAAGGATTCTTAAAACTTCGTGGTCTTTATTGTTTAAAGACAGTAATAATCCCTTTGAAAGCAAATAATCGCCTACTAAGACAGCAATTTTATTTTTCCAGAGGGCATTTATCGAAAAAAAACCCCTTCTTTCCATAGATTCATCAACTACGTCATCGTGAACCAGGGTTGCTGTATGTAATAATTCTACCAATGAAGCTGCACGGTAAGTACTATCATTAATTATACCCCCTAAACGCGCGCTTAGCAGCACAAACATTGGTCTTAGTTGCTTTCCTTTACGCTTTACAATGTACTGCATAATTCGGTCTAACAACGCCACCCTACTCTTTACTGCCTCTCTAAAATGAACTTCAAATTGCTCAAGCTCGCTCGAAATAACTTTTTTTGCTAAATTCATGTTATAATTATGCTGCAATATACCTATGAATAAGACAAAATAAACTGTTAAAAGCAGCGTTTACAGTATATTCGCAGTCAAATGCTATCAGATACCCCCTAAGATAGTAATTTTTAGGATTTATATAAAAAATAAGTACTTTTACGGCGATTATAATTAATTTATTAAATCAAACATCGATTATGGCAAGCAAGAAGCTCCTTTTACTAGTTGTTTTATTTGTGTTCGCACAAATATCAATTAACGCACAAACAAACTGGGGTTGGGATTGGAAAGACACTTCCAAAGTAGCAGTGAAAGATCTGCCCCAGCACAATGAGTTTATGAATAACCAGTATCCTTACCCTGCAAAACCAAGAAGCCAGTGGGAATTGGGTTTTAACCTAGGACCTTCTTGGATTTCAGGAGATGTCAACTCTAACATTGGATTAGCATATGGTATTTCTGCTAGAAAAGCTCTGGGACATATTTTCTCAGTTAGAGGTTCATTATCAGCAGCAAGTAATTCTGGTACTCCTAGTAATTACGGGATTGGTGTAGGGCAAGTGGCTTACAAGAATAATATGTACGCTTTAGGGGTAGACTTTATTGCTTCTTTAAACACTCCAAGTTATTACAGAGGAAATCCTAAAACAAATTTATACGTTTTAGGTGGTTATAGTCTAGTTGCAACTAGAGCCCAATATCAGGGTGCTCCTGGTGCACAGCCCGGTGGTTACAATATTTTCTATGGTCAACGTCCTGGACAAGCCAACACTCAAGAAGGTTTAATTACTACATTGGGTGGTGCTACTATAAACAATAGAAAATCTTACGGTTTAATGCATGCTTTTAACTTAGGATTGGGTGCTGCATTTAAGATTAGTGAAAAAGTAAATATTGGTATAGAGCAAAAATTCATCTTTTCTGCAGCTGGTTATGATTACCTTGACGCATTTAAAGACGTTAGAAACGAAAGCAATGACTATTTCAGCATGACTACTGCAAGAGTAAATATCAATATTGGAGATAACAGCAAAAAGGTTCAACCTCTTTACTGGATCAATCCAAACAACTTTATCTACAGTGAGTTGAATGAACCAAAGCATATGAAATTGCCTAAAGTGATTTTACCTGATGCAGATAAAGACGGTGTAACTGACCAATTTGATATGGAACCAAATACTCCTGCTGGTGCTCCTGTTGATACACATGGTGTGTCTAAGGACACTGATGGTGATGGTGTTCCTGATTTCAGAGATAAAGAGTTATTGACTTCTCAGAAATGTTTCCCTGTAAACAATGATGGTATCGGAACTTGTCCTGAGAACGCTTGTTGCAAGGAAATCAAAGAAATGGTAACTAATATGCAAGCTAACCAAAAACCTAGCTGTACTATTAGTGCTTTACCTAGCGTTCAGTTTAAAGGTACTTCTACCAAGTTGAGTAAAGATGCAATGGTAGTATTAAGTGCTGCTGCTGCTCAATTAAAAGCTAATCCAACTTGTAATGTTAAAGTAATTGGTTACGGTGCAACTAGCAAAGCAGCTCAACAACAAAGCTGGGAGCGTGTGAATGCGGTAATTAAGTACTTAGTTGAAAGTCAAGGTATTGCTGAAAGCAGATTGCTATTTGTTTATGCTCAGGACGGCAAAGCTGGTACTGTAGATTTACAAGGTACAACTGAAGAAGGTCCAAATAGTGTACCTGCTCCTCATCCAAACTTGAAAAGCAGAAACTAGTTTTGATTAACTATAATATTCAAAAAAGCCCCAAAATTTCGGGGCTTTTTTATTTTAAGTATGTTAGACAAAATATTTGCTGATAGAATGCCTATACTTAAATTAAATCTTAACTATTTAGCCTATCAAAATGAAGCTCTCCAAAGTTCTGTAATGAACTCAATTTTAAGTCTGCAGCACTCCAACGTGCATCTTTATTGAGTGAGTGGTGCGGAATCACAACACATTTCATTCTTGCAGCTTTTGCGGCAATTAATCCATTGAATGAATCTTCAAAACAAATGCATTCGATTGGATGACTATTCATTGATTCGGCGCAATTTAAATAAACTTGTGGATGGGGCTTACCATAAGGTAAATACTCTGCAGAAGCAGTTGCGGATAAATAGGACTCAATACCTGTCATTTGTACCACCAAATCAATTAATGAGGGAGGAGAAGAGGTAGCAAGTCCAATTTTAAATTGCTTACTTGCAAAAAAATCAAATATATGCGGTACACCGGGCATAATGCTGGCTTTATCTTCAATCCTTTTTAATACCCCTTCTACAATTTTTTTTTCTGCTTCAGCTGCAAATTTTTGGTCTATTTTAAAGTAGTCAAACCATAATTGAACAAATTCCTTTGTTCTTAATCCAGTGGTGCTTGTATACATAGCGTCTGTAAGCTTTACACCAAATTGGTTAAATAATTCTGTAGCCGCTTCATGCCACAAAGGTTCACTGTCAATTAACAAGCCATCTATGTCAAAAATTACGGTGGTTAGTGCCATTTCTCATTTTTTCTCGTGCAAATGTATAATACATTCCTTATTTTGCACTGCTGGCCAATTATTATCGACATGAATTTAGTGGAGAGAATAAAGAATATACGCGTTGTTAGATCGTTTGTTTATGGAATAGTCGGGATGGCAACTTATCCTGGAATCACCCTTATTAATTCTATTAAAATAGAGGGTACAGAACATTTGCGTAAACTCCCAAAGAACAATGTTCTTTTTGTAAGTAATCACCAAACTTATTTTGCAGACGTGATCACATTTATACATATTTTCTGTGCAGTTAAATGGCGTAAACAAAATAAATTAGGCTTGCCTTACTATTTATTGAATCCTTTTACAAATCTCTATTTTGTTGCCGCTGAAGAAACAATGAACGGTAGTATGATTAGTCGTTTATTTAAATTGGCAGGCGCACTTACTGTAAAAAGAACCTGGAGGGCAGAAGGTCAAGATATTAATAGAAATAGGGACGAATCCGATACTCAAAAAATTGATCAGGCATTAAATAAAAGTTGGGTAATTACCTTTCCACAAGGTACTACCAAGCCTTTTGCACCTGGTAGAAAAGGCACTGCTCATATTATTAAGAATAATCATCCTGTAGTAGTACCGGTGGTAATCAATGGGTTTTGGAGAGCTTTCACTAAGAAAGGTTTGAGTTTTAAAAAGAAAGGTTCAATTTTATCTGTTCGATTTAAAGAACCAATGGTCATTGATTACACTCAATCAGTTGAAGAAATTCTTGATCAGGTGATGGAAGCCATTGAGCAGAGTAAGAACTTTATGCTCAAAGGCAAACACCATCTAATGAGTAAATTGGATAAATAAAATATTATTAAACTTATTCTTTAAAGAATAAGGCCTTTAGTTCGCTGGCATCATCAGGTTTCATTTTCCCTGCTAGAATAAGCCTCAATTGTCTTCTTCTTAAAGCGCCATCGAATAATCTTTTTTCATCCTCTGTTTCAGGAATTAATGCTGGTACTGTTCTTGGCTTACCATTGGGGTCTAAAGCTACAAATGTAAAAAAAGCTTCATTGCTTTCATATCGATATTGGTGTAATAAATCTTCACCCCAAACCTTTATATGAATTTCCATTGAAGTATTAAAAGCCCTACACACTTTTGCTTGAATATGAACCACATTTCCTAGTTTGATAGGATTTTTGAAACTTAAATTATCTACAGACGCTGTCATGCTGGGTGTGTTTGAATGTTTGCCGGCAGCAATACCTGCAGCAATATCCATCCAGTACATTAGTCTGCCTCCCATTAAATTTCCAAACGTATTGGTATCATTGGGTAGAACTAATTCATTCATTATTGTAAAACTCTCACTAGACTTTTTCGCTTCCATATTATTATTTATATTACAAATATAGCATCGCTATAGTTGTAGTTTTGTTTAAATAGTAGTGCTTTCAAGGGTTCCTAGAAATGTTGGATCAACGCTCGCACCAATCCCAGGTGTATCAGTCACTATTAACTCCATGCCTTTGTACTGAGCGCCACCTAATACAGGATCTACTTTATGACCTAAAAGACAGGTATCCAAATCATAGAAAATAATATTTTGCTTAGCCATCGCAAAATGAACTTTGGCAGTAAGGGCTAACCTACTTTCTAACATGCCTCCCATCATACAAGGGATATTATTTTTCTCTGCTACATCATTTATTTTAATCGCTTCAGTAATGCCGCCACTTTTAGCAAATTTAATATTGATAGAAGCGCAAGCTTTATTGCGAATAATTCTTTCTGCATCATGATGCGTGTAAACAGATTCATCTGCCATTAATGGAATGGGTGAGATGGAACAAAGTTGTGGCAATAATTCATCATTGTAAGTGCGCATAGGTTGCTCACAAAATTCAATCTGATAGGCTCCTAGTGCTGTTAGTGCAGAAACCGCGTCTTCATAAGACCATCCCTGGTTAGCATCAATCCTAATTGTTGTGTTATAGCCAATTGCACTGCGAATAGCTTTGATTCTTTCAATATCTATTGATGGGGCTTTTCCTAATTTAACCTTGATCGTTTCTACCCCCTGATTTACAAAGTCTATCGCTTGGCTAGCCATGGTGGAAGGGCTGTCTATTCCTATGGTTAAATCACTTACAATCTTTCTTGTGTTGCCTCCTAGAAAAGCATATAAAGGTTGATTGGATCGTTTTGCAGCTATATCATGTAGTGCAATATCAAAAGCACTTTTTGCAGTATAATTTCTTGCAGTAAATCCATCTAATTCTTGCATACGTGCAGCAATATCCAATGGATCTTTATGTTTAATAATGGCTGCAAAAGCTTTGCCCATTTCATAACAAGTTGCCTGTGTTTCTCCTACAATCATAGGAAATGCAGAACATTCTCCATAACCAGTAATTCCTTCGTCGGTATGTATAATCACCAATAAATTTTGTGCAAAATCCATGGTGCCTGTTGCAATGGTAAATGGGACCATCGGAATTGAATAGCGATAAATTTGTATAGATGTAATTTGCATGAGCAAATTTCTCTATTTATTGATAAAAGCGTTCACATTTTTTCCAATAGCTGAAAAAACTTCCATAATACTGATGAACTTGATCAAAAAGCCATGATCTTGATTCCATTTTGCCTTTATAATGATTACTCAAAGGGTGTTCCTTGTAAATTATATTGGTAGTTATAGTATACAACGAATCAAATGATTCTGTAAATAGTTGAATACCGTTAATATTTTCCTGTGCTAGAGCAATTATAAAATCAATTACTTTTTTACTAACAGGGTATTTGTCAAAATGGGCTGGTTCCAATAATAGTATCCGATTCGCATTTAATTCCTTATTCCAATTAGGGTCTAGGTTATAGCTATTATAGACTAGCGTAGGTAAACTTGGATCAATTTTAGGTGTTGGGGTTGAGGGCAATTCTGTCCGTAGGTTTAATTCATGAAAGCCTAGCAAATCTGCTGGAATGTCATTATTCGTTAACGCTTCATAACTATGATCTAATAGGGTATTATATTGTTGGCTACCGGTATATTTATTGACATTCTCTTGATTGGCATAATATTTTTTACTGCTAAAACTTCCTGCAACCCATTGCCAGCTGAGCATATTACTAGCTAGGTCTCCATCTAATAAATGATAGTACATCCATTTTGCAGGAGTTAACCAATGGGCTTGGGCAACATTACAAGTTAGCATTGCGGTATACATTCTTGCATGATTGTGCATATATCCAGTGCTATACAAATTTTTGATTGCTTGATCTATTGCTAAAATGCCAGTGTTGGCAGCTTCAATATTCGAAGGCATTGATTGGTGTGCTACTTTAATTTGTGTTTGTTTTAAATCAGTAAAAATGGCTTCCTGTTGATGTTGCCATACTCTTTGAAAAAACTCTCTCCAGGCCAATTCTTGAACTAATTTTTCTGATACATATCTACCATATTTTGCAACCACTATTTCTTTTATTTGTGGTAATTGAATTACACCTCTGGCAATATAAGGAGATAAGTAAGTTACTGCACCATTGATAAAATTTCTAGTTCGTTCATATTGTTTTGCATCTATTTGTTCTATTCGTTCAATAATTGACGCATAATTTGTAGGAAATTGAATGGGAGTATTCATACAAGTTGATTACTTATCTAATGTTTGTAAATATTTTTCAGCATTGCTTAAATGCAATTGTTGTTTGCTTTCTGGCATTTTATCGAAGGTTTTTATCAGCATACCCAAACGTGGGTTCTGTAAAAAAAAGGATCGGTGTAGATGCATGAATCTCCAGAAGAGTCCATCCCAAATTTCCTGCCAGTCGCCTTTTGGATAATTGCTCATTTTTAAAATATAGTTACTTCCGCTGATATAAGGCTTGGTGGTCATTAAACCTCCATCTGCAAATTGAGTCATCCCATAAACATTGGGAACCATTACCCAGTCGTATGCGTCTACATACATTTCCATAAACCATTGGTATACTTGATTAGGATCAAATTCGCAGAGCAACATAAAATTGCCTATAATCATCAATCGTTCTATATGATGATTATATCCAGTTTTTTGTAATTTTTGTATTGCATCATCTAACGGAACTATACCTGTATTTCCTGAATAGAATGACGTAGGTATTTTTCTTTTAAATCCCCAATAGTTTCGGGTTCTTTGTTGGCTGCCCGCTCTTGCATAAACTTGGTAAATAAATTCTCTCCATCCAATGATTTGCCTTATAAATCCTTCAAATGAGTTGAGTGGAATATTATTTTTTGCAACGTAATGTAAAGTTTCATTTAATACTTCTTCTGGTGTTAATAATCCTATATTGATTAAAGGGCTCAACACGCTGTGATGTAAAATGGATTCTCCAGCTACCATTGCATCTTCATAAATGCCAAATTCTTGAAATCGATTATTCAAAAACTGTATTAACCATTCATGTGCGCTATCAAAACTGATGGGATAGTATCCTTTTTTACCATTATGCATAAAAGGTGCGTCTTTTATGCCCGGGTTATTCGGAAAATGTTTGATGATATAATTCTTAGCGGCTATAATCAACTCATTTTCTTCGGTAAATTGACAATCTGGCGACTTTTTATTTTTTGGAAATTTTTCTCTGTTTTCGGCATCAAAAGTCCATTTGCCCCCAACCGGTTGCAAAGCATCATTCACTAATATTTTTCTTGATTTTCTTTGCCAAGTATAAAAATCAGTTTGGAAAAACTTGTTCCTTTTTTCGAAAAAGGCATCTGTTGCTGAACAGGTATTTAAAAAGCCTTGGTTATCAAATATTTCTAATTGGATATTGTTTTGCTTGCATGATTGAGTAAGTCTTTTGTGCAGCCAATTATCAACAGGGTCTGCTACACGAATGATGGATACATTATTTTTTGCAAAATAAGGAACCAATTGAAGTACATTAGATATGGCCTCTGTTGTTTCAATATAATTTGTTTGAAAATTTATGCGATCTAAATAATTTCTGTATTGCTGCATACTAGCCCTGTGTAACAACAGTTTTTGAAAATGAAAAGGGTACTGTTGAAAAAAAAGCCATTCCTCTACTATGTACACTGGAACCGATGGGTCTAATGCTGAATGGTTTTTAAATAATTGATGTGGAAAGACGATACTTACAGCGCTCATAAAATCAATTACAACAAAATGCTTTGCCCATTGTTGTATTAAAAAAGAATAAATGGAATCTTTAAAAGGACGTGTAGTATTATTAGCAGGAGCAACAGGTGGTGTTGGCGCTCAAGTTGCAAAACAACTAAGTGCGAGTGGTGCAATTGTATTTATCACAGGGAGAAATACCAATAAGTTGGCAGAAGTTGCCCAGCAAGCTGGTATCCCAGATAGCCGTTGTTTTCAAATGGACATATCCAATGAAGCTTCTGTAAATGCAACCGTTGCTCAAGTGTTGGCTCAAACTCCAATCATTAATATATTGATTAATGCTGCCGGTATTGGTATTATAAAATCTATGGATACTCTTACCAGCAATGAATTTGAGCGTAGTTTACAAGTCAATTTAATGGGTTCTTTTTATTTGGTTAGAGCTGTATTGCCCAATATGAAAGAGCAAAAGAAAGGCCTTATCATCAATATTCCAGGGGTATTGGGTAAAGTCCCAATGGCTGGAGCTGCTGCTTATAGTGCAAGTAAATATGGTTTAGTGGGAATGATGCAAAGTATTCGAGAAGAATTGAAAAGGACTGAAATTAGAATTACAAATATTTTCTTAGGTGGAATTGATTCTGCTTTTTGGGATAATATAGATTTAAGGGTTCAGCGAGACAAAATGATTGTAGCAGAAGAAGCTGCAAAAGCTATCTGGTTTCTATGCCAGCAGCCTGCTAGTGGGGTAGTCAGTGAAATGGTATTACAGCCTTTTAATCATCAGGCCATTTAATAATAAATTTTGCTGGATTTTTATTTAAATGATGCTTACAAAGCTTGGAGTACCGATATTTGCTGAACGAACAACCGTTAGTATGAACATTTCCTTCGACAATACACAAAATGCCTTTGCATACAAGTCTGACAAAGAATTAAAAGGGGCTAAATTTTTATTCAAAACCATGGAGTTTCCTTGGTTTGTAAAATTAGGTACTACGCTTACTCCCTATATAATGAAAACAGGCTTGCCAATAGTAAATGGGTTGATCAGGAAAACCATTTTCAAGCAGTTTGTAGGGGGTGAAACTTTGGAAGAAACTGCTGAAGTAGGGAATGTGCTTGGAAAATACGGTATACAAGTTATTCTTGATTATGGTGTAGAAGGGAAAGCGTCTGAAGAGAGTTTTGACCATGCTACGGAAGAATTCATCCGGGTGGTTAATTATGCTGCAACCCAAACCAATATTCCATTTATTAGCATTAAAGTGACTGGGCTAGCTAGATTTGCTTTGTTGCAAACTTTGAATGAAGCTCCTAGACTTAGAAGTGGTGTTCATGATCATGAAGAAGAAGTGGCTGAATGGGAGCGTGTACGCGAAAGAATGTATACGATTTGTGAGATTGCTGCAGAGAAGAATATTGGGGTGCTCATTGATGCAGAAGAGAGTTGGATTCAGGATCCAATTGATCGCTTATGCATGGAAATGATGGAAGTATTTAATAAGGATAAAGTGATTGTTTATAATACTATTCAATTATATAGACACGATCGTCTTCATTTTTTACAATTATCTTATAAAATTGCCAAGCAGCAACAATTTAAATTAGGTATTAAATTAGTTAGGGGTGCTTATATGGAAAAGGAACGCGAAAGAGCGGCCAATATGAATTATGTTTCTCCAATACAAGCAACTAAAGAAGCTACGGATAATGATTTTAACGCTGCTGTAAGGTTTTGTTTTGATCATTTGGAAGATATTTCAGTTATTATTGCTTCTCACAACGAAAAAAGTAATTTATTGGCAGCAGAAATCATGCACGATAAAAATTTGCTCCATAATCATTCTCATGTGCATTTCTCTCAGCTTTATGGGATGAGTGATAATATTACTTTCAATTTATCGAAGGAAGGGTTTAATGTAAGCAAGTATTTGCCATTTGGACCCATCAAAGATGTGATTCCTTATTTAATGCGAAGAGCCAAAGAAAATTCGAGTGTTGCCGGACAAACTGGTCGTGAATTGTCTTTAATCAAAAAGGAATTAGACCGACGAAAGGCTTAAATTTTATTTGAGTGGTGCAACTTTTTTTTTCTTTATAGGCTCTTATATAAAAAAATGTTTATGAAGAAAGGATATACGCTTTTATTATCGTTAGCCGTTGCTTATTTGAGCTTTGCTCAAACAGAAAAACCAACTTATCAGCATTTTAATAAAGGAAAATCATTTTTGGGTATTGGTATTTCTCCTGTTTATTCTGATATGATGGGGTCATATACGGATATCTCTATTACAAAGGGGAATACTAATTTGGGTATTTTATTGGCCCCTATGTATGGAAAATTTGTTGAACAGAATTGGATGATTGGAGTGATGGGTATTGCAGGTGTTCATACTGAACGAACCAATTATTTAACGTATCCCATTACTATTGGCCCTGGGCCAGGTCTTCCGGTTGTTGACACCAAAAATATTCAAAATAACTTTGATATTGGAATTGCTCCTATTACCCGCTATTATTTGTCTTTCAACAAGCGCAATTCAGCCGCTTTTTTTCTACAAGCTGCTCTACCAGCCGTTTACAGTAAGTCCACTTATAATACAAGGTATGCTTATGCGTCTGGAACTGTGGATGAATTTAAAGGCACGTTTGATCAATTTTCGTTAAGAGGAAGTATTGGTTTTGGTTTGAGTGTTCAAGGGAAATTTGGAAGTTTTGATACACATGTAAGTAATATGGGTTGGTTTTTAAGCTTTAATAAGTTGATTCAAAAAAAATAATGCAATAATCACAATTTCTGCACAGCATTGATAATGGCCGCAAAATGCGGCCATTTCGTTGTTAATTTGCGTATGCAACAGTATCACGATTTATTAAAACATATTTTAGCGAACGGGGCGGCAAAAACCGACCGAACTGGTACAGGCACCATCAGTTGTTTTGGTTATCAAATGCGCTTTGATTTAGCAAAAGGATTTCCTTTGGTAACAACAAAAAAATTGCACTTAAAAAGTATTATTTACGAATTACTTTGGTTTTTAAAAGGTGATACCAATACTAAGTATTTAACAGATCATGGCGTAAGTATTTGGAATGAATGGGCTAATGAAAATGGTGAACTTGGTCCTGTATATGGGAAACAATGGAGAAGTTGGGAAGGTGTTGATGGAAAAGTTATTGACCAAATTACTGATGTGGTACATCAACTTAAGCACAACCCAGACAGTAGAAGAATGATTGTAAGTGCTTGGAATGTGGGAGAGCTCGATCAAATGGCATTAATGCCTTGTCATAGTTTATTTCAATTTTACGTTGCAGATGGAAAACTAAGCTGTCAATTGTATCAACGTAGTGCAGATGTTTTTTTAGGGGTACCTTTTAATATTGCATCTTATGCATTGCTAACGATGATGATGGCCCAAGTAACAGGGTTACAATATGGCGATTTTGTTCATAGTTTCGGAGATGTTCATATTTACAATAATCATTTAGAACAAGTGAATTTACAGTTGAGTAGGGAGCCTTACCCATTGCCTATTATGAAATTAAATCCAACGGTTTCTAGTATTTTTGATTTCGATTTTGCTGATTTTACTTTGGAAAATTATCAGTGCCATCCTGCAATAAAAGCACCAGTTGCTGTTTAATATGATTATATCAATAATAGTTGCCGCATCTAAAAATAATGCCATTGGTTTGAATAATCAATTGCTATGGCATTTGCCTAATGATATGAAATTCTTTAAGCAAACAACTTGGGCAATGCCAGTAATTATGGGGAGAAAAACTTTTGAATCTTTGTCGGGTAAGCCTTTAAATGGGCGACTCAATATTGTGGTCACTCGACAGGCCGATTGGAAAGCTGACGGGGTTCAAAAAGCTTCCTCATTAGAAGAGGCTTTACGCATTGCTTCAGAAAATGATTACAAAGAATCATTTGTTATAGGTGGTGGAGAATTGTACGCGGCAGCATTACCCTATGCACATAAAGTTTATTTAACAAGAGTAGACGCTATTATTGAAGGGGATACTTTTTTCCCAGCTTTAGATACAGACCTTTGGCAACTTACCATGGACGATCCAAAAGAAGTTGATGCTAAACATCCTTATGCGTATCGTTTTCAATGTTGGCAAAAGCATTCATAGTCATGCAAATTATACCCTTTCTTTATTTATTATTCATTCCATTTCTTGTAATTGCTTCTGTAGTATATGCAAACAATTTGAGCAAATTGTATAGTAAAAGCATTTTACAAGTAATGAATATTTTATTACTGATTTATGCGCTCTATCAAATACGAGTCTTAATAGGATTAATACAATTTTTACGATCACTCAATAAAGACCAACCCATAAACCAATTCTGGATAGATTATATAGATGAGTCGGTGATGAGCGTTATTTTGTCTATAATACTTCCTTTGTGTTTTGCTTTGCCATTTTTTCGAAAAAGCTTATGGTTTAGCTTAGGCGTAATGGTTTATTATTTAATTTTCACAGAATTACCTGACTTAGATTTGATCAATTGGATAATAAAATCCGCCTATTTTATTAGTTGGTTCTCATTCGTTTACGCTCTATTTTGGCTAAAGAAATGGCTTCCCATAAATAAAATTCAACCATAATGTATTCTCTTATTCAGCTTGGCTTGCGTTATATGCATTATTGGATAAGATCGTCCAATCCAAAAGGACATGGGGTGCACTCCCCATTCGTTTTTGAGTTAATTGATAAAGTATTGATTGATGATCGGAATTTTTATATTTTTCCTTTAATTGAAGCGGCAAGAGAAGAGCTTAGGTTTAATAATACGGTGATTACTGTAACTGATTTTGGTGCAGGGTCTCGATTAAATGCAACTAGTTCAAGAACCATTGCTTCCATTGCAAAATCTGCTTTAAAGCCAAAAAAATTCGGACAACTGTTATTTAGGCTGGTTAATCATTTTGCTCCATTAACTATTTTAGAATTAGGCACGTCACTTGGAATAACAACTAGTTATTTGGCAGCGGCTAATCATCGAGCTCGTGTAATAACAATGGAAGGATCACCTGAAATTGCACAACAAGCTCATCGCCATTTTCAGCATATTGGCTTACATAACATTGAGCAAGTTGTGGGTAATTTTGATGATACATTGGCTGATGTGTTAAAGAAAAACGAATCACTTGATTTTGTTTTTATTGATGGGAATCATCGATATGAACCTACCCTTCGTTACTTTGATATGATGAAGCCCTATTTGCAGGAGCATTCTGTATTAATTTTCGATGATATTCATTGGAGTAAAGAAATGGAACAGGCTTGGGCGGCAATCAAAAAAGACGAAACAGTTACTTTAACGGTTGATTTATTTTTTATCGGCTTGGTTTTTTTTAGGAAAGAACAAAAAGAAAAGCAGCATTTTATTGTTCAGTTTTAATGAATTAACTTACATACATGATAATTGGCATCCTTAAAGAACCTATAGGAGAAAATAGAGTGGCAATGCTGCCAGAACAGCTGGCCGTATTGGTTAAGCAAGGAATTGAAGTGATGGTTGAAGTAGATGCTGGTGTTCGTGCATTTGCTAATAATGATGCTTATAATGGGGTAGGCGCAAAAATAACAGATAGAAATACCCTTTTATCTTCTGCCAATATTTTATTAGGCTATTGGAGTATATCTCATGACGATCTATTAAAGATTCAAAAGGGGGCTGTTTTAGTAGGTGTTTTTCAGCCATTATTTAATTATTCGTTAATGAACGAATGGGCAGCTACGGGGCTTACTGTTTTTAGTTTAGATATGATACCTAGAACAACGCGAGCACAATCTATGGATGTGTTGAGCAGTCAGGCCAATATTGCAGGGTATAAGGCAGTATTAAAGGCAGCCGATTTATTGCCCCGTTATTTTCCCATGTTCATGACAGCGGCTGGAAGTATTCCTCCTGCAAAATTAATGGTATTGGGCGCTGGAGTAGCAGGCCTACAAGCTGTTGCAACTGCTAAGCGTTTAGGTGCAGTAGTAGAAGTGTCCGATACTCGAGCTGCTGTAAAAGAGGAAGTGATGAGTTTAGGTGCTAAGTTTATAGAAGTAGAAGGTGCTGCAGATGCTTCAGCAGCTGGTGGATATGCGGTAGATCAAACGGCTGAATTTAAACAAAAACAAAAAGAACGATTAGCCCTATCCGTTGCTAAATCAGATGTGATTATTGCAACTGCTCAATTACAAGGGAAGCCCGCTCCTTTATTGATAGATGAAAACATGCTTAAGTTAATGAAACCTGGTGCTGTTGTAATTGACTTAGCAGCATCAACAGGGGGGAATGTTTTTGGCGTTCAAAATAATGCCATCATACAGTTACATGGAGTTACTTTAGTGGGTAACAGTCAATTGGCATCGGATATGCCTGCTGATGCAAGTAAAGTATATGGTAAAAATGTGTTTAATTTCTTGCAATTGATTTTGACTAAGGAAGGACAAATCAATTTAAATTTTGAAGACGATATCGTAAAAGGTTGTTGCATGGCACACAATGGTGCAGTTGTAAACGATCGCATTCTTTCATTACTTACAGCATAAATGGTTTGTATGAATACAGTTTTGACGTATATACATGAACATATTGATATAATTTATATCGTTATCCTGTCTATTTTTTTAGGAATAGAAGTGATTGGTCGTGTGCCTAGTGTGCTGCATACGCCTTTAATGAGTGGCGCAAATGCAATACATGGAGTAGTTATTATTGGCGCTATCATTGTGATGGGGCAGGTTTCCTCGGATGATATACCCGCATTGATTATTGGTTTTTTAGCAGTTGTGTTGGGTACATTAAATGTGGTTGGTGGTTTTGTAGTGACCGATAGAATGTTGGAAATGTTTAAGAAGAAAAAATAAGATGGAAATAAATTTGCTTACACTTTGTTACTTAATTGGCTCTGTCAGTTTTATTGTAGGGCTTAAAATGTTGTCTCATCCAGACACAGCTAGGAAGGGGAATTGGGCGGCAGCTGCGGGTATGGGTATTGCCATATTTGGTACTATTTTTTTATACAGTAAGGATGGGGTAAAACTAGAGAATTACGGATGGATTTTTGGAGGCTTATTAGTTGGAACATTGGCCGGTACTTTAGCTGCTAAAAAAGTCAAAATGACTTCTATGCCTGAAATGGTGAGCCTATTCAACGGAATGGGAGGGGCATGTGCTGCATTAATTTCAATAATTGAATTTCAACATATAACGCATCCATTATTTACAGACAATGATTTGTATGCTGCACCAGGCAGTTTAGATGGAGCTACTTTGCTCATCATTTTTGCAGGTTTAATTATAGGTACAATTTCATTTGCAGGCAGTATGATTGCATGGGGTAAACTCAATGGATCGGTAAAAGACTTTGCTTTTAATGGTCAACAAATGGCGAATAATATTTTATTATTGGCAATCATTGGGTTGGCTACTTATTTAACATACAATATTTCTATTTCAAATTATTATTGGTTTTATCTTATTACTGCAGCAGCAGTTTTGTATGGTGTATTATTTGTATTGCCTATAGGTGGAGCGGATATGCCTGTAGTTATTTCTCTCTTAAATTCTTTCACAGGCGTTGCAGCAGCTTGCGGTGGATTTTTATACGATAACCAAGTTATGCTAACAGGAGGAATTTTGGTTGGAGCAGCTGGTACATTGTTAACCATTCTGATGTGTAAAGCAATGAACAGAAGCTTAATGAATGTATTGTTGGGGTCTTTTGGCGCGTCTTCGAAAGGAGAACAGCAATCTATTTCAGGAAGTTTTAAAGAAATCTCTATTAGTGATGCTGCAGTTTGTATGAGTTATGCAACTAAAGTAATGATTGTTCCAGGTTATGGATTAGCGGTAGCACAAGCACAACATATTTGTCATGAATTAGAACAGTTGTTAGAAGAAAAAGGGGTAGAAGTTAAATATGCAATTCATCCAGTAGCCGGTAGAATGCCTGGCCATATGAATGTTTTATTAGCAGAAGCAGATGTTAACTATGATGCATTATTAGAAATGGAAGATGCTAATAACGAATTTAAAACAACTGATGTGGTGTTGATTTTGGGGGCCAATGATGTTGTAAATCCTGCTGCCAAAACCGATTCAGCCTCACCCATTTATGGCATGCCTATTTTAGAAGTTGAACAGGCTAAAACTGTTATTGTAAATAAACGCAGCATGAAGCCTGGTTATGCAGGTATTGAAAATGCTTTGTTTTTTCAGCCAAAAACATCCATGTTATTTGGTGATGCTAAAGCAGCATTGCAAAAATTAGTTGCAGAAATTAAAGCTATCTAATTGTGGATTTACCTAAGCAATTAATTGATTCATTAGCAAATGTGAAAGGCTTTGATAAAGCAGCATTTGAAGCGGTACATGCTTCAGGGGAGCAGGTAACAAGTATACGTTTAAATCCATTCAAACCCAGTATTGCTTTAGAAACAATTAAGGATGCTCCAGTGCCTTGGTGTAAGGATGCATTTTATCTTAAAGAACGACCTTCTTTTACAATGGATCCTTTGTTTCATGCAGGGGCTTATTATGTGCAGGAAGCCAGTTCGATGTTTTTGCAACATGCAATCAATCAATTAATTCCAGGTTCAAAACAAGGGCTTAAAGTATTAGACTTATGTGCCGCTCCGGGGGGTAAAACCACTTTATTGGCATCTATTTTTAGTGAAGGGTTGGTAGTCAGTAACGAAGTAATTAAATCTCGAGCTGCCATTTTGGTAGAGAATACAACAAAGTGGGGTTTGCCAAATATGGTAGTAACCAATAATGACCCTGAGCATTTTAAAGATTTTGCTGGTTATTTTGATGTGATTATAGTAGATGCGCCCTGCAGTGGAAGTGGATTATTTAGAAAAGATAAGCAGGCTATAGAAGAATGGAGTGAGCAAAATGTTTTGCATTGTAGTCAAAGACAGGAAAGAATTTTGTCTGCGATTTTGCCTTGTTTAAAACAGGATGGAATTTTAATTTATTCAACTTGTTCTTATTCTGTTAAGGAAGATGAAGCAATTGCCGATTGGTTGGTAAATGATATGCAATTAGCATCCTGCCCAATCAATATTGAATCAGCTTGGAATATTATAGCTACTCAATCGCCTCAACATCAGGCTTGGGGATATCGTTTTTATCCAAATTTGGTAAAAGGAGAAGGTTTTTATTTAGCAGCATTTAAACAAGCACAAAATCATTATAGCCATCTAAAAGAAGTGGCCTTAACTAAGCTTTCCAAAACCGAAATGTTGGCTCTTTCGCCTTTTATTCAAAATGACGTTAATGCGGCTTATTTTAAACAAAACAATTCTATCCGTAGGGTGCCCGCTCAATTTTTTTCTACTATTCAAGAATTGGCTGCGAAGTTATATATCAAAAGAGCTGGAATAGAAATAGGTGAATTTAAAGGGAAAGACTTGATTCCTTCCCATGAATGGGCTGTTTCAACATTACCTAAAAATGGGGTTGCTTTTTTAGAAGTCAATAAAGAGCAAGCATTATTATTTTTAAAAAGAGCCAGTTTTACCCCAAGTCATGCCGAGCTAGGCTGGAATTGGGTGGTATATGAGGGGGTTGTTCTTGGGTTAGTTAAAGTATTACCCAATAGAATCAATAATTATTATCCTGCTGAATGGAGAATATTAAAAGATTAACTTTATAATCTATTTTTAAAATCATGTACCTGAAGAAATATTTATTTTTTATCCTTATTTGTTTGGTTAATGTAGCGAATGCCCAAGAACAATTAATTGCATCAGGTAATACGGGTAATCTTTACATAAATCATACTGTAAAGGGCAAAGAAACCTTATCCGTTTTAAGTAGAATTTACGGAGCAACTCCCAAGCAAATAGCAGCATATAATAGAATAAATCTAAATGCTGTTTTATCAATGGGCTTTAAACTAAAAATCCCATTGTCTCAAGATAACCTTGTGCAACAACAAGAGTCTTCCTCTAGTGTTCCAGTTTATCATATTGCTGGAAAGGGCGAAAACTTATTTAGAATAAGTCAACGATATTTTAAAGTTCCGTTTGCTCAATTGCGCGAATGGAATAGTTTAAGTACAGACGCAGTTGCAAATGGTCAGGAATTGATAGTAGGGTTTATTGGAGGATCAAAACTGGCTGCAATGAAAGCAGATGCTACGTCTCCTGACGCTCAAGTATTCATAAAGCCTCCTGTTAATGGTAAGCCGCTTGAAACGACGCCACCTTTAAAAGATTCTAATATTATGGATGCTGCTGTGGATGGGGCTCGGGAGATAAAAAATGGCGTAATGAAGCCTTTGACAGAATCTGATAATTTTTTTGCAAAAGTAGCTGCCGATAAAGAAAAAAAAGCAGCAGAAGTTGTTGCTAATATTGTACCCCCACCGATTCCGGTTGATCAATTTAAACAATTAAATCAGCCTCCTCCAACAGAGTATCGCATTAATGATGATAATGTGAATTATACTCCCAAAACGAACGATGAAGGTTATTTTGGTTTGATTTATGCAATGGAACAATCAGCAAAAAACAAAATTAATAAAGCAGGCGATGTAGGGATTTTTAAATCGACTAGTGGCTTTGCTGATCGAAAATTTTATGCTTTGTTAAATGATGTTTTACCAGGAACCATTGTAAGGATAACAACATCAGATAATAAAACTGTATGTGCTAGAGTGCTAGGTCCTGTTCCTGAAATAAAAGGTGCACCTGCATTATTGATGCGGGTAAGTAATGCAACATCCGCTGCGTTGGGTAAAACAGATACCCCTTTTTCAGTTAACATAACTTATTTACAATAATATGAAAATCACTTTTTTTAGTCTTGCACTTTTTTTTACAGTCATTGCATGTAATTCAGCACCTAGTGAATCGGCCGTTTCTGCTGAGTCGAAAGAGGTAACTCAATTGGGCGGATCAATTTCAGTAACTGCTTTTGAACAAAGAATGAAACTGCCCGGTATTCAAATATTGGATGTTAGAACTGCCGGAGAATACCAAGGAGGGCATTTTAATAACGCTTTACAAGCCAATTGGCTAGATGAACGTGAGTTTGCAGACAGGGTGCAACATATAGATAAAGCAAAGCCTGTATTGGTTTATTGCGCATCAGGGGTAAGGAGTGCAGAAGCAATGAATTGGATGAAGGAAAATGGGTTTAAAGAGGTGAGTAATTTAAAAGGAGGGATTTCTGCATGGCGAATGGAAGGCAAGCATCTAGAATCAAAACCAACTCGTGCAGAAATGAGTTTGGCTGCATTTAATGCTAGTATTAAATCTGGAACTATTTTAGTAGATATCGGTGCAGAATGGTGCCCACCATGTGTGAAGATGGAACCAGTATTACAACAATTACAAAAAGAAAAAAGTGCCCAATTTAACTTGGTCAAAGTAGATGGAGGAATTGATATTGAAGTAATGAAGCAATTGCGTTCTGAAGGATTGCCTACATTCATTGTCTTCAAAAATGGAAAAGAGACTTGGCGTAAACAAGGAATTGTAGACTATGCTACATTGGCTGCTGCTATTCAATAATCTGTAGTTTTAAGCTAACTTAAAACCTCTAAGAAAATCGGCAACAGGCATTCTTTTTTTGCCTTCTAGTTGGAGGTCTAAAATATGTAAGTAACCATTTAAGCAACTAAACTTCAAAAAAGTTTTGTGGTCTGTAAAGGGCTTTCCTAATTCATATGCGTGTGGGGCAATCTCTTTTTTGCTTTTGTAAATTTTCAAAATCTTTCCATCTAAATGAGTAAGGGCACCTGGGAATTCTGCTAACCCTCTTACCAAATTATAAATTTGTTCAACCTCCTGATTCCATTCTATTGTACAGTCTTTGGTAAAAATTTTAGGTGCATGCTTAGTATCTGCTGATATTACTTGAGGGGTTTCATGAATAGTACCTGCATTTAATTGCTGCAATGTTTTTACCAATAAATTAGCCCCAATTATTTTCATTCTATCGTGAACTTCTGTTGCTGTTTCATTATCGCCAATTGGCATGGATTCTTGTAATAAAATATCGCCTGTGTCAATTTCATGTTTTAATTTAAAAGTTGTTACCCCTGTTTGTTTTTCTCCATTTATTACAGCCCAGTTAATAGGAGCAGCACCACGATATTGAGGTAATAATGAACCATGTACATTTAAGGTTCCCATCATTGGCATATTCCACACAATTTCTGGTAACATTCTAAACGCCACAACAATTTGAATGTCTGCTTTTAGCTCCTTTAATGATTCAATGAAGTGGGGATCTTTTAATTTTATTGGCTGTAGAACTGGAATCCCCTTCTCAATTGCATATTTTTTGACAGCACTTTCTGTTAATTTAAGCCCTCTACCAGCAGGTTTGTCAGGTGCTGTAACTACCGAGACTATATTGAAGCCATTGGAAACCAATGCATCCAGCGATGCCACGGCAAAATCAGGGGTGCCCATAAAAACAATACGCATGACCAAAATATTTGGCTGCAAAGGTAATATTAAGCGGGAAGGATAGTACTTTTGCCCCTTAATAATAATTTATGCAACAAGCAAAAAAAGGTGATAAGGTAAAAGTACATTATCACGGAAAGTTAACCAACGGCAATACTTTTGATTCATCAGAAGGAAGAGAACCATTGGAGTTTGAAATTGGAAGCGGTATGGTCATTGCCGGTTTTGATGATGGTGTAACAGGAATGTTAATTGGTGAAAAGAAAACCATCAATATCCCTGCTGACCAAGCTTATGGTCCTAAGCAAGAAGAAATGATTATGGAATTTCCTAAAGATAGATTTCCTGCAGATATGGTACCAGAAGTTGGTATGCAATTGAATATGAGCAATGGATCTGGTCAAAATTTCCCCGTAATCATAGTAGAAGTAAAAGATGCGGTTGTTGTTTTAGATGCCAACCATCCTTTAGCAGGTGAAGAATTGGTATTCGATTTAGAGTTAGTAGCTATCGATGGGCCTAAGTCTATCATTATTACTCCTTAATATTATTCTGAACACTATTTAAGACTTCTTGTTTTAGTAGGAACTTTTATAAAAATAGACCGGCTCGCCGGTCTATTTTGTTTCATTATAATTCAACCTGAAATTCTATTACTTAGGTCTTCTGTTCATCCACCAACCCAACCAAATACCTACTAATCCCCAACTTACTACTGCATCAATTAGATAAGCGCGGATATCGAACATCGGATACCAAATATGGCCCGTATAGCTGCTGTTTAAATAAACAATTAATCCAATAAAAAGAGAAGCTGTAAAAGTGGTGGTGAAATTATTACTTGCTAATTTTCCAAGAATCCAGCACAATAGCCAAACGATAAAAATATTTGCTACTAAACCCCTTGCCATATTCATTCCCATATTGTATTTTAAAGAAGCATGGTATTGAATACTAGCCCAAGGCTTTCCTATATTTCCATTAGCTATTTTTTCCATATCCTCAAATGAAGTCCCTGCAGGTGCAGAAGGCAAATAATAGCCACCTTCTTTATCTAGATTGTTTTTTAGCATCTGCATAATGCTATCCTGTCTAGGTGTGTATTGTTGTGAAAGGCTGTGTAAGTTTAATGCAGTCCAAGATAAGAACTGCCACATGAATAACACTATGCCCCCTACTAGCGCAGCAATTATTGTTTTTTTCATTTGATTTTTTTTAGTTTCTACAATATAAAAACTGAAATGTATAAATGCAATAGATGAAGCAACAAATATTATCTTGCGATAAAAAAATGAGTGCATTGGCTAGTTATAGTGTTGCGGAAAGATTAATGCGTTACGTGCAAATAGATACACAGAGTGATCCACTCAGTAGTAGTTTCCCATCCACCCAAAAACAAAAGAATCTAAGCCAATTATTAGTACAAGAATTACAAGCATTACAAGTTGTGGATGCTCATATGGATGAATATGGATATGTATATGCTACCATTCCTGCAAATACTTCCAAGCCAATACCAGTCATCTGTTTTTGTGCACATATCGATACCGCTCCAGATTGTAGTGGAACGGATGTAAAGCCAATTTTGCATAAAGCTTATGATGGATCTTCCATTGTGTTACCTGATGATCCTACTATAGTGATTGATCCAAAAGACTTTCCATACTTAATTCAACATATAGGTAAAGATATTATTACAGCCAGTGGCAGCACTTTATTGGGCGCAGACGATAAAGCTGGTGTTTCAATAATCATGAATTTCATAGAATTTTTGGTCCAAAATCCTAGTATTACTCATGGTACCATTAAAATTTTATTTACACCCGATGAAGAAGTCGGAAGGGGTACTAATCAATTAGATTTGAACAAGTTGGGAGCAGATTTTGCTTATACATTAGATGGGGGAGAATTAGGCACATTTGAGGATGAAACATTTAGTGCCAACGGGTTCACTGTAAATATTGATGGTGTTATAGCACACCCAGGTTATGCAAAAGGTAAAATGGTCAATGCCTTAAAAATTGCTGCAGCAATTTTAGACCAATTGCCTAAAACCATTTTAGCTCCTGAAGTAACTGAAAAGAAACAAGGGTTTGTTCACCCCGTAAGGGTAGAAGGATTGGCAGAGAAAGCCACCATTGAATTTATCATACGTGATTTTGAAACAGCCAAATTAACGGAACACCAAGCTTGTATCATACAAATTGCACATAGTGTAATTAGTCAATTTCCTGGTGCAACTGTTTCTTTTTTGGAAGTTGAACAATATAGGAATATGAAGGAAGTTATTGACCTATATCCTTTCATTAGTTCATTTGCGGAGGAAGCTTATAGTAACTGTGGATTAGCATTTATTAAAGAGCCCATTCGCGGGGGAACGGATGGTAGCAGACTGAGTTTTATGGGTCTGCCTTGTCCCAATATTTTTACAGGTATGCAAGCCATTCACAGCAAACGTGAGTGGGTAGGTGTTTCGGATATGGAGCGCGCAGTAGATGTATTAGTTCAGTTAGTAAAAGTGTGGGAAGAAAAGGGGGCTAAACTGACTAAATAGATATTATCTTTATTAAAAATAAATTTCTATGGAATTCTTAATGGATTATTGGTGGCTAATTGTTGCCTTGATTATTTTGTTTACTGGATTGGTTACAGTGAACCAAGGAACGATTGCAGTGATTACGATGTTTGGCAAGTATAGAAGAATTTTAATGCCAGGATTGAATTTTAAAATTCCTATTCTAGAGCAAGTATATAAAACGGTTAGTATCCAAAACCGATCAGTTGAATTAGAGTTTCAGGCTGTAACGGTAGATCAGGCTAATGTATACTTTAAAAGCATGTTATTGTATTCGGTAATTAACCAGGACGAACAAACCATCAAAAATGTCGCATTTAAATTTATTTCAGAAAAGGATTTAATGCAGGCTTTAATTAGAACTGTTGAAGGATCAATACGTGCTTTTGTTGCAACCAAAAAACAAGCTGAAATATTATTGTTGCGTAGAGAAATAGTGGAAGATGTAAAACAACAAATTGATAAATCATTGGAAGAATGGGGCTATCATTTGCAAGATTTGCAAATTAATGATATCACATTTGATCAGGTGATTATGGAAAGTATGAGTAGGGTAGTAGCTAGTAATAATTTAAAAGCAGCAGCTGAAAATGAAGGGCAAGCTTTATTAATTACTAAAACCAAGGGAGCTGAAGCAGAGGGTAATGCTATTAAAATTGCTGCTGAAGCAGAAAGAGAAGCAGCTCGTTTGCGTGGGATGGGTGTGGCGTTGTTTAGACAAGAAGTGGCAAAGGGTATGAGCCAGGCTGCTGAAGAAATGAAGCAGGCCAATTTGGATACTAATGTAATCTTGTTCAGTATGTGGACAGAAGCCATTAAGAACTTCGCTGAAATTGGCAAGGGTAATGTTATTTTCTTAGACGGAAGCCCAGAGGGAATGCAGGATAATATGCGTCAGATTATGGCGATGATGAAAATGAAAGAAATCGAAAGGCCTAGCAAATAATTGATATGTGTAAAAGCTTTCTTAATTAACGATGTGTATGATTATTTATGCACGAATAATTGTTCTTTTGTAAAACCTACTACATTAGCAAAATAAAATAAATGCATGTTCTACTTATTACAATCTGATTCATTACAAAAAGTGGCAACTGCTGCGGTTACTACAGCAGAAAAAGTATCTTTATGGACTTTATTAGAAAAAGGCGGCTGGATTATGTATCCTTTGTATGCATTATTGATTGCAGCCATATATGTTTTTACCGAGCGGTTGTTTGCCATTAAAAAAGCAGGGAAAATTGACCAAAACTTTATGGTGATCATTCGAGACCATATTTTATCCGGAAATGTTCAGGCGGCTAAAAGCTATACAAAAAATAATAGTAGTCCTGTTGCTAAAATGATTGATAAGGGATTGCAAAGAATTGGTAAGCCTATTGACGCTATTGAAAAGAGTATGGAAAATGTAGGTAAGCTCGAAATGTACAATATGGAGAAGAATTTGAATATATTGTCATTGATAGCAGGTATAGCACCCATGTTTGGGTTCTTAGGTACAATTATAGGGATGGTTCAATTATTCTATGGAATTGCGTCAACAGGAGAATATACATTGAACACTATAGCAGGAGGTATTTATACTAAAATGATTACTTCTGCAACTGGTTTGATTATTGGATTGATAGCCTACGTAGGTCATAATTTTTTAAGCACACAAATAGATAAAACGGCAAATAAAATGGAAGCTGCTAGTGCAGATTTCATGGATATTTTACAGGAGCCAACTAGATAATATGAACATCCGAAAAAGATTTAGGACACATCCTGAAATGCATACAGGGGCGCTGAATGATATTTTATTCATTTTGCTACTGTTCTTTCTAATTGTTTCTACCTTGGCGAATCCCAATGTAATTAAGGTTTCGAATCCTAAGGCCAAGGCAGATACTAAGGCTAAACAAACCGTAGTCATAAGTGTAAACAAAGACCAACAACTATTTATAGGAGCTGAGCCTGTTGCTTTTGAAAATTTGGAGACTAAATTAAAGGAATACTTATCAAAAGAAACTGAGAAGCCAACCGTAGTGATTAATGGGGATAGTACCTCTCACTTAGGAACTTCCATAAAAATCATGCAAGTCATAAAAAAATTAGGAGCTACACCAGTAATGGCAGTTGATCAAAATTGATAAGCCATTACCATTCTCTCTTTATTCTGCATATCTTTTTTAATTTCAATCGTATAGTTGTTATTAAATAGTGCTGCTGTTTCTTTACCCAATCCTTCGTTGATTTCTAAAAATACGGCCCCATTTTTATTCAGATGATCTTCGCAAAAATCCTGAATAGCTTTATAAAAAATCAAGGGGTCATTATCTTCTACAAATAGTGCAGTATATGGTTCATATGCTAATACATTGGTATGCATAGTGGCAGCTTCCGCTTTTCTTACATAAGGTGGATTACTAACAATAATATCGTAAGATCCTAATGTATTCCATTGCTGATGGTCTAAAAAGTTCAATTGTTTCCAATTGATTGTTACATGATTTGTTTCAGCATTTTTTTTTGCAATGTCTAACGCATCGGAACTAATATCGATACTAGTAATGGTAGCACTTGGATAATATTTAGCGATAGCAATAGGAATGCAGCCAGAGCCAGCACCAATCTCTAAAATTTGAACATTTTTGTTTCCTTTTGTCTTTAAGTGTTTAATTAAATAATCAACCAATTCTTCTGTTTCTGGGCGCGGAATTAGGGTGTTTGAATTAACTAGTAGTTGTAATTCCATAAACCAAGCTTTCCCAATGATATATTGAATAGGTTCTCCCTTACTCAGTCGCTCTATAGAATGATTCAGCTTGTTGGCTATCGCTTCCGAAACCAAAGATTGTTTTTGTAGAAATTGATTCATTTTACTATGGCCAGTAAGTTCCTCAAGCAATAAAGTGGCAATATTAACTGCTTCCCTATTGTCATAAATGGGCTCAATGGCTTCTATAATGGCTTGTTTAGCATCTTTGATCGTCATGCTGCAATGTAGCTATCATTTGTTTATTTTTGCAAGCTTATGCCCATCAATCACGAATTATACATGCAAAGATGTTTGCAGCTGGCTCAAAAAGGGGCTGGATGGGTTGCTCCTAATCCAATGGTAGGTGCAGTGTTGGTTTATCAAAATCAAATTATTGGAGAAGGTTACCATGCACAGTATGGACAAGCGCATGCAGAAGTCAATTGCATCAATAGTGTTGCGGAAAAAAATCGAGAGAAAATAAAAGATTCAACCTTATATGTAAGCTTAGAACCCTGTGTGCATTTTGGCAAAACACCCCCATGTACCAATCTTATCATTGCCCATCAAATAAAGAAAGTGGTGATTGGATGTATGGATCCTTTTGATGCAGTAAATGGGAAGGGAGCAATAAAGTTAATGCAGGAAGGGGTTGAAGTAATTGGACCTGTTTTAGAAAAGGAATGCAAGGAGTTGAATAAACGATTTTTTAATTTTCATTTGAATAAACGCCCTTATATCATTTTAAAATGGGCGCAAACTGCTGATGAAATGATTGGGGTTAAAGGGCAGGAAATAAAGATTAGTAACCCATTCACGCAAAGATTAGTGCATACTTGGCGTTCAGAAGAAGCAGCAATTTTAGTGGGCACTCAAACAGCTATTACCGATAACCCAAAATTGAATACTCGTTTTGGGTTAAAGCCTGATCCATTGAGAATGGTGATAGATAAATCATTGCAACTCAACCAAAGTTTCCAACTTCTCAATGATCATCAACCAACCTGGGTATTCAATACAGTTAAGTGTGAAATTCAAAATTCAGTTAGATATATACAATTAATTGAACAGCCTAGCTTATTAAAACCCATTTTACAATACGCATACGAGCATCAAGTGCAAAGTATTTTAGTTGAGGGTGGAGCAAAGCTGTTGCAAAGCTTTATTAGTCAAGAATTATGGGATGAAGCAAGAGTGATAAAAGCAAGTCATGCAATAGGAGCCAATAATGAACATGTAATTCGAGCACCCCATTCATTTAGTGCGAAGTTGGTGAACGAAGCAAAACTAGGAACAGATATTATTCAATATTACAAGCGGAATTTATTATGATTTTTTTAATTGGCAGCATAGTTTTAACCAGCTATTTATTACTCTCATTTAAGGTTTGTGGCAAATTAAATATTCCGGTATTCCCCGCTATCGTATTCAATTATATAACTTGTGTTATTACCGGCTCTATCGTAAACGGTGCATTCCCTATTCAGGCTGAATCGGTTACTACACCTTGGTTTAGGTGGGCAATGATCATGGGATTACTCTTTATTACTAGTTTTAATCTGATAGGGATAACCGCTCAAAAACTGGGCGTTGCGGTGGCATCTGTTGCTAATAAATTATCTTTAATTATTCCGGTTATTTTGACCATTGTATTATACAACGAACAAGTGGTAGGCTGGGAAATAGTAGGTATTTCATTAGCCTTAATTGCAGTCATATTTACCTGTTACCCGCAAAAAAATGAATCGGGAAATACTCAGCCAATTCCCATGTTTCAAAAAATATTATTGCCTTTGTTAGTATTTATAGGAAGTGGATTTTTAGACGCATTAATTAATCATGTGCAACAAACTTATGTAACTAAAGAGACCAATAATGCTTTTTTGATTTCAGGATTTTTCTCTGCAGCATCTATAGGTTCCCTAGTCTTAATTTTTCAATATTGGGAAAAACAGTTGCCTTTTAAATTCAATCAAGTGATTGCTGGTATTTGTATAGGAATTCCCAATTATTTTTCAATATGGTGTTTGGTTCATTTTCTTCAAGATAGTCCATGGGAAACCAGTGCAAGCTTACCTGTGAATAATATGGGTATTGTATTATTCAGTACGCTGGTAGCAGCCATTCTTTTTAAAGAAAAACTATCTATTATCAATTGGACTGGAATAGCATTATCTGCCATTGCCATTTACCTAATTGCATTTGGGAACTCGCTATAAAATTATACTACTTTTTAAAGTTAGGGCTTACAACCAAATCCTTTGAACCAGGGGTGTAAACGTAAAATCCTTCACCAGATTTTACTCCTAATTTTCGCGCAGTTACCATGTTTACCAATAATGGACAAGGGGCATATTTGGGGTTGCCGTAACCATTATACAATACATTCATGATGCTCAAGCAAACGTCTAATCCAATAAAGTCTGCTAATTGTAAAGGTCCCATTGGATGAGCCATACCAAGTTTCATGATCGTATCAATGGATTCAACATCTGCAATGCCTTCGTATAAAGAATAGATGGCTTCATTGATCATGGGCATCAATACTTTATTAGCAATAAATCCTGGATAATCATTTACTACAGAAGGCACTTTACCCAACTGCTTGCTTAAATCCACAATTGTTTCAGTAACAGTAGCATCTGTAGCATATCCATTGATGATTTCTACTAATTTCATCACTGGAACCGGGTTCATAAAATGCATTCCAATTACTTTATTGGGGCGATTGGTAGCCGCCGCAATTTTAGTAATAGAAATAGAAGAAGTATTACTAGCTAGGATGGCATTAGCCGGAGCAGCAGCATCTATCTCACCAAATATTTTTAATTTCAATTCAACGTTTTCCGTAGCAGCTTCCACTACTAAATCGGCAGTAGCAACACCTCTACCTATAGAAGTATGAGTGCTTATATTTGCGAGGGTATCATTTTTTTCTTCGGGACTGATTGTTCCTTTGGCAACCATTCTATCTAAATTCTTGCCAATAGTAGCCAAAGCTTTTTCTAATTGCACAGGCTGTACATCTATCAATATCACTTTAAACCCTTTTTGTGCAAATACATGCGCAATACCATTACCCATGGTACCTGCTCCAATTACAGAAACATTAAATATAGACATATTGAGTTATTTTTTTCTTTTGAAATCACCCCGTTTCCAGGCAGTAATAAAATCTGCCCATGCAGCAGGATTCATAATATTCATAGGGGGCACTTGACCCGCATAATAATATTTATTGGTTTGTTGTCTTAATTGAAAATTAACTGCTTCTCTGCCATCAGCAGGTAAACTGTTCAATAAAATTCTACGAGTAGCTTCATCTGTATTTTTACGGGCAATTTCGTAAGCATCGTCTGGGAATCGATTATTTAAAAAATCGCGTTCAAATTGCTCTCTAGTTGGTCTTGGCTTTAAGATTGTAGCAGGCAAATAAGCAGTGTCACTAATCAATAATTGGATCACACTGTATTGATTGCTCTCTAAATTGATTGGAATTTGAATGCTATTGTTTTTGAATCCTACGCTACTGAATGTAATTCTGTCTCCCTTCATTACTGCAATAGAGAATACCCCATCAAAACTGGTAATAGTACCACGACCTTTTCCTTCAACAATAACAGAAGCTGATGGAATACCTCTTAAACTATCCGCAGTCATGATTACGCCATATAATTGAACGATGGAATCTCTGTACGGATTGTTTTGTTGCGCATTTGCCTTTTGCAGCAATCCGATGCCCATAAATATGATCAAAAAAGGTAAAATCAATCTTTTCATAAAGGCAGTTGCAGTTTAAAAGAGGGCAAAGGTACTAATTTGCTTTGTTCTCCGTATTTCATAACAAAGTAAAGTCCTAGGTTGTTAACTTTGCAACCCAACGGTTATTTTAACAAAAACTTGAGCAACAATGACAAAGGAATCGATCTTACAAGCATTGAGTAATGTGCAGGAACCAGATTTAGGTAAGGATTTGGTGACCCTAAACATGGTAAAAGACATAGTGATTGACGGGGATGCGGTAAGTTTTACCATTGTTTTGACTACCCCGGCCTGCCCAATGAAGGATTTGATGAGCAGGGCAAGTGAAAATGCGATTAAGTTATTGGTTAATAAAAATGCTAAAGTAACCGTAAACTTTACTGCTAATACCACTACAACCAGAAAAGACGACCAGAAAGTGCTAGGGGGTGTAAAAAATATTATTGCTGTAGTAAGTGGTAAAGGGGGAGTAGGCAAAAGCACCATTTCGGCAAATTTAGCATTGGCTTTGGCAGAAGGTGGGGCATCCGTTGGATTAATGGATGCAGATATTTATGGGCCAAGTGTGCCTATTATGTTTGGTGTGAGAGGCGCAAGACCTATGATGAAAGAAGTGAATGGAAAAGGAATGATTGTGCCTTTGGATAAGTTTGGGATTAAATTGATGAGTATTGGTTTGTTAGTAGATGAAAAGAATGCAGTGGTATGGAGAGGACCGATGGCCAGCTCAGCCATTAGGCAATTTGTTACAGAAGTAGATTGGGGTGAGCTAGATTATTTAGTGATTGACATGCCACCAGGAACGGGTGATATACATTTAACCTTAATGCAAACTGTACCAGTAACGGGTGCGGTAATTGTAACCACTCCACAAAATGTTGCATTAGCAGATGCAAAAAAGGGGATTGCTATGTTTAGCCAAGCCCAAATTAACGTGCCCATCATAGGGCTAGTAGAAAATATGGCTTATTTTACCCCTGCAGAATTACCGAACAATAAGTATTATTTATTTGGTAAAGAGGGGGGAAGGAAACTAGCGGAGGAATATGATCTCTCTTTCTTAGGCCAGATTCCCTTGGTTCAAACTATTCGCGAAGGGGGTGATGAAGGGGTTCCAGCAATGGTAGGAAACGATGATTTAACCAAAGATGCATTTAGGCATTTTACCGCACAAGCAGTTCGAAATATTGCAATGCGTAATGCAAATCTGCCACAAACTTCATTAATAGAAGTGTTTTAAATGAAATGCGTATTCACTATAATTGTTTGGTGCATCTGTGTAACACTTGTTGCCCAACCTAGTGACTCAGCATTCAACCAAAAAAAAGCTACTATTCAGTTAAGTGGTTATGCCGAGGTATATTATCAGCATAATTCCAATGGTCCCACAGCCAATAATGATGCACCTTTTGCATATAGCTATGATGAAAACAAAGCGCTTAGCATCAATTTGGCTTTTGTAAAAGCAGCTTATAATAAAAATCGCGTTAGGGCTAATTTGGCTATAGGATTTGGCTCTTATATGCGCTCCAATTATGCTGGCGAAGCGGGAATTTACAAGCAAATTCTAGAAGCCAATATTGGTTGGAAGCTTAGTAAGAAAGCTAATTGGTGGCTTGATGCTGGGGTATTTACTTCACATATTGGATTTGAAAGTGCAATAGGTAAAGATTGCTGGACTTTAAGTAGAAGTATAGCTGCAGATAATTCCCCCTATTTTGAAACGGGCGCAAAAATATCTTATACTTCTCCAAATGAAAAATGGTTCATGAGCGCATTGATATTAACAGGATGGCAGCGTATTCAAATGCTAAAAGGCAATACCAGCCCCTCATTCGGGCACCAAGTGCAATATAAGCCCAATAGCAAATGGACCATTAATAGCAGTTCGTACATAGGGAATCCAACTGCAGGTATTCATGGTGTAACCCGTTATTTTCATAATTTTTATGCGATTTATCAATGGAGTAAGCGGATAGGGGTAATAGCAGGATTTGATATAGGCTTGCAGAAAGCAAAAGTTATTAACCGAAGCCAAGTTTGGTATACACCTATCTTAATGGCCCAATATGCAGCTACAGAAAATATAAAGTTTGCGTTAAGAACAGAATCTTATCAAGATCCAAATGGAGCTATGATTTTTACGGGCACTCCAAACGGGTTTAGGGTGAGTGGTCTTTCTTTAAATACAGATTGGGCAATTAATAAGCATCTGTTGTGGAGAATAGAAGTCAAGCATTTGCAAAGTAGGGATGCAATATTTACAAAGCAAACCAATCAACCCACTCAAAATATATTTGCGGCTATCACCGCGTTAGCAGTTAGCTTTTAAGTTTTCAAATAAATCCTACATTGCAGATAGTATGTACTTAACCAGTCATTTTTCACCAGCAGAACAAGCAGATATTTTGGCGTTTATACAAACCAATTCATTTGCAACAATTTGTGGCATAGGGTCTGATGGATTTCCTGTTGCAACCCATGTGCCAGTAATGATTGAAATGCGTGATAATCAATTGTATTTGCAGGCTCATATTATGCGTAAACAAGCACATACGATTGCTTTTGAGCAAAATGAAAAAGTGTTGGCGATATTTAATGGTCCTCATGCTTATATAAGTGCGCAACATTATGAACCACAAAATACTGCCAGTACTTGGAACTATTCGGCTGTTCATGCTACTGGTAATATTCGGTTTCTTGGGGATGCTCAATTATTTGAAATGTTGAAAAACTTGACTGCTAAATATGAGAAAGATCCTTTATCTCCATCGCAAATGCAGCATATGAGTGATGACTACATTCAATCAAATATGAAAGCCATCATTGCATTTGAAATAGAAGTGACTTATTTGCATCATGTTTTTAAATGGAGCCAAAATAAACCATCTCATATCCAAGATAAAATAGTACAAAGCTTAGCCAATGGAAGTATAGAAGATCAGATGGCTGCAAACGAAATGAGATTTAGATTGAATAAATAAGAATTAATGAAAAATATTTTTCTAATAGGATGTATTATCGGCTTATTCAGCTGCAATAGTGCTAAGATGAATCAACAAAACAATTTAAATCAGTTTGATTGGCAAGGCCATAGAGGTGCTCGAGGATTAGTTCCAGAAAATACTATTCCTGCGATGCATAAAGCGCTTGATTTGGGTGCGGTTACATTAGAAATGGATGTAGTAATCACTTCAGATAAACAAGTTATTTTAAGTCATGAGCCTTTTTTTAATCATGAAATTACTACCAAGCCAGATGGCTCATCGATAAGTAAAGCAGAAGAAAAGCAATTGAATATTTATACAATGAGTTATGCTGCTACACAGCGGTATGATGTTGGGTTAAAAGGAAATCCTCGATTTCCTCAACAACAAAAAATGGCCGTTACGAAACCATTGTTATTAGATGTGATTGAAGCTGCTGATCAATATGCTTTATCAAAAAACAAGCCCTTACCTTTTTATAATATCGAAACAAAGTCTCAATCTGCAACTGATAACCAATATCATCCGAATCCAAAAGCATTTGTTGATTTGTTAGTGGCTGTAATTAAGCATAAAAAAATAGCTGATAGAGTTACCGTTCAGTCTTTTGACATTAGAACATTACAATACTTACATCAACAGTATCCTTCTATTCCAACTGTATTATTAATTGAAGATGATAATCAAAAAACTTTTGCTGAGCAATTACAAGAATTGGGATTTACACCTACCGTTTATAGCCCTCATTATAGTTTGGTGAATGAAGCCTTAGTAAAGGCGTGTAAGGCAAAAAAAATGAAATTGGTTCCATGGACCGTAAATGATTTAGCTACTATGAAAAGATTGCGTTCATTAGGGGTTGATGGAATCATCTCCGACTATCCCAATCTTTTTTATTTTCCTTAAAAGTAGATTAGTAGTACTTCCTTCTTGATTACCTTTGCATTAAGTAGCGTTTATGGAAAAAATTATTATTACGCTTGATGGCTATTCCTCTTGTGGAAAAAGTACCCTAGCGAAACAGATGGCCAAAGTGCTGAATTATATTTTTATTGATAGTGGAGCCATGTATAGGGCCATCACTTTATATTTTGTTGAAAATCAAATTGATTACACAAATGATATAGCTGTTCAAGCGGCGTTAAAAAATATTAGCCTAGCGTTTGATTATAATGCAATTACAGGCAGTAGCGATATTTTATTAAATGGTCGGAATGTTGAAAATGAAATACGCGAAATGCGCATCAGCAATTTAGTAAGTGATGTAGCTGCTAATCAATTTGTAAGGGAATTTGGTGTGGCGCAACAACAAAAAATGGGATTGCAAAAAGGCATCGTAATGGATGGAAGAGATATTGGTACAACTGTTTTCCCAAATGCTGAATTAAAAATATTTGTGACTGCTGATCCTGCAATTCGTGTTGCTAGAAGGTATTTAGAATTATCTTCAAAGAATCCTGGCATCACCAAAGAAGAAGTGCAAGCTAATTTAGTTATGCGCGATGAAATTGATAGTACAAGAGAGTTTAGTCCTTTAAGAAAAGCAGCAGATGCTGTGGTGTTAGACAATACTCATTTAACCAGAGAAGAGCAGTTGAAAACCGCTCTCCAATGGGTAAACGAAAAAATCAATTCAGTAACTCTTCAGTAATTTTTCCTGTTGTCTTATGTTTTAAGATGAGTTTTTTAGCGCCATAATGCGTCATCTCTTCTTTTACTAGGTAATGATCTTGATCATAAGAAACCAAATGAGATTCTTTAGAAAGCCCTGTTTGACCTCTCCAAATATCTAATTGTACAGGTTCCCATATTTTAGACTTGGCGCTTTTGTACGCGGCATCTAAGATGGCATTAACTACATAGCCGTCATAAAAAGTTTCTTTGGGTGCAATTCCTTTTTCCAAGGCGTTGAACATATCCATAAACATATGGTTGTAGCCCAATTCATTTAGCTCGTCACCTACGGGGAATAACCAACCACTATTGCTTTCGGCTTTCTCTGCAATATAATCACCTCCTTTTCCTGTAGTGAACATATCAAATCCGGTTCTCAAAAAAGAGTTGATCCAAATAGTGCCTTCGGTGCCCATAACTTCATCTCTAAGATCTAATCCTCCTCGGAAAGTCCAGCTTACTTCAAATTGACCAATGGCTCCGTTTTCATACTTCACTAAACCAATGGCATGGTCTTCTGCATCAATCGGTTTTACTTGGGTATCAGCCCAACACATTACTTCTATTGGCTTTATATCTTTGCCAATATAACTGCGGGTGATTTCTACGCAATGACAGCCCAAGTCTAATATACAACCACCACCAGCTTGCTCTATATCCCAGAACCATTCGCTGTGGGGGCCAGGATGTGTTTCCCTACTCTTTGCCCACAAGATTCTACCCAACGCTCCTTCATGAACACTTTGATTGGCTTTGATGAATTTTGGGGTGTATACCAAGTCTTCTAAATAGCCATTGAAAATGCCAGCTGCTTCTACTGCTTCTAACATTCGCTTGGCTTCTGCTGCATTTCTGCCCAAGGGTTTGGTTGTCATTACTGCTTTCTTGTGTTTGCAACAAAGCATCACTGCAGCTTCATGTAAATTATTGGGAAGTGCAATACAAACAATATCTACATCTTCTCTCGCAATGGCTTCTTCCATTACTGTGGTGTAATGATGACACTGATAGTCTTCCGCAAATTTGCGTGCACTCTCCTCCCTTCTGGAATAAATACTCACAATAGTATCTCTGCTCCTGTATCCTTGCAAAGAGTCTGCATAAAAACGGCCAATAAAGCCGGAACCTAACATGGCAATACGCTGCATGAAATTGAGTTTTTATAATTAAGTAGTTGCTATAGCTTTTTTCTCTTTAAAGAAAATAATAAAGAATACTAAAACGGCGGCAGCTATATAAGCAGGTACCATCCAGATACTCATCCAGTCATGACCAGTAGCGGTTTTAGCTCCATCTACTACATAACCAGAATAGCCAGTACCAATTACCATTCCTAAACCGTAAGTGGCAAAAGTGAATAAGCCCTGAGCAGCATTCTTAATTTTTTCTCCCGCTTTTTTCTCGGTATACATATAGCCCGTTACAAAGAAAAAGTCGTAACAAATACCGTGTAATACAATACCTGCATACAACATCCAATTGGCGTCTCCAGTGTTTCCATAAGCAAAGAATACATAACGCAATACCCAAGCCAACATACCAAAAATCAGCATATTCTTAACGCCAATTCTATTGAAAAGCAAAGGGATGGCTAAAATAAATACTGCTTCAGAAACCTGGCCTAAAGTCATTTTGGATGCTGCATTTGGGAAACCTATTTCGTTTAAAAAAGGATTGGCAAAACCATAATAGAATGACAAGGGAACGCAAATTAATATAGCTGCTATGAAAAAAACTAAATAGGATTTGTCTTTAAATAATACGAATGCTTCCGTGCCCAATGCAGAGGAAGCGTCTGCTGTTTGCGCCTTTGGTGGTGTATTGGGTAATAAGAAGCTGAACAGCCCTAATCCCCCCGAAACTGCGGCAGCAATATAAAATGTGTCCGCTGATTTTTCAATGCCCATTTGGCCAATCATAAGACCAGCAACAATCCAGCCGATGGTACCGAATACTCGAATCCAAGGGAATTGTTTGCCCGGATCGGTCATTTGAGAAAATGCTACGCTATTGCTCAACGCAATGGTTGGCATGTATAATAAAGAATAACATAGAATGGTCCAATAAAAGATATTACTGTCTGTGATCTTGGTAGCCATAAACAATAAGCCCGCGCCCAAAACATGTAATACGCCCATGATTTTTTGCGCTGCAAAGAAGCGGTCTGCAATTAAACCCACAAAGAATGGTGAGATCATGGTGGCAATTGCCAAGGCGCCATAAGTGGCCCCAATCTGAATACCAGAAGCTCCCAGCGGAGGTTCACTCATATAAGTTCCAAGTGTTACATACCAAGCACTCCAGATAAAGTACTGTAGAAACATCATCAACGATAATTTAATACCGGTTGTTATATTCATAAAGCAAGTTTTGAATGGACAATATAAATATTATTTGCGATTTTGTTGAAGGAGTTAAGTACTGTTTTAAGAAATAAATAGACTTATTGCTGAATTGGGATTAGCGGAATGATTAACTTGAATTAAAATTTAAAGAATGGTATGTTTAAGTGAAATTGAGATTCGTGAAAGAATGGGCTTATTAGCATCTTCATGGAAGTTTAAGAATCATGCTATTGAAAGGGAATTTATTTTCAAAAACTTTACTCAAGCATTTGCGTTTATGAATTCTGTAGCTCTTATAGCAGAGAAATTGAACCATCACCCAAATTGGTCTAATGTATATAATAAGGTCATGATTGCACTTTCAACACATGATGTTGGTGGATTGACTGAATTAGATTTTACCTTTGCGAAAGAAGTAGATAAGTCATTTATATTAACATAACAATTTTATTAAAATAATTTATTACTAAATTATTTCTAATTAACAAACGATTTTTAGAAATTAATAATTTGATAACATTTTGTAGATATATTGCTATAATTGTGTCAAATTCAGTTTGATGCGTTTTTTTTTATTGGGTTTTCTGTTTATGCCATTTGTGTTAAATGCCCAATTGGATTTACAACTACGAAAAGAAGTTCCTGCTAGCATAAAATGGTATGAAAGTTTTTCTATTAGAGGTTATAGTCAAATTCGGTACAATCGATTACTTGAAACTAATCCAAAACTAAATTGTGAACAATGCGATCGTTCATGGGGCAACAATGGAGGCTTTTTCATGAGGCGTATGCGAATTATTTTCTCTGGTCAGCTAAGTAAAAATGTTTATTTCTATGTTCAGCCCGACTTTGCCAGCAGCCCAGCTTCCGATAGACTTCAGTTTGGACAAATACGAGACGCATATTTTGATATAGGCTTTGACAAAGACAATGAATTCAGGCTCAGGATAGGGCAGAGTAAAGTTCCATATGGATTTGAGAATATGCAATCCAGTCAAAATAGAATCCCGTTAGATAGAAATGATGCATTAAACAGTGCAGTTTCAAACGAACGTGATATTGGTGCATTTTTTTATTGGGCACCTAAAGAAAAAAGAAAGTTGTTTGCTAGTTTAATCAGTGATGGTTTAAAAGGAAGTGGTGATTACGGTGTTTTTGCTTTTGGTATGTACAATGGACAAACAGCCAATAATCCTGAGTTGAATAATCAGCTTCATGTGGTCTCAAGAATTAGCTATCCATTTGAATTTAGAAATCAGATTGTTGAAGTGGGTATACAGGCTTATAAAGGGAAATATGTAATTCCTAGGACGAACTTATCTGCTGGAGTAAAATACACTTCAGATTTAAATTATGACGACGAAAGAGTTGCAACTTCCTTTATTCTCTATCCCAAACCTTTTGGTATACAAGCAGAATACACTGTTGGGCGTGGACCCGAATTCAATAAGGTTACCGACTCGATTGAAGTTAAAAGGTTGAATGGAGGGTATATTACTTTGACTTATTTGAAAAAAATGAATAAGCAGTCTATTATTCCATTTATTCGTTACCAATATTATAATGGAGGTAAAAAAAATGAAAGGGACGCCAGAAGCTACACAGTAAATGATTTGGAAGTGGGAGCAGAATGGCAATTTAATAAGAACTTTGAATTAGTTGTAAACTATACAATTTCTAGCCGGCGTTATGAAGACTATGTTTTGCAAAACAATTTTCAAAGCGGAAACCTTTTACGGGTTCAGGCTCAAGTAAATTTTTAGTTTTCTGAAAATCTCATCTCATTAATTCAGTAAATATTTATTTTTATTCAATAAATATTTATTAATATTGCTCCATAATTATTAAAACGAATCATTATGGAGATTAAAATCAGTTCTAAAATGGTGCTTAATCTAGTCAAAATTATTGCCTGGATTATTTTTATTAGCCTTTGCATTGAAGCGGGTGGAATTATATTCAATTCAATTTTTGCATTATTTATAGATCCAATAGCTGCTCAGCGTTTTTGGATGGGGGCTGACCTTTCTTCGGTATACAATTATGACAAGGGATTTTTTATGGTTGTTGTAAGTTTGATGAGTATTGTTGCTGTATTAAAAGCAGTTATGTTTTATTTAATAATTGCATTATTTCATCATCGCAGGTTTAATTTTTCACAACCCTTCAACACGATTCTAAAAAAATTTATTTATCATCTTTCCTATTTGTCATTTGGTATTGGGCTATTTTCTATTTGGGGAGATCGCTATTGTAAATGGCTTAGTTTGAAAGGAATTGACGTGCCGCAAACAAATTCTTTGAGAATGGCAGGTGGTGATGTTTGGTTTTTCATGTGTGCAATCTTATTTGTTATTGCTTACATTGTAAAACGTGGGGTAGAAATTCAAACTGAAAATGATTTAACTGTATAAGTATGCCAATTATAGTAAACTTAGA
>JBBAJU010000018.1:0-38820 GCA_040403845.1 Sediminibacterium sp.
AAAGACTTCATTAAAAAAGCACAGTCTGCTTCAAGAATACCTGCAATTAATTCAGTCTTAGGATGAAAAGGCCATTGTTCTTTAGTCAAATGACGATAGCCATTTTTTTCATCAGAAGCACCATAAACAATGCTGCCTATTTTACCCCAGTAGATGGCTCCGCAACACATAATGCAGGGTTCAACAGTAACATATAAAGTAGCTTCTGGTAAATACTTTGCACCTAATGAGCTATAAGCAGATGTGAGTGCAAGAATTTCTGCGTGGGCTGTAGAATCATTTAAGAGTTCTACCTGATTATGTGCTCTTGCTATAATTTGATTATTCATTACCACCACTGCGCCCACGGGTACTTCATCGGCATCAAAAGCTGCTTGGGCTTCCTTCAATGCTTGTTGCATAAAGTACTCGTGGTTCAGGGTCAACATTATAATTCTCTAATTTGGATATTGCGAAACCAAACATCATCACCATGATCTTGTAAAGCAATATGTCCAGTAAATGTTCTACCAAATCCAGGCATGGTTTTGAATTTGCTATTGCCAATTAGGCTGAACCAAATTTCATCGCCATAACTGGTTTTAACAGTGGTAACTCCATTGAGTTTTAATTCAAGTGTTCCATCTTTTGCAATGATTTCTGTTTTGTTCCATTCACCTACTGGTTTAACAGCAGTGTCTGGCCCTTCAATTAAATCATATAAATCTCCGGCACGGTGTTTTCTGATTTTTGCGTCAGGATGTCCGCCATTGTCTAATACTTGCATTTCAGGACCTGTATGCCAAACTGCTTTGTATTTAGCTGGATCATTCTGTGCCCAGAAAATAATTCCACTATTTCCATTTTGTGAAATCTTCCATTCTAGTTTCAAATGGAAATCTCCAAATGATTTTTCATGAATAATATCTCCACCGCCTAATTTCTGTTCTTTCTTTGCTTTGGAGTCTAAGTACAAAACACCGTCTTGTACTTTCCATGCACTTCCAATGCTGTCTTTGGCATAAGTTTTCCAGCCATTGGTGGTTTTTCCATCAAACAAATTAATCCATTTGCCTTTGGCAGGATTAGGGCTGGCTATTGGCGCCACTAGCAACAGATTTTGTTTTTGTTTAGGTGCAGAAACCAATGCAACAGTAATAGCTGTAATCCATAATAAATTATTCATGTATATTACTTAAGAAGTAAAACGTATTTAACCATTGCTTTGGCATCTTCTTCACTCACTTGAGGATGTGGAGTCATTGGCACTTCACCCCAAACACCTTTTCCACCTTTGATAATTTTACCAGCTAACATGCTAATATTTTCTTCAGTTGCTTCGTATTTGTTGGCAACATCTTTATAAGATGGTCCAATCAATTTTTCATTTACTTTATGACAGGTTAAGCAATCAGATTTACCCACTAATTCTAATCCTTTGGTGTAGTCGGGGTTACTGCTTAAGTCTGCAACTGGAGCAGCTGCTGGTGCAGATTCTGCAGCTTTCTCTTCTTTCTTTTCTTCACTACCGCTGCAAGCAGCAGCTACTAATCCTGTAATGGCAAACAGCACTAAGTACTTTTTCATAATCGTTCATTTAAAATTAAAAATAGCTACGCTTGTTCGTGCGAACTGGTTAAAGTTAGTTGATACCTAATATTTTTTTATTAAAATTTTCATCTGATCCGGTTCCAGCAAAATCATCAAATGTTTTATCGGTTACTCGAATAATATGTTGTTGAATAAATGGTGCTCCTTCTGCTGCGCCTGTTTCAGGATGCTTTAAAGCACATTCCCATTCCATCACCGCCCAACCAGTATAATTGTATTGAGCTAGTTTACTAAAAATGGTTTTGAAATCTACTTGTCCATCTCCTAATGATCTAAAGCGTCCTGCTCTGTCTACCCAACCTTGGTATCCACCATATACACCTTGTTTACCTGTTGGGTTAAACTCTGCATCTTTAACATGAAACATTTTAATTCGTTCATGATAATGATCAATATATGTTTTGTAGTCTAAGCATTGCAGTACAAAATGCGAGGGATCGTATAACAAACAGGCACGTGGGTGATTGTTTACTTTTTCAAGAAACATTTCATAAGTAACTCCATCATGCAAGTCTTCACCTGGATGAATTTCATAACACAAGTCTATTCCATGTGCATCAAATTCATTCAAGATAGGCATCCATCTTTTGGCTAATTCTGTAAATCCTGTTTCTACTAATCCTGCTGGTCTTTGAGGCCATGGATAAACGGTTTGCCACAACAAAGCTCCGCTGAAAGTGGCGTGTGCATTGAGTCCTAGGTTTTGTGAGGCTTTGGCAGCATATTTTAATTGTTGCACAGCCCATTCAGTTCTTGCACTAGGGTTTCCTCTTAAGCCTTCGGGAGCAAAGCCGTCGAATAACGCATCATACGCTGGGTTTACGGCTACCAGTTGTCCTTGTAAGTGGGTCGATAATTCAGTGATTTCTAATCCCGCGGCGGCTACAATCCCCTTAATCTCCTCTGCATAAGTTTTACTTTCTGCTGCTTTTTGTAAATTAATACACCTAGCATCCCAAGAAGGAATTTGTACTCCTTTAAAACCCAATGATGCAGCCCATTTACAAATAGACGCTAAAGAATTAAATGGGGCTGTATCGCCCATAAACTGAGCCAAGAAAATTCCAGGTCCTTTAATATTCGTCATTATTTAGATTTTATATTCTGTCCACTTTAAATCGGATTGTGCTGAAGCAACTACATTGTCTATAAATGCCATACCTCTAATGCCATCTTCTACACCAGGAAAATCCAATTGTTCTTTGGTGGGTGTAGTGCCATCTATTTTTGCTTGAACCGTTGCGGTAAAGTTTTTATAGATATTGGCAAATGCTTCTAAATATCCTTCTGGATGTCCGCCTGGAGTTCTGCAATTGCTAGTAGCAAAACTAGACAAGCGATCGGTATAGTTAGCGCCTGCTCGTAATATTTGCATAGGTGCTTCTAGCCACTTTACAATAAGTGTATTGGGTTCCATTTGCGCCCATTCTAATCCTCCTTTCTCTCCATACACGCGAATCTTCAATGCATTTTCTTCACCTGCTGCAACCTGTGATGCCATTAACACACCTGATGCTCCATTACTAAAATGTAATAACACTGAACCATCATCGTCTAATAAACGTCCCTCTACTTTTGTATTAAGGTCTGCACATAGTTTAGTGATTTGTGCTCCTGTTATATATTCTGCTAAATGGGCTGCATGTGTGCCAATATCTCCCATACTGCCGCTCTTACCCGATTTTTTAGGATCGGTTCTCCAAGCTGCTTGTGCATTGCCTTCTCTTTCGCTGAGTTTACTTAACCACCCTTGTGGATATTCTACCCAAACTTTTCTAATTTTTCCTAAAGCGCCATCTGCTACCATCGCTTTAGCCTGTTTAACCATTGGGTATCCAGAATAAGTATGCGTTAAGCAGAGGGTTAACCCAGTTTCTTCTACTTTAGCCTTTAATTGTTTTGCTTCATCTAAAGTAAAAGTGATGGGCTTTTCTATTACTACATGAAACCCATTCTCCAATGCCATCATTGCAGGTGCAAAATGCGCAAAATTGGGTGTTACAATCGTAACAAAATCCATTCGCTTATCTGAAGGTAGCGCAGCTTCTTTAGTAATCATTTCATCGTAGGTAAGGTAAATGCGATCTTTTGGTAAATAGAGCATTTCACCTGACTCTTGGGCAATGGTTGGATTGATACTCAACGCTCCGCAAACCAATTCAATCTGTCCATCCATATTGGCTGCCAAACGGTGGATCGCTCCAATAAATGCATCTTTACCTCCGCCCACCATTCCCATTCTTAATTTTCTAGGCATAATATTTTTTTTATAATGATTTGAAATTTTATAAGAGGCACTAATTTAAACATTCTCCCCGATTATAATCATTTAACTCCCATTAATCATTGTTGCAATCTGTTTACCGAATGTTTTAACTCATTAAAGGTTTTATAAAATTCCTATGGGTTTGATGCAAACTAATAATTATATTAGGGTTCTAATTGCTATATGAAAAATTCATCGAATAGACGCTCTGTCATTAAAAACATTATTACGGGTTCTGTTGCGTTTGCTTCAGCTCCGCTCATTCCCACATTGGCTTCATGTGCAACAGTTTCAACTTCTATGAAAGGAAATATCAATCATTCAGTTTGTCGTTGGTGTTTTGATGGTTTATCATTAGACGAATTATGTGTTGAGGCTAAAAAAATCGGCATTACCGGTATAGATTTAGTAGGCCCAAAGGATTGGCATATCTTAAAGAAACATGGATTGATGTCTACTATGTGCAATGGCGCAGAAATTAGTCTGGTAAAGGGATGGAACGATCCTCAATACCATGAGACCCTCATTAAAAATTATACCCAGCATATTAATTTAGTGGCTGATGCGGGCTACAAGAACTTGATTTGTTTTAGTGGCAATAGAAATGGAATGGACGATGCCACTGGCTTAAAAAATGCTGCGGAAGGATTAAAGAAAATCATGCCACTTGCTGAAAAAAGAGGGGTGGTGATTGTTATGGAACTTTTTAATAGTAAAGTAGATCACAAAGATTATATGTGTGATAACACTACTTGGGGCGTAGATCTCTGTAAGGCTGTTGGCTCAGAAAATTTCAAGTTATTATACGATATCTATCATATGCAAATTAATGAAGGGGATGTAATCAGAACCTTAACTAAACATGCACCCTATATAGCACACTATCATACTGCAGGTGTTCCCGGAAGACATGAAATTGATGAAACACAAGAATTATTTTACCCTGCCATCATGAAAGCAATTGTAGCTACAGGATATAAAGGGTATGTGGCACAAGAGTTTATACCAATAGCAAAAGAAAAAATTGGGTCACTTAAAAAAGCAATTGAGATCTGCGATATTTAAATTTTTTATAAACATCTATCAACGCTTAAAAAACCAACATGGCTGAACAAAATTTTGACGCGATTGTGATTGGCTCAGGCATCAGCGGAGGCTGGGCTGCAAAAGAGCTTACAGAGAAGGGCTTAAAAGTATTGATGCTCGAGAGAGGTCGCAACATCGAACACGTAAAGGATTACGTGAATGCCAACAAAGAGTCTTGGGATTATCCGCACCACGGGAGGAAAACGCAAGAGATGATTGCGCAGAATCCGGTATTGGATCGTGATTATCCTTTGAATGAACAAACATATGGTATGTGGGCAAATGATAAAGACAGTCCATACACCGAAGTAAAGCGTTACGATTGGTTTCGCGGATACCATGTAGGTGGTCGTTCTCTTTTATGGGGTCGTCAAAGTTATCGTTGGAGCGATTTAGATTTTGAAGCCAATGCCAAAGACGGTATTGCAGTGGATTGGCCGGTTCGTTACAAGGACATTGCCCCTTGGTATGATTATGTAGAAAAATTTGCGGGCATCAGTGGTAACAGAGATGGATTGGATGTATTGCCAGATGGTCAATTCATGCCTCCAATGGAAATGACCTGTGTAGAAAAAGATGTAGCCAAAAGAATAAAAGAGTACTATAAAGGGCAACGTGCAATGATCATTGGTAGAACTGCCAATATTACCCAAGAGTTAGAAGGAAGATCTGCTTGTCAATTCAGAAATAAATGTTGGTTAGGCTGCCCATTTGGTGCTTATTTTAGTACACAGAGTTCTACGTTACCTGCTGCCATGAAAACAGGTAATCTTACTTTAAGACCATGGAGTATTGTTACTAAAATTTTATACGATAAGGATAAAAAGCGTGCAACTGGCGTTGAAATACTTGATGCCGAAACCAATAAAACTTATATATACAATGCAAAAATTATTTTCTTAAATGCATCAACACTAAATTCTGCTTGGATTCTGATGAATTCTGCAACGGATGTTTGGGAAGGTGGATTGGGAAGCAGCAGCGGTGAGTTGGGCCATAATATTATGGACCATCATTTAGGAGTAGGTGCTGGCGGTAGAGTGGAAGGATATGAAGACAAGTATACATTTGGTAGAAGAGCCAATGGGATTTATATTCCTCGTTATCAAAATGTAGGAAATGATAAACGTGATTATTTAAGAGGCTTTGGTTATCAAGGTGGTGGAAGCCGAGGCGGTTGGGGCAGGAATGTAGCTGAGTTTTCCATAGGTGCAGAATTTAAAGATGCCATTTCGCAACCTGGTGGTTGGAGTATGGGTATGATGGGATTTGGGGAAGTATTACCTGACCACAAAAATTTTGTAACGCTAGATAAAACTGTGAAGGATAAGTGGGGGTTGAACGTTATTAAAATTGATGCTGAGCTTAAAGAGAATGAATTAAAGATGCGCAAAGACATGTTAGCCGATGCCATTGAAATGCTTACCAATGCTGGTGTTAAAGACGTAAAAGGGTATGATGCGAATGCAGTATTAGGTCGTGGTATTCACGAAATGGGTACTGCTAGAATGGGAGCCGATCCTAAGACCTCTGTGGTAAATAAAAACAACCAAATTTGGGATGCACCTAACGTATTTGTGACCGATGGTTCTTTCATGACTTCAGCTGCATGTGTGAACCCTTCATTAACCTATATGGCATTCACCGCAAGAGCTGCAGACTTTGCAGTGAGCGAATTGAAGAAAGGAAATTTATAAATTATTAAATGCATTAATCATGATGAATAGAAGAGAAGCATTATCCAGCGTTGCCCTTTTACTAGGTGGCACCATTTTAGGATCTCAAGCTTTTTTATCAGGCTGTAAATCAACAGCTGGGGGTGGAGTAGCATTTACACCCGAAGACATAGCTTTTTTAAATGAAGTGGCAGAAACAATCTTACCTAAAACCGATACCCCAGGTGCCAAAGAAGCCAATGTGGGTGAGTTTATGACAGTGATTGTAAAAGATTGCTATAAGCCAGAAGAAGCAAAAGTGTTCATGGAAGGAATGGCCGCTTTAAAGTTTAAAGATTCAAAAGCAAAAATTGGCAAAGCCTTTATGGAAGCCAGTCCTGAAGAACGTACCAAACTCTTAACAGAATTAGATGCGGAAGCCAAAGCATTTCAAGAAAAGAAAAAGCCTGAAGAAATGCCACATTATTTCAGAATGATGAAAGAGCTTACCCTTTGGGGATTCTTTACTTCAGAAGTAGGTGCAACTAAGGTATTGCGCTACGTTGCAGTTCCTGGTAAATTTGAAGGATGTGTTGATTATAAAAAAGGCGAGAAAGCTTGGGCAACCTAGTTGGATGGCATAGTGTTTGTTTTAGTAACTTTTGTAGACCTTTTAAAAAACGAGTATGAGTAATAATAGAAGAGATTTCTTAAAAACAGCTGGCCTTGCTGCTGCTGGATTAAGTTTACCATTTGTTGGGAAATCCAATTTTTTGAATACGTTAGGTGAAACCAAAAAGCTTTCTGCTTTTGGCTTGCAACTTTGGACTGTTAAGGAAGACATGATGAAAGATGCAAAAGGCACTTTAGCAAAACTGTCTTCTTATGGTTACAAACAAATTGAAAGTTTTGAAGGTCCTAAAGGATTCTTTTGGGGCTGGAAGAATACCGAGTTCAAAAAGTATATGGACGATCTAGGTATGAGCTTAGTTTCTTCTCATTGTAATAATACAGTAGATTTTGAGCGTAAAGCTGCAGAAGCTGCTGAAGTAGGGGTAAAGTATTTGATTTGTCCGTACAAGGGTGCACAAAAATCAATTGATGATTTCAAACGCTTTAATGACGAGTTCAATAAGAGTGGTGAAATTTGTAAGAAAAATGGAATTCGTTTTGCTTACCATAACCACGATTACTCTTTCAAGGTTTTAGATGGTCAAGTTCCTCAAACAGTAATGATGGAGGGAACAGATGCAGGTTTAGTTGATTTTGAAATGGATATTTATTGGGTAGTAGCAGCTAATGAAGATCCCATTGCATGGGCTAAAAAATATCCGAATCGTTTTAGACTATGTCATGTGAAGGACCAAACCAAAACGGTGAAAGGCATTGAGTCTTGTCAAATTGGAAAAGGTCAAATTGATTTCAAAAAGATTCTTGGTCAACTTCAGAAATATGGTATGAAGCACCATATTGTAGAGCAGGAGGCTTTCACAGGTACAAATCCTATGGAAAGTGCTGAAAAAAATGCGGCTTACATGAAAGATTTCTCGATTTAATTTTACTGCTGCAAAGCATATTTTACATAGAGGGTTAGCATGAAAATGCTAGCCCTTTTTTCGTAGGAGCGGTAAAATATTATAAGTGGCTTCAAGAGATCGATCGGATTTATTGAAGCGTTTTTTTACTGGTATTTTAGCACCCAAGGGTAAGCCCCAAGTTTGGTTAAAATCATAATTGATTAAATGCAGATTCACTGTTTCTGGGTAATGCTTTAAAATTTTTTCTATTTCAGTTAAGTCCCATTTGTAAAGGGCTTTGTATAAATATTTATTCCAAGGAAATAAGATGGTGAATTTAGCTTTTTTAAATTCCGTTGGCTGTAATGGTGCGCCTATGAAAGATTGAATACTATTTAATTTCGTGGTTAAAGCGGTTGTGGTTTGTTCAATAGGGGTATAATATTGTTTTAGTGAGTCGTTGTTTTTTGCATGGTGTAAAAAATGAAAGGGATCTTGGTCTCCATCTTTTGCTTGCCACTCTACACCTGATTCGTCAAAAAATTGATTCTTGTTGAATTCATTTGGGAACTTGTTTATTAATGTATCAAAAGGAAGTTTGGGAAAATACCAATGAGAGCCAAAATGAATTTGTTGTTGTTGGATAAATTTTTCGATCGTAACAATGTTTTCTACTTTGGCGGTTTTGGCACCAGTTAGTTTATAGATGGCTTGCCCGCAACCGCTGCTGAGCAAAATCATAAAAGCCAAGAAAATCCAATATAGTTGCAATTGTTTTGCGCTTAATTGTTCCTTCATGCTATAAAATTATAAACCCACTTTGTTAAAATTCAAAGTGGGTTTATTCAAAATAGAAATAATAAAATTAGAATGTTCTGTATTCTTTTTTTACAAACTGGTTGGCTTCATCAAAGTTGGTAATCTTCATATTTGGCCCATCCCATAATAACTTGATATTTCTACCAGGATAAGACACTCTACCTGATGAAGCTTTCTTTTGAATATCAAAACTGCGAATGGCTAAGTTACCCATTAATACACTTTCGGTTAAAGGACCAGCAATATCAAAATTAGAGCTCAATTCTTTCGCTTGTGCTGAACCATACCCTGCAATTGCAGCTTCTACCCATGCTGCGTAGTGGCCGTTATCCCCCTTGGGAACACGCTTTATGGTTTGAGGAACACCATCGTATTCTTTGCTTTTACTGGTAGGTAATAAATTAGGTAAAGCACCATAAGTACCACAAATCATTTTACCCTTTGTGCCTTCAAAAATGGCGCCATTGCCACCATCGCCCATCATTTCATTTGGTCCTAATTCTTCAGGACGTGCTGGTTGAATTCCTCCATCCATCCAATGTAGTTTTACATCTGGCTTTCCGTTTTGTCCTTTGAAAGTTAGGATAATATGTGAAGCCGTTGGGCAGCTTTCTGGATAATAAGCACGTGTCCATGGCTGTAAGTATCTAGTGGCAACACTGCATTCTGCAGAAACAGGATATCCCAATCCCAATACTGCAAAAGCAGGGGCCATGATATGACAAGCCATATCTCCTAATGCACCGGTACCGTAATCCCACCAACCTCTCCAGTTAAATGGCAATAAGCCGTCTACATAATCTTTATTTGGCGCAACCCCTTGCCAAAGATTCCAATCTAACCCTTCTGGAACAGTGCCTTTAGTAGTGGGCCAACCAACTCCTTGCGGCCATACTGGTCGATCGGTATAACAATAAATGGTATGTACATCACCAATTAGGCCTGCATTATACCAATCAATTAATTTTCTAACGCCATCGCCGCTTGCACCTTGGTTACCCATTTGTGTAACTACTTTGTATTTGTGTGCAGCTTCTGTTAATTCTCTTGCTTCAGAAATATTGTGCGACAATGGCTTTTGAATGTATACATGCTTTTTCAATTGCATTGCTGCCAAGCCTTGTATGGCGTGCATATGGTCCGGTGTTGACACAGATACTGCATCAAAATATTTGTGCTCTTTATCGAGCATTTCTCTATAGTCTTTATAGTATTTTGCTTTGGGATAACGCTCTCTACTTTTTTTAGATTGCCTATCGTCTACATCACACAAGAAAGCAATATCTGCTTTGCCACTATTGTAAAAACTCCATAAATCACTTTCCCCTTTACCCCCAGCGCCAATACCTGCAATTTGGAGTTTATCACTAGGTGCAGTAAATCCACGCCCTAATACATGGCGGGGTACAATGTAAAAGCCTGCAGCAGCAAGACCTGCATTGCGCAGAAAGGAACGGCGCGAATTGGTTTGTTCCGGTTGATTTTCCGCTTTTGATACAGCGTTGTTTTTCTTTTTCATTTGGAGCAATTATGAAGTATGAATATACAGATTTAACTAACTTGTTCATCTAAATAATTGATGAATGCAAGTCCTTGTAGAACAACTTCAGCAGCAACGCCGTTTTTTTGAATCGGGTGCTACTAGACCCTATGCTTTTAGAAAGCAGCAACTTTTGAATTTGAAGAATGCAGTAGAAAATCATGAAGAAGAAATTTATGCTGCTTTATTTGCCGATTTGCATAAAAGCAAGGAAGAATGCTGGGTAACTGAGAATGGATTTTTTATGGCTGAGTTAAAAGACAGTTTGGCTAATTTAAAATCTTGGATGGAACCAGAAGCGGTGCCCACCAATTTATTAAATCTTCCCTCTAGTTCAAAAGTAATGAGAGAACCATTGGGGGTTGTATTGATTATTGGTCCTTGGAATTATCCCTTTCAATTATTGTTTACGCCTTTAATGGGAGCCCTTGCCGCTGGCAACACAGTGGTATTAAAACCCAGCGAGTTTGCTCCCGCCACTGCGGCCATTATGGAAAAAATTATTAAGGCAGTGTTTCCTCCAGAGCAAGTATTGTATGTTTCTGGTGATGGAGCAACCGTTATTCCTGCCATGATGAATCATTTTGCTTTTGATCATGTTTTTTATACTGGTAGCACCAGTGTGGGGAAAATTATTTACAAAATGGCTGCTGAAAATTTAGTGCCTGTAACATTAGAACTAGGCGGTAAAAGCCCATGTGTGGTAGAAGCAGACGCCAATATTAGTATTGCCGCTAAACGTATTGCCATGCCTAAGTTTTCGAATGCTGGGCAAATGTGTGTGGCCCCTGATTATATTTTAGTACACGAGTCTAAAAGAGTTGAGTTGATTGAAGCGCTTAAAAAAGTTGTGCCACAGTTCTATGGTAATGATGCAGCCAAGGAAGACGGCTATGGAAGAATTATTAATGAAAAACAATTCAATCGGATAGTTCAATATTTATCGGATGGAACCATTGTGTATGGTGGCAAATATGATGCTGCTACACTTTATATAGAGCCTACTATTTTAGATGGAGTATCTATTGATTCCAATATTATGCGCGATGAAATCTTTGGACCCCTTTTACCCATTTTGAGTTTTAATACAATGGACGAAGCCAAAGCCATCATTGCAAAAAATCCAAATCCATTGGCCTTTTATATTTTCACGGGGAGTACAGCTAAAGAACAAGCATGGTTGCAGGCAGTTCCTGCTGGCGGTGCTTGCGTTAATACAGCCACACTTCATTTAACCAATCCTAATTTGCCCTTTGGTGGAAGGGGTTTTAGCGGAACTGGCGCTTATCATGGTAAATTTAGCTTTGAAACATTTAGCCATAAAAAAGCGGTGATGAAAACACCTACTTGGTTTGATCCTGCTTTAAAGTATCCACCGTTTACTGGGAAGTTAAAATTATTAAAGTGGTTGATTGGTTAATAAGCTTGTATGGATTAAACTTTTTCATTTGAATAAACGTATATGAAGCGAATCTTTTTTATTTTAATTGCAGTGCTGGTTATAGCTGGCTTGCTAATAAAAAAACCTCAAATGACTTGGAAACAATCTATACTTAAAGCCGCTTATCCAATAATTATGTTTGTTGGAAAACTAACTGGGCAGTCTAAAAATATTTTACTTAATAAAGGTCAAACCAAACCGGTATCATCTTTCTATGACCTACAAGCGGTTAAGAATAATGGTGATACACTGCATTTTAGTGATCTAAAAGGAAAGAAAGTATTGTTGGTGAACACGGCTAGTGATTGTGGTTATACAGGGCAATACGAAGAGCTAGAAAAATTGCACCAACAGTATGGTCAACAGTTGGTAGTGATTGGTTTTCCTGCCAATGATTTTAAAGACCAAGAAAAAAAATCCGATGCAGATATTGCTGCATTTTGCAAAGTCAATTATGGGGTTAGTTTTCAGTTGATGAAAAAAGGACAAGTCATCAAGGGTGCTCAACAACAACCAGTTTATGAGTGGCTTACTAATCCTGCCAAGAATGGTTGGTGCAGCAAACAGCCAGATTGGAATTTTTCTAAATACCTAATCAATGAGAATGGAGTATTAGATAGCTATTACTCCCAATGGGTGTCTCCCAAAGATATTCCAACTAATTAATGGGGCATTTTTGGTGGTAGTCAATTAACTCAATAGGCATGCGCTCAAATTCGTATCCCTCATAATTAGCGGTCACTTCATCTAATACGCCTTCTATTTCTGCTGGTTCCATTAATGTTACCAATCGAGCTCTGTAATCTTTGATGCCGGGTAATCCCTTTAGGTAATTCGTATAGTGCCTACGCATTTCGAAGATGCCCACTTTTGGTCCTTTCCATTCTACTGATTTACGTAAATGTTTTTTACAAACAGCTACACGCTCTGCTAATGTTGGTGCTGGTAAAATTTCACCAGTAGCTAAGAAATGTTTTATCTCTCTAAAAATCCAAGGATATCCAATGGCTGCTCTACCAATCATGATGCCATCAACGCCGTAACGTTCTTTGTATAATTTGGCTTTTTGTGGGCTATCAATATCTCCATTTCCAAAAATGGGTATTTTAATTCTTGGGTTATTTTTTACTTTTGCAATCAAGGTCCAATCTGCTTCGCCTTTATACATTTGTGCCCTTGTTCTACCATGAATGGCCAATGCTTTAATACCTACATCTTGTAATCTTTCCGCAACTTCTTCAATATTTTTGTTTTGATCGTCCCAGCCTAGTCTGGTTTTAACTGTAACTGGTAGCTTGGTACTTTTAACGGTAGCTTCCGTTAATCGAACCATTAAGTCTATATCTTTTAAAACCCCAGCTCCTGCACCTTTAAGGGCCACTTTTTTTACAGGACATCCAAAATTGATGTCCAATAAATCGGGGTTAACCGTTTCAACAATCTTAGCGCTCAATGAAAGGGCGTCTTCATCCCCCCCAAATATTTGAATACCTACCGGACGCTCATATTCGAAAATGTCTAATTTTTGACGGCTTTTAATGGCATCTCTAATCAGTCCTTCGCTACTGATAAACTCAGTATACATTAGGTCTGCTCCATTGTCTTTACATACCGCTCTAAATGGCGGATCGCTTACATCTTCCATAGGAGCCAACAAAAGTGGAAAATCAGGCAGTACTATTTGATCTATTTTAACCATATTGCAATACACTACCTTTTATCATTTATTCCTTTGTGGAAGATAAAAGGAATTGCAAATTTACAACCTTATTACTCAATTTAATGAATCAGAAACCTGTTGTTGCCTATTCTAGTCAGTTTGCCATGCTTTTGGGATTTTTAGGAGTGGGATTAATTTTAAGTGGATTATTGATGAGTTGGATTACTTCTGTGATTCTTCGCGTTCCCTTTTTTCAGGTTCCTGAAGCATTACTTAGGCCAGAAAATGTTCAATTTTCCCGTTTTGCCAATGCTTTTACCACTTTTATAGCTTTTTTTATACCTGCATGGGCTGTTGCAAAAATTTCCTATCAAAAAGCCCTTCCAACCTTAGGCTTTAATAGTCAAATCAATATTAAACAACTGGTAATAGTAGGTGCTATTTCTTTTGGAGCACTTTTTTTAAGTGGATCATTGGCAGCAATAAACGAAATTATTCCTATGCCAGCCACTTTTTTAGCTAAAGCTAGAAAAATGGAAAATGAATACCAGCAAACGATGATTGCTTTGGCTACAATGAAAAATATGGGTGATTTATTGCTTGGATTATTGGTTATTGCCGTAGCTCCAGCCATTTTTGAAGAAGTATTATTTAGAGCAGGTGTGCAAAGGGTTTTGGTTGGGCTCACTAAAAATGTGACTATTGGAATTATTATTTCTTCTATTCTTTTCAGTGCAATACATGCTTCTTACTTTGGCTTTTTGCCAAGGGTTGCATTGGGGGTGGTGTTAGGCCTTATTTATTATTTAACCAGTAATTTATGGTTGGCTATTTTAATGCATTTTCTAAATAATGCGGTAGTCGTTATTCAAATTTATGTTTACACGCAAATGGGCAAACCTATTAAAGAAGCCATGGACGAGTCTATGCCTATTTGGTATGGTGTCTTTGGTTTAATGATTGTTATACCTGCAATAATCCTTTTAAAAAAGGAAAGAACGAATTTATTCTCCAAGCAGGTGTTACCTTTAACGAATGAATCAGTGGACTAAAGTTTTTGCTACAAAAAGTATTGCCGAAGCGAGTATTTTAGAAGGTATGCTTTTAGAAAATCAAATACCTGTTCAGCAATTGAATAAACAAGACAGCAGCTATGTCATTTTTGGGGAAGTTGAAATTTATGTACCCTTTCACCTAAAAGAGACGGCAATTCAGTTGATACAACAGACTTTCAGTCAGTAACAACACTATCTTTATCCTCGTTTTATGGCATTAAATCTTCAAACATTAAGAACTAGGGCAATTACTGCGGTGGTATTTGTAATGGTGATGTTGGCTGGACTCTTTTATAATCAGTGGAGTTTCTTGGTTTTGTTTACAATCATTATGGTGGGTTGTTTGGTTGAATTTCATCAGCTAATGGGGAAGATAAACGCAACTTATGCTGGGGCTCCCATCATATATAAATCACAAAATATTCTTGGAAGTTTTTGGGTGATGCTCATCATTGCGGGCAAGGGTACGCTGTATCAATCATTGCCGCTTTGGTATTGGGGCTCATTTATTATTTATATTCTTATCATCGTTTTGTTGGTCACCATTTTTTTCTATAGACCTAAGTTGGGCTATCCGGTTAATTTATATTCAGCATTGGGTGTGTTGTATATAACCATTCCTTGTGCCATGATGATTGATTTGTACGATCATAGTGTACAATTTTTTAAAGGTCCAGATTGGATTTTACCCATGGTGATCATAGCTTCCATTTGGATTAATGATACCATGGCCTATTTAGTTGGTTCTTTAATAGGGAAAACGCCGTTAAGCCCTATTAGCCCCAAAAAAACCAAGGAAGGTACTTATGGAGGGATGGTTTTAGCCGTAATAGCAGTAAGCGTAGTTGGTCATTTTTTCTGGAATCTACCTTATCAAACTTTAATTGCCATTTCGCTAACGGCTGCCATAGCCGGTACTTTGGGTGATTTATTGGAAAGCAAAATCAAGCGAACTGCAGGCGTTAAAGACAGTGGAAGTTTTATGCCAGGGCATGGTGGATTTTTAGATCGATTTGACTCATTATTGATTGCAGTACCAGCAGTTTGGATTGTTTTATTTCTTTTTTTCTAAGAGTATCTTAATCGAACCATACATTTGCACTTTAATTTTTAATATATATGACTATACATAGGGAAGGGTATAAAACTATTGCAATAACAGCTTTACTATTTGGCGCTATAAACCTGATCTCATTCAGCTTTTTGAGCGCGTCATTTCCAACGCTGGCAATGATCATTTTTGTACTTACACTGGCTTTGTTTCTTTTTATTATCTCATTCTTTAGAATACCTAATAGGGTCCATACTTTAGATGACAATAAGATTATTTGTCCTGCAGATGGAAAAGTAGTGGTAATTGAAGAAATAACTGATGTGGAATATTTCAAGGATAAGCGCATACAGGTAAGTATTTTCATGAGCCCCGCAAATGTGCATGTGAATAGGTATCCAATGAATGGAGAAGTAACGTATAACCAATATCATAAAGGAAAATATTTGGTAGCCTGGCACCCAAAGTCTTCAACAGAAAATGAGCGTTGGAGTGTAGCCGTGAAGAATCAATACGGAGAAATTCTATTCAAACAAATAGCTGGGGCTTTGGCAAAAAGAATTTGCAACTATTCGGTTGTAGGACAAAAAGCAACACAGTGTGATGAGTATGGGTTCATTAAATTTGGCAGCAGGGTAGATGTGTTATTGCCTGTTGGAACAAAAGTGAATGTAACGCTTAATCAGGTTGTAAAGGGGGGAGTTACTGTTCTTGCAAGTTGGTAATCAATAGGTTAATAAATTAACAATAATTCTGCATCAAAATTCAACAAAATCAGTATTTTCAATAATAAATTAAATCAAATCATATGAAAAAAGTATTTTTATTCGCTACAGCTGCATTCTTAATGACTGGTGTTGCATTTGCATACGGTGATGGTAAAAAATGCGCAAAAGGTAAAGAGTGTGCAAAAGACGGAAAAGAAATGAAGTGTGATACGAAAGGAAAAGATATGAAAGATTGCTGCAAGAAAGATGCGGCTAAAAAAACAACAGAAACTAAAAAAGCATAATCAATCCCCCCAATTGTTACGTATCCGTACTGATTTTTTCAGTACGGATTTTTTATTGTCTTAAAGAATTTGTGCTAATTCTTTTAAATGAAAAATAGTGTAAGTGGGTTGTATATGCGGAGTAGTATTGATATGATTTACAAATACCGTATCTAATCCTGCATTAATCCCACCTTGAATATCCGCATCTAAATTATCGCCAATCATAATACTATTCTCAGTGTTTGCTCCTGTTTTATGGAGTGCGTAATCAAAAATTTCTTTGTTGGGTTTCAAGCTATTGCTTACTTCTGAGGTAATCATTTCGGTAAAGAAATGATCAATATTGCTTTTGGTTAATTTATGTTGTTGTACTTTTTCGAAACCGTTCGTAATTAAATGGAGGATATACCCTTTCTCCTGAAGGTATCCCAGTATTTCTTGCGTGTAAGGGAAAAGTTTGTTCTTGTTGGGTAGAATGTCTAAAAATTCTGCACCCATTGAGCGCGATAATTTTTCGTCAGCAAATTTAAAATCGAGCATGGCCAAATACATTCTTTTCCATCTTAGCTCATCTTGTTTAATTTGACCTTTCGCATATCTTTCCCAAAGCAAATGATTGTGGTAGCTATAGCGCTCAAAAAAATCATCAAAATGCTCAATTCCTTTTTGATGTAATTGATTGGTATCGTATAAGTCTTTCAAGGCTTCTTTAGAGTTGGCGTCAAAGTCCCAAAGTGTATGATCTAAATCAAAAAATAAGTGCCTGTATTGCATTGTGTAAAGTTAGTAACTTTATCAAATGAATATAGTAGTAACTGGCGCATCTAAAGGGATTGGAAAAGCCATTGCCGAAAAGTTTGCTGTAGAAGGCAATACCCTATTGCTCTGTAGCAGGGGCGAAAAAAGCTTGTATGATACAGTAAATGAATTACAAACAGCTTACCCCAATAGTATAATTAAAGGAATGTCTTGTGATATGGCCAATAAAGAGGAAGTATTGGCATTTGCGGAATGGTGTTTAAAGTATGGAACGCCAGACATTTTGATTAACAATGCAGGGCAGTTTATTCCAGGGAGCATTCACAATGAAGAAGAAGGCATATTAGAACAAATGATTCAAACCAATTTATATAGTGCATATCATTTAACTAGAGCTTTCTTGCCCACTATGATTCAAAACTGCGCAGGTCATATTTTCAATATCTGTTCAATTGCTTCATTAAATGCTTATGCAAATGGGGGTAGTTATAGCATCAGTAAATTTGCTTTATTAGGGTTTAGTAAAAATCTACGGGAAGAATTAAAACCCAAGGGCATAAAAGTAACTTCAGTAATGCCAGGCGCAACATTAAGTGCAAGTTGGGATGGTTTTGAGATTGACCCTAATAGAATTATGGAAGTGAATGATGTTGCTGAAATGATTGTTGCTGCTTCAAAATTGTCTCCAATGGCCGTAGTGGAAGATATTGTTATGCGACCTCAGTTGGGAGATTTGTAAAATCAATTTACAAAGTACCCGAAAGTAATACTTGCCAAGCTTCCTGCACTTTTTCTTGATTTAATAATTCTGCAGCATATTTATGCAATTCCTGATCCATTTCATTGGGGTTAATGGCATAGTATTGAATGATGTTTTTTAAACGATCGTCATGAAATGCAGGATCGATTACCGGTAATTCATTTACATTGCCTAACTGACCTAAGTGGTTACCTGTTAAAATAGAACTGTTCTTGATACTGCTAGGAATTGCATCAATGCCAATACCCAAGGCGGTATTGGGTTTAGCTACTTTAAATAAATTATGGGCATTTACTTTACAATACCAATCTCCTCCCAATCTTGCTACTAGTTCTAGCTTGGTTTGATCTATCATCGTACCTGCCTCATTCAGAATAGCATCGTCTATATGCATGCAAAGTACTTCTGCAATGACTAATTGGCCTGCTCCTCCTTGTTCACCTAAACTTTTTACTTCGTTTATTTTACACTCTAATTTTATTTTAGCTTCTTTAACCATGGGGGGTTGAACCATGGTTGCAGCTTCTTTGGTAAAGCCTGCTTTAATAAATTCATCTACTCCTTTAGGATACTCGCAACTAGACAAACTCATTTGCTGAACCATGCTATAATCTACTATATTGATTACACATTCTGGTACAGCCAGCGCATTCTCTAAAGTATGTTTGGTAGTATTATCTCTTCCTCTTCTTGCAGGTGAAAAAATAACGATAGGAGGGTTAGAAGAAAATAGATTAAAAAAACTAAATGGACTCAAATTAACATTGCCTGCTTCATCAATCGTACTTGCAAAACAAATAGGTCTTGGGGCAATTGCATGTTGCAACCATGCCTGCTTTTGCATGACCGGTAACTCAGATAAAACTATTTTCATAAAACAGGATTATATTTTCTTTTTAGCCAAAATAGAAAAATCATCTTCGTCTTTTACAATGGTATTACTCAACTTTCCTAAGCCAGTAATTTCCATTTCAACTACATCGCCAGCCTGTAGCCATTGTTCTTGGAAATTAGGGTCATTCAATTTTCCTGTACCATTTAATTCTAAAAAGCAGCCCGTACCAACAGTTCCACTTCCAATTACATCTCCTGCTTGAATGTTTACGCCGTAAGAACAACGCTCTATTATTTCCGCAAATGTCCAATCCATATCTCCTACATTGCCATCACTTACCTGAACTCCATTTACCCAACATTTCATGTTAAGGTTCCAGCTTTTACCCACATGACCTTCTTTTGCAGGCATTTCAAATTCTTCCAATTCGTCTAGTGTAACCAAACATGGTCCAATCACGGTAGAAAAATCTTTTCCTTTGGCTGGCCCTAAGTTCAATAACATTTCTTCCATTTGCAATCTTCTTGCACTCATGTCGTTCATGATCATTAACCCCCCAATATATTGGTCGGCATGTTCTGCCCTAATATTTCTACCATTCTTGCATATCACAATTGCAGCTTCTAATTCAAAGTCAAGTTTTTCAAAATGATCGGGCATACAAACAATATCACCAGGCCCTTGAATACTATGATGATTGGTAAAATAAAAAATAGGGTATTGATCAAATTCTGGAATCATGTCTACTTTTCTATTTCTTCTAGCAGCAGCCACATGTTGTCTAAATGCATATCCATCTCTGCAAGACGTAGGGAATGGAACGGGTGCTAAAAGCAGGGCTTCTTCTATTGGCAAGCCCCTGTCTTTACTTAAACGACCAGACTTAATAGCAGCTTCTGTTTGCTGTGCAATAGGAAACATATCATCCCAATAATGTAAAAACATATTCATACTATTGGGTAATTCAGGATGCATTGCATCGCAGTCGAATAACAATCCATCAACTAAAAAAGCAAGCTGATCGTGTCCGTTAGATAAATAAGAAACAAGCTTCATGCACGTATATTTTGGATGCAAAAATAGGTTAAAAAACCCTGTAGGACGCTGTATCTTTAAAGCATAATTGCCAATATGAAAAGATTGTTATTGATAGCTATTTTTTTTGTTTTTCTAGCAGCTAATTTAATGGCGTCCGATAGTAGTTGGATTAGAATCAACCAACTGGGATACTTGCCTAAAGGCAGCAAAGTAGCGGTGTTTGGTAGTAAATCATTTAATACTGTTGCTACCTTTCAATTAATCAATGCGTCTACAAATAAAGTGGTATTTCAAGCAGCTGCTGGAAAAAACTATGGTCATTATGGTCCATTTAAAACTACTTATCGCTTGAACTTTAGTGTCATTTTTCAGCCAGGAAGGTATTATTTAAAAGCAGGTTCAGCGGTTTCTCCTGTTTTTAGGATTGATCCATCTGTATACGATGGTACAGCAGACTTTTGCCTTCAGTATATGCGTCAACAAAGAAGCGGCTTTAATCCATTCCTAAATGATAGTTGTCATACGCATGATGGTTATACCTTGTACGGAGCCAATGCGGGTATTAAAGACAGCACCGTGATTGACGCAACCGGAGGTTGGCATGATGCGAGTGATTATTTACAATACAGCAGTACTACTGCTAATGCTACATTTCACTTGCTTGCAGCGTATAAACATTTCCCCGATGTTTTTGCAGACCAGTATGAATGGAATGGATTAAAAGGAAAGAATAATCGTTCAGATATTTTAGATGAAGCCAAATGGGGATTGGATTGGTTGGTTAAAATGCATCCGCAAAAAGATTGGATGTTTAATCAATTGGCAGATGATCGAGATCATATGAGCATGCGGATACCTAAAGAGGATAATTATTATGGTAGAGGGTATGAAAGACCTGTTTATTTCATCAATGGACTGCCACAGCAAAGAGGTAAATTTTTAAATAATACAACTGGTACTAGTTCAACTGCAGCAAAATTTAGTGCAGCGTTTACATTAGCTGCAGAAGTTTTTAAAACAACGCCTTTTTCAAAGTTGTATGAAGAAAAAGGCGTTACTGCTTATCAATACGCTTTAATCAAACCAGGCGTAACACAAACCGCTTCAGTTAGATCTCCCTATATTTATGCAGAAGAAAATTGGGTAGATGATATGGAATTGTCAACTGCAATGTTGGCTAAAGTAAATAAGCTCCCTATAAATATTGCTTATGCTTACGCTAAGAAAGAGCCCCTAACACCTTGGTTAGGAAAAGATACTGCCAATCATTATCAATGGTATCCTTTTATCAATTTAGGGCATTATGAATTGGCTAAACAACTAAAAGGTTCACAACGCGATACCATTATTGGGTTTTATAAAAATGGCATAGATGCAGTTTGGCAAAAAGCGAAACAAAATGCCTTTTATAGAGGAGTGCCTTTTATTTGGTGCAGCAACAATTTGACTACGTCTTTTGCCATTCAATGTAAATGGTACAAGGAGTTAACAGGGGATAATACTTACGATCAATTAGAGCAAGCTAATTTAGATTGGCTTTTCGGTTGCAATCCTTGGGGAACAAGTATGGTGTATGGACTGCCTGCTTTGGGGGATACGCCTGTAGATCCTCATTCAGGATTTACCCATTTAAAAAATTATCCAATTAATGGGGGCTTAGTAGACGGGCCAGTATACACCAGTATTTATAAAAACCTAATTGGGATTCAATTGAATGAACCTGATGAATATGCCGAATTTCAAAGTGATTTAGCAGTATACCACGACGATTATGGCGATTATAGCACCAATGAACCCACTATGGATGGAACAGCAAGCTTAATTTATTTGTTGGCAGCACAAGAAAATGGCGCAAACAATATTGCAAAGCCCAAGGCAAACAAAAATGGCTCGAGCTCAATTCCAATAAAGCAAATGGGGGCAATTATAAAATCTATAAACCCTTCACAACCTTCGGTATCATTGGTTTTTACAGGAGATGAGTATGGGGAGGGTTTACAAACAATTCAACAAATATTGGCCAAAGAACAAGTAAAAGCGGGGTTCTTTTTTACAGGAAGATTTTATGCCAACAAAGCTTTTTCTAATTCAATAAAAGCGTTACAAAATGATCAACATTATTTAGGGGTACATAGCAATGATCACCTATTGTATAACGATTGGACCAACAGAAATAAATTATTAGTGAGTTACGATTCCTTTAGTACCGATTTAAACAAAAATTTTTCTGTCATGGAAAATTTAGGAATCAATACAGAAAAGCGAAAGTTGTTTATACCACCGTTTGAATGGTGGAACGATAGTGTGGCTAGTTGGTGCAATTGGAAGGGGCTAGAGCTCTTTAGTTTTACTCCTGGTACTTATACCAATGCAGACTATACTTGGCCAGAAATGGGTAAAACGTATAAAAGCAATGCCACACTAATGAATCAATTGAGCGCATTGGCTAATACTCCTGATAAGCTAAACGGTAATATTTTATTGCTGCATGTGGGGACCGACCCGAGAAGAAAAGAAAAATTATACAATGAACTTCCTGCAATTATTCGGTTATTGAGAACCAAAGGATACACTATTAAACGAATTGATGAGCTAATTAACTAACTACCATTTTTCTTCATCGGAAGCAGAAGGGTCTTGTTTGTACTTTTTTCTAGAAGCTTTCTTTTCTTCCAATCTTTCTAAAATGGCATCTGCAATAACTGGGGCAGCAAAATGGCTATTATTCTTATTGAGTAGTATTTTAATTTTTGCTTCACTTACGTCAATGCGATAAAGGATAAATACTAGTTTTTCAAAATCGTTGATGATTAACCAATTGATTGCATCAATTAGTTCAGATTTATTAAGTTGCTCAATTTGTGTAATATCTAAAATAGGAACAGCCATTCTTAAAATTAATATTTCTCTATCACACCCAAACCAAATAGTGCAAAATCGTATTTGGCAGGGTCTTTCGGGTCTAGCTTTTTTAAATAGTTGGTAAGCTCTTCAGCTGCTAACCAATCAGTTTGTTTGCGATCAAGCAGGTTGAATCTTTTAGCTACCCTAGCAACATGAACATCAATAGGGCAAATTAGTTGACTAGGCTGAATATTTTTCCAAATACCAAAGTCCACGCCTGCTTTATCTCTTCTTACCATCCAACGTAAAAACATATTGAGTCTTTTACAACTAGATCCCTTTTCAGGAGTAGAAATATGTTTCTTGGTTCTTAATGGAGCGTCTTCTAAAGAAAAAAAGTAATGATGAAAATAACTAAGTGCTTCTTTTATACTTTCAGGACTTTTGTTGGCAGGCATAAAAGCATTTTCTAATGAATCATATTGCAGATAATGTTGTTTAAAAAATTCAATGCAATACAAAAGATCAGTCGTATTAAAAGTTCTATGCTTAAAACCTTCTAGTTTTTTTAATTCAGTTGCACTGGCATTTAAACAAAATAAGTGCGGTTGCATTTGCATTAAATGCATTAACTCTTTCGACTTGTTGATAATGGTTGTTCTATTTCCCCAAGCAAAAATTGCCGCAAAAAATCCCGCAATTTCAATGTCTTGTTTTTTTGTGAAATAGTGTGGAATACAAACTGGATCTGCCTCAATAAAGCTTGGCTGATTGTACTCTTTGACCTTTCTATTAAAAAAATCGATTAATTGATGAGGGGCTTCCATGCCACTAATTTAATAAGCGGGTCATGATTTCAATACCCAATCTGTCTGCGATATCATTTTTGCTGAATGCATTAATCACCACTACAATGCAATGCTGATTGCTTGGATTGAATGCAGCAAATGTTGAAAAACCATAAGTGCCACCATTATGCCAATACAACATCGTTTTCCCAGCTTGTTCAATCGTATGCCAGCCTTTTGCAATAGCCACTTGTGCATTCAGTTTGACGGTTTTACTTAAAACAGACGTCACTACAGGTTGTTTTTGATGAGTGGCCATGTATTCAAGATATTGCAACAAATCAGTGGCATCCGATTTAATGCCACCTGCACCAGCCAACACACTCATATCCCAATAAGCAGCGGGCTCATTTCCAAAATACCCAATTGATTTGGGCATTTTTTTTGCCGCTTGTAAACCCGTATGCTTTAATTGAAAGGGTTGATTGATGTATTGGTCTAATAATTGCTCATAGCTTTTACCACTGATATTTTGTGCAATGACGCCAGCCAGGCCTGCGCCTAAATTTGAATAAGCTACTTTGCCAAATGTTTTGGGTTCTGTTTTACTTAAAAATAAATACAGGTTTTCTAAATCATAATCGGCATATGGCTGCAAACGATCTTTTGGAATGCCCATATTTTCTGGTAATCTGGGTAAGCCCGATGTATGGTTCATTAGATGTACCAATTGAATGGGTAAAATATGCCGATTGTTGTGCAGACTGTCGGGCAAGAATTGCACCATGACACTCGTGTCGGTTATTTGATTGGCTTGCAATACCGATTCAAGTATAAAAGCAGTAAATGTTTTACTGATACTGCCTATTTCAAACTGTGTTGTGGGTGTAAAAATCTCATTGGTTTTTTTGTCCGCTACTCCGGCGCTGAAAAATTGCCGTTGTCCTTTTACAGAGCTGGCAATATAAATTCCTGGCACAGTGTTTAATTTAAACACACTATCTACTTTAGATTGAATGGCCACTGCAATGGGAACCTGCGCTTGCGCCAATTGAAGGGTGCAAAACAAACCAAATAAAATACCCTTGACTGTTTTCATTTATGATAAAGCATTGTCTAAATCGTTAATTAAATCGTCTGCATCTTCTACGCCAATACTTAATCTAATTAAGGTATCACTTAAACCATTGGCAATGCGTTTTTCTCTTGGGATAGAAGCATGGGTCATAGAAGCTGGATGATTAATCAAACTTTCTACTCCACCTAAACTTTCTGCTAAAGAGAATAATTTGGTAGACGATAAAACTTTTTTAGCAGCATCCATACTATCATCTTTTAATTCAAACGAAAGCATTCCACCAAAATCGCGCATTTGTTTTCTGGCAATTGCATAATTGGGATGGTCTTCAAATCCACACCAATATACTTTATCTACTTTAGGATGTTTTCTTAACCAATGGGCTATCACTCTTCCATTTTCGCAATGTCTTTGCATGCGTAAATGCAAAGTTTTAATCCCTCTTAAAACCAAGAAGCAATCCATTGGTCCTGGAACAGCGCCACAACTTTTTTGAATAAAATAAAGCTGCTCTCTTAGTTCTGCACTATTCATCATTAAAGCCCCTTGAATCACATCACTATGCCCACCTAAATATTTAGTAGCGGAGTGCATTACAATATCCGCACCCAAGTCTAGGGGATTTTGTAAATAGGGAGATGCAAAAGTGTTGTCTACACAAAGCAGTACATTATTGGCTTTAGCAATAGCTGCAACAGCTTCAATATCCGTAATATTCATCAATGGATTCGTAGGCGTTTCAATCCAAATCAATTTTGTTTTGGAAGAAACTGCAGCTTTAATATTGGCTACATTGGTAGTGTCTACATAAGTAAAAATGATGCCAAATTTTTCGAATACCTTAGAAAAAAGTCGGTAAGTGCCACCATACATATCATTGGCTGCAATTACTTCGTCTCCAGGACTTAATAGTTTAATGACTGCATCAGTTGCAGCAACACCGCTTCCAAACGCTAATCCAAATTGTCCATTCTCAATTTGTGCATAAGCTTCTTCCAACGCTTTTCTAGTAGGATTTTGGCTTCTAGCATATTCAAATCCCTTATTTACACCTGGTGCTTCCTGAACATAGGTAGAGGTTTGATAAATAGGAGTCATGATTGCTCCTGTAGATGGATCTGGTTCTGCTCCAGCATGAATGTATTTGGTTGCAGTCTTCATAGTATGTATTATTTTTTAGTAGTTACAAGTGTCATGGGTAATTCTGCCCGTTGGTTATCCCAAAGCATTACTAGATTTGCTTTTCCAGTGTTTTCACTAAAGTATATGGTAAAAGTTTCTACACTTTCATTGGTGGTTTCTGGTTTGATATCTGCCCTTACAACGTCTTTTTTTGTGTCATAAGCAAAACTTCCCCAACAAAAATTATCCTTGCTTAAAATAAGCGTCCATCTGTTTTCGGATGGCACACAGAATAAAGTATAACGACCTTTGGGAATGACTTTATTTGAAATTTTTACTGGACTAAACAATTCTAATTCGGTAGCTTCATTAGCACCAAGACGCCATAGTTCGTTGTACTTGATAATTCCACCAAAAATTGTTCTCCCATTTTTAACAGGCCTTCCATAAATAACTCTTGCTATAGGTTGATCTTTGGCTTTCCCACTCATTTTTAATAAAGGGTAGTTATCAGGCCAATAACTCATGTCCATAGGTGATTTGTCTAATTCGGTGGGCTTTTGTTGAGCAATCGAAACTAAGCTGATGCATGCAAATGCTAAAAAAAATCCGATTTTTTTCATTTGAATCATTTTTACAAATATACCTAGCTATTCCTCTACCAATTGTTGAAATTGACCAATGGCAAATATTTTAACATCCGGTATGAAATCGGCGGAAAACTGACGTATTTGAGCATAATTGTTTAAGAATAGTTCAAAAGCCTGTTCTGCATTGGTTAAATAAGCTGCTCTTCTTTGTAACCCCTTAAAACTATTCTCCATTCCCCATTCAAATCGATAGTTGTACAACCAGTTTTGTTGTTGCATGTATGGGAAAATCCTTGCAAAATAAGGTGGGAAACATTCTTGATGTATTTCTAGTTGAGTATATGTTATTTCTGTAAAATTCATCCATTCTTCCGCAGTTTTCTCATTATGGTCTAATGCTAAAAAATGGTCGTAAACTATATCTGCGAATGCGCCCGAATAAAGCCTAACCAAGGGAGCAAAAATCTGTTTGATGGATTTTGTAGCTGCATGATCATCGGTGAACTGATCTATAGCCCTATGCAATTTGATTCCTTTTTGTATAGTTATAGGGTAATCATATTGTTTTTTCCCCTTCACAAAATCACTAATCATATTTCCTGTTAATATTTCAGGGTTGCCGAAGGAAAAATAAGCATGGGCTAAATAATTCATGACTATTGATTTGTTTTGTTAATCCAGTCACTAATTATGTTAAGCGCTACCGGTGAAAAGCTTTCTTCAATAGAATCATAAGATTGTTCGGGACTTTTACAACTTTGAAATAAATGATTCAAAGACGGCAATATATTGGCTTCAAACTTTTTATTTCTTGCTTTTAAAAGTGCTTGCTTGATGCCATTTATATTTTCCTCAGCTGTTACCTGTATATCTGAAGCACCATTTAATGCGAGTACTGGTATTTTTAATTTGGATAAATTTTCTGTAGGATGATAATTCATAAAAAATTGTAACCAAGCTAAAGCTGGTTTAAATTGATTGACCAAACCTATATAAGGCTCTATTCCTTTTGCTGTAAATAATTTTGCTTCATCTGCTGAAGGGTTTATTTGTTTCCAATTGGCATAAGTTTTTTGCATGCCTATTTTAACAGAGTCTGCTTTGGTACTGTATCTAAATTGCGCATTCATTTCATTTACTAAAGTTGCCGCAATTGCATAGTCTGCATTCGTAAGATTAGGCTGAATAAAATTTCTGCGCATTTGGTAGTTCCAGATTTCATAACCTGGAATTCCGGGCCCTGCTAGTAAGGTTATAAAAGCAATCTGCTTATTGGTAACTGCTACCATTGGAGCAATCATGCCACCTTCGCTATGTCCTATCAAACCAATTTTTTTAGGATTTATTTCGGTTCTAGTCAATAAATATTGAAGGGCAGCTTCTATATCTTTTGCAAAATCTTTGCTAGTGATTGATTGCGGATTAGGACCTAAACTTGTTTTGCCAACCCCTCTATCGTCAACTCTTAAAACTCCAATACCTGCTTTTGTTAAATGATCAGCAAGTACCCAATAAATTTTGTGGTCATACAAAGTTCCATCTCTGTCTTGAGAACCACTTCCAGAAATTAACACTACCGTTGGGTAGTTTTTTTTGTTTTTCGGGAGCGTTAAAGTTGCACCAAATTGAACAGATTGATCTGCATTGGTATAACTTATTTCTTCGATGGTATAATCAAATGGTGGCTTAGGTGTTTGTGGTCTAATGATGGGTTTTGGTGTAATGGCTTTAACTGTTTCGGTTGTTCTACTTAACACCAGGGGGGCATTAAAATTTCCTTGCTCAAAAACACCTTCAATTTGGTCTTTAGCATTCCATTTTCCTTTGTAGCCCCCACCAATGGCAGGGATAGTTATATATATACTATCATTGCCCACACGTGTCGAGCCCGTTGGAATGCCTAACGCATTTTGTGCAGGGCTATCAAATTTTGTAATCCATTGCTGATTGCTTTGTGTTATATGAAATACCAATGGCAATAGATTTCCACCCGCATTAATATTCCCTTTCCACGACCCAACAATTGATTGTGCGCTCCCTGTTAAACTAGATAATAGTAATATCAGTAATGCAAAAAAGTTTTTATGTTTCATGACCCTATGTTTTATTTTTTAAATAATTGGTAAGAAAAAATGATTGGATAAACCACCATCACTGTTAAAACAATCATTGCAAAAATGAAACCAGTTGCGATGGGCATAAATGGGGTACTTACGGCTATTAGGATACCCCCAATCATCCATATTTTACTTCCTACTTGATGTGTTTTTCTCCAATTCTCTGGGTCTTCTAGGGTCCAGGGCAAACGCATTCCAATAAAATAATTGGGTTTTATGCTGTGCATGAAATTACCTAAACCCGCAAACAATAATCCTATCAAAGGGATTAAAAACTGATTTGATTTCATGGTGCCCGTTTTTGCTGATTGTATAATCACTAATAGTATAGCACTTAAAAAGACAACAATCATGTAAGCAATCTTTTGAAGCAATTCGGGTGATTGAGTATTTTTTTTAGGGTCTATTTTGTTGGCATTTTTGATAATCAAATACGTGAACAGTGAAACGCCACTCATAAAAATGGATACTACTATAAGTGTAGATTTTTCACCTGTACCATCTGCCTCACCCTTATGATTAAAATGGGTAGGGATTACAGCTGGTAAGGAATTATAAATGCTTCCTAAGTAAATAAACGGAAGCACTATTAAAACGCCAACCACAAAAATTTCTTTTAATGACGTTGATTTCATAGCCTTATTTTTTAGATTTAAACTGCATCATCCATTTAAGCATTTCATCCATTACTGTAGTGTTGATTGAATAATGAATAAATTGACCTTCTTTATTTGCTATTACTAAATCAGCTTGTTTTAACAAGTCTAAGTGATGCGAAATACTTGGTTTAGTCATATTGAACTGATCGGCTATTTCCCCTGCCGTCATATCTCGATCCCTTAATAGTTCAAGGATTTCTCTTCTGGTAGCGTCGTTCAGTGCTTTAAATACAATATTCAATGTAATTTAATATTTAGACAAATATCTAAATACCTATTTAATGTAACAAGTTTTTTTCTTAAAACTTTAAACAGGGGTATCGGGATTAGGCCAATTGATTCATCGTGCTAAAATCAGCATCGGTAGACAGGTCTTTGATTAACTTAGTTAATCTATTCACCAATGCAGGTCCACACCATCTTCTAGTATAGGCCGGTAATCCAAATTGCTCAATAGGGGTGAATTCCCAAGGGTGATAATAGAGACAGAGATATCCATCTTTTGCTAAAGTTTGTTTACATAATTGTAAATACAATGCATATGGCATATTCTTAAAACTTAACCAAAAAAGTGGAACCTTTATGCCTGGACTTACTGAAGCGGGGATTCTTGTAATACCCCCTTCTGTGTAAACCGTTCTTGGTAAATGAAAGTTATTGTACCTGCCCGGCAACCAAGTAGGATTGATAGAAGAGTCGTATGCATAACCTGCTGCTTTCACATCTTTCATTAAAACAGGACGCATCCTGGGCATTCTTAGTCCGCTTACTTTCTGCCCTGTAATTTCTTCTAATCGTAACCTAGATTTTAATAAATCTTTGGTTTCGTATGCAGTGTGATAAAAGGTATGGGAAGCAATTTCGTGTGTTGTTGAAAGTGCTCTTATTTCTTCTGGAAAATGGTTTGCAAAATTGGCTGTTGTAAATAAAGTGCAGGGTACAGATTCTAATACTGGTGCAATAGCGTAAAGCCCCTCTATGCCAATTTTCATTTGATCTTGAACTGAAATAGCATGCTTGTATTCTAAAGGCATATCAAATTCCTCTACGTCAAAACTCAACAATACCTTCTTTCTCATTTGCCCAAATTTGTTTCTTTAATAAGGTAATGTGGCCTGCTCTTACTTTGCATGAATAGTTTGCCTAAATAAAGTCCAATGATTCCAAGAATCATCAGCTGTAATCCCCCAAAAAAAGCAATTGCTGCAATGATGGAAGCCCATCCAGAAACGGTATGGCCCTGATAAAAACTATAAATAATATAAGGGATATATAAAACCGAAAGTAGTGCAAAACTAAATCCTAAGTAAGCAGCCATGTACAAGGGTTTAGTACTAAATGAAGTAATACCTTGTAAGGCAAACCGAACCATTTTTTTGATGGTATATTTAGACTCTCCCATCAAGCGTGGTGCTGGATAATAAGCTATACCTGCTTGGCTAAAGCCCATCCATTTAACCAACCCTCTGATAAATAAATCATGCTCTCTTATTTGTTTAAATGCATGAACCACTTTAGAGTCCATTAATCTAAAGTCAGCTGTTCCTTGTTCTAGTTCTATATCAGACATATTGTTGATTATATCATAGAACATCGCTGATGTTTTTCTTTTTAAAAGTGATAAATCCGTTTGCTCTTTTCGGATAGTATACACGATATCGGTACCTTCTTCCCACTTTTGTAATAATACCGGAATTAAATCGGGGGGATGTTGTAAGTCTGCATCCATCATAATTACACAGTCTCCGTCTGCAAAATCTAACCCTGCTTTTAATGCATTCTGATGTCCAAAGTTTCTAGATAAACTTATATAATGGATATGTTCATTAATTGCAGCTTCTGCTTTTAAAACTGATAAGGTATGGTCTGTACTACCATCATCTACAAACAAAATGCGATAATCATATAACAATGGTGCCATTGTATTTTTAATAGCTGCTGCTATCACAGGCACATTGGCTTGTTCATTACAAGCAGGAATTACAAATATGACTAACTTACTCATCGTGTGGTTTGTTTAGACCAATTAATTTTCCAGCAACTTCCAATTAACCAGCACCAGATTACAAAACAGGGTAAGGCTTTCAAAGAATAGGCAAGTATAAAATTGATTCTAATATAATGGGGTATTAAGTCGGTTGGCGATAAAATTGAAAATAGAAATAAAAATAATAATAAAGCTTTTGCATTTGTTGATACAGGTTTTTTTTGCGTGATGAACCAAAGTGCTGCTCCTGTTACTGCTATTACAAATGTTGGGCTCTCTGCTGCAGAACTAAAAATCACTACTGAAATTAATACCAATGCCAAGTAATTCAATTTGAAGTTTGGATGTTCTTGATTTTGTTTTTTTAATAATGGGATACCAAATAAAATTCCAGCACCTGCTATAATTGGGAAATCAATCGGACCATAAAACTTAAATATTCTGCGAATCATTCCAGGTACAGAAATATCCTGCAAACCGGCTGTTCTTGAATTGTCTATGTTTTGTTGGTTTCTTCTAATGATTTGGTAATACCAATCTTCATAGCTCTGAACAATATAATCATAACTTGAATATAAAATAGGAGCTGCTATAATAACTATTAACCAAACCAATAAGGAGATAATAAATTGAAATTTATTTTTGGAGAAAAAGAAAAAAGCCAATCCTGCAATTCCATATAATTTAGTCAATATGCCTAAAGCAATAAATAAAGTGGCAATCCAATCTTTACCCCTTAATGTAAATACGAAAGTAAAAATAAAAAATGCAGTGAACATTGGATTAAACTGAACACTGTGAATGGATGTCATCATTTCAATCACAACAATCCAGTATATAATAATTTTTTGGTTCTCTTCTAAAGGCAGCATTTTTAGTGCTACAAATAAAGCTGTTGCATTGGCCATGGCCCATAAAAAACATCCTAGATAGGCAGGAAATAATGCAAAAGGTGCAATAACTAAAGAGAATGCTGGACCATAGTTATTAAACGATACATATTCATCCGGATAGAAACTGAACAAATATTTTTCCTGAACTACGTGGTTAAAAACACCTTCAAAAATTAAATAATTGTCGATACTTGTAAGGCCTCTACTCATTTCGGAAATAACCGCAACGGCTGCTAATAAAAACCAGATACAATAGATCAGATATACCGATCCAAATTGGGTAGTATCCCATTTTTTAAAAATGATATTTTCTAATTTTGAACTCATTCCATGTCTTTTTTAAAGAATACCATTATTGAAACCCCAGCAGGAAAACGAAATCCCCATTTTAATAAATAGTAGTCTATAGAGAAAATTCCTGCTAACAAGTTATTAAAAAAACCTTCAGTTCCAAATATGGCATGGTCCGATTCTACTGTCTCTTTTTTAGGCCCCTTTAATTGACTTGTTCCTCTTGCAAATAACCGAAATGCAGCAATGGGTAAGAAAAGTATAGAATTGAAATAAGTTTGATAAACAATTTTACCGGGATGATTTTTTAATAATTTCAGGAGTCCCGTTTTGGTGTACCTTCTGAAATGCTGATTAATTACATCGTGCTCACCCCATAAAAAGGCATAAGCTGGAACAGTTATAGCAATATGCCCTCCAGGTTTACAAACCCTCATCATTTCTTCCACTGCTTTGGCATCGTCTTCTACATGTTCAATTACGTCAAAAGCACAAACCAAGTCATAACTATTATTGGAAAATGGCAAATCTGTAATGGATCCTTGAATAAGGGGCGTTTTTATAAATGTTTTGGTATAATCACAACATTCTTGGTCGTACTCTACCGACATGACTTCTCCAAACTCGGTCAGCATATCAGAAGTAGTACCTGTGGCCGCCCCAATATTTAAAGATTGAATTCCCTTTGGGGATTGCAGCTGGCGGTGGATTCGATCCCTCAAAATCCTTCTTCTGACAGTAAACCACCAGTTTACCCTTTCCAAATGATAATATTCTTTAAAGTATTGTTGGTCCATATTGTTTTTGGAGAGTTGCAAGTAACGAAAAATCTACTACAATTTAAGAGAGGCATACCAGCTAAAAAATTTACTTTTGCCCCTCTTAAATTGTATTAATATGAGTAAAGGACCAGTTTCTCAGTTTGTTGAGCATCATTATAGACACTTTAATGCGGCAGCTTTAGTTGATGCTGCTAAGGGTTATGAGACCCATTTATTAGAGGGCGGAAAAATGTTAGTGAGTTTGGCGGGTGCAATGAGTACAGCTGAATTAGGCATTAGTTTAGCCGAAATGATTCGTCAGGATAAAGTGGCCATCATCAGTTGTACTGGTGCCAACTTAGAAGAAGATATTATGAACTTAGTGGCTCATAGTCATTATAAGCGTGTTCCTAATTACCGTGATTTAAGCCCTCAAGAAGAGTGGGATTTGTTAGAGAATCATTACAATCGTGTAACTGATACCTGTATTCCGGAAGAAGAAGCTTTCCGTCGCTTACAAAAACATATTTACAAAGTTTGGAAAGATGCAGACAATGCTGGAGAGCGCTATTTTCCGCATGAGTTCATGTACAAAATGCTATTAAGTGGAGATTTGGAGCAGTATTATGAAATTGATCCAAAGAATAGTTGGATGTTGGCTGCTGCTGAAAAGAACCTGCCTATAGTAGTTCCAGGTTGGGAAGACAGCACCATGGGTAATATATTTGCCTCTTATGTCATTAAGCAGGAATTAAAAGCCTCAACCATGAAAAGTGGGATTGAATACATGGTTTGGTTAACAGAGTGGTATCGTGCCAACAGTGGAGGTAAGGGCGTAGGATTCTTCCAAATTGGTGGTGGTATTGCTGGAGACTTCCCTATTTGTGTAGTTCCAATGATGTACCAAGACTTAGAATGGCATGATGTTCCTTTCTGGAGTTATTTCTGCCAAATTAGTGACTCAACAACTTCTTATGGATCTTATTCTGGCGCAGTGCCCAATGAAAAAATAACCTGGGGTAAATTAGATATTCATACCCCTAAATACATAGTAGAAAGCGATGCAACTATTGTGGTGCCCTTGATTTTTGCGTATTTGTTAGGTTGGTAATTTAAATGATTACTTAAAATTAAAAGCCCCGGCACTAGTTTAGGCTGGGGCTTTTAATTTGTTTGATAGTTATATTATCTAGCAGGCATTGTTAAAGGAATATCTCTCTTTAACATCTCGTCTCTATTAGCCATTTCCCATGCTGTATAGAATACAAGCTTTGCTCTTTTCTCCATTAATTCAAAGTTGATTTTATCAACAGTATCACCTGGTTGGTGGTATTCTGCTTTTAACATACCATCATAGAAGAATAAAATAGGAACACCCTTGCGAGCAAAATTGTAATGGTCGCTTCTGTAATAAATTCTGTTCACATCTTTTGGATCATCGTACTTATAATCCAACGTCATGTTCAAATGTTTAGCATTCACACCTTCGTTAATTTTAGCTAAGTCAGAGCTTAATTTATCGTGACCAATCACATAAATATAATTGAGTGTATCAGCAGTTTTTCTTTCTGTATCTATACGACCAATCATATCGGTATTTAAGTTAACTGTTGTTTTTTCCATTGGAAAAATTGGATTCTCAGAATAATATTGAGAACCCCAAAGGCCTTTCTCTTCTCCTGTTACAGTCATGAATGCTAATGTTCTGCGAGGCTTGTTTCCTTTTTTAGCTGCAGCTGCAAAAGCTTCTGCCATTTGCATTACACCTACTGTTCCAGAACCATCGTCATCTGCTCCGTAATAAATCACATCGCCTCTTTTACCAAGGTGATCATGGTGACCGGTCATGAAAACGTACTCGTCTTTCTTGTCGGTTCCTTCAATGATTCCAATTACGTTACTGGTTTCTAGTGTGGTAGATTTTTTATCGGCAGCAATGCTTAATTCAGCAACATATATTCCTTTAGATAAAGAAGCCAATGCTTCACTAGAAAGTTTAGTGGTTCTACCTGCTAAAGCAGAAGCAACTTCTTCTGATACAGTAACCATCATAAAAGGAGCACCTGTAGGCTTATTCAAATAAATATTGCCCTTTACCGGTGTTGCCGTTTTACGAGGGAAATCTTTTGAAACTAAAATGATTCCAGTTGCGCCAGCAGCTCTAGCAGTTCCTGCTTTTGCAGCACCAGAAACAGGGCTTGGAGTTCTTGTTCCTGGCGCAGGCGTTGGTGCCTTATATCCTGCAGGAGCGCCATCTAACATCATCACAATTTTACCTTTAACATCAAGGCCAGCATAGTCGTCCATTGAAGCGGCTTTGTCAACAATACCATATCCTACAAAAACTAATTCTTTAGAAGTGTTTTTGCCATTAACTATGGATTGCAAAGAAGTCATATAGTCTTTGTCCCAATTGTATAATTTACCATTCACTCTTAATTCAAAACTAGCTAACTCGTCTTGATACACATTTAAATACTGATGGTAGCTATTGCCATTACCAGGCTTCAGCCCCATTCTTTTAAATTCAGATTCAATATAAGCGGCAGCTTTTCTTTCACCTGGCATTCCAGTTTCTCTTCCCTCCATTTCTGGGCCTGCCAAAATGGTTAATTTTTCTTTCATTGAAGCGGGGGTAATTAATGCAGCAAATTTGGTTGATGCATCTGCTTTTTGTCCGTATGCAATTCCAGTAGAAAGGAACATTGCACCAAACAGGATTTTTTTCATCATGGCTTTTTGGTTTAGTTACAGCTAATTTTATTCACTCTGGTGGCGTGTCTACCGCCTTCGAATGAAGTATTCATAAATAAATCAATCATTTGTTCTGCCAGAGGTAGTGCTACAAACCTTGCAGGTATGCAGATTACATTTGCATTGTTATGTAGCCTCGACAATTCAGCTACATCATTCTGCCAGCAAATTGCGGCCCTTACACCTTGGTGCTTATTGGCAGTAATGGCAACTCCATTGGCACTTCCACAGATCAAAATACCAAATCCTGCTTCCCCTTTTTCTACAGCGTTTGCCGTAGGATGTGCAAAGTCGGGATAATCTACAGAATCTAGTGAATAAGTTCCATGGTCGGTAACTTGGTATCCTTTTTCGGTTAACCAAGCTATTAAAGCAGATTTATAAGCAAATCCTGCATGGTCACTTCCAATTGAAATGGGTTTGGAAGCATCAAAAACATAAGGCATAAAATAAACTTTATTATAAGATAGATAGTTTGATTAATCCCACTCTTTGTCTTGGTCTTTTTCTAATTTCTTAAATACTCTCGCAGACACTAGTATACTCAATTCATACAAAAGGAATAATGGAATGAATACAATCAATTGACTCATCCAATCTGGGCTAGGGGTAATAAATGCGGCAACAATTAAAATGATTACTACTGCATATTTACGGGTAGCTCTTAAAAAACTAGGAGTAATAATTCCTATTTGTGTTAAAATGTAGGCTAAAACAGGTAATTCAAATGCAAGACCGCAGCCTAAAATAATATTCGTGAGGTTATCTAAATAGTCGGAGAAAGTAGGCCTTGTTACAATCATGTTTTCGGTACCCAACTGAAATCCTGCCAAGAAATTAAAAGTAAAGGGTCCTAATAAGAAATAGCCAAAAGCTGCGCCACAAAAGAAGAAGAAAGAAACCCAAAAAATAATAAAGCGAGTATTTTTAATTTCCTTTTCCTTTAAAGCCGGCTTAACAAAGCGCCAGAACTCCCAGAAAATATAGGGGAATGCTAAAATGATACCACCCACAATTGCCATACTAATGGTGCTTAAAAACTGTCCACCAAAAGTGGTACTCTGCATTGTAACTTCTACCGGAGGCATGCAAAGTGCTTCGCCAATTCCTAGCCAATGACTAAAATCGCAAAGGGCTTTATAACTAACAAAGTCTTTATTGATTGGTCCAACAATGATGTTATCAAATATCCAGTTACGATATATGAAAATTACCAACGCCATTACCAAAATGGACACCACCGATCGAATGATATGTCCTCTCAATTCTTCAAGATGATCAATAAATGACATCTCTTCTTTTTCTGCCGATGCTGTTCTATTAAATAATGCCATATTTATTGTAATACTTTCATCTTAACCATTTCTATCCTACGCTCAGATACAGTTAAAATATCAAACTTGAAATTATTGATGATAATGGTTTCTTTTTGTTTAGGAATGGTTTCATGCTCATTAATAATATAACCACTTAATGTTTCGGAATCACTTGCAGGGAAATCTAAATGGTATTTTTCATTCAAATAATCCAACTCCATTCTGCCACTAAAAATAAATTCGTCTTCTGCTAATTGTTTTTCTACAAATTCTTCGGTATCATATTCGTCTTGAATTTCTCCGAAAATTTCTTCTAATAAATCTTCCATGGTTACTATACCAGAAGTGCCGCCAAATTCATCTACCACCCATGCAATACTCTTGCGTTCCTTGCTAAACTTATTCATCAAATCGGTGGCACTCATACTTTCAGGAACAGCTACAATTGGGTGCAGCATTGCTTTAATGCTTTCAGGACGGTTAAATAAATCTAATTGATGAATGTATCCTACAATATTGTCAATGCTATTTTCGTAAACCAATAGTTTACTCAATTTTGTTTGAATAAATAAATTCCTTGCTTCACCAATTGAGTCGGTCACTTCAAGTGCAACAATTTCTGTTCTAGGTACCAAGCATTGTCTAATCTTTATAGTAGGTAAGCTTAATGCATTTTCAAAAAGCTCTGTATTCAACTCTTGATTTTCATCGTCTTGATCTTTGGTCTGTTGAAAAAAATGTTCTAAGTCAATTTTAGTGAAAGCTTCATTTTTATCTTTCACTCGAACATTAAAAATATATTTCAACATCCACTGAGAAATATTTACAAATAAATTGGTTAATGGAAGAAATAAGTGATGAAAAAAATTAGCAATAGGCGCAAATGCAAATAATAAACTATCTTTTTTTGCCCTAAAAATCGCTTTGGGTAAGAATTTACCTAAAATCAGTACTACCAAAGTAGATACTAGTGTATCAAAAGCCAGCTTTAAAAGATTGTTTTCAATTTGTAAAGGCATCCATATGCCTGTTTTAAGTAATTCATCAAAAAGTAATCCGTAGATAACTAAAAACAGGTTTACTCCAATCAAGCAGGTCCCAATAAATCGAGCCGGAGATTCAATAAACTGAGCCAAAATAGCCCCGCTTCTTTTGCCTTGTTTTTTCTTTAATTCAATACTCAAGCGATTGGCAGTCACGAAAGCTATTTCATAACCCGCAAAAAAGCCGATAAAAAGCAAAGTACCCACTATACTTAGAATGGTATAGATATGCGTCATAATGGGTCAAAGTTAAGGTATATACAATAACAAAGTACCCCGTGAAAACGGGGTACGATACCGACTTAACACATGAGATTCGGTGCTGTAAAAATTTATATGATTGATTTATTTAAAGTCTACTGTACAATTTTGACAATTCATGTCTATTTTAAGCCCTTTACCATCACCAACTTTAGCGCTAAACCTAGATTCAGCATCACCAGATTGTGCGTAACGGGTAATTGACCGATTGATTTCTACAAGCTGCTTGGCAAGGGCATCCGTTTCTTTT
>JBBAJU010000019.1:0-38167 GCA_040403845.1 Sediminibacterium sp.
TGGACTGGGCTCATCTGTTTCTAGCTCCTTTTGGTTAGTTATTAAATATTTTTTAAACTCATCCATGTATTTGTACTTGTTTATATATTCTTTGTTTTAGCAATACCCTGGCTCTTTGATATTGACTTTTACTGGTTGATTCTGAAATGCCCATGCTCTCTGCAATTTGTTTGTGCGAATAATCTTCAAATACATACAAATTGAATACCTGTCTACATCCATCGGGCAATTGCTTAATAGAAGCATGAATGATTTTGAAATCAATCGTTTTCCACCACTCTACTTCTTCATTTACCAAATTGCCTTGTTCGTTGCTATCCCATTCTTCCCAGCGAATATTTTTTTTGCTGAAACGAATGCATTCATTTACTACAATTCTTTTGAGCCAGCCACCAAATTGCGCTTCAACTTTAAGCTGGTGAAGATTGCTAAATGCAATAACAAAGCAGTCTTGTAAAAGGTCTTCTGCGTCCGAATTGCTACCAGTCATTCTGGTACAGATATTAAACATTGCTTTACTGTATTGCTCGTACAACCAAGCCTGGGCTTTTGCATCTCCAGTGCAAGCCTTTTTTACAGCAGCTATTTGTATGTCTATTACCTGTTCCAAGCAGTTTTCATAAATAAGAGAAGGATTGTATGAAAAGTTGGAAAGAAGGTAGAACTATTTTTGTGCTTTCTAATATTCTGCTAAAATGGGTTTATTCTGCATAATCGCTTCTATCTTGGAAATTACCTCAGCACTTAATAGCTCAACTGCTTTTAAAGCGGTCAAATTATCAATTAATTGTTCTTTTTTGGTAGCACCCAAAATGGCAGTAGTAACGTTTGGATTCTTAATACACCAGGCAATACTCAAAGCTGGCAAGCTACAACCCAGCTCATTGGCCAATAACTGAAGCTGCTGAACTTTTTCAATTTTGTCTTTCATGATCCAACGCTCTTTCAACCAGTCAAATCCTTCAATGGCTAATCTGCTCCCTTCTGGTATACCATTGTTGTATTTTCCGGTAAGTAATCCAGCAGCTAAGGGGCTCCAAATTGTAGTACCTAAACCTACATTTTTAAAAACTTCTAAATAATCATTTTCAACTTTATTTCTTTCAAATAAATTGTATTGGGGTTGTTCTACTGAGGGTCCAATTAAACGGTAATGTTGCGCAACTCTGTGTGCTTCCATCAATTCAACGCCACTCCATTCGCTGGTTCCCCAATATAAAATCTTTCCTTGTTGAATTAAAGTGTTCATGGTTAAAACCACTTCTTCAATAGGCGTATTTTTATCGGGTCTATGACAGAAATAAAGATCTAAATAGTCTGTTTGCAAACGCTGTAAAGCTTCGTTACAAGCTTCTGTTAAATGCTTTCTACTAAGGCCCGTTTGATTAGGTTTGTTTTCTTTGCCTCTCCATCCAAAAAAAGCTTTAGATGAAAGGGTGTAAGAAGTTCTGTCCCAATTTTTTGCTTTTAGTACACGCCCCATCATTTTTTCACTCTCACCCAATGCATAAACTTCTGCATTATCAAAAAAATTGATGCCATTATCGTAAGCAATGCCCATTAGTTCATCGGCACTATTATCGTTAATTTGTTTATGAAATGTTACCCAACTTCCAAAGCTTAATACGCTTAATTGAAGGCCTGATCTTCCCATTCTTCTGTATTCCATAAAAATTATTTTATTGTTTTTTATCAGCTGTACTGTCTGGTAAAATTAAAAAACTTCCTAAATCTAATTCGTAATAAGTAATATCTGTTAGGGTTTGATTAGAGCTGAAACCTTTTTTAGCATACAGCTTTTGGCGAGGATTACGCTGACTAGTCGTAACTGGCTTATCTGTATGAAATCTCCCTAATGTTTGATCCCAAAATAATTCGGATGTTTCTAATGTGTCTCCATTAATTCTTATAATAACAACGCTATCTCTTAAATAAATTTTATTCTCGTTCTCAATATACCTGCCGTAATTGGCTCTGAGCGTGCTTTCTAGCTTCATGCTGTCATTGTAAAACTCTACAAACAAGGTCTTGGGAAATTCAGATTTGAGCGCGCTGTCTCCTTGGTATCTTAACAAAAGCGGAGCGGTTAGTTTTGCTTTCATTTTGCCCCCCATACTTAAATAGCTGGTAATATTTTTACCTTCTTCAATACCAGGCTTTTTCTTTCCTAATTCTTTAACCACATTTACATCATTCTCGCATGCGAGCATAAAAAAGCAGCCTATAAAAAAGGCTGCAATTATATTATTATTATAGAGATTTAGTTTAATCATATTTGCGTTTAATGAACCACATATCACTTAAACTGAATCCAAGCGTAATTTGGGTATAGTTCTCAGTAATATTGTTTACAGCAGAACCTCTTTTGCCAAATTGCATGGCAGCTTGAACTACGGTAAATTGAGTTTCATAGTTTCTCCATTTTCTAATGGGGAAACCTGCACCAAGTGTGAATGAACTATGATTAAATCCATTTCCATCAGCGTTAATATAGTCTTTACCAAACTGAAACCCAAAGCGATAGTTCACATTGCTTAAGTAGCTTGTTGATCCACCATCTGGATTAGGACTAATCTGTGCGCCTAATTTTAACGCCCAACTATTATTTAAAGCGTCTGGCTGTCCATAAGATCTAAACTTAGTCCATTGAGTGGTGGTATATTCTACACCAGCAGACCATAATTGGAAATTGCCTCTTGTATTGGTAAGGGTTTTCATAATCATGAATCCCGCATCGTAAGTAGCAGGCATGATAATGGTACCTTTTAAATTATCTTGTTTAGCAATACTATCTACTTCCATTAATGCACCTGATGCATTTAATACATAGGTTTGATTACTTAATCTTTTAACTGCATTCATGTTTTGTTGTAAAGAAGCAGTTGCACCCACTCTCATCAACAAATTTTTAGAAGATTTATCTGCAGCATTTTCTTTTTTAAATAAAGTGAATTCATATTGAATTCCAGCTTGGAGAAACATGCTCCCAAAATTGATTTGAGAAGCACTTCTAGATTGAAAATAAAGTAAGGTGTCGTTATAAAATGTTTTTGAAGTGCTAATTTCTTGTCTTCCAAAAGTGTATCCAGTGTTAGCGCCAATGCTTAAGTTTTTCCATTTCTTACCTACCCCAATAAAAGCTTGATTGGTACCACCAGTTCCCTCATAAATTGTTCCAACACTGTCTCCAGCTAAGCGAGCCCTGCTTTCTACACCGTAATTAAGTCTAGTGATTGGCCTTAATCCAAAAGCCAAACCCAATCCTTTTAATTTATTTAACGGAACACTTACCGCTAAATAACTAGGGATAACGTAGATGGAACTGAAAGCACCATTGGGGGTATTACTTTTTAATTTTCTCGAATCAATTGATAAACCTAAATCGTAAGTAACCATATAATTGGCACCGTACGTTGCAGGGTTGTTAAAATTGATAGCTTGACCTACATTATAATTAGCGCCATCTGCATAAGAAGCTGAAAGGCCTCCCATTGAGCGACTAATTACGTGTTGGGAACCTACTAAATTGCCCAATCCATAGCGGGAAAATGGTGAATTTACCTGAGCAGATGAACTGATTGCGAAAAAAGAGATGAAACTAACCACAAAAGCCAGCCTACCTGTTGTTGAACTCACTGATTGCATATAAGCCTTTAAAAATTAGGTTTGGGTCGGCAAATATCCTGTTTTTTAGGTGCGGTACAAAAAAAGGCATATCCCCCCCGGTTAATAGCACGTTAAAGTTGCTGTATTTTAGGGCATATTCATCAATTATTCCATCTATTTCTTTGGTCATTCCCCAAATAACCCCACTCAAAAGATTGGTTTTGGTATCATAACCTACTAGTGGAAAGGGCGATTCTGCCTTAATATAGGGCAATAGAGCGGTTTGTTCGTGCATTGCCCTGAACCGCATATTCATTCCAGGAGAAATACCTCCTCCCAAAAATTCATGGTGATTGTTGATAAAATTATAGGTAATACAGGTTCCCAGACCAATAACTAAGTTGTGTTTTTTGGGAAAAAGGTCAACTGCGGCAGCTACCAATGCCAAGCGATCGGCTCCAATTGTTTCAGGTTTACCCACAGGAGTGGTCAAAGGGAGTTGGCTGGTATGATTCAGGCGGTGAAATTTTGTTTTCTCTGCCATGAATGTTTCTATTGCTGGATCATGGTTAATAACCGAAGAAAGAATAACTTTTTCGGGATTCCATTGATTCATTAATGCTGAAATGGTTGCAACAGTAGCATCGGGCAAATTAATTTCTTCTTGAAAATCTCTTCCATTAAATACCGCCACTTTTAAGCGCGTATTACCAAAGTCTAAGCAAAGTGAAATGCCCATAATAATTAGTTAAGGTTGTACCCTTTTAGTTTTTTAAAGGAGCCGTTAATAATAATTTTTTCTTTTAATTGCTCCATGCCTGTTATAACTGGAATCACTTTTTCTAAATGCCTCCTTAAATACTCTAGCCTTTGCTCTTCTTTCAATAAACACAAAATTTCGTATTCCTCTTTTAGCGATAATCCAGCATGGTGTGCCATATCATAGCTCATGATATCAGTCACTTTTTTATTAAAATTCTTGGTAACATTCAATAAACGATGCAAAACATAAATTGAGTCTAATATTTTAAAAGAAACAAATGGTTTGGCACTTGTATCATTATTAGGATATGTTACGATTGCCCCGCTAAACAATTTATCTGGGATGGATTCTATCAGCTCTAGTACTTGAAACACCCTGATGCCGCGGGTTTTAATATCCATTCTGCCATCTTCGTACACTTGTACAATCTCTGTAATTTCTACCATAGTTCCCGTTTCAGCCAATCCTTCTTCTAATACTGTAGGTATACCAAATGGTTTTGCTTCCGCAAAACATTCGGTAATTAATTCCTTGTAACGAGGCTCAAATATGTGAAGATTCAGCTCCTCGCCAGGATAAACTACTAGGGCAAGTGGAAAAATGGGAACAAAATTGATCATATAATCCACAATTTAAGTAAAATGGAAAGAGCTTGTAAAAACATCTAATAAACAGTAATATTGCTTATGAAAATTTCGGGTTTTACCATCATTAAAAATGCTGTGTTAAATGATTACCCGATTGTAGAATCGGTGAAATCGATTTTACCTGTGGTGGATGAAATGATCATTTTAATTGGCGATTGTGAAGATGATACTATTGGATTAATTGAATCAATCAATGATCCAAAAATCAAGATTCATCACTCCGTTTGGGACCCCAATTTGCGCACTGGCGGTTCCGTTTTAGCGGTAGAAACCAATAAAGCAATGCAACTCATTAGCAAAGATGCCGATTGGGCATTTTATATTCAAGGAGATGAAGTGGTTCATGAGCAATACCATGAAGCCATATTAAAGGGTTGCAGAGACTATAAAGATCAAAAATCAGTAGATGGCTTATTATTTAAATATTTGCATTTTTATGGAACTTATGATTATGTGGGGGATAGCAGAACCTGGTATCGCAATGAAGTTCGCGTAATAAGAAATAATCTCAGCATCTCTGCATATAAAGATGCCCAAGGGTTCAGAAAGCAGGGTCAAAAGTTAAACGTGAAAGCTATAAATGCATTTATATATCATTATGGTTGGGTAAAGTCTCCAGCACAAATGATGAAAAAAAACAAAAATTTTACTAAGCTTTGGCATAGCGATGAAGCTCTCAAAGACTATTTGGCACAACCAGATTTCTTTGATTATAGTCAATTTGATTCTCTTGAAAAATTTGATGGAACCCATCCAAACGTAATGTTAGAAAGAATTGCACGAGCCAATTGGTCAGTCAATTTTGATCCCTCAAAGAAAAAATTTAGCTTAAAAAATAAGGCCTTGTACTATTTTGAAAAGGCAACAGGCATTCGCCCATTCGATTTTAAGAATTATCGCCTACTTCGATGATTTTTTAAATGTTTGCCAACAAACTAAAATAGGCCAAACATGCAGTAATGCTCCATATTGATAATTCAACGTGGTTTCTATAATACATGAAAATGCCATAGCAAATGTCCAAATAATGAGGTAAGGATTTTTATGTTGATATCCATACCAGGCTGGGTAAAATAGCCAAATAGAAAATAATAACATTCCCCACCAACCACTGCCCATCCACCAAAATAACCATTGATTAAAGGGCCAACCATATTGGGTTTTTTGGCCATTTAGCACCTGAGAAAATTTTTGTTGAAGCGTTGAGGGAATAGCAGACCAGCCAATTGCAGTTGCTTGGTCTTCGGATATCGCTTTTAAAGCAACACCATTTATTGCCCGCCTTACCCCATCGGAATAAGTGGAGTCATATCCATTTGTATTGTAGTTATTCCAATCGTAAATGGTGTACCTGATTTTTTGTTGAATAGTAGGGGTTACTGCGAGTATGGTTATGATTGCAATAACCGCAATAGAAATAGTACGATTGCGAAGTGGATTCCTTGCAGGTTTTGACTGCAAATAATATATACCATAACCTACAATGATAATGCTTGCAATGACCCAGCCCGTTCTTACTGAAAGGAAAATTATAGCACCTAATAAAATAGCAAAAGATATTTTTTTATACCGAGCATTGCTAATAGGCAATAGGGTAAATAGCAAAGCGCTGCACAAAAAAATACTGAAACGTACATGATCTGTATCCATGAATACGGGCAAAGTTTTACCCTGCCCATAAATTTTAATAGCTTCCTCAGCATGAAGAACAAACCAACCCAATGGGTATAATAAGGCAATGATTGCAGCGTGAATCCAAGGTTGTGAAATAGTTTTAGAAATTGAAAATTCACCTGCAGCAATAGCAGTAATGCCTGCAATTGGATAAACTAATAGGGTAAGCAAAAAAGATAAATTAGCATCTGTAAAACCAGCTTGATAGATTCCTAGAGTTGCTAAAAATAAGGGGCATAAACACCAAATAAAGAAGGGTGTTAAAACTGTAGCATTATTTTTCTTTAAATAATAGATGGCATAAATAGCCATTAGGCCCAAACTAATTGATAAAATAGCCCTACTCCATAATAAACCCGACAACAGAATAATGGTTATTGCTAATAAAATATTTGTTCCTCTTTTTGGCATACAGGTAGCATAAATTTACATTTACAGTAGATATATGTGGAAACAATTATTAGAAGGGATACAAAAAGGCAATCACCAATCAATTGCAAGGGCAATATCATTGGTTGAGAATGAAGTGGAAGGTTATGAAGACTTTTTGCAAAGTTTACCGATTGGTAAAACCCCCGTTATTGGTATCACAGGACCTCCAGGTGCCGGGAAAAGCACTTTAACTGATGCGTTGATTGGACACTGGACTGCTCAAGGAAAAAAAGTAGCTATTTTATGTATTGATCCATCTTCTCCATTCAATTTGGGGGCGCTGTTAGGGGATAGAATTAGAATGAGAGAGTGGTATAATAACCCCAATGTTTATATACGATCCTTGGCTACACGCGGCTCACTTGGCGGGCTACATCCTTCAATTATTGAAATAACGGCCATATTGCAATCAGCAGCATTTGATCGTATTATTGTAGAAACAGTAGGGGTAGGACAATCTGAAATTGAGATTGCTGGCTTAGCAGACATAACTGTTGTTGTATTAGTGCCCGAAGCTGGAGATGAAGTACAGGCAATGAAGGCGGGGTTAATGGAAATTGCAGATATATTTGTTGTGAATAAAAGTGATCGGCCAGATTCAGATCTTTTTGTAAGAAATTTAAAGTTAATGATAACGCCAGTAGCTAGTGAACATAAAAATGTAACCATTTTTAAAACGGTAGCTTCTAAAAAGCAAGGAATTGAAGCATTGGCTACAAATATTGATGCTACAGAATCAACAGAAGATAATCGTAGGCAATGGTTAATGACAGAAAGAGTATATCAGCTAATTCAAAAGCATAGAATGAGGCAATTCAATAAAGCTGAGATAAAAAAGGAGTTGTCTGTTGCCTTATTAAATCCAGACTTTAATTTGTTTAGTTTTACGCAACGGTATTTATATGACTAACCTGCCCTCTTTCCCATTGATTTCTGTAGTGGTAGCTACTTACAATGGTGAACAGTTTCTATGCAAGCAGATTGATAGCATATTAGCGCAAACTTACCCTAATATAGAAATTGTAATAATTGATGATTGTTCAACCGACAATACTGTCAATTTGCTAAATCAATATGCTTCTGTGCATTCAAATATTTTTTTATACACGAACGACTCAAATTGGGGGTATATCAAAAATTTTGAGAGGGGGATTTCATTAACCAATGGTGATTTGATTGCACCATGTGATCAGGATGATATATGGTTGCCCCATAAACTACAAATATTATTTGATCAGATTGGAGATAATTTAATGGTTTATAGTGATTCAACTTTAATTGATGCTATGGATAATAGCCTCAACATCAATATGTCTCATATTAAAAATCAAATTTCGTACACTAGTTGTTTAATGTATACAATAGGCGCTTGGGCACCAGGCCATTCTATGCTATTTAAAAAAAGCTTGATAGATAAATGTCTTCCATTCCCTTCTTTGGTTACACATGATTTTTGGTTAGGGTTTGTTGCAACTTGTTACAGCAATATTAAGTATGTAAAAGAGCCGCTCGTACTCTATAGACAACATAATCATAACGCAATTAGTGCCTTTACTCGGAACGCGCCAAAAATAAAACTCACCCGTGCGGAGAAATTAAAAAAAATCCGCGAAAGAATGAAGTTGCTCTATGAAAAGTGCCCCGAAGAGAATATAAAAGAAAAAGAAGTCTTTAAAATAATTCTAGAAAGTTATCAAAGTTTTTCCTTGAGGAATAATTGGGTAAGAATGACCACTTTTTTAAAATATAGAGATCTTATTTTAGCATACAAGAAAAAATCTGAGCTAATGAAAATTCTTTTTTGTTTAAAATTATTTTTTAAGATTGACTAGTATTTTTTTGAAATCATCATTATACTTATTAAAAACTTAAAATAATTTTTCATTTTTACTTTAAACGGGATGGATAATTTTTCTAAAAGACCTTCAAACCTTTCTCCTCTTTGTAAAAAATATTTAGAAAATGTACTTGAGGTTATTCCCCACTTATTGATAAATGTATAATAACCATTATTCTTCTTGACCCTTTTAACTGAGATAGACCCAAAATGATAAACCCTGCTCTTTTCAATACCTTTGAAAAGTCGAACACCAATATTCCATAGTTTCATTGAAAAGTCTGGGTCAGAATACATTCCAGGGCTAAATTCAATACTATAGCCACCAACAAGATCCCAAATATCCTTATGTACAATATTGGGAGGCCAAGTTGCTCCTTGCCAATCTTGCATAGGCAATTTGTGGAATTCTTTTAATAGTAGCGCTTCATTAAAATTTTGGAGTGTTTTTCCATAATTTTTTTCAATAGAGCAGTTGCTTTGTTTTAAAACTTCAATTGCAGTGGCGGATAAGAAAAAATATTTATGACCAATTTTGCCAATTTCTTCAAATAAAGGCATATCCCAATTTGGACAAGCATACATATCATCATTCATGTAAAGCAAATAATTGGTTGATGCCATAGATCTACAACTATTGAGTGCATAACAAACACCAATATTTTCCTTACTGTATGAGTAACTAATATCTTCCTGGGCTTTTACCCATTCAATTGTGCCGTCGGATCCTTCATTAACATGAACAATAATTTCATGCTTTAAGGCCGAATTTTTTTTAATGCTATCAATACAAAGCTGAAGGAATTCCAAATTATTCCAACTTGGAATCATAATTGAGAAGGTGAATGCTTCATTACGATTAACGCTATTCGACTGTTTTTTTTCAATAATCATTTTCTAAACGTAAATTATTTATCAAACTACTCATTTTTAAAGACCTCGTAGTGTGCGTATTTCTTTTTTGCTCTTTTGGTTGTATTTTCTAGAATCCCTAACCAGTATAGCAAATAAATAATTGGTGTTATTGGGAAACGTAAAAGATCATAATAATATCTTTCTCTTATGTAGGTGATTTTTACTAGTTTTTCCAAAAAGAAATCAGCATGCTTTTTGGCTAAGTAGCGATGGATTAATACATTCCTTTCTCTATTGTCAAATCCAGCAATCATTGAATTATTCAAGATGCGATAATAAAATAACTTCTCTTTGATGAAATGGAATCGAAAATTATGTTTTGATGCATTGATCCAAAAATCCCAGTCCTCAAAACCAAAATAAGGCATCGCTTCATCGTAGCCCTCATTTTTAATCCATACTTTTTTTCTGAAAACAGCACAAGCGTCTGCGCAGTTACCGGTTACAAGTCCTAAATCGTCAAATGGACGTACTTTAAATTGACGTTTTTTATTTGAAGTGTCTCCAAAAAATTCAGGAACAGCATATACAATATCAGCAAGATCCTTTTCTAGAATTGGAACCGCCTTGTTTATGTAATCTGGATTTATTTTATTATCGGCGTCTAGCGGTAGAATGAACTTCCCAACTGCAATATTTATCCCAGTATTACGCGCTTTGCCCGGTCCTCCATTTTCTTGATGAATAATGGTATAATTTAATTTCTTTAAGCTGTCTAGTTTCTGAATTGTTGCATGATCTGAAGACCCATCATCTACTATAATTATTTCAACTGGGTAGTTTATGTTATCAATATTGATACTATCTAATGCTTCTTGAAGATATTCCCCATGATTATAACAGGGTATAACAATACTAACTATTGCTTGTTGATGCGTCATTTTTGGTGAATATGGCTATAATTATGTCAACAAAATAAGCTATAATGTTTAATTTCATCAAATATTGAAATATCTATAGCCTATATTGTAGGTTACTTCATTTTACTAATAAATATTTATAGGATCTCTATGGCATCTCGCTTTAAAAAAATGGTGAAAGCGTTTGGTTTAATTGATGCAATTAAACTTTACATAAAGGTTAAAATAAAACCATCTGGCGTTTTAAATACTTCAAAGTATAAAGGCCCTTTTTATCTACGACCCCATACAACTGATTATTTTACTTTTGATCAGGTCTTTTTACGAAACCAATATGATATTCATTTTCCTTTTGAAATAAAAAACATCATAGATGCCGGCGCTAATATTGGGTTGGCTTCTGTTTATTTTTCACAACGGTTTGTGAATAGTTCAATAGTGGCAATTGAGCCTAGTGAAGAAAATTTTGCCATTTTATCTAAAAACATTGCATCTTACCCAAATGTGAAGCCTTTACTTAAAGGCCTGTGGAATAAAGATGTTCATTTGACTATCATTGATTCAGGAGCTATAGAAAATTCTTTTATGGTCCAAGAAACAGTTCCGGATCATCCAAATTCAATTTCTGCTATTTCAATTGCTACCATTATGCAAGAGCAAGAATGGGAACATATCGACCTGTTGAAAATAGATATCGAAGGTGCTGAAAAAGAAGTGTTTGAAAGCAATTATGAATATTGGTTGCCTTTAACAAAATCAATTGTAATTGAGCTGCACGATCAAATGAAAAAAGGCTGTTCCAAATCGGTATTCGCCGCCATTAGTAAATACAATTTTTCCTTCTCCTTCTCAGATGAAAACTTGGTGTTTATCAATGAAGATTTGTGTTAATCGAAAGCGGACTAGCTCTTTCGGCTTTCTTCAGCCGCAATAATGGTTTGTTCTTTTTTCCACCAACGGAAACCAATAAAGCCCATGATGGCAATAGGCGCAAATGCTAAGTAGATGATAGCAGAGTTTAAAGCCTTAGCAGGGCCTTCACCTAATTGAGAAGCTGTTTTAGTACAAATAGAGCACTGGGCTTGAATAGATTCAGTTGCCAAAAGGAAAACTACCATCAACAGTAAAAACAGCCCTTTCTTCTTCATATTCGGTGTATTAAAGCACAAAGATATAACCGTTTTCTGAGGATAATGTTTAACTTAAGCGTTAAAATTAAACCCGTGGAGCCAAGAAGGAATTTCATCAAGAAAGCAGGAGCAATGGCCGGCGTATTTGCTGGTTATGGCTTTTTCAACCAATTACAAGCTGGACAATTTAAAGCAGCGGCTGCAATCAGTTCAGATAACCCAATTATTGCTGCATCGGACGAAGATTACTGGCAGGTGATACAACAAGCTTATACGGTACCCTCTAATTTCATCAATCTGAACAATGGCGGGGTAAGCCCATCGCCCAGCGTTGTGCAACAAGCAGTAGAACGCTACAATCAATTATCGAACCAGGGCCCCTCTTATTTTATGTGGCGGATTTTAGACCAAGGTAGGGAGCCCCTCAGGCAAAAATTGGCTTTGCTAGCAGGCTGTTCACCCGAAGAAATTGCAGTGAACAGAAATGCCACAGAAGCACTGAACACGGTCATTTTTGGACTCAATTTGCAAAAAGGCGATGAAGTAATTGGCACCAAGCAAGACTACCCCAATATGATACAAGCTTGGCGGCAACGGGCATTGCGAGATGGGATTGTGTACAAACAAATCAGTTTTGATTTTCCTATTGAGGACGATGAAACCATTGTGAAAGCATTTGAACAAGCCATCACCCCTAAAACCAAGATTTTGCATATCACTCATATCGTTAACTGGGTTGGACAAATTTTACCCGTTAAAAAGATTTGTCAAATGGCGCATCGCAGAGGATTAGAAGTGATTGTAGATGGCGCACACTCATTTGGTTTGCTCGATTTCGCCATTCCCGATTTAGAATGCGATTATTTTGGCACCAGTTTGCATAAATTTTTAAGTGCTCCTATTGGTTCGGGCATGTTATGGATTAAGAAAGAACATATCCTCAAGATATGGCCCTTGGTTTGTAATGATAAACCGCAGAGTCCAGATATTAGAAAGTTTGAAACCCTTGGTACGCGTAGCTTTCCCATTGAACAAGGCATTGGAGAAGCCATCGCATTTCATTCTGCAATAGGAAGTAAAAGAAAAGAAGAAAGGATTCGGTATTTAAAAAATTATTGGGCCAGTCGAGTTCAAAATATACCAGGCGTACAATTACACACTTCTTTGAAGCCCAACTATTCCTGTGCTATTTGTGGAGTAAGTATCAAAGGTTTAACACCTGCTCAATTAGACCAACAGTTGTACAATACCTATAAAATACATACCGTAGGCATTGTTTGGGAGAATATTAGTTGTGTAAGAATAACGCCGCATGTGTACACGCGAATAGCAGACTTAGACGTATTAGTGGCTGCCATTGAAAAAATTGCGTCGGGCGTAAAAGGATAATACAATAAGTGGATCAGCAACTCCGCATAGCGGTACTGACCCACTTGTTATTGAATTAAGAAGCTTTTGTTGCTGCTTTTTTTGCTGCTGCCTTTTTTGATGCAACAGGATTAGCTGGTCTAGACTTACCGAAAGATCCTTGGAAACGTTTTCCTTTAGCTGTTTTTTTGTCACCTCTACCCATGATAAATAATTGAATAAGTTGTTTAATAAAGTGTAAAAATAGAAAAACCCCGCGAAAGCGGGGTTCAATTCTTTTGGAAGGCAAAAATTATAACTTACCGCTTAATTCTTTACCAGCTTTAAACTTAGCAACTTTCTTTGCTTTAATCTTAATAGTCTCACCAGTTTGAGGATTACGACCAGTACGAGCAGCACGCTTAGATACAGAGAAAGTACCGAAACCTACTAAAGTTACTTTATCACCTTTCTTTAATGTTTTAGTTACAGCATCAATAAAAGAATCCAAAGTAGCGTTTGCTTGTGTTTTGGTGATACCCGCATCATCAGCTAAGTGTGCGATTAATTCAGCTTTGTTCATAGATGTATTTTTAAAGTGTTTTTTGATAACAGAACAAATTTATTGGCTTTTAGCTACCAACAAAATTTTTATTCTTTTTTTTGATTAGTTTGTTTGGCTTAAAACCCTTATTAATAAAGGGATAGCAAGGAATTAATATAAAAAATAGTTGTATAATTTAGCCTTTATAAAACAATGAAACCCTTTCTGGTAAAGGGTTTCCTGATAATTATTCTGCAATTCAATCCCTGCAAGGGTTTCAGGGGAATATAAGGAAGATTTTTAAATACCAAATTTGTTTTCTAAAACTATCCACACTCAATTCACAACCTGCATAATTGACCTAAAAGCCATCATTTGGTTGCCCCATTTCAGAATAGAATCGTTGCGCAGAGCAGGTGCGTGCAATTCAATGTAGCGGTTATAATCGGCCTTGGCTTCAGCATGGTATTGCACAGCATAGGTAATGCCATCTTCCTCGTCTGTTTCTAATAAACGAACAAATTGAAAATGGGTAAAGCAACCTGTTGCCATAACTGCAGGAATATGTTCGTTTTTCATCCAATGAAACCAATCGGTATGAATGGTGTGCGCTACTTTGGTTGTTACATTATATATAAACATGATTAATTGATTTCAGCATAAATAGGACAGTGGTCGCTATGTTTAACATTGGGGTAAATGGCAGCAGCTTTTAATTTTTTGCCCAGTTCTTGGGTTAGGCAGATATAATCGATTCTCCAGCCTTTGTTGTTTAAGCGGACAGAAGGGAAACGCTGACTCCACCAACTATAAGCACCCGTAGTTTCTGGATGCAATTGCCTAAAACTATCTACCCATCCATTGTTTAAGAATTGGGTCATCCATGCTCTTTCTTCGGGTAAAAATCCAGATGATTTTTTATTTCCCTTTGGGTCATGAATATCGATTGCTTCGTGCGCAATATTATAATCTCCTACTACAATTAAATGAGGCCTGGTTTTTTTTAGCTCATCTAAAAAAGCTTGGAACTGGTTTAGCCATATATATTTATAGGCTTGTCTTTCATCGCCACTGGTGCCAGAAGGATAATAAGCATTCACTATAGTTATGTCACCAAAATCTGCACGGATTACACGACCCTCCAAATCACTCTGTTCCATATTACTGCCATAGTGTACTGCGTCGGGTTTAATTTTTGTGAGTATGACCACCCCACTATAACCTTTTTTTTGTGCAGTAAACCAATAGCTATGATAGCCTGCTTTGTCAAAAACAGCATGGTCAACATCTTCTTGGGTAGCTTTACTTTCTTGCAAGCAAATAATATCAGCAGGATCAGACAGCAACCATTCGTCAAAGCCTTTCTTTATGGCAGCCCTGATGCCATTCACGTTGTATGAAATAATACGCATAAAAACTATTGTAAGAAACGATTATAACTGAGTAAAATTAATTCGTTTATCAAATCGTTTGATAAAGTTGAATCAAAGATAACCATCCTTTCGGGTTGTTGCATTCCCCCAATGAGCCCTATTCTTTCATTGTTTAAATATATTTCTCTAAAGAATTCACTAACTACAATTTTAAAAGGTTGGTTGCGGATTTTTCCTTTCAAGCTATACAAAGAAGAAAAATTAACCACATTGTTTAAGTCGTTGATCCTGGTTAATGAATTACTGTCAATTCCATTGCTCGATAAATAAGGATATATTTTTTTAGTACTATCTAGTTGATCAGTTTCAATAGTAAATTGAGCAATGGTATCATTATCATGAATCATAAAATTATGATTGCCCTTTAAAGGTTCTACAATCGGCATATTCGTAATTCTAATATTAGTATTCGCAGAAACACGAGCTGGAATTACCAATAGATAATTCTTATTTAAAACGATATTCCTGGCTTCTTGCAACAGAAAAACAAAAATTGCTTGCGGGTTTTCTTTTTCCATTGCTATGAAGCTACTATAAAGCAGAGGGGATAATATGGTTTTATTTTTGCCACGCAAAGTAATTTCTTGGTATCGTTGTTCATCCCATCTTATTAATTCAGTTTTGCCATTGAATACATACTTACTGAAGAGCCCCTTGCTTTCAATTGCAATTCTAGGCAGGTCTGTGATGGCACCAATAATAAAATTATCACCCATAAAAGGAGGAGATGCTTTTAATTCAATTTGTTCACTTTCATTGGTGCTATCTAAAATAATTTCAACGGATTTTTTCATCAATTCACTAAATCCTTTTGCACTTAAATGCAAATTATTAAACGGAATGCCAAAGCCGATGGCATTGCTTTTCTTAATAAAAACTTCAAGACTTCTATTGAGGAGTTCAGGATTGCTATTTGTTTGTATACTCAATTCTACAATAAGAACAGATTGAATACTTTGCTGACTAGAGTCTTTCAGTAGATCAGGATAAAACTGTTTGAGGTATAAGCTGGCGGGGTATTCAGCTAGCTTCAAATGAATGATTGGGGAGCTTGTGGTATTCTTGTTGCTACTGTTAAATTCTTTGATATTTTTTAATAGAGAAAATTGAATTTGGTTGGTCCCTAAAGAATATCCTTTTTTAGCAAGTAGTTGTTGATTTAAATCTTGCGTAAACTGCGCAGCAATAGTTGGGTTGTTCCAATAATACATTAAGGGCCCATGTAAAGAAATGCATTGGAAATTCCCGGGTTGAATAATCGTTTGCGAATGAGCAACAACTAGGCTGGCAAACACTATACAAAATGTGAAAATTAATCTTTGCATACAACTTATCATACAAATATCGGGCTAGAATAATGAGAAAGGCTTAATTTGATTACGGCAATAAAAGTAAGATATAATGAAGGATCAATTTGAGCGAATAATACCAGCACAGAAAGCAGTTTTTTTAGACGGCCCCAAGCCAAGGATTTATGAATTAAAGTTTGCCTGGCATGTATTTTTAGAATTCATCCAATCTTTCCGATTTCTACATTTTGTGGGTCCTTGTATTACCGTATTTGGGAGTGCAAGATTCAAAGAAGACCATCCTTATTATAAAGCAGCCGAAGATATTGGGAAACATATAGCAGAGTTAGGATTCACCACCCTTACGGGTGGGGGGCCAGGCATTATGGAAGCAGCCAATAGGGGCGCTTTTGAAAATGGAGGACAATCGGTGGGTATTAATATTAAACTCCCCTTTGAACAACATGAAAATCCCTACGTACACAAATCGATTACGCTTAAATATTTCTTTGTACGAAAAGTGATGTTGGTGAAATACTCATACGCATTTGTTTGTTTGCCCGGCGGATTTGGCACCATGGATGAGTTTTATGAAGCATTAACCTTGATCCAAACCAAGACCATCAATGATTTTCCAATGGTATTGTTTGGGAAAGAATATTATCAGCCTTTAATGGATTATTGTGCATTCATGGCAGAGCAAGGCACGATATCTAAAGAAGATTTAAAACTGGTTCTGTTAACTGATGATGTACATGAAGCAGGCCAACATATCAGTACCTATGTTCGAAAGAATTATACGGTGAAACCCCGCAAACGTTTGTGGTGGTTTTTTGAGAAAAGGTGATTTATTGAATCATACCCACTTTTTTTAAAAAGTTAATTACCCCAACGGTGGTTTTCTGATTGGTTTTTTTAAAGATCCGTTCCATTTTTTTATTAATAGAAGAGGCAGAGATACCCATATCTGAGGCCACTTGTTTTCTTGATAAATCATTAGCGAGTAATTGTGCAGCTTGAATTTCCTTTTTTGTTAATTGTTCAACCCAGGAAATTTTTTGCTGCTTGATGGTTTCAATTTCTTCAGTGCTAAACATAAATTCAGGTGGATAGTATTCTTGACCACTTAATATTTTTCGAATAATTTCAGCAAGCTCTCTGGGTTTAATATTTTTAAAGGCAAAACCGTTCACTCCTAAACTAATCATTCCTTTTACTGCATCGTAGTCGCTAAGAACAGAAAATACCAGAATTTTAATTGATGGAAATGTTTTTTTTAAATATTGTGCTACTTTATATCCAGGCATTTCTGGCATACTGATGTCTAAGACTAATAAGTCGGGTGGTATTCCATTTTCAATAAGATCAATACAAGTTTTGCCAGAATGTACTATATCGGCAACATTTATTCTTTCCTCTCTTAATGACTTTCCCAATAGCTGCGTGACTTCTATAGCGTCATCACATAGCATTACTTTTTGCATCTAAATATTTTAGCAATTAAAAAATCAAGCAGTAAAACTTTAAACAATTGGGGACATGAAGTTATTGAAAATTAGGATGATGAAGCAGGGCAGTATGTTAAATATATTGTATACTATTTGGTAAAATCTATACTCTTAGTTGTTTCTATGTTTAAATAATACTTTATGTTCTTACGGGGGGTAAAAATACCCCCCGCTGTTTTTTTTTAGTTTGGAAATTAACATTGAAGTTTACTGTATAATCAGATATTATGTTATTGTCTGCTTTATTCAATTTCAGATTATTCCTGTTTTTAATTTATTTCAGATATCAAATACCGGACATCAATTGTTTTCTTTTCGACTAGTACCCGAAAAGAAAAGCCAAATGGTACTACACTTAATCGCGAATGAGTGGTTTGGCAAGCCAAAAAACTGCTGATGCTTAAAGCTGCAGGAATAATATTATTTAACCGTTATTCATTATAAGTGAATAGCTAAAACTATTATCATGAAAAATAAATTAGCAAATTTGGGTTTTGCATTGAGCAGAGAAGTTCAGAAGAAGATTATTGGTGGGGAATTATTATTTTCACCTTCTTGTGGTGATGAGTGTTCCACTGATCAATATTGCTCAACAAACTCAAGCTGTTCTAAGTGTAAGAAAAATAAATGTTCCAAACCTTCCGATGATGGCGAAACCGCTTAATCTTTTGATGCATAATTTATAAATACACAAAGAGTTAACTAGCACTCAATAAGTTGACTCTTTGTGTTCTTTCGTATTAAATATAATAAAATAGTCGAATATGTTTCGTTTATTAATGATTTTCTCCGCTTTAATTACTCATTCATTGGTTATTGCACAAAAAAAACGTTCTTCTTTTATTTTAACAGTAAACTCACAGAAGATTCCCCAAATAAAGAAATTATACTTATATTATCGCCTTAATGATGGTAATTATAAATTGGATTCTGCTCACTCCTTTTCTGGAAAATTTATTTTCAAGGGCTCAATTACAAACCCTTTGCTTGCTGAATTGCATAAAAAAAACCCTAAAGAATATTATGACTCAACTTTCTCTTTTTTTATAGATTTCGGTAAAACTAGTATTTCTCTTAGTAATGACTTTTCTGTAAACCCTGTTTTTAGTGGATCACATAACAGTAAAGTTTGGAGTGAATATTTTAGTGCTGATTTAAGTCAAACAATTAAACTTGCAAAAGAACTTAATTTTACCAGCGACCAGCTCAATGATTCTGACACTCTACATTATTTACGGTTAAGACTTCAAAAAGATTTTTTTAAAAAGTATCCTACATCTTTTGCTTCTCTTGAAATTTTTAGATTTCACATAGGGTTAAGAGGTAAAACAATGAAATACTTTCCTCTTTTACAAGAGAACTCTCAATCCCTTGATCCAATTCTTTTTAAAAGCGAACCGGGTAAAAACGTAACAAAAATTTTGAATCAAATCCAAAATATTAGGGATTCAGTTATTTTTCCTGACTTCATTCTAAAGCTTTCAGATTCAAATATTTTCAAGGCAAGTCGATTTAAAGGAATGATTTTAATTGATTTTTGGGCAAGTTGGTGTGAACCCTGCATAGAGGATTTTCCGTTTTTAAAAAAGCTTGCTCAGGTAACAAGTAAAGATAGCCTTACAATACTTAGCATTTCAATTGACGAAAGCTCAACAAGTTGGCGGAAAGCTATTGATAAATATAAAATACAAGATTGGAAACATGCTTTGGCAATTCATCCATTCAACAAGAAAGCTGTTTCAACTCTTTTTTACCAACCAGTCATTCCTATAAAAATGTTGTTAGATAGGAATCGGAAAATAATTGGATGGTGGAGGGGTAGGGATACAATTCATGAAACTGAAATACTTAAATTAATTGAGACTAAAATATTAAATTAGATAATATTGATATCTATTGCATGTGCAAATTATAATTTGCATTCTTTCATGAGGAAGAATCAACACATTTTTTGCTTAGTACCCAAAATGGTAGTTCAACGGTACATCACTTATTGACGAACATGTGGTTGAGTGAGCCAATAATCTACTGATGCTTAAAGCTGCAGAAACCATTTTAATTAACCGTTATAATGTTTATTTACGACGAGACAGGTATTAGGGGGTCCATTTGAGTGGATTTTCCAGTCATTATATTAATACGAAGTCCTTCATTTATTGGTTAAGATTTATACGTTTCCATTGTATGTAATGACTTTGTAAGCAAATAATTCAATAGATCTGGGGGTATTTTTACCCCCTTAGTTATTTTTTATTCTTAAAAATGTTTTCAAGAATACCAGGGGGTAAAATTACCCCCCGGTGTTTTTTTTTAATATGAAATTTTAAAATGAAGTTTACTCAATAATTAGAAATTATGTTATTGGGTGTCTTATTTAACAGTTTACATGAAAATCAACCATTAATTGTTGCTGCTTTATTAAAGGGATTAAAAGTGAACGTGAGCATGGAAACGATTAATGATACTTTACAATCGCATCCCGACTATCCAAGCTTTTTATCTATTTCAGATTCATTGAATAATTGGAAGGTTGAAAATCTGGTTATTCAAACTTCGGCAGAAAAATTATCAGAGATTCCAACACCATTTATTACAAGCTTTAAACAAGGTGTTTTTGTAGCAGTATTAGAAGTTGTAGAAAATGAGCTACTTATTGTAAACCAACATGGCAAAACTGAAACGATAACTAAAACAATCTTTTTATCTCAGTGGACAGAGAACATCTTAGTTGCTGAAGCAAATGAATTTTCCGGAGAAATCAATTACCAACAAAAGATTAATGCTACAAATGTAAAAACGGTTGTTTATAGTTTAATCCCACTAGGAATTTTGGCTTCCTTATGGATACCATTCATGAATGGCTCCATTACCATTTTGCCCACATTGTATTTATTGGCTAAGTTAATAGGATTAACTGCATCTGTATTTTTACTATGGTATGATATAGATAAAGGCAACCCTTTATTGAAGCAAATTTGTTCAGGTATACAAAAAGCCAATTGCAGTGCTGTCTTAAATACCAAAGCTGCAACGCTTGGAGGCATGGTAACCTGGAGTGAAGTTGGCTTTGTATATTTTGCAGGATCATTATTATTCTCAGCGCTCGCTGGTATTAATACGACATTGCCTGTTTTAAGTATAATCTCCTTATTAGCCCTGCCTTATATCTTTTTTTCTATTTATTACCAGTGGAAAGTAGCCAAGCAGTGGTGTGTACTCTGCTTAATGGTTCAGGCTGTTTTATTGGCTGAAGGAATATTGGTTATAGCAAATATCAGTTTATCATTTTCTGAGACAAAGGAAGCATTTGCAAACAATTTCATTTTTGCTCTTTACGCTTTATTCATTCCCACAATATCTTGGTTTTTATTAAAGCCTTTGTTAAAAAGATTGCAGGTTGCTAAGTACGAAAAGAGAAGTTATTCAATGCTAAAGTTTAACGATGATGTTTTTTGGTCATTGCTTAAAAATCAGCCATCTATTTTTGATCATTCTACAAGTCAATTAGGTATAACAATTGGTAACCCAAATGCAAAACATACTATTATCAAAGTTTGCAATCCTTATTGTGGCCCTTGCGCAACAGCACATCCTGAGTTAGAGAAAATTATTGAACTAAACCATAATGTAAAGGCACAAATAATTTTTACTGCAACTAATCAGGAGAATGACCGTGGTGCAAAACCAGTGAAACATTTATTAGCAGTATCTGAAAAAGGAGATGAAAATCTTACTAAAACAGCGCTTGACGATTGGTATTTAGCTAAAGAAAAGAATTACGATGTTTTTGCCAACAAATACCCAATGAATGGAGAACTGGATAAACAGAAAGACAAAATCAATCAAATGAAAGCGTGGTGTGAAAAAGTAAAAATTGAATACACTCCAACTATTTTTATTGATGGTTATCAATTACCAAAAGGATATCAAATAAAGGACATTAATTATTTTCTTTCATAAGAAAGAATAAACATATTTCTTTTCGACTAGTACCCGAAAAGAAAAGCCAAATGGTACTACACTTGGTGTACAACAGGTGGTTTGGCGAGCCAATAATCTGCTGATGCTTAAAGCTGCAGAAACAATTTTAATTAACCGTTATTCATTATAAGTGAATAGCTAAAACAATTATCATGAAAAATAAATTAGCAAATTTAGGTTTTGCATTAAGCAGAGATGCTCAGAAGCAAATAATTGGGGGCGAAGTAATTGAAATTATTGATGGTACTCCCTGTCAAAGTAACGCAGATTGTCCTCCGAAAGATAGAGTTTGCAATAGTGGAGAAACAAACACTTTTCGTGGTTATTGTATAAATAGTGTTTGTAGATGGGCTGGTTGTCCTTATTAAAAAAAAAGGCCATATATTTTTTATATATGGTCTTTAATTTATTTTATGAAAATAGTAAACTTAATTCTTGTAGTTATTTTTTTAGTATCATGCGGGTCAGGTCAAATGTTAGATGGAAAATCAAAGATGACTTCCTTTAGATTTGAAGATTCTTTCATTCAGAATACTAATCTTAATTTTCCTTTAATTGGTTATTCCGATTTACTTGGTATAAGTAATGGCGCCATTGATTTAAAATCTGTTAATAATATAGTCAGAATCCCAATTAGGAGGCACTCAGTATTTACTGGCGACGGAGTTTGGTATGTGAAAGGTGGTGATAACATAAAGGTGAGATACGATACACAAAAATACTTCAAGAATTATGAATTTACCATTGATAAAAAAAAGGATAACGATAGATTAAACTTTTTAAATAAGTTTATTTCAAAAGATACATTTAGCTTCAAACCTATTTTAGACGACAACACTATTCAATCTATATTAGATGTTGAAAAAAAGATCTTTAAAAGAATAGATTCTGTTGAATTATATGTCTCAAAATTATTTGATTCAACTATTAAGTCAGTTAAAATAAAATCACAAGATAAGCAGTACTTAAAATCTTATCTCCTTTCAAGGTCAAGCGGAAGAATTTTATATTATTTGAATTCAAATAAAGATACTTTAATTGCTTATAATCTTTATGTGACAAAGCTTAAAGGTTATCTTGATGAATATAATAATTTTAATAAATTAAACACCTTTGATGATAGTAAAAAATATAAAGTCAACTTAGTTGCAAATGGATTAATGAAAACTCCGTTTGAAAAAATGACAAGTCAAATTGATTTCATTAATAATTATGATACAATAAATACATATTTCAAAAATCTATCTCAATATTTCTTAACTACTAAACTTTTTTATACTGCTTTAAAAAAAGAAATTAAAATACCTGATAGCTGTCTTAGTAATTTTTATAGAAATAATAAATATCCTGAGTATAAAAAAATTATTAAGAACTTACTAAGAGAGAAAAAATACTTAATTGAAAATACATCATACTCGGGTAATCAATTGTTAGTCCCATTGCACAATAATAAGGTTATTGATTTTGATAAAATAGTGAAGGATAATATTGGTAAGGTTTTGATTATCGATTTTTGGGCTTCATGGTGTGTGCCTTGCATAAAAGAAATCAAGTATTTGGAAAAAATCAAACAAGAGTTCAAGTCACGCAATGTTGTTTTTATCAGTTTATCACTCGATGTTGAATCACAGCGTTGGAAAAAAGCTTCTTATCAATATGATATTATTCTAAATAGTTATAGAGTTGTAGATAATTCAAAATTTCTATTTTCGAATATTTACAAAATTGATCAAATACCTCGTTTTGTTATTATAGGAATTAATGGTGAGATAATTAATGATAATGCCCCTTATCCTAGTACTGGCTTATTAAATCAGCACATTGATTTGTATCTTAAAAAAATCAATAATTAACTTCTATTTTAATTTTTATTTTATTAAAAAACGCTTCATTTTCCACCGTCAACAAAACCAAATGGACTGCGGTCCTACTTGTTTGTATATGATAAGCAGGTTCTACGGTCGTGTGTTTGCATTAGAAAAATTAAGGGAATTAACTGAGATAGGTAAAGAAGGGGTTAATTTACTAGGTATTAGTGATGCTGCTGAAAAGATAGGTTTTCAAACATCTGGGTTAAAGTTGAGTTTTGAAAAACTAATTGAAGAAGCCCCAAAACCCGCCATACTACATTGGGGTCAAAATCATTTCATTGTTTTACCACCACAAAAGAGGGCTTTTTTTTCAAAGCAAAAAAACATAACAATAGCTGATCCAGCTAAAGGAATTATTACCATCAGCAAAGAGCTGTTCTTACAAAAATGGATAAGTGATAAAAATGAGGATGGAGAGTCTACCGGTATTGCCTTAATTCTGGAACCTGGCCAAAATTTTTACAATGCCAATTACGGACATGATTTTAATGAGTTAACAAACAACCATGCTTACCAACTATGGGGTTATATAAAGCCACATAAAAAACTGGTTTTCCAACTCTTTCTAGGGGTTATGCTCGGCAGTTTATTGCAATTGGTATTTCCTTTTCTCACACAAAGTGTAGTTGATGTAGGTATCAATACTCAAAACATTCAATTTGTATATATTGTTTTATTAGCTCAACTGGCTTTGTTTGTTGGACGTTTGGGTGTAGAATTTATTCGCAGTTGGATTTTATACCATATCAGTAGTCGAATCAATATCTCTATTCTTACGGGTTTTTTGATAAAGCTGATGAAGTTGCCTTTGGCTTATTTTGATAGTAAAAAAACAGGGGATATTCTTCAAAGAATGAATGACCATAAACGCATTCAAAACTTTTTGACTGGCACTTCACTTAGTACTTTGTTTTCTCTATTCAATTTATTAGTATTTTCTGTTGTGTTGCTTAATTATAGTGTACTCATTTTTGGCGTATTTACAGCTGCGAGTGTGCTATACATTTTATGGATTTTAATTTTCTTAAAGAAAAGAAAAGAGCTTGATTACCAGCAGTTTGATATTGCAGCTGCAGAACAGAGTAGTACCATTCAATTGGTACAAGGCATGCAGGAGATTAAGTTGCATGGCAGCGAAAAACAACAGCGATGGCAATGGGAACACTTGCAAGCATCACTATTTAGGGTAGGAATGAAAGGGCTTGCATTAAACCAATGGCAACAAGCGGGTGCTTTCTTTATTAACGAGGGCAAAAATATATTCATCACATTTGTGGCAGCAACAGCAGTGATCCAAGGACAAATAACCCTTGGCGCAATGCTTGCGATTCAATACATTATTGGGCAATTAAACTCCCCAATTGAACAAATGATTGGGTTCGTTCAAAATTGGCAATTGGCTAAAATAAGTCTGGAAAGATTGAATGAAATTCATCAATTGGCCGATGAAGAACCAGTAAATTTGAAAAGTGATGCTTCTTCAGCCTTGGTTACTGAGCTTCCAGAAAATAGATCTATACACCTTCAAAATATCAGCTTTACCTATCCTGGTGCTGGTAATGAGCCTGTGCTTAAAAATATTTCCATGCAAATACCACAAGGAAAAGTTACAGCAATTGTAGGGTCAAGTGGCAGTGGTAAAACCACCTTACTAAAATTATTGCTCAAATTTTATGAGGCGAAGTCTGGGGATATATATATTGGTGATCAAGCAGAATCATCAGGTTTAAACTTGTCAAATATTAGCCATCGTGCTTGGCGTAAACAGTGTGGTGTAGTAATGCAAGACAGCTTTATTTTTTCTGATAGTATTGCTAAAAATATAGCTGTTGGGGAAGATTATCCCGATAAGGCAAGGTTAAGATATGCTGCAAAAATTGCCAATATCACTTCGTTTATCGAAAGTTTACCACTGGGCTATAATACCAAAATTGGTGCAGAAGGAACGGGGGTAAGTGCAGGGCAAAGACAACGAATCTTAATTGCAAGAGCTGTTTACAAAAATCCTGATCTAATTTTATTAGATGAAGCTACCAACGCTTTAGATTCCAATAATGAAAGTACTATTTTAAAAAACTTAAACCTTTTTTTCGAAGGTAAAACAGTTGTAGTAGTAGCACACCGCTTAAGCACTGTTCGTAATGCTGACCAAATAGTTGTATTACACAATGGGGTGATTACTGAACAAGGGACACATGCTGAATTAACAGCAATGAAGGGTGAATATTTTACTTTGGTTAAAAATCAATTAGAACTAGGCGATTAAAGACGAATTATGCCTCAACAAGAAGAATCATATAGTTTAGATGCAATGCTTGAAGCGGCTAATATTGAACGCTTAGATGAGGCAGATCGTATTTATAGCCATGAGGTTCGCGAAATCATTAGCAGTAAACCTGTCTGGATAGTAAGAAATGGCATTGCAATGTTTTTTGTCATTATTGGTTTGTTATTCACGTTAACCTTTTTTATTCGATACCCGGATATCGTAAAAGCACCCATAAAAATTGTTGGGAACAATTTGCCAAAACAAATTATAAGTAAATCTGAAGGACGAATTGTTTATTTAAATGCACTTGAAAATAAAAAAGTAATTGCTGGTGATGTTTTAGCTGTTTTGCAAAGCAATGCTGATTACAAACAAGTGCTGTTGTTTAAAAAATGGATTGATCAAACTGAACTTGATTTGAAAGGGAATAATTGGAATGCGATTAGCCAGTTAGAAACACTCAATCAATTGGGAGATTTACAAAAAAATTATCAAGATATTGCCCAACAAATCTATCAGCTCTCTTGGGCAAAGACTAAAGGGTACTTTAACCAAAAGCGTGATGCCATTGCTCAAGATATTAGGCTGATTAATCTGTCTAAGGAGAATGCGAATAATCAAAAGCAATTGATTCTTCAAGATTTAGCAATGCAACAAGGATTATTGGCCATTAATGAAAAACTGGCTAATGAAAAAGTGATTGCACCTCTTGATTTAATTAAGGATAAATCAACAATATTATCAAAAAAACAACAATTGGTGCAAGTTGATGCTGCGGATATTAATCAGTCTGTTAATATTGTTGCCAAGCAAAAAGAATTATTGGAAATTGAAAAGCTAAATGCGGATATCCAACAAAACTTTATTACAGCTCTCTTTAATGCCAAAAGTGCGTTGGCCGAATGGGCAAATCGATACATATTAGTTGCCAGTGAAACAGGTACTTTGCAGTTTGCCAGTTACTTTCAAGAGAATAGTTGGATCAAAACGGGTCAAGAACTCTTTTATATTATTCCAAAGCAACCCACCTATTTTGCAGAGATGATTGCATCTCAACAGAACTTTGGTAAACTCAAACAAGGACAAAAGGTAAATATTGCACTTAATAGTTATCAAAGAAATGAATTTGGTGTGTTACAAGGAACTATCATTAATATTCCACAAGTTCCCTATAAAGACACCAGTTTCTTAATTAAGGTTAACCTTACTAATGGTTTGCAAACAAATTATCAAAAGACCATTCATTTTAGTAATAGTTTGATTGGAACTGCAGATGTCATTACGGCTGAAGCCAGTTTAGCTGATCGCTTATTATATCAATGGAGAGGCTTATTTACTCGTTAATCTCGGGGGGTAAAAATACCCCCCGGTGAAATTTCATATTTGTTTTAATCAGTTTTAATTTTAATTGGAAATAGTATTTCTTAGTTCTTATTGATTAGTACCCGATAAGAATAGCCAAATGGTACTTCACTTAATCGCGAATAATTGGTTTGGCGAGCCAATATTCTGCTGATGCTTAAAGCTGCAGAAAATTACTTAAAATTAAACTTTACAAAATGAAACAGAAATTCGAAAAACTAGGTTCAGTTTTATCAAGAAAAGAAGCCAAATTAGTTGTCGGTGGAGAAATAACAGATGGCTCCAATGTCGCCCCTTGTTTAACTGACTATACACTTGATTGTTCCGCAAATTCTGCATGTTGTTCTAATAAGTGTGAGAGAAACGGAACCAACACTGGTACATTGTGTATGCCTTAAACTATAATTTTTGAGCTGCACCATTTGTGCAGCTCTTTTTCTTTTTAGATTTTATATTATGAAAAAAAAATTTCTTTTTTGTTTTCTGTTAATATACTCAATAGCTTTTGGTCAAAAAAAGGTTGATGGTTCCCGTTTTAAAATAGTTGGATTTATAGAAGGACAAGAAAATGGGATTGTTGTGCTGAGTTATTTAAATTTTGAAGGAAAATTCATTCATGATACTTGTAAACTAAATAAGGGGAATTTTTTATTTACTGGCAAAATCAAAGAACCCACGAATGCCTATCTAGACGGCAATATAAAATCTAAATCTATCAATGACCCGAACACAACTGATTTTTTTATTGAGCCATCAATGATGAATATATCCCTATTGGTTGATAACTTTAAGAAGGCGACAATAAGCGGATCTAGTGTTCAAAATGAAATGTCTAGACTTCAAAAGTTTAAGGATAGTATATACGATAATATGGGAATCAAATTACTTGAAGCCGAATATAGTAATGCTATTGAACTGCTAAATAAATCAAAAGAGAATATTGTGCTACAAGAATTAGCTAAGAATGCATTTGATAAGCTTATTCCGTACAGAGACAAAATTAAATTAATCGATTTTGATTATATTGAAAAGAATCGAAACTCTTATTTAAGTGCATACTTATTGCGTTATTATTTTTCATCACTTTCTGTTGACTCGCTTGCAAAATTTTATGATAATTTCAGTTTTAAAATTCAACAATCTGTTTTTGGTGATTTAGTTCGTCAACAGATTATCCTTAAATTAGGTGCTGGTGTTGGGAGTAAGGCTAAAGTCTTCTCAATAAACGATATTAATGACCGACTCTTAGATGTTTCAAAATTAATTGGCAAGAAATATATACTATTAGATTTTTGGGCAAGTTGGTGTTTGCCTTGTAGAAAGGGTAGCCCTTATTTAATTGAGTTATATAAAAAATATCAGGATAAGGGCCTAGAAGTAATTTGTATAAGTTCTGATAGAAATAGTGGAGATTGGAAAAAAGCTGTCGAAAAAGATAAAACTAGCCTTTTTTATCACATACGTGATAATCTAGATATTGGTGAGTTTCAAAAAGGTAATATCAATCAATTTAATGTCAATAAAGAATATGCAATATCTGTCTTGCCAACTAAGATTCTCATTGATACAAATGGAATCATAATTTTTCGACAGGAAAATGACGATGACACTCAATTAACTGAACAGCTTCGTAAAGTATTTAGATTTTAAGTACCATGATTTGGATTTATAATTTAATTATCATTTTGTTTGTCAGGAGCGTTTGAATATACTACTACCAGTTAAGATGATGAATATGAAACTTTTACTTTATTTTTTACTTCTCTTCCTTTTTAGTTGCCGTTCAATTCAATACAAAAAGGACTACATCGATAAAAGAGGCGAACGAATTTTTACTGATTACAATAATAATCGTACCATTATTATTTCAGGCAAAGCTGCTAAATTAAATGCCGTAATAAGGAATAATCAATTTCTTGATACTGTTTCTTTTCGTGAATTGAAAAAAAGAGTCAATTTATACGAGCGATTTTTTGCTTTACATCCTGACTCCACTTATGTTAAAAAAATTGACTTTCCCAAGAAATCAACTCAGATCGACTCGTTTTATCTAAACAAGAATAAAGTGAAGTACTTAAAACGGAATAAAATTAAATCCCAAAATATTCATTTTAATACTAATTAACTTATGGAATCCTTTCATTCTTGCGTCTTAACATAGTTTAAACTTTACTATGAAGCGATACTTTGTACTTATACTTGTTTTACTATTAGTAAAATGCACTACCAATAATAACTCAAAATATTACGGTGATATTCATATTAAATTGCCAAAAAGCGGATTTGAAAAGCTGGAGGGTAAGTACCTTTATTTGATAGATGTGCAAAGTAAATCAATATTAGATTCAGTATTGGTGGATAAGCCAGAACTGCAATTCACCAAGATACAACGATTAAATTTGAATCCTTCATTCCTTAGTATTAAGCACTATGATGTTTACAACGGTTTTAAAGGTTTGCGACCGATTGGATTTTGTTCAGAACTTTCTAGACAGAATCATGTTTATTCACTATTTTATGCCGATGAGACTTCTACTGAAATTGTAGTATTTGATACAACAAAACTAGAAAAGTCCTCGTTTAATGGTAGTAAGCAAAATGCTCCTTATTTTAATAATTTGGTTTTAAACTATCCAGAAGCGAGTAATCCCTTTGATAAAAAGGTACATGAACACAATTCGAAAATTATAAAGTCTTATCCTGATTCTTATTTGATATTAAAACAGCTTTACAGCTACAAGCAATTTTTTGCTCCCGAGGAGATTAAACAATTACTTAGTTTCTTTAATCCGATAGTTGAAAAGTATGATTTGTATCAGTCACTACAAAACTACTTAGCTGATAATAAATTGTTTGACACTAAATATCCTTCTTTCATCAAATTTGAAAATGCAAATGGCGAGAAAGAAAAAGTAAGTGCAAATAATCAATCGGTTCACTTAATTGTCTACTGGGCAAGTTGGTGTCTTCCTTGTAGAAAGGAAATCCCCGAACTAAAAAAAATCCTTAATAAATATTCAAATAAGGGACTTGCAATAACAAGTATTTCTATAGATGGTGATAAGCAGGATTGGTTAACTGCATTAGCATTTGAAAAAATGAACTGGCAGCAGCTATTAGCCATTGATAGTTCTCGTCTGCAATTAAATGAGCAATATGCTATAAACGCTATTCCTAAAAGCTATCTCTACAATTCAAGAAAACAGCTCATTAAAACATTTACAGGTTTTAGTCCATCTCTTGAAGAAACTATTAAGAAAGAAATTATAAAATAATTACAGCACCATTCTTAATACATAAACCCAAATATCCATAAAGGTATTTTGGTGCCAATTCCTATTAGTAATAGTTTGATTAGAACTGCAGATGTTATTACGGCTGAAGCCAGTTTAGCTGATCGCTTATTATATCAATGGAGAGGTTTGTTTGCAAGATAATTTTCGGGGGGGGGTAAAAATACCCCCCGGTGAAAATTTGAATGTTCTTTATTTCGATCTAACTTCATGAATCATTAAAACTTTAAAACATGAAAGAAAAATTAATTGGTTTAGGAGTAATTCTAAAGCGCGAACAAACAAAAAAAATTATTGGGGGCAATGTCGAATTAATCGTTTGCCAATCATCCTGTACAACTCATGATGATTGTGCATCTGATAGAGGTTGTTATTCTCGGGTATGTGATGAGGATAAAACTAAAAATTATAAAGCCTGTTTTCGATTTTAATAATTTTAATGGCATAGAATCAAATAGACATTTGATTCTATGTTTTAAACTTTTTTATGAAGAATATCATTATTCTATTTAGCTTATTTCTATTTATTAAGTTTACTTATGCACAAGCCGTAAAAACTATTAAAATTTCTGGTAAAGCCATTAATTTTAATAATTCTGTTGAAGTGGAAGATATGACTGAGTTTAAGGACATTCGCTTATCCTCTAACGAACGAATTTTCGTTCCTGACTCAAATAAAAACTTTTCAATTCAATTTAAAATAGCAATATCTGGTTATTATCGTATAGGTCGAAATATTATATATATATCGCCTGGTGATGATATTAACGCTACCATTGATCGTATAAATCCAACTAAATCTATTTTTAGTGGTTCTCGTCAAATTGAAAATACTTATTTGAAGCTTACACCTTATCCGAAGCAGGGATCTTTTTTAGATGGCGAAACGGGTATCCAATCGTCTATCGCAAAAACAATTGATTATATTCTCACTAAAAGTAAAGAAAGAAGCCAGCAATTGGATAGTATTCAAAGAATGGTTTCGCCTGAATTTTATCGATTAGAATCGGTTAGAATTAAAGCGGATATTATCAATAGCTTTAAGAATATACCTATTTATTATAGTTGGGTTCATAAAACTTCAAGAGATAGTGCTTTAATTATTCAGCAACAAATAGATTCTTTAACTAAGCCGATTATTGCAAAACTTTCGAAGGGGTTAGTTGATCCCCTTAATTTGAAATTAGTGGTTTATCGAGATGTATTAAATACAATCCTCCAAAATCAACCTACAACTTTTTCGATACCACAGAAAATTAATGATTGGTTTAAGGCAAGTTCTATTAAACAGAAAGCCATTACTTTGGATAATAAAAATGACTTAATTGCCTTATATAAAGGAATCGATTCAATTAATACTGATGTGTATAAAAATGCAATTGCATCTACCATAGCTCAGTTAACTCAACTAAATCAGGGAGACCCAGCAATTGATATTTTATTTACAAATACGGATAATCAAACAATTCCACTTTCCAACTTTAAAAACAAAGTAATTTACTTAGAGTTTTGGGCAACTTGGTGTGGGCCATGTTTAGCCGATAAACCAAAAATGGAATTATTAAAACAACAATATAAAAATGATGATTCAATAGTATTTTTATCCGTTTCCATTGATGACAACCTTGATGCATGGAAAAAGTATTTGACTAAGCAGGGTGTATTCAAAGATGAGTTTATTGTTGACCGAAACAAACTTTCTAATTACAACTTACTTACTGTGCCAAGGATGATTTTAATTAATAAAGACTTTACTATTGAACAATTGTATGCACCAGGTCCTGGTGATAAGCAACTCATTCCTTTGTTGACTAAAATGAGACTAAAACCATAGTTTTAATACATAAACCCAAATAGCCATAACGGTATTTTGGTTCCAATTCCTATTTCAATTTCATCTGCTACAATGATGTGTTTTTCAGTTGCTTTCACTTGTTTAGCCGTTTTATTTTTTCCGCCTACTTCTATATGATAGCCTTCTGTCAAGAAATCACCTTCTTTAGGCGCAGATACAACCAAACCAGCATTTTGCAATTGATTAAAGAGAAATGTCTCCCTTAAATTACCTATATCTGGGGAACTGGTTAATGCGTATGATAGATTCGTATTCTCTAAATAGATTTTTTCCGGTTTTTGCAAAGTTGAAATTCCTTTCCCCGAGGCTTGTAAGGTGTTGATTATTCTTGCCTGTGTTAGCTGAGATATATAAGTATAAAGACTGTCTCTACTTATGTCTAATTTTTGCGCTAATGCACTAATATTTGGTTTGAATGGAACCGACTCTGCAATTACAGCAATTAATTTTTTCACTTTTAGCGCAGTGCCTGGTCCATAAGATGCAATAAATGCTAAATCTGTTTCAATTACTGCATTGATGATTTGATTCAGCTTTATAGGATATTCTTTTTCACCTTCCGCTGTAATGGGCAAATAACCATACTGTAAATATTTTTTGAATAGCGGGAGGGGGTGTAGGTCTTCTGTTATTTTAGCTGCTATTTGGTGATGATTTTTTAGTAAGTCTTTAAACGAATAAGCTTTTAATTTTTGTTGTGTTGAAAATTCTATGAACTCTCTAAATGATAATCCTGCTAAGCTATAGTGAATCACTCTTCTGCTTAAATCGGCTTCTCCTCTATATATATCTAGTGCACTTGAGGCGGAGAATATTATTTTTAAATCGGCAAACCCATCGTAAATATTTTTTAATTCTCTTGACCAATTCGGATACTTATGAACTTCGTCAATTATTAAAATACGCCCTCCCAATTTATACCAATCTTCTGCAGTTTCTAGTAAAGAGTGATTATAAAACCATGTATGATCTGCTGTTACATACAGCGCATTTGCTGGTTGTTTTAAATCAAATTTTAAATATTGTAGTAATAAGGTTGTTTTGCCAGAACCCCTTGGGCCTTTAATACCAATCATTCGTTGGTTCCAATTAATATTGGCATGTAGATACCTGCGAAAATTATTGTGAATGCCTTTTAATAAGCCAGCCTGAAAACTAAATAGGGTTTCCATAAATGTCGTTTTTATTCGACAAATATACTATTAAATTGTCGAATATAAACGACAAAAATTAAATAAACTTCAATTTAGTCACCAATTCTTTAAAATAATCTGGCCCCCAAATCTTAAGACCTGTATCGTCTGGTATAAAGCGAATAATGTCTTCCTTTATGGCTTCAAATGAAACCGTGTTGATTTTTGATATCAGCAGTTCTTTAATTTCTTTTTCTGTAATACTTGGGTTTCCCCAATCTCCTGAATCATTCGCTCTTAATGCAAAATGTGAAAGATTTAATGGCACGCCTTTTTTAATATACCATTCTAAATCGTACCAGTCTCTTCCTTTCACTCTTTGCTTCCATTGTCTAAACAATAATACGTGCATTTTTCCTGCAAATAAATGCGGAAGGGTAAAGCATTTTACGTAAAATGAATAAGGACGTAAAAGAAGTTTTTCTTCTGTTTCAAATCCTAAGGGTGGGTTAGTGTCAACTTCAATTTTGATTTTAATTCTTGGCGATAGGTCTAAACCAAGTTGAGGAATCATCTTTTCAAGCACTAGTTCTTTTTCCTGCACACTCACTTTCATACCTACTGCTTCAAATTCCTGTAACATTCCTTCAAAATATGGCTCCAAGGAAAAAGATGGGTTTATTGCTAATAATGAAAAATCTAAGTCTTCAGAATATCGATCTAATCCATGAAAAATTCTTAAAGCTGTACCTCCATAAAATGCAGCTTTCTCAAAAAAACCACTGCGGTTTAATCCCGCCAAAGCAACATCTTGCATTATCTCGCGTAATGCAGATTCAGCTTCGATTCTGTTTTTAGGTTGGTATTGTTCTAGCCACTCTTTAATCATAATTGTTCGATCATTTTTATTAGTATAGCTAAACTGCTCCGCTTAGGTGAGTCAACTATCCAACTTTTCATCATTGCTAAGTTTAATTTTTTTAGAAGGGTTTCTTCCATTCTATAATCTTCTATCAGTAAATCTCTTGCTTGGGTTGTACTCCTAATTACAATACCTGAAGTCATGATGATTTTATCGATCAATGCCTTTTCTGGTGATGCAATCATTACCATTTGTTTAGCACTTAGCGCGATGCTTTGAATGCCAAATGTATAATAAGGTGCTTTGGCATGTAAATAATTAAAACGCCCTATTGCTGTTTTAAATATTTTGGTTGGCTTTAGGGTAATAGAACTGATTTCATACACTCGTTCTGGAATCATTCCCCAATAAGACAAGGCAGATTCAAGTGAAATATAACTCGGCCCCCATAAATGATTCGCGATTAAAAATGGATCTGGTGGATTTAAATGACTATTGGGCCCAGGCATATATAGCCCTCTTTTAATTGAGGTCAATATATTTTGCTTAACCAATTCATTGATTTTATCATTGGGCCTCTTATACTCCTTAAGTAAGTCCAATACCAATTGTCTGGTGATTGGCTCTTCTTCAAATGCTTTAAGGGCATAAATAAAATCCATTTATGTAAAATTATTACACAATAATCGGATAATTTCCGATTATTATCAAAAAAAATTACATAAACCTACAAGATCGGCCTCAACCATTTCTCAGCAGTGGCTTCATCCAAGCCTTTGCGGGCTGCATAGTCTTTAAATTGGTCTTGCTCAATTTTGCCAATTCCAAAATACTGACTCTGCGGATGCGAAAAATACCAACCACAAACTGATGATGCTGGATACATGGCCAAGCTTTCTGTTAAGGAGATTCCTGCATTGTCTTGTGCACTCAGCAAATCAAATAACTTGTACTTCTCTGTATGGTCTGGGCAAGCTGGATAGCCTGGTGCTGGGCGAATACCCTTGTATTGTTCTTTAATTAATTCTTCTGGGCTTAATTGCTCTTGTGCATCATATCCCCAATATTCTTTACGCGTATGCAAGTGCAATGCTTCTGCAAATGCTTCTGCAAAGCGATCGGCCAATGCTTGTAACATGATTTTATTGTAGTCGTCGTGTGCCGCTTCAAATTTTTCTAAATACGGTTCTATGCCATGGATGCTTACTGCAAATGCACCAATATGATCTTTTTTATTAGCAGTTGCTGGGCTGATAAAATCGGCCAAAGATAAATTGGGTTGTCCGGGTGCTTTCTTGATTTGTTGACGATGAAAACTCAGTTGTATTTTTTCATTTGCTGTACGCACTTCTACATCATCATGGTTGCTGGCTGCTTCCCAAAATCCTATCACACCTTTTGCCGTTAACCATTTTTCTGCAATGATTTTATCTAACAAAGCATTGGCATCATTGTACAATTTGGTGGCTTCTGCTCCTACCACTTCATCGGTTAAGATGGCGGGAAAATTTCCATGCATTTCCCAAGTAATGAAAAATGGTTTCCAATCTATAAATGTTCTTAACTCATTCAAATCGTAATGATCAAATACTTTGGTGCCTGTAAAGCTAGGTGTAGGGGGAGTATAACTGTCCCAATCAATGGCCACTTTATTTTTCAATGCCTCTGCATAGGGCAGGTATTGCTTGACTGATTTCTTATTGTCGAATCCTTCTTTTAGTTTGCTGTACTCTTGTACTAATTCATCTAAGAATGGGGTCTTTAGTTCTTTATTCAACAAAGAGCCCGCAACTGTTACACTTCTGGATGCATCTAATACATGTACTACACCGTTTCCATATTCTGGTGCAATCTTTACGGCAGTATGCATTCTGGATGTAGTAGCGCCTCCAATTAATAAGGGCTGCTTCATATTTCTGCGCTTCATTTCCTTAGCTATATGCACCATTTCATCTAAGGATGGCGTAATCAATCCACTCAATCCTATAATATCCGCTTTCTCTCTTTCTGCGGCTTCTAAAATCTTATCTGCTGGTACCATTACCCCCATGTCTACAATATCATAGCCATTACAACCTAGTACAACGCCCACAATATTTTTTCCAATATCATGTACGTCTCCTTTTACGGTAGCCAACAAAATTTTTGCTGCACCTGCGGTTTCTTCGTTCACGGTTCCTGCCGCTAAGTGTGCTTGCTTTCTGTCTTCTTTTTCTTGTTCTATATAGGGTGTTAAAATGGCCACACTTTTTTTCATTACGCGGGCACTTTTTACCACTTGTGGTAAAAACATTTTTCCTGCTCCAAATAAATCGCCTACGATATTCATGCCATCCATCAATGGTCCTTCTATCACATCCAATGGTCTTGGATATTTTTGTCTGGCTTCTTCTGTGTCTTCGTCTATATAATCGGTAATACCATTGATTAATGAATGCGCCAATCTTTTTTCAACCGGTTCTTTTCTCCAGGCTTCATCTTTTACTTCTACTTTTCCCTTTGCCTTAACGGTTTCTGCGTGTTGGATTAATTTTTCTGTGGCTTCGTTGTTGTCGTTGTTTCTATTCAAGATAACGTCTTCGCACAATTCCCTTAGGGTGGGTTCTATTTCGTCGTACACTACCAACTGCCCAGCGTTTACAATCCCCATATCCATACCCGCTTTAATAGCGTGTAATAAGAATACAGAATGGATGGCTTCTCTTACATGGTCGTTGCCTCTAAACGAAAATGATACATTTGATACACCTCCTGAAACCTTTGCCAATGGCATCAATCGCTTGATTTCTCTGGTGGCTTCTATAAAATCTACTGCATAGTTATTGTGTTCTTCTATACCTGTTGCAATCGCAAAAATATTCGGGTCGAATATGATATCCTGTGGATCAAAACCTACTTGCTCCGTTAATATTTTGTATGCACGATGACAGATTTCTATTTTTCTATCCTTGGTATCTGCTTGGCCTACTTCATCAAATGCCATTACAATCACCGCTGCTCCAAAAGATTTACAAATGAATGCTTGCTCAATGAATTTTTCTTCTCCTTCTTTCATAGAGATGGAGTTCACAATACATTTTCCTTGCACACATTTTAATCCTGCTTCTATGATTTCAAACTTTGAGCTATCAATCATGATGGGAATGCGTGCGATATCTGGTTCGCTTTGTAATAGGTTTAAATAAGTGGTCATGGCACTTACGCCTTCCAACAAAGCGTCGTCCATGTTCACGTCTAATATTTGTGCGCCGCTTTCTACCTGTTGTCTGGCAACAGATAATGCTTCTTCAAATTTATTTTCTCTGATTAAGCGTGCAAATTTCTTTGATCCTGTTACATTGGTTCTTTCGCCTACGTTTACAAAATTGGTCTCTGGTCTAATGATCAAAGGTTCTAATCCGGCAAGCCTTAAATATGGTTTGATTGTACTCATTGTTTAAATGGTTGTTTCAACCACAGGTAATTGTCTGGGTTGCATTTTTCGAACGTTGTCTGCAATATGTTTAATATGATCAGGTGTTGTTCCGCAACAACCACCTACAATATTCACGAAGCC
>JBBAJU010000020.1:0-10387 GCA_040403845.1 Sediminibacterium sp.
TTTTTGCAGTTGCCATGTTTTTTAGATTTAATGGTTAGTAAATAATACATTAAAAATAAAAATCTTATTTGGAACTACAAAAAATATTTTTATGCAGTAGCTACGGCGGGTAAAACAGATACAGTTGTTTTGTCTGCTTTTCCTTTTTTGAATTCAACTATTCCATCAGATAATGCAAATAAAGTAAAGTCTGTTCCAACTCCAACATTTTTACCTGGATGGTATTGAGTTCCTCTTTGACGAATGATAATGTTGCCAGATAGTGCAGGCTGACCACCATAGATTTTTACACCTAAGCGTTTGCTCTGAGAATCACGACCGTTCTTAACACTACCTTCCCCTTTTTTGTGTGCCATAATTGTATGATTTTAAATTATTGGAATAAACCAATAAAGTGTTAATTACTAAGCGATGCTTTCAATTTTGATTCTGGTATAATGAGTTCTGTGTCCGTGCTTTTTACGAAAGCCCTTTCTTCTTTTCATTTTAAAGGCGATCACTTTTTCGCCTTGTACCAGGTCGCTAACGATTTCCGCTTTCACAGTTGCTTTAATAGCATCTCCTGTTGAAATGTTACCGCCGTTGTCTACGAACAGTACATCGTTAAACTCTACTTTGTCTCCGGTTTTACCCTGCAGGTGGGGAACGTACAAATTTTGACCTTCTTGTACTTTAAATTGTTGACCTGCGATTTTTACTATTGCTAACATAGCTGTCCAAAATTAGGACGGCAAAGGTAAGGTTTTTGAAGGATATATCACAAAGATTTTAGAAATAAATTATTGCTAAATAACCAATAAAGCCACTCAAACCCACTCTGATAAGCCTATTTTTGTTCTTCTGGTATCAAATTTAGCCTATGAACTTTAAATCTTTACTGGCAAAACCTTTTGCTAATGTAGTATATAATAAGACACGCAAAGGGATGATGCAGGCGGTTCAGCATCAGGATATCATCTTTAAATCGCTCATCAAAAATGGAGCTGCTACCCAATTTGGGAAAGATCACCGCTTGAATCAAGTCGACAACCATGCAAGTTTTATTCAATCTGTACCCATCAGAGATTATGAATTAATTAAGCCTTATATTGATCAAATAAAAGAGGGGAAGTCTAATGTTCTCTGGAAAGGAAAGCCCATATATTTTGCTAAAACGAGTGGAACAACCAGTGGTGTGAAATACATACCTATTACCAAAGACTCTATCCCCAACCATATTCAAACAGCTAGAAATGCCTTGTTTTGCTATATGGCTGAGACAGGAAATACCGCTTTTGCCAATGGTAAAATGATATTTTTAAGTGGGTCTCCTGTGTTGGAAAGAACGGGGGATATACCAACGGGAAGGCTGAGTGGTATTGTGAATCACCATATTCCTCCTTATTTAAGGTCTAATCAACTACCTAGTTTTGAAACCAATTGTATTGAAGACTGGGAAACCAAATTGGATAAAATTGTTGCGGAAACCATTCAGAAAGACATGACTTTAATCAGTGGTATTCCACCTTGGATGCAAATGTATTTTGATCGGTTAATAGAAAAAACGGGCAAAAATATTGCTGCCCTTTTTCCTAATTTTAGTATCATGGTTCAAGGAGGAGTTAATTTTGAGCCTTATAAAGCAAGACTGTTTGAAAGTATTGGTAAAAAAATTGACTCTATTGAATTATTCCCTGCAAGTGAAGGCTTTTTTGCTTTTCAAGATACCCAAGATCAAGAAGGGATGTTATTAAATACTAATAGTGGTATCTTTTTTGAGTTCATCCCTGCTGGAGAAATTTTTAATGCAAGCCCTACCAGGCTAAGTTTGAAAGATGTACAACTGGGTGAAAATTATGCTTTAATCATCAATAGCAATGCTGGTTTGTGGGGCTATAATATTGGAGACACTGTCAAATTCGTCAGTTTAAATCCCTACCGAATAATTGTTACTGGCAGAACAAAACATTTTATTTCGGCTTTTGGAGAACATGTAATTGGGGAAGAAGTAGAAGCTGCATTAAAAGCTACATTAGCTGTTCATCCTGCAAAAGTGACTGAGTTTACAGTTGCTCCTATGATTCAACAGGGTGAAGGAAAAAGTTACCACGAATGGTTCATCGAATTTGAATCGTTACCCAGCAATTTAAATGCGTTTGCCGCTTATTTGAATGATTCGTTGAGTAATAAGAATGTATATTATCAAGATTTAATGAAAGGCAATATTTTATTGCCACTAAAAATTAACCTGGTTCAAAAAAATGGTTTTATAGAATATATGCGATCAATCGGAAAATTGGGGGGGCAAAATAAAGTCCCTCGTTTGAGCAACGACCGAAGAATTGCTAATGATCTGAATCAATTTGTTTTAAGGGCTAATCAGTAAGGAAAATTTTGGTATATATTGTGTAACTATGCCCTTTGTAAAAGCCTAAATCACCTATGAGTCAAAAACGCATTGCAATATTCGGTTCCACTGGTTCTATTGGGACCCAAGCACTTGATGTTATAAAAGCCAATCCTGAATTGTTTAGTGCAGAAATCTTAACAGCACAAAGCAACGATGAGCTTTTAATTAAACAAGCTATTCTCTTTAATCCCAATATTGTGGTTATTGGAGATGAAAAAAAGTACCAAACGGTTAAAGCTGCACTTGCGAATACTAATATAAAAGTATTTGCTGGCGAAGATGCTTTAGCCGAAGCTGCTTCTATAGATTGTTATGATATGATGTTGGCAGCCATTGTTGGGTATGCTGGTTTAAAGCCTACTCTAAATGCGATTGAACTAGGTAAGCCTATTGCATTGGCTAATAAAGAAACATTGGTTGTGGCTGGTGATTTAGTTATGCAAAAAGCAGTTGAAAAACGCGTGGCTGTTATTCCTGTAGACAGTGAGCATTCTGCCATTTTTCAATGTTTGGTAGGGGAGGGTAGGAATAAAATCGAAAAGATTGTTTTAACTGCTAGCGGTGGTCCTTTTTTAGGGAAGAAACCCAATTTTTTGGTTAATGTGAAACGGGATCATGCTTTGCAGCATCCCAATTGGAGTATGGGTGCAAAAATTACCATTGACTCTGCAACCCTTATGAATAAAGGGCTTGAAATGATTGAAGCAAAATGGTTATTCAATTTGGAAGCGCCTGAAATTCAAGTAGTCATTCATCCGCAAAGTATTATACATAGTATGGTTCAATTTGAAGATGGAAGTATTAAAGCCCAAATGGGGTTGCCTGATATGAAATTGCCTATTCAGTATGCTTTGGCATTTCCGCAAAGAATTCCAAATGATTTTCCTCGTTATGATTTTAAAAAACCGGGCACTTTAACTTTTGAAGAGCCGGATATGAAAACATTTCGCAATCTTGCTTTAGCTACTGAAGCTTTGTATAAGGGCGGGAATTTGGCTTGTGTTATGAATGCGGCCAATGAAATGGCTGTATTTGCATTCCTTAGAAACAGAATTGGATTTTTAGATATTACAGAAGTGGTTGAACAAACCATGAATAAAATAAGTTTTATTGAAAAGCCAACTTTACAGGACTATTTTGATAGCGACGCAGAGGCACGTAACTTTGCCGCTTCGTTGTTACATATGTAAACATTTAATTGAGCAAAAAAGAAGGGGTTTTATATGATGTTATTAGCTATTGATTGGGCAAGTGTTGGAGTAAAAGCTGGCCAGTTTATTTTATCATTCTCCATATTAGTTGTATTACACGAACTAGGACATTTTTTGCCTGCAAAATGGTTTGGTTGCAGGGTAGATAAATTTTATTTATTCTTTGATCCTTGGTTTAGTTTATTTAAAAAGAAAAAAGGAGATACTGAATATGGATTGGGGTGGATTCCATTTGGCGGCTATGTAAAAATTGCTGGGATGATTGATGAGAGCATGGATAAAGAGCAAATGAAAAAACCTGCAGAGCCCTGGGAATTCAGGTCTAAACCAGCTTGGCAAAGATTAATCATCATGGTTGGTGGTGTAGTAGTGAATGTGATTTTAGCCATTGTTATTTTCATTGGAATTACTTGGTACTGGGGAGATGAACAATTGCCTGTAAAGAATCTTAAATATGGTGTTCATGTAGATTCATTGGGTAAATCGATTGGTTTAAAAGATGGCGATAATGTAGTTGCTATGGATGGTAAACCAATTGTCAATTTTGGTACCATCGAATCTGAATTGGTATTAACTGAAGCTAAAAAATTAACGGTAATTAGAGATGGGCAATCATTGGACATAGTTGTTCCTGAAAGCTTCATGAAAAAAATTGTAGAGCAGAAAAAATTTAGTGGGATGTTGATTCCTCAATATCCTGTGATTGTTGATTCTGTTAGTAAATCTGCAGTTTTTAATGCTGGAGAATTAAAAAAAGGAGACACTTTGATTGCCATGAATGGTCAATCTTTTACTTACTACCACGCGTTTGATGAGTTAAAAAAAGCAGCAGCTAATACAGTGGCTCAATTAACTGCTATTCGCGGGAAAGACACTGTTCAAATTAAAGCATTGGTGAATGATAAAGGTGCAATTGGATTTTTTCAAGTTAGTCCTTTAGCAATCTTAGGAACCGAGCATATTAAATATGATTTGATGGCTTCTATTCCTATTGGTTTTACTCGTTGTTGGGAAACCTTAGATCGTTATGTAACTGGATTAAAGCAATTATTTACAGGTAAGGTAAATGCGAGCGATTCTTTGGGTAGTGTCATTAGTATTGGAAATACTTTCCCTGGGGTTTGGGATTGGGAGCGTTTTTGGACTTTGACTGGTATTTTCTCTATCGTTTTGGCTTTTATGAATATTCTGCCAATTCCGGCATTAGATGGAGGCCATGCTTTATTTACATTGTATGAAATGGTTTCTGGAAGAAAACCTAGCGATAAGTTTATGGAATATGCCCAAATGGCAGGAATGATCCTGTTGATGGGATTAATGGCATACGCTTTGGGGTTAGACTTTTGGAGATTATTTAAATAGACTTACGGGGCCGTTTTGGTTTTGACAGCATAGGTTACGGTTGGTGTAAGCATGCAGTGCGTTGGATAATTAGCACTTTAATCTGAATATTCAACCATTAACTGGCAATACTCAGTATGCCATGGCTGCTTAATCAGTGATTAAGTAACCATTTGGGCCGCCGCACAGGTTCGCTTCTTTCCAGGTGCCGCCGCCGACTCAAAACAAAAGGAGATGCTTCAACAGTAGGCTGTGCTTGTTGATTAAGATTATTCAGCTAAGTAGTGTATTGGTTTGTTCTTTTCCGGTGCATTGCCGACAACTAATAAAGAAATAAGCATGTAGAAAGCGAATGGTCACGATGTTTGGACACCGGTTCGAGTCCGGTCGGCTCCACCAAGTGGGAAATTTTCCCAGCAATTAAAGTAAATGGCTCAGATTAAATCTGGGCCATTTTTTTGGCAAATGGCGCTTTTTGCGAAGCAACAGATCTTTTGAGTTATGGTTATTGGGCATTTTGGGAGCGAATTGCAACCTTATTGCCGCTTGACTTTAAGGCTAGATAGCTGTTGTGTATAATGAGTGATATGAAGTTTATTTTAAAATCATTTAATTTCAATTATTACAACAAATTTCAATGTTTATGGCAAAGAATTTGTAGTAATTAAAAATCTGAACAGCGAATTCGTCTTTAAACAAAATCCTGATTTTTATGAATAAACTGTACCAATTATCTCTCTTTTTGAGTCCCTTCTTTTTGATTTTTTCCGCAACTGTAATTGGTCAGCCTGTAATAAAAGATCCACTACAAAATTATTTTACTAGTTATCAACCAGAGAAGGCATACGTTCATAGCAATCAGCAACAATATGTTTCTGGAGACAAAATTTTTTATAAAGTTTATTTGATGAGTAAAGATGGTCCTAGCCAGTTTACAAAAAATGTTTACGCAGAATGGTATGATCAAGATGGTAAATACATTTCTCGTCAAATTCTTCCTTCTATCATGGGATTAGCAGCAGGGGATTTTCAGATTCCCGCAAAATATGCTGGTCAGTGGGTTTACTTGAAATTGTTCACCAATTGGATGCAAGAACAAAGTCCAACTCCTTTTTTAATAAGTTCTTTCAGGGTATTACAAGCTAACCAACCTGTTTTATCTCCTGATAATAGTCCTATTGGGTTACAAATAAGGGCTGAGCCAGAAGGGGGTACTTGGATAAAGGGGATTCCTTCCATTTTGACCATTCGTACAAGTAATGGCAATGATTTACCCTTGGCAATGAATTGCAGAATAGTTGATGCAAATGGGCAAGTAGTTAGTTTAGTTTCAACCGCACCTTATGGGTGGGGTCAAGTTGAAATTACACCTACAACTTCGGATTCTTATTATATTCAAGCCGAAATGCCCAATGGCAGTTGGGCGCAACAAGCACTTCCAAAAGTTTTAGATAATGGTGTTGCACTTAGATTCGATCCTGTAGACCATTCATTTATAGTCCAAAGGACAACTGACGCTAGTATTGCCAATCAAAAGTTGCTCATTGCATTAATGCATAAGGATGAACTATTATTAGAAACAAGTGTATCTCTCCAACAAAAATTAAGATTAAAAGGACGAATTCGTACGGATAGTTTTCCAACTGGATTTCATCGATTGATTTGGTTTGATGAGGATAAAAATGTTTTAGGACAAAGGGTTTTCTTTTTGCATCAACCTCAAACGGCCTCTCTTTCTTTAACGGTAGACACTTTAAATTTTGAAAAAAAAGGAGGAAACGTTTTTACACTTGTGTCTCAAGACAGCTTACTAACTAGTTTGTCACTTTCTGTTACAGACGCAGATTTTGATGAAGCTTATTCAAATAACAGTATTTATCAATTATTGGGTACCGAGATTTTTAAGTCTGCTCCATCACAAGTGCAACTTGCAGTTACATGGACCGACCAACAAAATTATCGAGCACTAGATCAATGGGTACAAGCACAAGATATATGGTCTCCCAATATTAATGATGCGTTTGCTGGTAAGCTAATTCCATTAAAAGCAAAAAAAGAAAATTCATTCATCACAATTAGTGGACAGATTACCAATTTAGGTGAACGTAAAACCAAAAAAGCAGGTACTATGAATCTTATTTTGAGTACCAGCGACGAGGAAAAGCAAATGATGTCATTAGAATTGGAATATGACGGAACGTTTAAACAAGAAGATGTCTTTTATTATGATAGTGTTACGGTATATCTCCAGCCCAATAAAATTTTTATCAGTAATGAGAATAAGGTAACCATGCAAACCAATTTATTGGCTGCTAACCCCAATCGCATTATGCGAGTGCCTTCATTACAAGTTGCACCTTCTAGTGATTCTTTGTTATTGATACAACAAAAATATGCGGCTGAAAAACGCTTCTTAGATTCATTGCTTGCCACAAAAACATTGGCAGATGTAGAAGTAACTACTCATGTTAAGTCAAAAATAGAAATAATGGATGAAAAATATTCCACTGGAATGTTTACTTCTGATGGAATTAAGTTTGATGTAGCAGGAGATAATAATGCAATAATGATGCCTTCTGTTTTTGCTTATTTGCAAGGAAGGGTTGCAGGTCTGCAAATTCGCTTGGATGAATTTGGTACACCTACCATTACTTGGCGTGGTGATAATACAGCTGTTTTTTTAAACGAAGTTCAATTACAAGATACTCGTGTGCTTAATAATATTCCAATGGCAGATGTAGCGTATGTGAAAGTTTTCCGTCCGCCATTTTATGGAGCTTACTTAGGTGGATCAGGTGGAGCAATTGTGGTTTATACTAAAAGAGGGGATGAGCCTAGGAATTATGATTTTGCCAATTTACGTCGTGTTCAATTAGAAGGATATTCAAGACCTATGAATTGGGAGAATAGCTTGATTTCTCAAAATGATTCTAAAAAACCAAATAAAGATATTCGCAAAACCCTTTATTGGAATCCATCTATTCAATTGGATGGCGCAACGGATTCGTTCAAATTTCAGTTCAATAATAACGACGTTACAACTCGTTATAAAGTTGTTGCAGAAGGATTTAATAAACAAGGAAAATTAGTTCGATTAGAAAAAATCATTACTCGATGAGTTTTTAAAAGAAACTTTATGAAAATTGTAATGTCTTTGCTAATTTTCATGCTGAATATTCTCAGTGGTTGTAAAGCGTGTTAAATTTATTTTGTATGCTGTTTTTGGCCGCTTAGTTTTTTATTTTTGATTTTTTATACAACTTTAATCATCTTAGTACTATGCTTAATTATCAACCCAATTTTAGAAATTACTTTTTTGCAACAATTAGCTGTATAGCTTTACTTTTCATCAGTAGTGCTTTTGTTCCATTACAAGAGGAATCCAATGCCATTATGGGTGTTTGGAAAACAGGGGATGGAAATGCAATGGTTAAAATTTATAAAAATGGAGAGAAATTCCAAGGTAAAATTGTTTGGTTAAAAGAACCAAATGATCCTGAAACTGGAAAACCAAAAGTAGATAAGAATCATTCTGATGAAGCGTCTCGTACAAGACCTATTTTGGGATTAGTTAATATTTGGGGCTTCTTGTACAAAGACAAAAATGTATGGGACGAGGGTAATATTTATGACCCCAAAAATGGTAATACCTACTCTTGCACTATCAAGATGCTTAACGCAAATACCCTTGAAGTACGAGGATATATTGGTGTTTCCCTTATTGGTAGAACGGACACCTGGACTAAGCAGGTAGCCAAGTAATTAAGTATTATTATTAATTACGGGGAAACAAAGTTCAAGCTAATATTAAAGTATAACGGATTGCCTAAACGACTAGTGAAATACCTTTGTATATCATTTTTTCCATTGTACTCATTCATTACGTCGAAGCGCCAATTATATCTAAATCCTGCTTGTGCACTAAGCCAAACAAAACCACTTATTTTTTTATCCCAAATAATTCTTGGTTTTAATTCTCCACGCTGAATAAATACATTGCCATTAGGGCTGTTGGGTAAATTCATCATAAATTGATTCCCTTCTAATTCAAATCCCAATTGGAGTATATTGGAGGTAGAAAAATTATACCTTAAATGACCACGAGCTGGGAGTAATAATTCCATACCCCATCGATCATTAAATGTTTTATTCCATAGCAATACAGGTATGTGTAAAAGTTGTCCTGCTCTAAAAGTTCTAGACAAACCTACTCCAACCATATTTTTTTCTGAGGTTTTCCAGCCGTAGATAGCAGTCCCACTGATGGTAAGTGCTTTCCCTTTTATATCACTAAATTGTTGAAACACTCCGTTGAAATCTGCGCTTGCTTGAAAAATTAAAAAGTTTTTCTCATCCAAAGGCTTAAAAATGGTTGTATTTATCCCTGCAGAAGTCATTGCATTATTGTTCAATCTTTTTGCAAATTCGTTACTGCTTGAATTTTCTATAGCGTACTTGCTAGACCAATAGTTGGCACCTAATTGCCAAATGATTTTATTGGTAGAGATAACAGGAATATTTGCTTGAGCCCTAATAGCAGACACCTGACTTACTTGGAAGTCTTGAAAAGCGGGTAATAGCGGGCCCATTTTTACGCCAGGCAGTGTAAACCCACCATGATACTCATATCCAATACTAATGATTCTTTGCGGTAGTTGATTTAATACTTTTTGTGTGCAATAACGCTTAACGCCTTCTGCATCCCCAAATTTGCTATAGTCTATAAAGTCTGTTGTATCTACTTGTGCTGTTGCTCCAATTGAAAGTAATACAGAGAAAGCTAATATTATTTTTTGCATAAGTGCCACTTATTTTTCTGTTACAAATATATATGGCAATAATAACTGTTTTTTTGGGGGATTATAACTGTGAATTATAATTAATAGGGTAATACACAAGGGATACAGGATAAGGGGTCTATCATTTTAATCATTTTCAGCAACCAACAGGGTTCCTTGAAGGTATTTTTCATTGTGTTGAGTTGCGTCTAAGCCTAATTCTTCTTCTTCAGAACTTGCCCTTAGTGGTAGCATGATACTAATTAGTTAAAACATGCCTAAGGATACGGTAAAACTATAAGCTACTGCAATAAAAAGGGCTTTCACTTATATGAAAAAGAAAGCGGTATTTTCATAAAGTAATCCATCATCACCAATGCCATTTACTGTTTTACTCGCAAATATGCCTGTCATTAAAATGCCAACCATTCCACCAACTCCATGGCAAGGAAAAACGTCTAATGTGTCATCTAAGGTAGATTTACTTTTATAATGAACTGCTAGGTTGGAAACAATTGCAACAAAAAAACCAATAAAAATACTTTGTGGAATAGCTACAAATCCGGCTGAAGGAGTTATTGCTACCAGGCCAACAACAGCTCCAATACAGAAGCCTAATACAGAGGGTTTCTTTCCGCGGATCACATCAAAAAACATCCAAGAACATC
>JBBAJU010000020.1:10397-37911 GCA_040403845.1 Sediminibacterium sp.
TCTAAGGATGATTTTGATTTAAAAAAAACAGCATAATTCGAAATAATCGCTGCAATAAAACCGATAAAAATACTTTGTGGTACTGCAACAAATCCAGCTGAAGCAGCCGCTGTATTGGTAGTTGCAAATACCGAAACTGCTAATGCATTAGCGCCCAATGCAGATCCTGCATTAAATCCAAACCAGCCAAACCAAAGTAAACCTGTTCCAATTAGTACATAGGGAATATTGGCTGGCAGAATTTCAATTTGGTCTAGATGTGCTTTTCTTCTTTTAGTACCAAAGCACCTGCTAGTGCAGCGCATCCTGCAGAAATATATACCACTGTTCCCCCTGCAAAATCTAGGGCGCCCATCTTGAATAAAAAGGCAACGGCACCTACAACTAAACCTGGGGTAATAATTGCGAACATTAGTTGAAACATTGCGAATAGACCTAAAGGAATGGTTGGCGCTAAACTCCAGGGAGCTCCACCATTTATCCCTTTCATAAAAAAATGGGCTGTAGGGTTTCCAATCAATCCACCTATAGATTCCCCAAAGCAAAGACTATAGCCAACTGTAACCCTAATAATTGAGACGACACCAGTTACAACCATGCTTTTAATCATTGTTGAAATCACCCTTTTTCTATGCACCATAACCCCATAAAAAAATGCTAACCCGGGAGTCATCAAAAAGACCAACGCAGTTGCCATGATAATCCAAGCAATATCTGCTCCATTGTACACTCCTTTAGAATCTACAAAGCTTAATTCGGAGGGTACAAATATGGCTAATACGGCAATGATTAATAAAATAACAAATGGGGCAACAGTATAAAAGTTTAACTTCTTCTAATGTATTTTAATTAAAATAAATCTAAATATATTATATTTTTAGTTTAATTATTAAATTCGTTCAAAAAACAATTATAAAGTACAAATGTGTTTTATTTATATGTTTAATTAAGTCTGTATATACCTGTCTGTGGGTTTAAATCGGTGTTTTTTTGTAATTATGTGCCAATAAATATTATATCAATGAATCTAATCGTTCAACAGCTTATACAATTATATCAATTATTGCCTCATCCCGAGGGAGGCTATTACAAAGAAACATACAGATCATCGGAGTTTATTCCTTTAAATAGTTTACCTGAAAGATTTACTGGTGAGCGAAATTTCTCAACTGCCATTTATTTTCTATTGGTAGAAAATTCTTTTTCTGCTTTTCACCGCATTCAATCGGATGAGTGTTGGCATTTTTATACTGGTGACTCAGTTGATATTCATGTGTTGCATCCTAATGGTAATTATCAACTAATTAAATTAGGCAACAATATTGAGATAGGAGAGCAATACCAGGCAGTTGTTCCGGCTGGTGCTTGGTTTGCCTCTAAAACAAATGGTAACTACTCATTGGTGGGTTGTACCGTTTCACCTGGTTTCGATTTTGCAGATTTTGAATTGGCAAATGCGCTAGAATTGGCCAGCCAGTTTCCGGCACAGGTTTCGTTAATTAAATCTTTTTGTAGGGCTTAACGATTGAAGTGAATTAGGAAATAGCCACCAATACTAAATAGTAAAATCATCAGTATTGCAGCAATAAGCCATTGTTGATCTTCTATTTTACGTTTCTTTTTTCTCTTATTGCTTTTTGCAATCTGTTTTTTTAATTGTTGATTGATGGTATTGGTTGTTGCAATAATCTTTTCTCTTGACTTGAATTGTGTTAATCCTTCAAGGGCATCATTCTCGAAATCTGAATCAGATATTTTTTGTTCGATGCTATGCATTTCATCTTCAGAAATATCCTTGTCAAGGTATTTTAACAATTCCTCGTTAGATATTTCAGTATTCTTTTTAAATATGTCTTTCCAATTGGTCATTAAAAAGATTGTTTTTTCTCCATGATAATTTTTAAATTCCTTTTCCCATTCTGAATATTACTTTTTACTTGTAATAAGCTAAATCCGGTTAGCATGCTTATTTGCTGATAACTTTTCTTTTGAAGATAAAATAAAGTTATGCAAGTTTTTTGCTCTTTATTCAGTTCCCCCATTGCTGCTTCTAATAAGTCTAAATTAAGCTCCCTTTCAATATTTACTTCAATTCCTGATTCTTGCATATCTGATAGAGCAGGAATATTTTCAATAGCAATATATTCTTTCTTGTCTCTTAGTTTCATTAAACAAAAATTGCAAGCTATTTTATACAACCAGCTCTTAGGATATTCAACTGGATATTTCCCTAATTCATTAAGGGCTTTTAAAAAGATTTGTTGCACTGCATCTTTTGCTTCCTCTTCGTTTTTTAGATATTTCATACATACCCCAAGCAATAACATGGTATATCGCTGAAGTAAAATACCCAACCATTCTTTATTTTGGTCAGATTGATACTTCTTTATAAGTTCATTGTCTGTGATATGTTTAAATGCTTGTTGAATCACTTGTTAAATTAATGCATTTTTGATAAGATGCAAGCTTCGTAAATTTCCATATCTTTCATTAAAAATATTGCATGGCATTTGTTGTAGCAATTGTAGCGATTGTTCCCTTAAGAGCAGAAGCATCTCACCAAAGTGAGATGGTTAGTCAACTATTGTTTGGAGAAACTGCCCAAATTTTGGATGGTGGCCAACTTCTACAAACGGGTACATTTACTAAAGTCAAATGTTTACATGATGGATATGAAGGTTGGTGTCAAAGTGCTCAATTGTCGCTTATTCCTGATGAGTTAGTTATGAGGAAATCGAATGCAATTATGCCTGATTACGCTAATAAAATGCGACTAAACGATGCTGAAATGCAACTGCCATTTGGATGTTCATTATCCATTTTTCAAAACCAAGAACTAAGTCTTCCAGGGCTATCATTTAAATATGAAGGAAATGTTTTTAATCCTGGTGACATTGCTTTCGAGCCAAATGCGGTAAAACGAATTGTAGAAAATTTCATGAATACCCCTTATTTGTGGGGAGGTAGATCCTTATACGGGATTGATTGTAGTGGTTTTGCTCAACAGGTATTCGGGTATTTCAATCTTCAGTTGCCAAGGGATGCCTATCAGCAAGCTGAAATGGGAACAGATATAGGATTCCTTGCAGAGGCAAAATGTGGCGATTTAGCCTACTTTGATAATAAAGAAGGTAGAATTACACATGTTGGCATCATGTTGAACGAAAACAGCATCATACACGCATCAGGCAGAGTACGTATTGATTATATCGATCAAGCGGGAATTTTGAATAAACAAACGGGCGAAAGAACCCATCAGTTAAGAATCGTAAAACGCTTAGTTTAATTTAACGCTTTAACTACATTAAATCCATTCCTTTAGCAAAATAGGTAACTGTTCCTGGTAATGCTAACCAAAAGAATTCACGATATACAAATAGGAGTACAATCATCGCTGCAAACCAGAAAAAAAATAGTGCCCAATATTTACCAGTGGATTGTTTTGCTTCCATTATGAGTAATTTTTAGCAAAGATAAGGAGCAAAATCAAATCAGCCGCTAATGAGTATCAGATTGTTCAATTTTTATTGAATCTTTTGATAAATCATTTTTTTTCTTATCAAAAAACAACATTTTAATGCTTAATAAAAGCATCACAACGGCAAATATTTTTTTGACTTTGTCATCTGTTAAGCTCAAAGCTAGTTTGCTTCCTAATAAACCTCCAATTATAAAAGCAATTGCTATTAAAAAGACATAGCTGAAATTGATTTGACCTTGCTTATGGTATTGCCAAACCGCTAGTGCAACAACTGGAAGCATTAAAACCCCCAGCGAAGTTCCTTGGGCTTGTTTTTGAGTTAGCCCAAGGAAAAACACCAGAGCAGGTACCATAATAATTCCACCCCCAATTCCCACTAATCCGCTTAAAAAGCCAGCAGCTATGCCTATTAGGATTAATAAAAGCAGGGTAGTGGCGCTCATAATGGTTATTTAACGAATGTTTCTTTATAAAAGGCAATAGCTTCTTCAACAATGGTTAAAGCTTTTGCTTTGTCGCCAAAGTCTTCTACTAAAACCTCTTTTTTCTCTAGTCTTTTGTATTCTTGAAAAAAGTGCCTTAGTTCATCAAAAAAGTGTCTTGGAAGCTCCTCAATATTATTATAATGGTTCACGCCTGGATCAGTTGCTGCAACCGCAATGATTTTATCATCTGGCTCGCCTCCATCAATCATCTGCATTACACCAATGACTTTTGCTTCCATCAAGGTTAATGGCTGAACTGGTAATGAAGTAATTACTAAAATATCTAAAGGGTCTTTATCTCCACCATAAGTTTGTGGAATAAAACCATAATTAATTGGGTAATAAAAAGAGGAGAAAATAACCCGATCTAGTTTTAATAAACCACTGGGTTTGTCAATTTCATATTTACATCTAGATCCTTGCGGAATTTCAATAACAGCATTAACAATGCGAGGTGCATTTTCTCCAAAATGTACTCCATGCCATGGGTGTAAAACAGTGAGTTGATTCATCTTTACAATATATTATTGATTGGTTTGTTTAAAATCTACTTGCCATAGATTTCCTTTTTTTAGAATAAATGTTTGCTGTGTGGTGGTATCCAATGAAGTGCTATGAGAAATGATTACCGTACTATCATTTGGTTCGGCAACTTCTTTAATATTGATAGAAGCTAATCTTAACTCTTGTCTTCCTTCCTTGTCTTTTTCCCTATAGTTTGCTTCAACTTGCAACAATAAGGTTTTATTGTTTTCATCAGCAATCATATAAAATGAAGCTTTGGCAAAATCTCCTTTGAGGCAGGCATCTATAAATTCTCTTCCAGCATCAAGTCCATTCTCTGCTGGTATATAATCTTTTGCTGGGCTACTACAAGAATAAAAACCAAGTACCAACAAACTCATCAAAACGGTCATCAATTTCATATATGCTAAGTTAGTTAATTATGCTGGTTATGAATAATTAAGCATTATAATGCTAAATAATAAGGGGCCAATAATTGGCTAAACGCTGTACTATAGTTATTTCCTTCTTTGATAGTGATTGAGTCGAAACTATTAGGGACAGCTTTTTTTTGCATTAAAAACATTATTCTAAAAAAGGAATGGGAAGTACTTTGTTTTACCGCAGTTTCTTTGATGCAAAAAAGCCCCATTTTTTCAGCAATGGTTCTCCATTCTTCAGCTCTGTTCCAAGGTAGCAGAATAGCTGCATTTCCTGTATCTGCCAATAGTTTAGAAATACAACTTGCCAATTCTTCTAAACTTAGGCTGTCACTATGCATGGCTAAATTTCTCTCCTGTTTTTGACTTTTTAATTGGTTGTCAAAAAATGGCGGATTTGATATAATTAAGTCGTAAGCTTTATGCTGGTTATTAGTAAAATAAAGAATAGACATTGGGTGTACATGCAACTGATTATTCCATGGACTATTGTAAAAATTAGCCGCTGCTTGTTCAGCAGCTAGTTCATTAATCTCTACTGCGTCAATTTTTGCCCTACTAGATTGAGCCAACATTAATGAGAGTAAACCAGTACCTGTTCCAATATCTAGGATATTTTTTAAATCAAACATTTCTATTTGTTTAGCAACCCATGCTCCAAATAAACAAGCATCGGTGCACACTTTCATGGCCGTTTTATCTTGATGAACAGTAAATTCCTTAAACTTGAAAAAGCTATTACGCATGCACTTGATTGCTAGAGTTTATTCCGAAATTCCTTCTAAAGCAAGCAAGAATGCAAAGTTGAGTGCCGTCTCTTTTAAGTAATCAAATCTGCCCGATGCGCCTCCATGCCCATAATCCATATTGGTTTTCAGTAATAAAACATTCTGATCGGTTTTCATTGTTCTAAGTCTTGCTACCCACTTTGCAGGTTCAAAATATTGAACCTGGCTATCGTGTAAACCAGTTGTAACTAAAAGATGTGGATAGTTTTTCTTTTGAACATTTTCATAAGGCGAGTAACTTTTTTGATAGTCATAATAAACCTTTTCTTTTGGATTTCCCCATTCGTCAAATTCGTTGGTGGTTAAAGGAATACTTTCATCGAGCATAGTGTTAACAACATCTACGAAGGGTACTTCAGCAATTACTCCTTTCCAAAGTTCAGGCGCCATATTGACAACTGCACCCATTAATAATCCTCCTGCACTTCCTCCATTTGCGTATAAATGAGCTTTGCTGGTGTATTGATTTTTTACCAAGAATTCACCACAATTAATGAAGTCGGTGAATGAGTTTTTCTTCTTTAATAATTTCCCATCTTCATACCATTGTCTGCCTAAATCTTCCCCACCTCTAATATGCGCTATGGCATAAACAAATCCTCTGTTGAGTAGGCTGAGTGTAGTGCTACTGAAATCGGCATCAGTACTATATCCATATGAACCATAAGCATACAATAATAGGGGAGCAGAGCCATCTTTTTTAAAGCCCTTCTTATATACCAGCGAAATCGGAATTTTCGTTCCATCATTTGCAATTGCATAAATACGTTCGCTGGTATAATCTGTGGGATTATATCCTCCTACTACTTCTTGTTGCTTTTTTAAAGTTTTATTTTTCGTAGAAACATCATAGTCATATACCGAATTAGGGGTAGTTAATGAAGTATAGCTATATCGAATAGAATTACTATTGAATTCAGGGTTTGATCCAAGACTCGCAGTATAGGCTGGTTCTTCAAATTGAATATAATGTTCAGTGGCGGAATTATTCTGTTTGATATTTAGTTGTATTAAGCCGTTTTTGCGTTCTGTTAATACAACAAAGTCTTTAAAAGCTTCAATACTTTGAACCAAAACATCTGCTCTATGTGGAACAATATCTTTCCATTGGGTATACTTGGTATTATTTAATGGACATTCCATCACTTTAAAGTTGAGTGCATTGGCATTGGTTCTGATTAAGAATCGATCGTTTAATGCTACCACTTCGTATAGTACATTTTTAATGCGAGGCTGAAAGGAAATAAATGCTGAACTAGGTTTATTCGCATCAATATATAATTGTTCAGAAGAAAGGGTTGCTTGAGAAGTGATGAAAATGAATTGCCCATTCTTGGATTTACTCACCCCTATATAATTACTTTTGTCTTTCTCAACATATACTTCAACATCTTTTGTAAGACCATTTAATTCATGTCGCATAATTTTTTCTGAAAGCAGTGTTATGGGATTATTTGAAGTATAAAAAATAGTTTTATTATCGTTTGCCCAAACGCCATATCCATTGGTTCCCATTATAGCATCAGCAAACGTTTCGCCTGTCTCTAGATTCTTTATTTTAAGTGTATATTGTCTTCTAGAAACTTCATCTATTCCAAAAACCATTAGCTTATTATCTGGACTTATACTCATACCAGTAACATCAAAATAGGGTTTACCCTCAGCCATTTTATCTACGTCTAATAAAATTTCTTCTTTTGCAGTTAAGCTTCCTTTCTTTCGGCAATATTTATAATATTGTTTTCCTTCTTCTGCCCTAGTATAGTAGTAGTAACCATTTTTGAAAACAGGAACAGATTCATCCTTCTCTTTAATCCTGGCTTTCATTTCTGTAAAAAGCTTGGTCTGCAATGCATTTGTTCCTGCCATCATTTTTTCTGTATAATCGTTTTCTGCCTTTAGGTAGTTCACGACTTCAGTACTATCTGGTCCTTTTGAAAAATAGTCTATCATCCAATAATAGGGGTCAGGAACTGTATCTCCATGTAATATCCTAATATGTTCTTTTTGCACTGCAACTGGTGCTTTTTCAACTGGCCAACTATATGCTTCTTTTTTCATATTCGTACTTTCTGAACAACTGGTTATCATTAAAATACTTATACAAACCTGGATTGTTGTTTTCATAAATGGTTCATTTTCACAGGGAAAATAATTAAAATCAATCAGATAACCGCATGAAAAAACGTTTCATATATAGCTAAACAACTAGCCATATTTCAAATGGATATTTAAATCGGTAGATACTTAAACTAAAAGTCCCGGCTTGCTTTTTTGCAACCGGGACTTTATTATTTTAATTATAACTTAGAACGATTTAATAATGCTTATTTATCTGCAGTTAAACTTGCTCCTAAATACTCGGCATTTAAACGAGCAATATTGGTTAAAGAAATCTCCTTAGGACAAGTTGCTTCACATGCTCCTGTATTAGTACAAGCACCAAAGCCTTCTTTATCCATTTGAGCAACCATATTGATTACACGTGTTTTGCGTTCTGGTTCACCCTGAGGTAATAAAGCTAAATGACTTACTTTGGCACTTAAGAAAAGCATTGCGGAACTGTTTTTACAAGCAGCAACACAAGCGCCGCATCCAATACACATGGCTGCTGCAAAGCTATTGTCTGCATCGTCTTTATTAATTGGTAATGCGTTGCCATCAACTGCATTACCTGTGTTTACACTGATGTATCCACCTGCTTGAATGATTCTGTCAAAAGAAGTTCTGTCTACTGTTAAGTCTTTAATAACTGGGAATGCATTAGCTCTCCAAGGTTCTACCACAATAGTATCTCCATCTTTAAATGCACGCATATGCAATTGACAAGTAGTATTTGCTTGCCATGGTCCATGTGGCTTTCCATTGATATACATAGAACACATTCCGCAGATACCTTCTCTACAATCATGGTCAAACGCAACAGGTTCTTCCCCTTCAACAATTAGCTGTTCGTTTAACACATCAAACATTTCCAAGAAACTCATTTCAGAGGAAATATTTTTTACTTGATATGTTTTAAAATCTCCTTTGGTATTGGTATTTTTTTGTCTCCAAACTTTGAGGTTCAGATTCATATGATAATGTTCCATTTTGTAAAATTAATTCAGTTAAACAATGCTTTTTAAAGAACTCCTATTTGTAGTTACGTTGGGTTGGTTTAATTACTTCGTAGTTTAATGCTTCTTTGTGTAATTCCCATTGATGCTCTCCTTTTAATTCCCAAGCAGAAACATACATATGACCAGCATCGTCTCTTAAGGCTTCACCTTCTGGAGTTTGATACTCTTCTCTAAAATGTCCGCCGCAACTTTCTTCGCGAGCTAAAGCATCTACGCACATTAATTCACCTAATTCAATAAAGTCTGCTACACGGTTTGCTTTATCTAATTCGGTATTCATTTCGTTTACTTCTCCAGGAATTCTAACATCGCTCCAAAACTCTTTCTTCAATGCTTGAATATCTCTAATGGCTTGTTCTAATCCTTCTTTGTTTCTAGCCATTCCACATTTATCCCACATGATTTTACCTAGACGCTTATGAAAACTTTCAACGGATTGCTTTCCTTTGATATTCATCAGTTGATTGATGCGATCACTTACACTTTTTTCTGCTTCTTCAAATGCAGGGTGTGAAGTTTCGATCGCTTTGCTATAAATTTCGTCGGCTAAGTTGTTTCCAAGGGTATAAGGGATTACAAAATATCCATCAGCCAAACCCTGCATTAATGCAGAAGCCCCTAAACGGTTGGCACCGTGATCACTAAAGTTCGCTTCACCCAATGCATACAAGCCAGGAACGGTTGTTTGTAGTTCATAGTCTACCCATAAACCACCCATGGTATAGTGAACTGCTGGGTAAATACGCATTGGTACTTCGTATGGATTTTCGCCTGTAATCTTTTCGTACATATCGAACAGGTTACCATATTTGGCTTTTACCACTTCTTTACCCATTGCAACAATCTCTTCTTCTGAAACATTACTTCTTCCTTGCTTTCCTGCTTCAATTTTACCATATCTCAAAATGGCATCTGCATAATCTAAATAAACAGCTTGTTTGCTGCTACCTACTCCGTATCCTGCATCACAACGCTCTTTAGCAGCTCTTGAAGCAACGTCTCTTGGTACTAGGTTACCAAAAGCGGGGTATCTTCTCTCTAAATAATAATCTCTTTCTTCTTCAGGAATATCTGTTGCTTTTCTGGTATCGTTTTGTTTTTTAGGAACCCAAATTCTACCATCATTTCTTAATGATTCAGACATTAAGGTTAGTTTACTCTGATGGTCTCCACTAACTGGGATACAAGTAGGGTGAATTTGTGTAAAACAAGGATTAGCAAAAGCAGCTCCCTTTTTGTGTGCCTTCCATGCAGCAGTAACATTACTTCCCATTGCATTGGTAGACAAATAGAATACGTTTCCATATCCACCAGAACACAATAATACAGCGTGTCCAAAATGTCTTTCTAATTTGCCGCTTACTAAATCACGTGCAATGATTCCTCTTGTTTTACCTTCAATGGTTACCACTTCAAGCATTTCATGTCTGCTATACATGGTTACATTGCCCAAAGCAACTTGGCGCTCTAAAGCCTGATAAGCACCAATTAATAGTTGCTGTCCTGTTTGACCAGCAGCATAAAATGTTCTTTGTACCTGTGTTCCTCCAAAAGAACGGTTGCTCAATAAACCACCGTATTCTCTAGCGAATGGAACACCCTGTGCAACACATTGGTCAATAATATTGGTACTTACTTCTGCTAAGCGATGCACATTGGCTTCTCTAGCACGGTAGTCTCCTCCTTTAATAGTATCGTAAAATAGACGGAAGACACTGTCTCCATCATTTTGATAATTCTTTGCTGCATTGATTCCTCCTTGCGCTGCAATTGAATGCGCGCGACGAGGTGAATCTTGAAAACAAAATGCTTTTACTTTATATCCCAATTCACCCAAAGAAGCTGCTGCTGAAGCACCGGCTAATCCTGTACCTACAACAATCACTTCCAGTTTACGCTTATTGGCCGGGTTTACCAGTTTGCAATGTCCCTTGTAATCAGCCCACTTATTTTCTAATGGTCCAGAGGGAATTTTAGCATTTAACATAGATCCGAAGGTTTATGATGATTTGAATATACTTTATTAATCAGGTGATTGAATTATCCTATCCAGCCCATTTTAAAGCTTACTGGCATTAAAATGAATGCCAAAGCAATAATGATAGAATAAGCATAACCAATACTTGTAAGCATAAGGGTGTATCTATTATTATAAACCCCTAAAGTTCTGAATGCACTTTGGAATCCATGTGCAAGGTGATAAGCTAGAGAAATACACCCTGCAGTGTAGACAGCTATAATCCACCATTCACTAAATGTTGCCTTCATTAGAGCAAACATATTGTGCATCTCAATACCGTTATAGGTTACAGGGTCTAATCCTTGATGGGTAAAACGTGCTGAAACCCAAAAATGGTAAAGGTGTAAGATCAAGAAAATCAAAATTAAGGTCCCCAAAAGCCCCATGCTTCTGCTATACCACTTGCTTCCATCTTTATAAGTTACAGCATATCCTACTGCTCTTTTTTGCTTGTTTTCTAAGGTTAATAAATACCCTTGGTAAATATGCAAAATGATGCCTGCGAATAATCCAATTTCCATGATTCGGATTAATACGGTGGATCCCATGAAATGAGCAGCTTTATTGAACATTGCGCCATTTTCTTCTGGATCAACTAAATCTGCAAAAATGCAGGCGTTGATTCCAGCATGAACTATTAAAAACAAAACGAGTGATATACCAGTTAGTCCCATAACCAGTTTTTTTCCAACAGACGATGTAAAGACTTGTTTCCAGGTCATATAGCAAGATTATATTTGGTTAAATCTCCGCAAATTTAACTCATTTATATATACAATACCGTATGACTTTGGTTGTATTAATAGTGTAATTTATTCCCCTGTTGAATAGGACACCGTCATTTTTACAAACTACTTTAACATTGCATTCAACCGTTTACATAAAAACCCCTTATAATGCGAATTGAATAACCGTACATTTGAGTATGGTTAAATTACTAAGTATTTTATGGAACAGTTTCCGAATGGCATTACAGGAACTGAGAGTAAATAAGCTAAGAACTTTCTTGTCATTGTTTGGCATAACCATTGGCATTTTTTGCATTATTGGTGTGTTGGCTACTGTGGATAGCTTAGAAAGAAAAGTTCAAAACGATATTAAAACATTAGGCAGTAATACTATTTACATAGATAAATGGAATTATGGCGGTGGTCCTGATTATCCTTGGTGGAAATACATGAAAAGACCTAATGTGAAAATTGAAGAGTTGGATGTGATTAAACAAAAAAGTGAATTAGCTTCTTTTGCAGCTTTTTTTGTAAGTAGAAATGTGAACTACACTTATGAGGATAATATCTTAAATAATACAAGTTTATATGGTGTTACGCCTGAATTTAATAGCATACAAACCATTGATATAGATCAGGGACGTTATTTAATTGAATCTGATTTTTTGCGCGGCGCTGCTGTAGGAATTGTTGGATATAAAGTGGCAGAAGAATTATATGGCAAAGTAGAGAAAGCTGTTGGTAAGGAAATTTCTTACGGTGGTAGAAAAGTTTATATAGTAGGCGTCATTAAAAAACAGGGGCAAAGCTTAATTGGGGGATTTAATTACGATGATTGTATGATTGTTCCATATAGGTATTTTGCTAGTGTATTTAGTCCTGAAACGAGTAGTCCCAATATTATTGTACAAGGAAAACCAAAAATTGCATCATCAGCTTTGCAAGATGAGTTGAATGGAGTAATGCGTCAGCTAAGAAAATTAAGTCCTACCCAAGAAGATAATTTTACGTGTAATGATGTGGCAATGTTTAGTGAGCAAGTGAATGGATTCTTTGGACAAGTAACAGCAGGTGGATGGGCTATTGCCGGCTTGAGTTTAATTGTAGGTGCTTTTGGAGTAGCCAATATCATGTTTGTAACGGTAAGAGAAAGAACCAGTCAGATTGGATTGAAAAAAGCCATTGGCGCAAAAAGAAGTACCATATTAACGGAGTTTCTTTTAGAAAGTGCATTCTTATGTATTATTGGGGGATTAGTAGGGCTTACCTTAGTTTGGCTCTTGTCGTTGGTGCTGAGTTCGGTACTCCCTTTCCCTATTTATATTGCTCCGAATATTGTTATTCTAGGATTAAGTATTTGTATTGTGTTGGGTGTACTAGCAGGAATTATTCCAGCATCCATCGCGGCTAAAATGGATCCAGTAGTTGCCATCAGAACTAAATAGTATTTTTGCCCAATGAGTATTACTATTCTGGCAATAGAGTCTTCTTGTGACGAAACTGCGGCAGCGGTATGTAGAGATGGAATAATATTGAGTAATATTATCGCTTCGCAATCTGTGCATGAAAAATATGGAGGAGTAGTTCCTGAATTAGCAAGCAGAGCACATATGCAAAATATTGTTCCTGTTGTAGATCAGGCTATGAAGGAAGCCAGTGTTGATTTAACTGAATTAAGTGCGGTTGCATTTACACAGGCACCTGGTTTAATTGGTAGTTTATTAGTTGGTACCCAGTTTGCTAAATCTTTATCTCTTTCTTTACAAATTCCATTAATTGGTGTACACCATATGCAGGCGCATGTTTTGGCTAATTTAATTCCAAACAAAAGCCCTAGTTTCCCCTTTTTATGTTTAACAGTAAGTGGAGGTCATACACAAATTGTGTTGGCTAAATCTGCTTTAGAGCTTGAAGTGATTGGGGAGACTATTGATGATGCTGCAGGGGAAGCTTTTGATAAAACTGCAAAATTATTGGGTCTGCCTTATCCCGGTGGTCCTTTGATTGATCAATATGCCCAATTGGGTGATCCACTTAAATTTAAATTTGCAGAGCCACAAATTCCTGCATTGAATTTTTCTTTTAGTGGGTTGAAAACTTCGGTCTTGTATTTTTTGCAAAAACAATCTCCCGAGTTTATTTTGGAGAACAGGAATGACCTTTGTGCTTCTATTCAATACACTATTGTACAAATTTTATTAAAGAAACTGGCAAAAGCCGTTAATCAAACCAATGTAAAGCAAGTATGCATTGCTGGAGGAGTTAGTGCGAACAGTGGATTGCGAAATGCTTTAACTTCTATGGGGCAACAGAAAGGTTGGAAAGTGTATATTCCTGATTTCAGTTATTGTACTGATAATGCTGCAATGATTGCTATTACTGGATATTATAAGTACTTAAATAATCAATTTGTTCCTTTATCCGTTAATCCATCTGCCAGGGCGGAGTGGTGATAATCGTTACTTATAAAAAAGCAGCTGAATATTGTTGTAATTGCCAATGACCACTATGTCATTATATTAGCTGCTTAAATTAAATCAATAATCTTCAGTTAATATTTAGCATTATTGACGATAAGATTAGTTTGGAAAATAAAGAAAAATTAACCAACTCTATTAATCATGAAATTTCTATTTTGAAATGGATTAATATGGATGGATTGGTGCCTAGTCATATTGATTTGCCCTTAGACAGAACAAGTTATCCTCTCAATATTTATATGCGCTTTTTCATGCCTTATTTTATGGATGAAAATTATGCCAATTACCCAGAGCAGCATGGGCTAAATGTTATGTTGGTTAATCAATGGTTGGTTTTAGATAAAAAGTGGAATCATTTAGCAATAAGTTCTATTGTTATTTACAGATGACAGAGTGGAAAAATTTTGTCCGGATTACTGAAATAAATAGACTCGCAAATAAATCTAAAATATTTTTCAATAAGATAAATAAGCTCTTTTCTCGGCGTTAATGATTGAATGTTTAAATCCGGCGTTAAAATCTTAATTTTGCACCCGAAAACTATATAAATCAATGATTAGTGCACGGAATATCACCCTCGCTTATGGCAAAAGGGTACTTTTTGACGAAGTAAATATCAATTTTACCAAGGGGAACTGTTATGGTGTAATTGGTGCCAATGGGGCAGGTAAGTCTACTTTTTTGAAAATTTTAAGTGGAGAAATTGAACCGAATAAGGGTACTGTTGAAATCACTCCAGGAGAAAGAATGGCTGTTTTAAAGCAGAACCAATTTGAGTTTGATAATTGTACTGTTATCAATACTGTATTAATGGGCCATAAAAGGCTCTGGGATGTAATGCATGAAAAGGATGCATTGTATGCAAAAGAAGATTTTTCTGAAGAAGACGGGATGAAAGCAGGAGAGCTGGAAGCAGAATTTGGAGAAATGGGTGGATATGAAGCAGAGAGTAATGCTGCAAGTTTCTTAAATAGTTTGGGTGTACACGACAATATGCACCAAAGTTTAATGAGCGAGATTCCGAGTAATTTTAAGGTTAGGGTCCTTTTAGCACAAGCTTTATTTGGAAATCCTGATATCCTTTTATTGGATGAGCCTACCAACGGATTAGATATTGAAACCATTGGTTGGTTGGAAAACTTTTTAGCGGATTACGAAAATATTGTATTGGTGGTAAGTCACGATCGTCACTTCTTAGACACTGTGTGTACCCATGTTGCTGACGTTGATCGATCAAAAATTAAAGTATTTACTGGTAACTATACATTCTGGTACGAAAGTAGCCAGTTAATGAGTCGTCAAATTAATGACAAGAACAAAAAGAACGAAGAAAAGCGTCAAGCTTTATTAGACTTTATTGCTCGATTCTCTGCCAATGCTTCTAAGAGTAAGCAAGCTACTTCTAGAAAGAAAGCCTTGGAGAAACTTACCATCGAAGAAATTGAGCCTTCTAACAGAAAGTATCCTGGAATTATTTTCCAACCATTAAGAGAAGTGGGGAACCAAATTTTGAATGTAGAAAATTTGAGTAAAACCGTTGATGGAAGAAAGCTCTTCGATAAAATTTCATTTAGTGCCAATAAAGGGGAGAAAATTGCTTTCTTAAGTAAAGACCCCTTGGCTATCACTTCTTTCTTTGATATAATTACTGAAAACGCTGCAATTGAAGGCGGCAAGTTTGAATGGGGTACTACCATTACAAAAGCATATTTGCCTCAAGAAAACAATGAATTTTTTAAAGAAGGATTGAGTTTGATGGATTGGTTACGTCAATTTGTTCCACCTCATATTACTGACGCAGACGAGCCATTTATTCGTGGATTTTTGGGTAAAATGTTGTTCAGTGGAGATGATATTCAAAAGAAAACCAATGTACTCAGCGGAGGCGAAAAAGTACGTTGTATGGTGAGCAGAATGATGTTGCAAAATCCTAATGTGGTGATTCTTGACCAACCCACAAACCATTTAGACTTAGAAAGTATTCAAAGTTTTAACGAAGGATGTCAAACTTTCCCAGGGATTGTCTTTATTACTTCTCATGATCATACTTTTATGCAAACCGTTGCCAATAGAATTATTGAGCTAACACCAAAAGGAGTTATAGATCGATTGATGACTTTTGATGAATACATGGAAGATCCGAGAGTTAAAGAATTAAGAGCTGAAATGTATGCTTAGATAATTATTTTCTTCAGTAACTTACCGGCACAAAACCTAAGTAATGAAGAAATTAAGTCTATTGGCGCTCTGTTTTTTGTTTGGTTATTTTGTTCAAGCTCAAGAGCTGTCTTATTACTTGCCCAAAAATGTGGCATATAACAATGCTATCCCTACTCCTGCTAATATTATTGGTCATGAAGTAGGTGAATGGCATGTTACACATGACCGATTGGTGCAGTATGCAAAAACAGTAGACCAAGCTTCCGATAGAATGGTGCTTAAGCCCTTGGGGTTGACCAATGAAGGGCGTCAACAATTGGCATTAATTATTACATCTCCTGAAAATCATCAACAATTAGAGCAGATTAGACTGCAGCATCTTGCTTTGACTAATCCTGATAAATCTGGGTCTCTTAATACAGATGATATGCCCGTTGTAGTTTGGATGGGTTATAGCATTCACGGCAATGAAAGTAGTGGGGCTAATGCTGCTTTATTGGCTATGTATTATTTAGCGGCAGCGCAAGGCAATTCGGTGGATGAATTATTAAAAAATACGGTTATTATTTTAGACCCTTCTTTTAATCCAGATGGATTAAATCGTTTTGCAAGTTGGGTAAATATGCATAAGAGTTTTACGCCTGTTGCTGACCCAAATGCCAGAGAATTTAATGAGGTTTGGCCTGGAGGAAGGTTCAATCATTATTGGTTTGATTTAAACCGCGATTGGTTACCAGCCCAACACAAAGAAAGCAGAAATCGTTTGGCTTTGTACCATCAGTGGAAACCCAATATTTTAACTGATCACCATGAAATGGGAAGCAATTCCTCTTTCTTTTTTCAACCTGGTGTGCCATCAAGAGTGAATCCAAATACTCCGCTTAAAAACCAAGAACTTACCGCGGCAATTGGAAATTACCATGCAAAGTTTTTAGATAGTATTGGTTCTATGTATTTTACCAAAGAAGGGTATGATGATTTTTATTACGGTAAGGGGTCTACTTATCCTGATATTAATGGTGCGGTTGGTATTTTATTTGAACAAGCAAGTAGCCGCGGGCATTTACAAGAAACAGAGAATGGATTATTAAGTTTCCCTTTTACCATTCGCAATCAATTTACTACTACATTATCTACATTGGCTGCTGCGAATGGATTGAGAAAGCAAATGCTGAATTATCAGCGCTCTTTCTTCAAAGAAACCATTAAAGAAGCCGAGGGTTTTCCTGTAAAAGCATTTGTTGTTGGGGACGCGCAGGATAAAGCAAAAACAAATATTTTCATTGAAATGCTCTTAAGGCATGAGGTAGATATTTACCCGTTACAATCAGAAATGGCTATTGATGGAAAAACATTTAAACCCGGTTCGGCGTTTGTGATCCCAACGGCACAAAAACAATTTAAAATCATTAAGACTGTTTTTGAAAAGACCTTCAATTATAAAGACAGTTTATTCTATGATGTGACTGCTTGGACAATGCCTTTAGCTTTTGGATTACCCTATGCCGAAGTGAAGTCTGCTATTTCATTGAACTTGCCCAAACTCAATGCTGTTGAGTCATTAAAGTCCAAATTGTATGGGGCTAATAAAGCCTATGCTTATGCCATTAAATGGAACGAATATTATAGTCCTAAAGTTTTGTACAAGCTTCAAGAGAAAGGCATTAAAGCAAAAGTTGCTACCAAAGTATTTAAGATGGTGTTGAATAATAAAGAAGAAGTATTTGATTATGGAACAATTGTTGTTCCAGTAAGCACACAAGAAATAGGTGTTTCAGCATTGGAAAATAGTATTAAGCATGCAATAGCTGAAACAGGGGTAGATGCGTACACTTTGCCTTCTGGATTTTCAACTGAAGGAATAGACTTGGGTAGCAATAGTTATGTTTCAGTAATGAAACCTAGTGTAATGATGTTTGGTGGCAACGGTACCAGTGCTACTGATGTTGGCGAAATCTGGCATATGATGGATACTAGATTTAATGTACCCGTGAGTATTGTAGAGGTTGATCGATTTGGGGCTATTAATGCAGATAGATATAATGTAATTATTATGGCTTCTGGTGCTTATAATAATTTAAATAAAAACGCACAAGACAAATTAAAAGATTGGATAGGAGCTGGAGGAACTTTAATAGCAACCGAAGACGCTACCAAATGGCTATCTGTTAATGGCTTTACCAAAACACTATTTAAATCTGGGGACGACAAAAAAGATACTACTTTACAATTACCTTATTTTTTACGTTCAGATGAAACTAGGGCTAAAGACATGACTGGCTCATTATTTGAAGCGAAAGTAGATTTGACTCACCCTTTAGGGTATGGGTATTCCAATCCTTTGGTGACCATCTTTAAATCGAACACTTTATTTATGGATAAAAATAATGGGGCATACGATTCTCCTGTTATGTATACCGACCAACCTTTACAAAGTGGTTATTTGTATAGGGGCTATAAAAATGTAGTTAGAAATACTGCTGCAATTAATATTGATAATATTGGGAGAGGTAGAGTTATTTCAATGGTTGATAACTTAAATTTCAGGGCATTTTGGTTGGGTACCTCTAAAATGTTTATGAATGCCATTTATTTTGGAAATTTAATTAGATAAAAGGTATGAGCTTGTTTTGTAAATCCATCTTTCTGCCGGCTATTTTGATTGTATTGAGTAGCAATATTTTGGCACAAAATGGTTTAACCCCAAAAGAACAATTGGCTTTTGCTAAAAGGGAAAAACAATTAAAACAACAATTTGAGCAAGCTGCTTTAAGTTGGCCTGCAAAGCAATTATATATTAGGAGTTTTAAGCAAGATGGTGAATTGGAAATTTGGGTAAGAAATGAAATGTCGGAGCCATTTCGTTTATTTAAAATTTATAACGTTTGTGCACTTTCTGGCAAACTAGGCCCAAAGCGCAAGGAAGGAGATTTGCAGGTGCCGGAAGGGTTTTATCATATTAATGAGTTTAATCCGAATAGTGATTATCATTTTTCTCTAGGCATCAATTATCCTAATCAAAGTGATTTGTTTTTTGCTGATGCTAAACCAGGTGGAGAAATTTATATACATGGTAAATGCGCTACTGTAGGTTGTATTCCTATTTTAAATAATCCAATTGAAGAGTTATATGTTTTAGCCAATATTGTTCGTAAGCAAGGTCAGGACTATATTCCCGTGCATATTTTTCCCATTCGTTTTACCAATGAGGGCTCTGTTAAAGTACTGCATTCTTTTACTGCTGTAAATCAACAATACCAAGATTTCACGAACCAGCTAAAACAAGTTTTTGACTATTTTGAGCAATATAAACGGTTACCTATTGTAGGAATCAATCAAAATGGGGCTTATAAATTAATTTCTCGTTAAAGCGGTACGATTTTTAGTAATTTGTGGCATTTAAAAATCCTTTTAGCCGCTGAAACCATTTGTTTTAAGACTAAATATTGCTATACATGAAGCGTGCTAAGCTTTCCTTTACTGATATCATATTAATCACTGCTTGTTTAGTTGTGGTAGTTTCTATTCTTTTTTGAATGTTATTAATACCCGTAATATTATCACTTTAAAAAGTTCTATTGATACGTTAGGTATTGAGAATAAAAATATTAGCATACTAAGAACAACCAGCGATGAGTTATTGGATGCGCAATTGATTTTTACGCGGTTTACTCAATTTCTACAGTAAATGATGTACTTGACTTTTCTACATTAGACGCAGGTCAATTAAAATTAGAGAAACAGCCATTTTATATTGCCGCAGCCATAGAAGAAGTTGCTTTTGCCCTGTCTTCAACTATTGGAGCAAACAAAGGAATTAAAGTAGAAATTGTCATCCAACTTGGGAAGGATTTAACGGTTAATGGAGATTTATTTAGGCTTAAACAAATATTGTATAACCTGCTTAGTAATGCAATCAAATTCACTGAGAAAGGGGGGTAACCATATATGGTGAAATTGTTGGAAATGCTGGAAATCAAGTGATGGTTAAAATAAGGGAAGTGGATACCGGAATTGGAATACCCAATGATCAAATCAAAACAGTTTTTGAAGAGTCCACTCAAGTAACTGGTAGCAATGTAAATAAGGAAACCAGGCGTTCAATTAAAGGGACTGGTTTAGGCTTATCTATTTGTAAAATGTTAGTAGAATTGTAAGGTGGTTCAATTTCAGTTGAAAGCAAACTAAATCAAGGTTCTACTTTTTCTTTTGGCATACCCAATGAACTTGCTACTGGTAAAGTAGAGCGTGATAAAGATTCATCTAATATGAATAAAATGAATTCTTCATTGAGTGGCAAGAGAGCTTTAGTGATTGAAGACAATGATGTGAATGTAATGTTACTCACTATGTGACTTAAGAAAGTGGGTATTATATATGACTTGGCAAAAGATGGAGATCTTGGGCTCCAATTATTTAAAACAACCAATATGATATTGTCTTGACTGATATCAATGTTACAAAATTGAATCGGGATGAATTTGCAATTATTGTTAGACAATACACCAATGAAGCCAAACGCAAACTTCCCATCATAGCATTAACCGCAACTATTGTTCAAGATGACCTTGATGACTATATTGTGGCAGGTATCAATGAAGTTTTAGTAAAGCCGTTTAAACAAGACGAATTGTATGCTGTGGTTTAAAAATATGTATAGTTGAGTTTTATCTGTAAACACACTGTATAGTATCTTTTGTTTTTTGCTCAAGTAACATTTCTTTACCTGTGTATAATTGACCAATTATATTGTTGTCATAATGTCTAATGGTTAATAAATTCAGCTGTTTTTCTACTTGAACATCAAACATTACACTGCACTCAGTAGCTAATTGATTGATTTTCTCTTCATGGTCATCTAAACATAATTGCAAACTAATTGCCCCAGTTTGTATTAAATTGGGCTTTATTTTAAGTAGGCTAAAAATTTCATACAACTTACTCATTGGGGCTTCTCCAATAAATGAAAAGTCTTTAGTTTTTAAATGCATCAAAACTTGATATGCTTTAATTACAATAATGGGGGGTAAGTTTTTAATATGTTTACTATGAATAATTGTGCCTGGAAGCGTAGGATCTAAAAAGCACTTCACCAATAAAGGAATTCCTTTGTTTTGAAGTGGTTTGATGGTTTTTGGGTGTATTACCTGAGCTCCGTAATAAGCCATTTCAATTACTTCATTAAAATTTAATTCCTGAATAAGTTGCGCATTGCCAAAACTTTTAGGATCTGCATTCATAACACCTTCAACATCTTTCCAAATGGTTAAATTTTCTGCATCTAAAATATTGGCAAAAATAGCAGCAGTATAATCGCTTCCTTCTCTACCCAAAGTAGTACTTTCATTATCATCTGTTGCTCCTATGAAACCTTGCGTGATCGTAATATTTCCTTGGTATTGTTGAATTGCTTGTTTAATTTTTTCAGCCGAAAATTCAAATTGTACAGCTGCGTCTCTAAAATTATTATCTGTTCTAAGAAGGTCTCTAACGTCTAACCATTGATTCAATATTTTTTCTTCATTTAAATAATGACTGATAATGCAGGTACTAAAAAGCTCTCCAGTGCATACTATTTGGTCATAGTAGTAGTCGTAAGACCTAACTGGTTTATCGTGTAATAACCATTCTACTTCTGTAAAAAAATCATTTAACTGCGAAATGCAATCATTGTATTTTAACACTAATAAGTACTTTGCAGTGTTTAGGTGCTGATTTTTTACAATGCTAAATAGTTCTAAAGCTTCCTCTCTGTTCCCTTTATAAAAAGCATTGACTACTTTTTCTAGTCCATTGGTAGTTTTTCCCATTGCCGATACAATAATTACCAGCGGTTCATTACAGTATTGATTTACAATATTTTTTAGGTTTTTGATTCTTTCAACACTGTTCACACTCGCTCCACCGAATTTGAAAATTTTCATATACTATTCCTTAAAGTAGAAGATCAATATCTATACAAATATACGCTCCATACCCGCCCAATTACTATCTTTATGTAAACGGATTGCACCATATGAGTATTAATAGAAACGTTCTCACTTTAGATGAGTTCACCCTGCAACAATTAAGACAATTTCCTACTGCTACTGGAGAATTAAGCAGGTTACTCAGGGATATGGCCTTGGCTGCTAAAAGAGTTAATGTAGAGGTAAATAAAGCAGGCCTGGTGGATATTTTAGGCGATGCAGGCAGCATTAACGTGCAGGGCGAAGATGTAAAGAAATTAGACATCTATGCTAATAATCAGTTTTTGGGAGTATTACAGCATGGAATTAGTTGTGCGGGTATTGGAAGTGAGGAAATGGATGACTTTGTGGTGTTTGATGATGAAATAAGTAATAATAGTAAATACGTTGTTTTATTTGATCCATTGGATGGCTCAGGCAATATAGATGTCAACGTATCAATTGGTACTATTTTTGGCGTGTACCGAAGAGTAAGCCCTTTAGGAAAGCCTTGTACAAAAGAAGATTTTTTACAACCTGGTAAAAATCAAGTTGCTGCCGGTTATGTAGTTTATGGATCTAGTACCATGTTTGTGTATGCAACCAGAAGAGGCGTCAATGGTTTTACATTAGATCCTTCCATTGGAGAGTTTACCATGAGTCATCCAAATATTACTTGCCCTCCTTCTGGAAAGTTTTATTCTGTTAATCATGGAAACTTTTTTCAATACAATGAAGGTGTAAGAAAGTACATTGATGGCTGTCAACGAAAAACGAAGGAAAATGGTGGCCCTTACACTCAGCGCTATATTGGAAGCATGGTGGCAGATGTTCACAGGAATTTAATAAAAGGGGGAATTTTTATGTATCCTGGAACTACCGAAAAACCAGGTGGTAAGCTCCGACTATTATATGAAGCTAATCCATTTGCTTTTATTTTAGAAGTTGCAGGCGGTGTTGCAACTGATGGTGTTGGAAGAATACTTGATATAGAACCCACTTCTTTACATCAGCGAACACCATTATTTATTGGAAGTAAATTAATGATGGAAGAACTAGCCCAAGTTTCAGCAACAAAAATTTAAGCATGAAAAAGAATCTTTTTATAATAGTACTCCTTTTTATTTCTGTTCAAAGCGTAAAGGCACAACAGCCTTTGCCAAAAGGAGAAATGAGTTATACCATTATGACAAAACCCAATAATATTGTATTCAATGACAGTATTTTTAAAGGGAGTACACAGTTTAAACAGCTTTTTTACAGAACCCAAAACCCAGCAATAATTGATGCATATTTAAAGCATCAAAAGAATAAAATAGCGGGCCAGATATGCAGTTTTGCTGGGGCTATAACGCTTTTAGTTGGAGTTAATAATTTATCTGGTACTAAAAAAGGGTTGGGTTGGACTTTAATTGGGGGTGGTTTTTTGTCGTCTATTGCAGGAGGATATTTTAACCTAATTGGCCAAAACCATATGTTAACTGCAGTTAATTTATTTAATCAGCAACATAAAAAATCAACAGTTTCATTGGGTTTAGGTCAGCAATCCGCTGGGTTGGTTTATAAATTTTAAATATGAGCAAAGTAATCATCAGTGTTAAAGACCTTCATAAAAAGTATGGAAATTTTCATGCAGTGAAAGGAATTAGTTTTGACGTGTTTGAAGGAGAAATTTTTGGATTGTTAGGTCCAAATGGTGCAGGTAAATCTACTACTCTTGAAATTATAGAAACGCTTAGAGAGAAGACAAGTGGATCTATTGAAGTTGCTGGTTTTGACCTAGATAAAGATCCAAATGAAATCAAAAAATTGATTGGTGTTCAGTTGCAAACTTCTGGATATTATCCTAATCTAACACTATCAGAATTGATTGTTTTATTTGCTGGATTATACAATCAACCTGTGAATCCTATAGAATTATTAGAAACAGTTAATTTAACGGATAAGGCAAAAGCTAAGTACAAAGAATTGAGTGGTGGTCAAAAACAACGGTTCTCTATAGCTACTACTTTAATTAATCATCCAAGAATCATTTTTTTAGATGAGCCTACTACAGGATTAGATCCACAAGCTCGAAGAAACTTATGGGACCTAATTAAAGAAATTAGATTGAAGGGTACTACCGTCATTATTACGACTCATTATATGGATGAGGCAGAAGTACTTTGTGATAGAGTAGCAATTATTGATAGCGGTAAAGTCATCGCATTAGACTCTCCTGATAAATTGATAGATGATTTAGTAGCGAGTGGTTTTGAGCGACCTAAACAAGTCAAAAATGCAAATTTGGAAGATGTATTTATTCATTTGACAGGGCACGAATTAAGGGCAGAAAATTAATTTTATGACAGATGAACGTTATCCAATAGGTGAATTTGAATGGAAGCCATATAGCGAAAACTTAAAGCAAGAATGGTTGGCAGATATTCAATTTTTACCAGAGGAAATTGAGCGGGTATTATTGAATTTAGACGAAGCGCAGTTACATACTCCATACAGAACTGGTGGATGGACTATTCATGAAGTGGTTCATCATTTGGCAGATAGTCATATGAATGCTTATTGTAGATTTAAACTTGGATTAACAGAAGATGCTCCAATCATTAAACCATATGACGAGAATGCTTGGACCCTATTAAATGATGTGAAAACACTTCCAGTTAATATTTCGGTTACTTTACTACATGCTTTGCATACCAGATGGCATTTTGCAATTAAGGATCTCACTTTAGATCAATGGGATAGAACTGTATATCACCCAGGCAGTAAAAAAGAATTGAGTTTATGGCACCTCTTGGGAATGTATGCTTGGCATGGGAAACACCATACTGCGCATATTCGATCATTGAGAGAAAAAAATAACTGGTGATGGCTCAAATGAATAAGTGGAAGTTGTTGCATTCAGAACAGTTGATAAAAGATCAATGGGCGGATGTAAGAAAAAATAGTTACCAAAAAAATGATGGTTCTACTATTGAACCATTTTATATTTATGGGTTCCCCGATTATGCTACAGCTCTTGCAATTACAAAGAAAGGGACTGTTATTGTAGAGAAAATTTATAGAGCAGGACTAGACACCATTGCATTAGAACTTCCTGGAGGCTGCGTAGATGCTACGGATGCTTCTTTGGAAAATGCTATTGAACGTGAGTTGTTAGAAGAGACTGGCTATCGGTTTGATCAGATAGAATACCTAGGAAAAATTTCCCCCAACCCAACTACGAATACCAATGTGATGCATATGTTCTTGGCTACTGGAGGCACTATTGACCCCAATGCAATAAGAGATTCATCAGAAGAAGTAGAAGTTGTAGAAATGGAGTGGGATGATTTTATTAATGCATTTAAAACGCAAGGCTTTATCCAATCAATGCAAACCTGTACAATTTTGTATGCGTTAATGCGACTAAATAAATTAAAGGTATAAAATGCAAAAGGGAATTAAACCATGGTCTATTCATCAATCAAGAATAGGGTATGCCAAGAAATGGTTAGGTGTACAAGAAGAAGCATGCCAATTACCAGATGGGAGAATCATTGATCCGTATCTTATTATTAAAGTACCTGATTTTTGCAATATTTTCATGGTTACCCCCAAAGAGGAAATTGTAATGGTAAAACAATACCGGCATGCTGCTGGCATTATTACACTTGAATTACCTGGTGGAATGATTGAAGCAAATGAAGATCCAATGATCGCCGCAAAAAGAGAGATGGTGGAAGAGACTGGTTATCAAACGGATCAGTTTGAATTACTTTATTCCGTTCATCCCAATCCACCTTTAGAAAGTAATTATGCCTATTTTTATTTAGCAATAGCAGTAGAATCCACGGGCAAAACCGCCTATGATCCATTTGAAGATATTGAAATTGTTTTGGTGCCCAAAGAAGATTTCATGCAGCAGCTTCTAGCACATTCTTTTAAACATGGCGCTCAAGTTGGTGCAATGTATGCCGCTGCAATTCAATTAGGTTGGCTTAAGGTGTAGCTAATTTCTCTGCACTTCTGCAATCAAAAAAACACTTCCGCAAACAAGTATAAGATCATTCAATCCAGCGTTTTCTTTAGCCGCAAGGATAGCTTCATTTACATTACTATATGTTGAACCAATTAAACCAATTTCATTTGCCTGAGTGAGCAATTCATTTTCATCTAATGCTCTTGGGATATTCGCTTTTGTAAAATAGTATTTAGCTGTAATGGGTAGAAGCGATAAAACCGCATGGATATCTTTGTCTTTTACCATGCCCATTACCCAATGCAATTGATTAAAACTCATTAAATCTAGCTGGTGTAAAATTGCTTTAATCCCGTCAACATTGTGTCCTACATCTAGAATAACCAAGGGGTTCATTTGAATGACTTCCCATCTTCCATGCAAGCCTGTAAGCTTTTTTACATTTTTCAGTGCTTCCTTAATATGGCTATCATTAATATTCCAGCCATGTTGTTGGAGTATGGAACAAGCTTCAAGAACAGTCAATAAATTTTTTGTTTGATAAAATCCTATTAAGTCTAAAGAAAAATGTTGGTACTCATTTTTTTCTTTATCTACTACTGTTATGTTTAATAGATTTTCTTGAAATAACCAATCACTGATATATCTTTTCTCTTGTGCAAGTGAAACAAGACTTGTTTTAGCTGCGGATAAAAAAACGGGTAAGGTTTCTGGAATATATTCTCCAATTACCACTGGTATCAATGGTTTGATGATACCTGCTTTTTCGCCAGCAATTGCCGTTATTGTATTCCCCAATAAGTTCATATGATCCATCCCAATATTAGTGATGATGCAGAGTTCGGGAAGTATAATATTGGTGCTGTCTAATCTGCCTCCTAAGCCAGTTTCAATGATGGCTATATCAACCGATTGCGCTGCAAAATACTCGAATGCCATAGCAACGGTTATTTCGAAAAAGGAAGGTGAAATAGATTCAATTTGCGGCTTAATTTTTTGGGTAAACTCAATAACAAATTCTTCTGTACAGCAAACGCCGTTGATTTTTATACGTTCTCTAAAATCATGTAAATGGGGCGAAGTATACAAACCAGTTTTATATCCAGCTGTTTGTAAAATTGCTGCAAGCATATGACTTGTTGAACCTTTGCCATTTGTACCAGCAATATGAATCGATTTAAATTTTTTATGAGGGTTTCCTAATGCTTCGCAAAGTGCAATGGTATTAGTTAAATCTTTTTTATATGCCGATTCTCCCACTTTGCTAAACATGGGGAGCTTATTAAATAAATAGGAAAGCGTATCTGCGTAATTCATCTTGCGGCAAAGGTGCAAATAATTTAATTCTTAAGCTTAAAATTAAATACTAAAGTTCCTGTTTGTTCTTCTGTATCACC
>JBBAJU010000021.1:0-35210 GCA_040403845.1 Sediminibacterium sp.
ACATAACTTTTAACTGCGTTTTGAGTAGGGTATAAGCTATCGCTTGTGCCTAAAGCAGTAGACGTGTTTTTATTTGCTACATTCTCGGGTGTGAAGCCTAAAGCAGTGATGACATTTGTTATAAACCCTCTACTATTTACCCATGCCTCTGTAGCATATCCTGCTATCGAGGATACAATATCTGACAACTTTGCAAACCTATCAACCTCACCGTTGGTAAACTCGCTTAAATCGTAAAACTGTGGGTTTATAACCGCATAAGTAGTCACGTTGATATTCGTAACATTCGGCTCGGTTACTATTTCTACATTTTGCTGTTGTGGGTAAACATTTATTTGAACTTCCATAACTAATTTACAATTAAATTACCTGTTATCCATGTGAAAATACTTTCAGTAAAACTGTTTTCAAAAGTCATCTCATAAGGATAAATACCTTTTTTTAAATCAAATATTTGCTGGTCAATTTCAAATATGCCGTTTGCATCATCTGTAATTGTCATGCCTCCATCAACGTCTGTATTTAAGGTTAAAACCGCCTCGCCACAATCAGAAGCTTTAGCAATTAACTCAATACGATAATCAAGCTCGAAATTTAAAGAATCACCGTCAAGAAAAACCTGAAAAGGCATCGCTAAAAACGTATCATTTCTTTTTATCTTTATATTTAGCATCGTCTAATTTTTTAAGTAAAATTAATAATTTATTCGCATTCAGGGTTGTACGCTTCGTTTCTTTTTGTAGGATAAAACTCTTCATATTCTTTTATATTATAATGTTTAGGAATGAACCAACTACCTATGCTATTTTTTTGATAATTTACGATATTATCTGAATTTCTAATGTATTCAGGCAATTGCTTTTTACATAACCAACGTACCATTCTATCAGCAAACATATCAGCTTTACTGCGTGCTTGTGCAATAAGCAAAGATATATTTTTATCTGTAATGGCTTGCGTGTTTTGTGGTGCTTGTAAAAATATACCATTATTCGCAATATTAAAAGCACCTATTTTTAAATATTCAAGTTCGCTTTGTTTTATCAAAAATGGCTTAATATAGTCAGTCAACAAAGTAGCATAAAGTCCGCTCGGGGTTTCGGTATCTTGAAAAAATTCAAATAACTCTTGACCCAACAACTCCTCTAATCTCGTAACCTGCGCATCTAAAACGCATTGTCTTAAACGCTCCACGTCAATAGCACCGCCTAACATCGACCCTTGTACAATTTCGTTATCTGTTACTAATAGTTTCATCTTACTTTAATTTAAACCAGTTATTGCTACTTTGTGCAGGTTGCGCCACCAATGGGTCGTTCTCTTGTAGCCTATTATCTTTTCTTTGTTCAGGCTCCAACTCTAATATCATTCGTTTTGCATCGTTCACGCTTATTGATGTGTTGTTTCGTCTAAGGTATATTTTTCGCATCCAAAAATGGTTGCAATAAACTCCGCCTTTGTAAAGCCATATATTATATGTATCTGCACCATTCGGGCCAAAACCTGCATTAACTACATTTTGCCCTGCAAACTCGATGTCCTCTTTTCTGTAGACCTTGTTCGCCTTAACCATTTTTACACAAAACTCCCGACTATTTTCTGAATTCGTTTGCGGTGCATATTGATAGCGTATTTTAAATAGGTCTGTGTCTTGTTCGCTTTTAACATTTGGAAAGCTTGTAGGTACTTTTGCTAATTTAAAAGCGGTTTCTGTTAGTGTTGGTGCGCCTATCATTTGTCTTTCGTCAACCAACTCCCATTCATTATCATCAACATCTTCTCCCAAACCAATTAAAGCGTCTGCAATACTATCAATTTCTTTGCCATGGTTGCACGTTTTAGCCATTTCTATCGGTTGTACATCATCACCACTTTGTGCTTCGTCTTTCTTTGCTTCTCTTAATGGTATGAACTCCGCCTCAACGCCTAAAACTTGATATAAAGCGTCTAAAACAACCTCTTGAATAGGTTGTATCACATTAAGCATTGTTTCGTTAAAAGCGGTTTCAATCTCTTCTGCATTGCTGCTAAAACCTGTACTCTTATTGATACCCAATATTGCACCGCTCACAACTTTATGAGATACGCAAATCTGCGAGCGTGCCTCTTCACTTAAGAATTGATATTGCTCATGTGCATCACTAACAACCACCGCCTCAACCGTTGTAGCCACTTCTTTATTGTCATTAAATGATAAAAGAAATTTACCAGCGTTTCTACTACCAGTTAATTTGTTGATAATGTCCCTCGACATTTCATGCAGTTGTTGTTCGCTTTCAGGCTTCCCGCTATTGATGTTAATAACATGCCCAAAGGATAAACCATTTTTAATATGGTTAATACAATAGTTTGCTATCTCCTCTTCTAATTCAGCATATGGCAAACCACTTAAATAACTTGGGTTTGAAAAATAAAATTGCCCTACCTCGTAATCTTTAATACAAAAGATTTCAGTTTTATTTGAACCTTTGCCAAATTTATAAGCGTCAATTTGTTTAGGTTTATATTTATGCAAATCATCCCAATCGTATGAATACCAATAACTATCAATATCCCCGTTTTCGTTTGCTTTCGATGGTGCTAATTTTTCTGCAGGTGTGTGAAATATACTAATAACTTTGCCATTCTTATAAGTCAACTCCATATAAGCCATACCAAAAAGGATATAGTCTTTAATGATTTTTCGCAGTTCTTTTTTAGATACAATTTTATAAATACTTTCATCTTTTAAACCAAAGCCAAAAGTCATCTGATTATAACTATCTATAATCGCTCGGTTTGTTGGGCTTCCGTTATAGCGGTCAATAACGTATTTAAAAAACTTATTGTCTACACCATTAAGCACCCATTTACGCCCGCTCTCCTCTCGGATTTCAGGTCTTACATAACTTGCTAATTGAACTACTTTTATATTGCTTTGCATAGGTCTTGCCATAATAGTTTATTTGAATTTTTAACCGATAATAGATAAACAAAGTCTTTTGTAAATTCATGTTCAAAAGTCAAAGTTACATAACCATTATCACAATAAACATTTAAATTACTTATTGTTGTCGTTTCGTTATTATACTTATCGTAAATAATTAAGTCGGCTTTGTCAACACTCGCTCGACTAATGAATTTTATTTTTTGCTTCTCTAAATTAGTTAAAAAATATCTCATATACTATAAACGAAAAAAACCGCAAAATTTTGACTTTTGCGGTTTTTAAATATAACTAACTAAATTTATTATGCACTCGGTGTGTCGCCAATGTAGCTATTTACCACAGTAGCTAATAAAGCACTTTTCAAAGCGTCTGCTACAAATGGTGCGCCCTCAACTTCTTCGCCTGTCATCTCTAACGTGAAGCCTGTTAAATCGCCACTCGCTTGACCCGTTGTAATTATGCCACCCGTTGCCTCCATTCCAGATAATGCACCAGCTACCTTAATATTACCATTGTAGTCTTCTACAAAGGCAATAGGTCTGCCGTACACTAAAAGTTTAAGTTCGTTTTGCGTTTGGGCATCTAATCTCGGCAATTGCAAAGTTAAGACTTGCGAAACAAACGCAGTTCCATTTTCTCTACTTACGTTCCAAGTTTCCTCTAAACCGCTCGCTCCTTTTACCTCGTATTTGTATAGGTCAAAAGAAGCTTCTTCGATACTACCAATAGCAGTCAATACGCCATTTGTTATTGAAAAGCCATAGCTTCCGAAGTTAAGAAAATAAACGTTCTTAATTCCTGCCTTTTGGTTTTTGCATTGAAGTCTTCTACCTTTTGTTATTGTACAACTCATGATCTAAAGAATTTAAAAGTTATACAGAAGGTACAGGGTGAGTATTAGAAGCCCAAACAATTTCAGCACCGTAAGCGTATTGAACACCTGCGTTATAAACCATAGTTCCTCTAACTTTGCCAGTCAATAAACCGATAGTATCTTCGTCTACAACTTTGATTTCGTTGTGGTCAGCTAATGCACCAGTACCGAAAGCCAAGTTTTTAGGCTCTGCGATTACAATTGTGTTTGCAGGAAGTCCATTGTCAACTACTAAAGTGTAGTTACCGAATACTAAAGACGTGTTGGCGTTACCACCTAAACCATTCTGAATTCCTTTAGAAGCTAAAAAGAAGTTATAAGCCTGCGCAATGTTCGCTGAAACTGATACTTTTAAAGTACTTTTGTTTCTCAAAGCCACAGGTACGGCATTTAAAGCTTTTTTAATTTCAGCCTCTACGTTGCTTTCAGTAATCGCAGCTAAATAAACATCGATAACCGTTGCATCAGTAGCGAACATGGTTAAAAACCCATCGAACTCTCCAGCGTTACTATCATTACCTGTCCAGATTAATTCGCCAAACTCCTCTGCATTGTCAGCTAATTTGTTTGCTATTATAGCGTCCATTGCGTTTTTATCCATAGCATCGTTATGAGCACTTGAACCCATTGAAGCCTCGCCCCATTGTACTCTAAAATTCTCCTTACAAAGGTCGAAATCATCTTTGAATTTTTTAGGTTTTAAAAGTCTTTCAGAAAGTGTTACACTCCCGTTTGGAACGTGTCCGCAAGTGTAGTTACGTCTTCCGTTAGTAGTTTCTAATTTTCTTAACCATGCCTCAAAGTTGATGTTTGGGTATACGGTTAAGATACCATTTTTTAAAGCGTCTGCTTCTTTGAAAGTTTCTAAAAAGAAACCTCCAGCGTCTGGTCCTTTAATTTCTACACCAGCGTAGTTTGATGTGATTGTTGTTTCTGTTGCCATTTTTTATACGTTTTTAAGTTTTAATTTTAATCTGTCTTTTAAGTTTTTAGGCATTTCTTGAACTGCCAAAGTCTCGGGTTTTGCCTTTGTCATTTGTACTGGCTCTTCCTCTTTTTTCTCCTCTTCTTTTAGCTCCTCTTTTGGTGCTTTTAATTTTTCAATTTCAGCCTTTAGCTCTTCAATTTGTTTGCCAAATTCAACAGCCATTTGCTTAACCATTTCTTTAACGTCATCAGCGGGTGCTTCAACTTCAACTTCAGTTTCTACATCCTCTGCTAACTCAACCTTAACCTCTTCTTTTTGTGAGGTCAATTGTGCGAAGCCTGTTTTTATTGCTTCAACGATTTCTGTTACTACCATAGTATTTAAATTAATTTGTTTATTCGTATCAAAATATCCATCAATAGAAAAGCCTTTCACTTCTCCGCTTTTTACCTTTGCCCATGCCTCATCATTGTCAACTTTAGCCATCGCAAACCAAGTACCTACTGGCAAATCATAACCATAAATATTAGACTTGTCTTTTTCATTGTCCTCTTTTATCCAACTTTCAATAATTGTAAAGCCATCAACAAATTGGTTAGTATCATGTTCAATTGTGCTATTCTTTTGGTTGTTTCTTTTAAAAAAATACTCTTGCGATAGCTTAATTGTTTCTTTTGAGAATACAATATTATAACCATCTCTCGGTATTACTTTATCAGGTATTAAAACCGCTCCCATTAATATACGCTTGTCCTCATCAATGGTTTTTAACTCGATTTTTTCCTGCGATAACGCCACAAAATCAATCTCAATAGCAGGGTCTTTTACTAAACTTATAGCAAAAACGCCCTCTTTTTCCTCAGGATTAAAAATAATATCGTATGTATCCATAACTTATAAACGTTTTATAATATAAAATTTGGTCTTTTACCCTCCTAAAGAGGCATTCTGTATGATGTTTCTATCTAAAGATTGTTGACTTGTAACTTGTGAACCCACAACAAACGCTTGAACTGGGGGTTGTTCACCCAACGCTCTCGTTAATTGGTTTACTGGACTTGCTCCAATGGTGTTAAATATAGGTGCTGCACTTGGTGCACCAGCTCCACCGCCTGCGCTTCCACCAATACCGCCTGCTCCACCGCCTCCACTACCTTTACCGCCTGGAACTTTAACAGATAATATTTTCTTAACTTGTAGAAAACCAAAAGCACCAGTAACAACAGCTTGTGCAATAGCATAACCTGGAATAGCTTTTGTTGAGAATGCAGCCAACTGATTCGCTATTGCCGTATAAGTTGATATTGTAGCTGCTGCAACTGCTAATGTTTTGCCAACTGCCGTACTTTCCCCCAACTCTTGCGAAGCCATACTTAAACCTGATGCAATTGTATTTAGCATTGACAACCTCGCATTCATTTCGGCTTCGGCTATTTTTGTCCTTGCGTCTGCGTTTGCTTTCTGATATGCAGTCCTTGCATCTTCGCTCGCAAAGATTATACTATTTTCGGCTTCCTCTCTTAACCTTATAGCCTCTAATCGTGCTTCGGGGTTTAACTCTGGATTGTTTGCTTCGTTTAGTAATTTTTCGGCTTTTTTTGCGTCTGCCTCTATTTGGTTTTTTTCGTCTAATTCATTTTGTAGTATTCTATATTTTTCATTAAACTGAATAAGCAACATTTGCTTTTCTTCTTCCGTTTTTACAAGTTGCTCAATCTCTTTTAAATCCCTTGACTTTTGTAAATCTAATTTTTTTTGGTCGGTGTTTGCATTTAGATTTTCAATATCGGTGATATATTTATTTTCAATATCCTGCAAAGACTTTTTATGATTTACAACAGCATCCGCTTCCTCTTGGTTAATTTGTTTTAGTAATTGCTTTCTATCCTCTTTTGATATTTTTGCATTATCATTTACTAATTTTCTTTGTAGTTCAAAATTGTCTTTAGCATTTTTTAAATCTTCGTCTAATTTTGCTCTATTTTCTTTTGCTCTATTTTCAGCTTCTTTTTGTTGTAAGGCTTGTCTTTTTTCGCTTTCTTTTGTTTGTATTTCATTTAACTTTTCAGACGCTTTCGTTCTAGCTTCAACCTCTGCAATTAAACCATCCTGTTGTAACTTTTTAATTTCGGCTTGACGTTCATTCCATTGTTTAATCCATTCTGCTGATTTTTTCCCCTCTGATTTTAAAGCCTCTTGGTCTCTTTCATTTTGTTCGCGTGCAGTTTTTATAGCGGCATCTCTTTTTTTCTTTTCTAAATCCTCTGTATCTTTTCCTGCAGCTTGTGCTTTGCGTATCTCGAAATCGTAATAGTCATTCGTAGCTTTTTTCTTTTTATCTAATTCTTTTATCTCTTTTTGATTTGCTTTTATTCGCTCCTCTGCATTGCGTTTGGCTTTCGAGGTTTGCTCATCATCAATAACTCCCATCATCTCCAACGCCTTAATGATAGCGTATATTGGTGGTGAAACCATTAACAACACTTTACGCCACCCTCCGAACTTTTCAATGGTCGTTGTTACCCATTTACTTATGCTTTCAAAATTTGCAACCAATAAACCCAAACCTACAACAATAGCACCAATACCAGTCGATACTAAAGCTATTTTAAAAGCCTTTAACGCCCCCGTTGATGTCCCTAAAACGGTTGTGTATAACGCTTGAGCACCACTTAATAAGTTAGTCTTTGCGGTTTGTAGTGCCACCATACCTGCACTATCTCCTTGTAATGCGGTGTTAATAGCAGTCACACCATTTAACAAAGCCATAGCGGCTTGCAGTTTCATTATAGCCTTTTGTACATCCTCGCTTTCGTCGCCAAACAAAGCCATGCCACCCTGCACCGCTGAAAATGCACCAACTGCACCCGTTGCAAAATCCCCAATACCACGCAAAGCAACATCCGCTCCATCGGTTGCAAGTGCCTTAATTCGGTTATTAACGTCGTTGATTTGGTCTTTCATTAGACCCGCTTTTTTGATACCCTCATCAAAAGCCGCACCCGTTAACTTACCACTTTGTAAATCGGTTTGTAACTTCTTTAACTCGGCACGTAAAGACATGGTTGATTCAACCGCCTTTTGCTCGGATTGGTCAACCTCTTTAAAAAGTTTGTTAATGTCGTTTAGTCCTTTTTTAGCGTCATCATCCGTTAAGTTGATAACTATTTCTTTAACAATTGCCATTGTGTTTTTAAGTTTAATTCGTTACTACCTTTTGCTATTCTCACATTTTCGCCTGCCGTTGGTGGCATTTGCTGAATGATTTTTATTAATTCTCTTATCATGATGCTTGTAAAATTATATTAATAACGCTTCCTTTATCCCCTACAACCGTAACCGACTCCTCTGTTACTTCTGCGTTTGGGTCAATAACAACTTGCAAAACAAATCCCGTTTTAGCAAAAGACAAATCAACCTCGCCTCCTCCACTTTGCAAAGCGAAGTTTTCACTGCTATCTAAAATAGGAATGTCAATCGTGCCTCCGCCACTCGGTATCGTATAAGTTCTTTGTACAATAGCCAAGGGGTTTCTAAAATCTTTTATAAGTTCAAAGTCAACCACCCCCGTTAATAAGTTAGTTGTAAAGTTGTTTATGATATATCTCGTATCTCTAATAATTAATCGGTCGTTTAATTTTAGCCTTACTAATTCAATAGTTGGTAAAATAGCTTTTACTTTATGTATTCTATTTTTCTTATCATAAATCCCCGTAATATAATTAGCGTAGTAATTCGCAAACAAACTTAATGGCAATTGCCCACCTGTTTGGATGCTTTGCTCTTGACCAAAGTTATTTGAATGAAATTGAAGATTAAACTGCGTGAAATCACCACACACTAAATAATTCGTTAACTGCGTGCCACTAACGTAAATTGATGGCATATTTCTATTCTCCCATAAATAAAATAAAACGGGTTTGGGTATGTATGGTTTAAAGTCTGGGGACTGCAAAGCATACGCTACGTTAAGCGAACCATTTAAAACACCAACGGGAGGACCTATCCTTGCAAACTGCAATTTTTCAAAAGGTAGTTGCACGTTGTAATCCGCTCCGTCGTTTGTTGATGTGATTGTTAAATCCCCATACTCTGTATTAAACGACGCCCTATGATTTTCGTTAATAAAACTATTTGATTTTTGATATTTAAAGTTTATGTTTTTAAAAACTTTAACCCTATCTACTTTTACGTCTGTCGTTGTATATTGCGTTATGTCTTTAATGCCTCCTTGTAAATACCAATCTTCTAATTGCTCCAATTGATAATTCACTTCGTCAAAAGATATACATGTCATATTAAACACTTTTAATATACCACTAAAGAAATCAACAATTGGCATATCTGGCATTAATACCGGCACGTCTAAATTTGCAAAGGTAGTGGATACTGCAGTACAAACGTTTTCAATTTGAGTTTGTAATGTATTTGGTTTAATCTGACTTTTAAAAGCAATTGGAATAGTAGGCAAAGCTACTGATGTCTGTATTCTAAAAGTCCAAACTCCGTTAAATATTGCGTTTTCAAGAATTGATGTTTGGTTTAATATCTCGACATCTCCAATGCTATCTGTAAAAGTCGAAACACCAAAGAAAATACCATTACGATATGCGAAAATAGTGTAGGTCGTGCCAGCAGGGACAAACACCGTTAACAATAATTTATTGTAAACAAATGCAGAATTTAGAAATCCAGTATGTGTATAAGTGTTTATTATGGTATTAAATATTCCGTTGTTTGTTGTCGTGGTTATATCTATTCCGTTTATCGTTGATAGTACATTTAACGTTTCACTATTCTTTAACCATAAAAACATCTTTGTAAATCTCGATTGCCCCAATAAAGCACCCGTAAAATTAATACTGTATTTTGTTTCAATAGCCTCAAAGATTTTAGATACCCTTAATGCAGGGAATAATTCGGTATGTATAATACCATGTGAATTTGTTCTTATATCATTTGCACCACCGCCTCCATGTTGCCAAACTCTTTTTGAGCTTATCAAAGGGAATATTATATCGTTCTCGGTTTGTATCCTTGTGCGAACATTAGCTGCTGTATATTCAAAAGTCAACTCTTGTAAACTTGTCAAGTCCTTTAACTTATCTTTGCCAAACTTATCGGTTAAACTTTTTAGCACTCCGTAAAAAGTAATCTTATAATTTTTCGGTTTATTGTCCTCAACCTCCGCTCCCTCTAATTGCCAAACACCAATACGAAAAATCTCGGTATCAATTTCTATAAACCCGTTGTATTTCTTTTGTTGATTAAAGCCATCATCAACCACGCCATCATACCAATGTTTCAATACTTGGTTATTGTTATCGCTTGCAGGAATGGTAAACGACTGCGAATAGTCCGTAAAGACTTTGCTAATATCATTAATGTTTTGAACACTTGAAACGACCTGAATAGTTTCATCTTTAAACGTATCGAGGCGTTGTCTTACGTTGTTATCATCGTATATGAATAAGGCTACATTCATACGTCGTTTATCATTTCGTGGTTATACATAAAGTCAATTTCATAGTTAATAGTCTTATCATTTAAACGAGTTTTAACCTGCATGCTTTCGGTCTTCACTATCATCGGCTTATCATCCATTAACACTCTTTCGCTTAACAACAAGTCCTCAATTAACTCGCTGTAGTTTTCATCAACAAACCCCGTATTTAACATTATTGATTTTTGCCCATTGTTATTATACTTTTTGCTTTGCCCTTGCTTAACGTTGTATGATAATTGACTTGGGAATGTTTTAAACTTTTCTGCTTTGGTTTGGTAGCTTTCTTTTGCTACTTTAAAGAAAGTCAATGATTGCCACCCACCAAAGCGATTAATAAAATACACTACTTTCGGCGTATATTTAGGCTCGCATACCAAAGGCGTATTAAAAGCAATTTTTTGCCCTTCCACTTCATCTAATAAGTTGGTGTTTGAGTTTGTGGTTAATGAATAAACACTCGGTTCGGTTGTTGTAAAACTAACTCCGTTAAAATTATATGTTCCCGTATCTAAAAAGAAATTAAGTGCTATTGTACCAGTACGTTGTAAATTGATACTTGTATTAAACAAAGGTACTACGCTTGCGGTTGTGCTTTTATTTACACCATCAGAATATAAAGAATAACCATTTAAACAGCAAAATGTTTCGGTAGTCAATAAGTTGTAAACCCCTATCGCTGTTTCGTTATATCGTTTGACTTCCATAAAACAATAAGCATTATTTGCTTCTACTCCCGTTGTAAGGTTTGGTGCAATAGCTTGTATAAACGCCTTTGCGTAATTAGCTACGTTATAAATAGTTTCTAATTGCGTAGGGCTCGGTATTCTTTTCGCTAAAATATAATTAGCAGGTGTTGGAAACGTGCCTCCGTAATACTTGAACCTCAACTCAACCTTGCTACCTACCTGCCCTGTTTCTGCAATAGAGATATAATAAGGACTTCGTATAAATATTTTTTTCATTTCGTACTAAATTTTAAAAAGTTTTCTAAATAAAGACCATAGGCTTGTATTAATTCATCGGGCAATTTTGCAAATCCAGCCTCAAAAGGTTTACTAAAAAATCTACTTGGTGCTATACCTTTTTGATATACGCTTCGGGTTATTAAATTAGCGGTTTGCTCATAGGATAAAAACCGCCCTGTCTCCCTATCCTTAAACTGAAACTTTTTAGCGTTAACCCAATCTTTTATGCCACTTGTTAAACCTCCTTTTTTACCAGTTCCGCTTCCAAATCTATAAGGGCTATTAGGTGCTTTCTGTGAACTCGTTGCACCCTTTACGCCCAAGTCTTGAAACTTACCATAGTCTTCCATCGAAAAAGAAAATGAAAACGAACGCTTATTTGTAACCACTGAATAAGACAAACTATTGTATAATGTTTTTTTAACATTCTTATCCTTTCGGCTTAAATTAGCACGTGATTGCGTAACCATATATTTGCCAAACTTTGATAACGCCTCGTTAACTTCTTTTTGCTCTAACATTCTTTGCAAAGGTTTATGGTGTTATTTGGATATGATAAAGTTAGTATAACACTCATGCCATCAAGTCCGTTTTGCATAGCGTTTGAAAAAATCAATGGCTCGTTGCTACTCACAAAATCAATATCATTTTCATTGCGTCTAATCTCTAATTTATCTCGCAAAGTTTTAAGTATGTTATGGCACATTGCCCAATTATCCCAACGGTCGTCAATTAAGTTAAATGCGTCACGTTGTACGGTCTTTTTTTTGTTTCTTATATCTAAAGCAGTCACTTCAAAAGTCATGGTGCTATCGTCTAAAGAAACACCATTTAAGCGTATGTTAACAAGTGGGTATATTTCACGTTTATTTACATCAAGTTCGTCATCGTCAACCGCTTGAATAGATATAACATCTGGGTCTTCCTGTAAATAGTTAGCGATTATTTCTAATCCTTTTAAGATGGCGTTTCTCATTGCGTGCTTTTATTTTTAAATAGGTTAAATGATATAAAAAGGTGTGAACATTGATTGCAACAACTGCCTCGTGTTGTCGCAAATCTCCTCCAGCGACTGCGTCAATTGAGCTATACCAGCCCCATTCTTTTCCAAAGTTTCCGTCTGCGATTTCGTCATCTGTATCTTGCTCATAAAGTTCGGGATATATATCAGTAATTCGTCTAATAAAGTCAAAAAAAAACTTATACTTCCCAAATAAGCGGTACATGGTAAAGACAAAATATCCTCTTCAATAACCTTATCTACATCGTATGGGTTAATGGTATATAGTTTGCCGAACTTCTTTTCAATAGGTCGGTACATAACACCCACCGCACCTACTATATTTTCGTCTTTTAAAAACGTTTCAATATCAATTAACTCGCCTGTTGTTATTTTATCAAAGTTTGGTATAAATCCATAGTTCCCAAATATAGGCTCATGTATGGGTGTTTGTTTTAGGGTAGCTGATAGTGTGTAGATTACATCGTCAAAGTCTTTTGATGACATTGCTAATATCTCGCCTGTTGTCATACCACATAATATGCGTATCATAGCCATAGAGGTATGAAATTCGTTATCCTCTTTAACACTTTCCTGCAATAGGATAAATTGCCCTAAAGTTATTTCACTTAATTTAGTCGGTATTGTTATTTTTCTCATATCTTATAAACGTAAAAGTTAAGCAAATTTTGATAAGCTATTAATTTTTTTAGATGCTTGATACGCTAAAGCTAAACTAATAACACTATCATCATGCATCCCTTGTGGTGCAGAATATTGCACATTGCGAGTATTTGAATTGTAAATATAAGTAAATGCTTCAAGTTCGTCAATATGCCAATCTACATTTAAAATATTAATTTCTAAATTTTCAAATGCAACCGCTAAATTTTCAATTAACATCGGTTTTGTTTTTGATGTCGTTGTAAAAGGTTGAACATAGTTAGGACATTTCTTTTTTAATAATTCAAAAAAAACATCCCCCTGATTATTAACTTCTACATAAGTTTTGGCTTTATAAAAATTAATCTTTTCAGCTACATTATCTATAATTTTTGACCATTCATTTTGACGCCACCTATCTATAAAAACCTCTTGCTTGTCTTGGTTTATAATTGTCAAAACAGTGTAGTCATCAGCTCTACCAATATCCAAACCACCATAATAATTACCATTGTTTGGTGCAATATTTATGCAGTCTTGAATGTTCTTAAACAACCCAGAATTGTTATCTAAAAACTCAGCTAAATACTCTTGCTTAAATACGTGGTCTGGTAATGTTTTCCGCCTTTCGTCTAAATCTCTTTTGTCAATCATAGGATTGTCATAAGACGAAAAATGAAAGTACTTATATCTTTCGTCGTAGTTATGTGTTTTTGATAATGTGTAAAAATGGTTTTTGCCTTTTGGTGTGCTTATGAAAATAACCTTTTTACCTTTTACTAAAACTGTTGCAGATAAAACCTCATCCCATAGATTTTGACGAGTAAAAGCAAACTCATCAACTACTAAATAGTTAAAAGTGTTACCTCTTAAATTGTCAGGCTTTTCACCGCTAAAAAAAGATAAAGTACTTTTAAATCCTTTGACTTGTAATTCGGTTCGGTTATACTCAAATAAACCACTTTTAGCAGTTGCTTTTTCTAAATCATCAAATACTTTTTTTGATTGTTTGTAAATAGGTGATACCCATCCAATATTACAACCATTATAGTTAATCATCCAATAAAGGATTTGATTAATTGCTAACATAGATTTACCAAACTGCCTACCAATATTACAAACGTAATACTTATAGTTTTCGTTGTTTATACTATCATGAATTAATCTTTGATTGTCATGTGGTTTGTATCCCTTAATCGTTGCCAAACTCGAATTTTGTTACCTCGTGTTTTACCTCTTGCTTTTCAACTAAATTGTTTAATCGTTGCGTTATACTTGGGTTGTATATTCCTGCCATGCCTCCCTCTATTTGGTCTTGCTTTACATTTCTTTTTATACGCGAACAGATGGTCGAATAATCGCTATAATTATTATTCGTATTAGCAAAATAATCTGATAAATGACTTATAATTTCAAGGTCTTCTAAATAGTTTTCAAACCCCTCTATTGTCAATGGTCTGTCTTTTTTACGATAAACCATTTCAGCATCTTTACCTACATAGTCTTGAACTAATATAGGATTGCTTTTAACTTGTTTTTTATAAGCTAAAAAGTATTCCCACATCTTTTCAGGTGTTTCTATGTATTTACGCTTTCCCACGTTTTAATTTTGCTTTAGGTTTCGGTTCTGCCTCCATTGATAGGATTTCAATTAACCCTTTTGTTTCTGCATTTAAGATTGCGGTTGCTCTCGCTCTGGTTACTTTCCATTTATCACCCACTTGGCGAAGGACTTTACTTTCTACATCAAAGAAGTTTTGTAAACAAAATATTTCTACCATAATTATAAGATTTTTAGCCAGTCTTGAACTGTCGATTTATTAATAAACGTAAAAGTAGGCAAAATTTTCAACTCTGGCAAATTTTTTAAGTCAAAATCTACGATATAACCATTAACTCCATCTGTAATTAATTCCTTTGCACTTGGGTAATTTGTTGTTATAACTGGCAAACCTACGCTTAAAGCCTCCAAAATAACCATAGGCATGCCCTCTGTGTCGCTTAATTGTACTAAAAAGTCATATTGTTTCATTACTTCCTTTGCCTCGTTTGTAACGCCTTTATATGTGCATTTGGTTAATGGTTTTAAAAGGTCTAAATTTCCGCTTCCGTAAATATCCCAAATGAAAGGTTGTTGAATTAAGTCCTGCATAACTGCCATACGTTTAAATCCTTTTTCGGGTTGAATGCGTGAAAGTGTTAATAGTCTAATCATACGAAGTTGTATATAATTTTATGTATCTTTTTACCAGTTAACTTTTCAAATGTTTCTTTAACGTATTGACCCACCGCCACACGATAATTAATTTTCGGGTGTTCAACGTATAACCAGTTCATCATTTTATAATAGTAGGTATAATCTGAATGGATAATTTGAATGTATTTTTTTGCATGAAATTTGTCTAATGGGTTGTAACCCCAAGATGACTGCATAATGACCGTATCAAAATAATAATCTTTATTTTTATCTAAAATTAATACGTTGCATGATACGTCTTGTATTATCCTTTGCCAATTGTTACATTGCTCCATAATAAGCGTAACATCGTGAAAAGGCGTTAAGGCTTTGCAAAGGTTTAAGGTCGTTGTTTCAACCCCTCCGACCTTGCCATAATGACTAAGATAGACGGCTACTTTCATACACGTTTTTTAATTGTTTAATGTACTTTTCTTGGTATTGACTGCCACACGTTCGACATTCTCTATTGAGGTCTACATTGTAAATCCTTGCCCATATCTTTTCGGCTACTTTTATTTTCAGTGCTTTGTTTGCTGGTATCGGTAATCCGTTATACCAGCTAAAAAAGTCATCTAAAAACTCAAGTTCTTTATCGCTTGGGGGGTTGATAAAAGGGAATAGACTATTTAATTTTCTTTTGCGTTCAAGGCACGCCTCGCATGGCTCAACTCCAAAAAAGGTCGTTACATAACTTATTACATCTCCAAGTCCTTGCATATTTTTTTTATCTTTTGATAGTTTCTATAAATTACTTTGTACTCTATTTCTGTTTCTTTGCTTATTTGTAAAAGGCTTATTTTATGGTTGCGGATCAAATCTAAAAGCAACTTTTGAAAAGTGGTTAATCTGTTTTCAATTTCTGATATACCTACATTATAATCAAAGGTTGGTGTTTCTATAATATCAATATTTGATAAATCATAAATAACCTCTTTATTTTTTCTTATATCGTCAATCATTAAGTTTTTGATTGTGAAATAAATGTAGGTTATATTTACCTCTTTATCTTGCGGGATTTTTATAAAGGCATCATGTAGATAATCTTGTCCGTTAATAGGGTCGATTTTTTTAGCCATTTTTAATAGACTGTCATAATCGCTCCTTATTAATTCGGTTAGTGTCATTTATTAAAAATCTTATCTAAAAATATTAAATCCTCTTTTGTGAAGCCTGTTATCGTTGCATCAATTTTTACCTCTTGGTTTACAAAAAATCCCGTTTCCGTTATCCAAGTTGTTTTGACAAAGATTTTACCCTTTTGCCATTGTTGGCTCATAAAATCACCATGATAATGATTTTTAAAATCCTCGAAGCCTAAAGCGATTAATTGCGACATTGTGAGGTGTGTGGTCATTGTTTCTGTTTTTTATTAAATAAACGTCTTATAACATATCCTCGAATAAACGATACAATAAAAAAAACAAAAGTAATAAATATATTTTGATTAATTGTAACTTTTATTCCTAAAATTGGATAAATCCATAATTGAATTAAAAAAGACGTTAACAAACCAACTACGACATTAGTAACGCTTTCGAGTGCTGAGTGTTTTTTACTTTGCATTATTTCAATATCTTGTTAACTATTCCATTTAAACTTTGAGGGTCTTTTTTATACGCTTTGTAAATATACACAATTGCTGGCATATCTTGAACCTCAACTTTTGACATCTCGTTTATAAAGTTATCCATTGCGTTGTAAATTGTCATCATTTCGCTGTTTGCCTTTTCGTCTGCGAGGTCGAAATGACTTTCAGAAAATCGTATCAAATCAGGTTTTAAATTTTTAACTTTGTTTTTTAGTGCGAAAGGTAGCACGAATTTAGTCTGTAATTCGTGCAACTCATTCGCTAATATTTGGCTTAAGAAAATTGATTTTATCATAACTGATTTTCATTTATAAATTTTCTAACCACTCCGATATTCTCAGGCTTGCATCTAATTGTAAACCCTTTTGTATTGCCTTTTTTACGCCCGCAATTTTCATGACCGCCTCTGTTGTCTTTTCTGTTTGGTTTTAAGATTTGTGCCATTTGTTTATTTCACTTTCAAAGATTAAAAAATCATTTTCAAAACTCACATTAATTTCAGGCAATTTATAAACTATCTTTTCTGCATACTTTAATAAATCTTCTACATAAAAAACGTGTATAGGATGTATGTTTTCAATAGGTTTCACTTTTCCTGCTTTCATTAAATTGTAAATATCGCTTCTCGATATGGATAATATATCACCCGCTTGATCTGTTGTAACTACTCTACTTTGCATATTTATTAATTAAGTATTTATAATTTGCAATATCAATACAATCCCACTTTTTAATATACTTATTGTGTAAGTTGGTTAACATTTTTCTATCTGTAGATTTTGCTTCTGTTAGTTTAAAAATAGGTCTTAAAGCATCGCATACCTCTTTGTTTGTCATGGCTTAACTATTTCAAAATCAACTTGCATTTCTTTAACAACTTCATTTAAAAATTGTTTATGACTTTTCAAATCCGCTTTTAGATTTCTAATCGTTTCGGCTTGACTTAAAATAGTCAATCTCATTTTTTCTATTTGCTCAGCCTCTGAAATAATATTAAAGGCGTTGGTCATTTTTTCGTTGTCAGCTAAAAAATTAGATTTAACTACATTTTCCATCCAGTTATAAAAGTTTTGAGTTTTCATGTTATAAAAGTTTTTTAAGTTCGTTTTTGATTTCTTTGATTTTATCCTCTAATTTGTATTTCGCTTTGCGCCATTCTGTACTACTATTCCAATCGTATTCTAATTTTTCAATATCATCCATTTTATCAAATAATGTTTTGACAAGTTTTTTAAGTTCTAAATTTTCTTTAAATAGCTGGTTCATTGATGTAAGATATTTTAAAGTTATTTAAATAATTGTTGATATTTGGCAAAGGCTTTCCGTCACAATTTGTAACTTCGATATTAACCGCTTGGTACTCATCCCAAAACTTACCGCCTTTTACCCAATCAATGTCAAAGGTTATGTTTGTTGGCTCGGTTTCAACTCGGTCTTTGCCTGGAAAATGGTCGTTTGGGTGGTTTTCCTCTGCTTCCTAAATGACATTCTGCATTTTTTCGTATATTTCTGTTATTAGTGCTTTCATGCTGTAAAAATATAAAAAGTTAATTTGGTTTTAATAGTCTTTAACAAAAGTTTAACAGGTGCAAGATTTTGAACTGCGTATATCTGCTAGTTACCAGCAATGCCAGCGACCGTGCTAAAATAACCGCAGTTGTGATTTAAAGTCATTAAAACGCTTTTCTTGTTTCTCATAATATTCTTGGTCTATTTCAAACCCTACAAAGTTGAACCCGCCTTTATAAGCTGCAATCCTACTGCTTCCACTTCCTAAATGGGTGTCTAAAATCAAATCATTTTGCTTTGCGTAATTTGCTAAAATCCATTCGTAAAGTGCTACAGGTTTTTGAGTTGGGTGTATTCTAATTTCTTTGTCTTTCATATTCTGTTGTATCATACCATTCCAAGTATATTCAAAAACCTTTACGCTTTTGTGAGTTGAGCAAATTGCAACCTCCGCTTCGCCAAATGCAGTCCCATTTTTTTGCCACACAATTACACCACCGCAAAGCCCTAAAAAGTTTCCGCCCCAAATGATTTGATTTTTAGAAACCCTTGCTAATTCGCAGTAGTATTCGTCATCAGGTGCAATATTTTCAAACAGTTTATAGTTTGTTCTTTTAGTTGCTTGTTTGCCTTTCTTTTTATTATCAATCAATCCTATTGCATCAATATTGCCATAAGGCGGGTCTACAATGGCTAAATCAAAATGCTTATCGTTAAAGCGTTTTAATGCCTTTACACAATCTTCCAAATAAACCTCCGAAGAAGGCACTGCTGGTAACACGTGCTTTGCAAAAGCGGGGGTTTCCGTTTTCAAAGAAACATTATCGTTAAATATATCATTCATCTTTCTAATTAAATTTAGTGGTTAAAAGCCCCGCCTTCGCAAAGCGCCATACGTTGGCAAACAGTTTAGAAAACCGAAATACCAAAAATATTATGAGAGAAGAAACTATACAAAGATTAATATCAAAAAATGACGATACAAGCGAAAAATACGTTGCTTCTAAATATGTTTTTTCTAAACTCATAACTACAATTTCAATTACATTAGTTGGACTTTTAGTTTCTTTAACAAAATTTGATTCTCTAAACTATGACTCAAAAAAGCTTTTTCTGACATCGTTATCAATACTCGTACTTTGCATCCTCTTTTCTTTAATTTTTCTATTTTCAGAGCAATCTTATTTAAAAAAAGAGGCTGATATTCGTTTGAATATGCTATTAAAGTATATGGAAAATCCCTCTGGAGAAAAATTACAAGTTGAATATTCAGGAATTGGAAAATTCTTTTTATTTTGTGAAAAAATGTCGTTTGTTTGTTTTGGATTATGGAGTGTATCATTGTTAATTTATGTTAGTTCAATATTGTTTTGTTAAATAAATACTACTTAAAAGCGGTGCGAAAGCGTAACCGAAAATTACAATAAATAAAAAACCGATTTGCCAACAGCATATTTATAAAATGGCGGTTTTTGTGTTAAAAACAAACTTTGTACATCAAATAAAGTTAAGTACTAAAATGAAACATCCGTTTTCAAAAACCGCCACTTCATAAATATGCGAAACGTTACAGGAAATACTACGGAACTGCATAAAACGACAATATGTGTTCTATCATTGGCAATGTCCATCCATCCCCTAATAATGATGCTGTTTGTTGTAAGTTTAGTATTTCGCAATAATCATCAGGAAAACCTTGTAATCGGCAAAGTTCTGTTTTGTTTGCCATTCTCAAATATCCATCTTCGTAAATTATCGTATTACCAAACTTTTCTCTATCTGTAATATACTTTTGAGCTTTTTCAGATAGTTTGTCTTTGTGTCCAAAAGAGTAATACATTCGGTGCATCAATGCCTTATGTTTATCCTCTTTTACTTCGCCACTTGTAATAATATCTTTGAGTAATATTTTTTTATCCGTTGGCTCTGGAATATCCGTTACCATATCAAACAAATCTTTTCTCATTTTTATATTACTCCAATAGTATCTATCCCTTTGTTGTGCGACTACATTTTCTGAATTTAATCTTGCCGGGTAAACTCCAAGCAATCTACTCATAATACCTACATCTAATTTACTTGCACTTCCTACATTCTCTTGTAAAAATTTTACGTTTGGATTTAAACTTTTGCAGTGGTTTAGAATATCAATAAAAGCAAAGAATAAACTACTTTTTTCTCCATTTAATCCCTCACGTTTGCCAATACTACTTAAATTTTGGCAAGGGCTACCACTTCCAATAAAGTCAATACTACTCCAATCAATATCCCATTCTCTCCAATTTCTAATATCTCCTACTTGTATTACATCAGGGAAATGATGTTGTTGCAATTTAATAGCATAGGTTTTAATCTCACTTGAATAGTATTTATTTACTTTTATTCCCAAGTTTTCAAATGCTTGTCTTAAAGTTCCCATTCCATTGAAAAGAGATACTGCATTAATACCGTACTTCCTGTAACAGCGGTTTTGCGTCATTGGGGCTTTATTGCTATCTATAATCATTTGTGCTTAAATTAAAATTTGTACTATCAATCGGCTTTAGTGCTGGAAATCCCCAACGAACGCAAAGCCGTAAACGTTATAAAAGCAATAGCGGGCGGGGCTTGGTTATACCGAAAATTCAATGCACATTTGAGATTTCAGCCTTCCCTCTTACGTGCTGTGCTACTCACTCCGCTAATGCTCATATACCTTGCTGTTATGCATACCGTTCTAATTTAGCTTTTTTAAGTTCAATCTCCAACTTGTCAACTTTAATTTGCAAGTTCTTATTTAGCTGTGAAAGCATTAATATTTCATATTCATCGTTACATTTAGCGCTTTTGGTCAAAAGAGCGCAAAGTAAAAAACCAAACCAAAAGAAGCCAAAGCCTACTGCGATAATTATAATTGTTGTTGTTTCCATGTGTCAAAAATAATAAAAGTTATTTATTTAAGGTTTAACGTTAACAAAGTTTTAACATATCTTTGTTTTAGCCTTTTAATACACATATCGTATATTATAATCGTATGTTCATATTTTCGTCTTAAACTTGGGTATGTACCAGAAAAGCCATTTAATGACTTATTTGTTGTTATTTTTCTTATTTTAAAGTATTGAATAGCCTCAAGGATTTCAATACAAGTCTGATGTTTGTCAATTAGTGTTTTCATTTTTAAAAATGGGTTTTTACGCCTTTTGTTGGTTTTTTGTTTTTAGTTTTCATTTATAAATTGACAATAAAAGTTTTCAAATTCTTTCCATCCTGACATTGTCATATACTCAATTTTATATTCTTTTTCACTTTCTTTTATAACTCTTGCTTCGCAAAAAATTGAACCATCTTGGTTAATCATAAAAATACCAGTCAATCCATTTATTCTTGATGCTGTTGGCTTATACCATCCTGAATTAGTACTATCTAAATTTAATGCAGTTAAACAAGCATCTAAATTTGTGTGAATAGTTGTGCCAGCCCATTTAGTTTCAGCTATTTTTTTAAGTGCTTTTACTTTTGCGTTGTTTTCTGTTGTTTTTGCTATTGCTGTCATTTTATTTGTTATTAATTATAGTACAAATATACAACGTTATTTTTAAATACAAAACTTTTTTTAAATTTTTAACAAAATTTTAACATTTCTCACTTTGGTAATACCTTATTAAATTATCATTTGCTTCAATATCAAGGCAAAGAAAATAAGGCATTAAGCCATCTAAAAAAACAAACTTAATCGTGCTGGGTCTACAATATTCTTTTTTTGCCTCAACCCACGTTTCAGGCTTTGACATATCTTTAACAACTCCCGACAATCTAAATTTTCGCCCACTCGGTGCGGTCTGCTCCCTGTTATCGGTGTGGATAGTCATTTGTTTTGTTATGTAGTAGTTTTTCATTTGTTATAATGTTTTAAAAATTAATTTCATAATCTTTCCAAATAAATACTTCTATACCATTTTCTTTTATTTGTTGTATTCTGTGTTTTTGTATTTCTGATAATTTCCCATTATCTGTCTTTACCTCTATAAAAAAAACTTTACCGTTTTTAATAGCTAAAATATCCGGTATTCCAGAAATATTTGCTCTTATTATTTTAATAGTAAAAAATCCATCTTTTTTTAATTTATCTATAATTTTTTTTTGTATCTTACTCTCTAACATCTTTATAAGTTTTAAATAGTTTAACATGAGATATTGTAGTTTGTGCAACATTAAATAATTCTGTTATTCAAAGTTTTTTTAAAAATTTTTTCATTAATATCATATTCTTTTTTGAAAATTGAGTTAGTATAATCTTTTTTGTTTAACACGCTTTTATAAATTTTCTCTTCAATGCCACCGTTTGAAAAAATCCAAAAGACATTATTTTCTTTGCGGTCTTTAGTCGTCAATCTGTCGCGCGACTGGAAGTAACTAACTGCTGAAAATTGAATATTAAACATAACCAAACAATCTGCTTTAGCTAAACTGATACCTTCTCTTCCGCTAACAATCTGCAAAGCTATATTTTTATTGGTTTCGTTAAATTCGTTTAAATCTGTGGTTAAATTTTGACCAAAAGTATTTTTTAACATCTCAAGTTCAGCTACAAAGTTATAAAAAATAGCAATCTTTTTACCTTTGAACATTTCTAAAATATACACTGATTTACTATCATCAATTATCTGTACACTCCCATCTTCATATTTAATCGTGCCACTTGACAATTGATGTATTTTTTGTTGCATTTTAACTGCCGTATCCGCTATAATTGTTTTACCACTTACGGAAGACCTTACAAACATATCCTTTTTTAGTTTGTCAATTATTTGCCACGTTAAAGGCTTCATATCACAATATAACACCATTTCTTTAACATTGCTTTCAAAACCCGCTTCGCTTTGCGTATAAGTAAAAATGTTATGTTTAATCATACCATAAAATTTAGCCTTGTTTGCCTTTGAGTAGTCATTAACTTTTGCATAACCTAAATGTTTTATTTGAACGTCAACAAAATCCTTTGCCCATTTATAGAAATTAGCGTACTCCCTGAATGGACTTTTATTTGACAAAGTAAACAAATGATAAAACTGCGAAAAACTCTCAGGCGTAGACGTCCCGCTTAACAATATCATAGGCAAATCCCCAAACCTACTTTTAACCTCTTTATGATATTTAGAAGGCTTTGGATAACTTGAATAGCCATGCACCTCATCAACAATAACAAAGTCAAAATCATTGTCCGTTATTTTATGAAGGCTTTCACGATTAATAGTAGTTAATTTAAAAGTAAAACTAAAGTTTTGATAATCACTTTCAATGCTGGATATAGCTTTTAACTTCGTTATAAATAACACGTTCTTTGATCCAAATTTTTCAGCGGTTGCAAGTGCGGTTAATGTTTTGCCACAACGTACTTCCATCGCGAAAAGTAAAACATTCTTAACCTTTAACCTTTCACTTGCTTCGGTACTAATCTGCTCTTGGTAGGGTCTTAAAGTCATCTAAATTTGCCTTTACTAAATTTGCACAATAACACATCATTATATTTAGGGTCATCCCAACCGATAAAATCTAATGTAAACCTTTTTGATACTGGTAAAACCGTTGGTAAATTATAAAATCCACTATGTTTACAATTGATCCAATATCTAATTTGATTTAATTCATAAGGCGTTAATTTAAAAGACTCTTGAAAATCAACTAAAATTTTTTTGCCTTGTAAAATTTTTCTAAATGTAGGGTTTAAATCTGCTTTCATATTTTTAAAATGGTGTTTCGTTAATATCCTCTTTTGTTTCAAATCCTGATACTGAAAATTTGCGTATTCCTCCGTTGGTCGTGTCCTCTCGCTTCCATTGCTTATAATCAAAATACATACCTAACCACCTGCCAAACCAACTTACATTCATGTTTCTTGGCATCTCTCTAACTCCATCCGAATAGCTTTGCATTATTTCTTTTGTTGTGTAAAAATGGTCTGATTGCCATAAAAATTCATTTTCACAAAAATCATAAAAATCCTCGCAAGTATTAGCAATTACTTTTTTAGTTTTACCAGTTTTCAATTCTGAATAAATTAAGCCATGCTTAAAATATTTTTGAATATTGCCTATCATATAACTAAAAAAACAATTCCATTCATCTTTATTCCAACTTGTAAAAAACATTTTACCAAACTCATCAACTGGCTTAAATGTTTTTCTGTAATGTCTAAATAATTCGATTTCTATTTTTCTCGCATCGTGCGAGTCACCAACGCCTGACAAAATATAATTTGATGTAAATAATATTTTTGGGCTTCGCTCAAATGGAATTTCAATAGGTTGTAAGTTCTTTTTATTTAAAACCAAATTACCAGTTATAATACTAAAAAGCGTTTCAAATTTAAAGCTACGTTCCATATCATCAAAACAAATGATATTATCATCTAAATTAATTGTTTGATAGGGGAACTGCCCTTTGTTATTAAATTCTTTTCCATTTAAGGTTACTAATTTTCTGCATTGCCCCAACGCTTTTGATATTAAAGTTTTACCAGTTCTCCCGCTCGGATTATCATTCAAAGTTTCATCATAAAATATAATAGATAATCCTTCGTCTTGTTTCTTATAGTTGTTTAATAAGTAACCTATTGCGGTTTCAACTATTAACTTTCTTTTTTCTTCTTTATTGGATACATTATTTATAAATGTTTCAAAATCCGTTTTTTGGTCCGTAAAAATAAACTCGTGCGGTATTATATTTTTTTGCCACACAAAACCACCTATATTGATATAATCTATTAACTCGGTTTTTTCTTCAGTAACTTTTAAAACTCCATTTTGAAAAAATAAATAGCTTTCCTTTTCAGTATCTCTAACCATTGCCAGGTCTTTAGTTGCTAATTGGTTGAGGTAATTTTCTGAAAATTTAGTTGTAGATTTTGCAAAGAAATTATAAACATTCATATCAATTTCAACAACGTGGTTTAAAACAAAGTCTTTTATATTTGTTTCATTAACCTCATTTATAATATTGTTGTAAACTTTTACAAATGTAAATTCTTTATCATTTAATTGGACTTTATAAAAGCCTCTGTTTTCTAAAAATAATTTAAACTTATAATCATTTAAAGATAATTTCCCATTTTTATCTGTATCCCAAAAAATTAAAAAATCATCCTCAAAGTCAAAGTCTAAAATTTCGTCAATATCATCATCATTCAAACCTTCTTTTTTTAATTGTCTTTTTGCTTTTTGCAATCCTTTTTTTAATACCCTTTCAACTTCAAAAATTTTATTGTCATCTAACAAAGTCAAACTATCAAACTCATGTAAATTTTTATAAGCACTTTTAATAATGCTTTCAAGTTCACTATCTTTTAAACCAGCTGAATAAAAATCTTTAAACATTTGTAATGCATCGCTTTTATCTAATCCTGCCTTATTTAAACCGCAAGCCAATTTAAAAAGGTTGTTGTTTCTTTCTCCAGCATTAAGCGTGAATTTTTTATTAAACCATTTTATGATAACATCAACTTTTTTGTTGGTATCGGTTATTTGAAAATGTTTAGGATAATTATTTTTTCGTGTGACCTCTGTATATTCTTTTTTCAAAGTCCATACTTTTGAATTTTCATTTATAAATAAATCAGGGTCAAAACTTTCATAACAAACTCTTGATATATCTTTTGTTTTTTCGTCAAGTTTAGTATCAAAAGTTTCACAAAGTGCCTCATAATATTTTTTATAGTTTTGTATTTCTTTAGGAACTTTAACAAGTGCCTTTACGCCATTGCCTGATGGACTTATAAAAGCAGAATAAATATACTCATTATCTTGCAACGAGTCTCTTAAACATTCAGCATCTTTAAAAGTACCGACATCATCAAAATCTAAACAAGCAAATCCTGAATGATTAATAATATTTTTGGCTGCACGATATGAAAACTCGCCACTAAAACAAACCGACCTTAATTTTGCTTTTGCTTTGTTTCTTAAATCTTTGTCATCGATATTTCTAACCTTATCAATTTTTGATTTGTTGGAACCATCTTTAAAAGATAAAAGAACTTCATTAATTTCTTTGTAAAAAGGATTTTCTACTTCTGTTAAGTATGCAAAAATTGTAACCATAGTTTAAAAAACAAAACCATTGACTTTCGACTCCTTCAAAATCTACTCGCCAATGGTTACATTGTTAATATTTTTAATTGAAGGATATTTAAAGCACAAATATATAAATAATATTTGAATAAAAAAACTTTTTTGTAAAAAAAATTATTTTAATATAAAAGTTCTTATTCCTCCGTTTGTGCTGTCTATTTTCTTAATACCAATTCTTTTAAGTGTTTTTGATAGTTCACGACCAAACCAGCTTACATTTATTATTTTACAATCTGTATTTTTTTCTAAAAAAACTTTAAACAAATCACTTGTTTTATAAACATGATTTAATTTTAAGTTTTCACAAAAACTAATCATTCCAGAAACATCATTTAATAAAACCTTGTTAGGCATGTCTTTTATATTAATGTTTCTTTTATAAAAATCATTTACATTATTAAAATTGTATAATTCTTTAATAGTATATAAATCTAAATCATCAATTTCAAACCATTCTCCTTTTACTCTTTTTTCAGAAAACGTATCATGTATTTCTTTTTCTAAAAAAATATAATCATCACTTTTTATATATCCTAAAATATATATTTTTTCATGAAAAGAAGTTTGATAAGAGTTTATTCTTTTATCAATATCAATAGCACTTCCTATTTTTACTTTATTACTTGAAATCCCATTTTTAATAAAATAAACAAAGCCATCTTTATGTTTATTTTCTGATAAAAATAATAAAATTTTTTTAGTAAAGTTTTCATAAAAAACATCTGAAAACATATAATTAGTTTCTCTTTTAATTAATTTTTCTAAATTTTCCATTTTTATAAGTATTTTAAATTAATACACAAATATACACTAAAATACATTATAAAACAAACAAAATAATGTATTTTTTTTATTTTAAATCACTCTCTTGTTACCATTTAAAAAAATGCTTTCACTTTATTTTATAGGGTTTAACAACACAAAAAACAGCAAAACAGCATTTTTTAAAATTTTACGACAAAAAATATTTTTTTACTACTTTTTAAAAATATATATAAAGAATATAGCGTTTTAGTGTGTTTTGGTGTTTTACTGTTTTGAATAAAAAACGGTCATTTATTATTCAATCCTTTAGGATTGAACATAAAAAAACCCGCTTTTTTAAAGCGGGTCTGAACATATAAATTAAAAAGCCAAATCGTCATCCGTATCATCAATAACTTCGGGTGCATCCTCAACAATTTCAGCCACATCTTTTGTCTTTAGATAAAAATTAAGATATACTTTTAATTCTTCAAAGGCTTCATTAACTAAAGCGTTTTGATCCTCGCTTAAAGATTTATCTAATTTAAACAAAGGTGTCGTAAATTTAACCGCTCCTTTTTTGCCATCTTCAAAACCATTAACTAAAACCCATTCATCCATTAAACGCTTTTTATTTCGGTTTGAAAAATCACCCCACTTTTGCACCCCAGCACCTTTTAATTGTAGGTTACAAACCGTACCGTCTTCCAGCATGATGTAGATACTTTTGTGGTATCTCGCACCCGCAGAAACTAAAGCATCTTTAATTTCTTTGTAAATCCCTGAAGCGATTAACGTTCGTTTCTTTTCGCCTTTAGCGTCTTTGTGATAACAATACGCATTAATAGGTTCTTTGCCTATATATTGCACCTCGTTAGCAATAATACTGCCAGTCAAAGCATCGCTCCAGCCCTTAACGGTGTGAAGTTCTGCTAATACCAAAAATTTAAAAGGTAATTTAATTAAAACGTTTTCGCCTTTGTCTTTGTTATAGTACGAAAAAGTTTTTTCATTTGACTTCCAATTGAAATATTTTTCAGTTGGATTGTTCGGTTTGTCTGTGAAGCCTAAAGCCTCGTTTCTGTTATTAAACATATTTATTTAGTTTTTATGGATGGGTCTTAACCGCCCCACCCTTACGGTTATCAAATATACAAAATTAAAATTTAACTTGCAAACTATCCTTTGAATATTTTATGTTTACTTTCGGCACTTCGCACCCCTCGCTATCGTAAATAGGCTCATCAGATTTTAAAGCAACTTTTAAAAGTTCTTCGCGTTGTTTGAGTTGGTTTGATAATTGTTGCCATTTCTCATCTTCTGAAAATTGCACCATTGCACGCCCATTTATTGGTGTTATGGCTATTCCAAAAAAAGCGTCTTTTTGCGTAAACTCATTTTTTAAAATAGTTGTAACTTCATTAATAAATGTTTCATACCTTAAAGCTTTCGCTAATAACTCCTCTTTACTTACTAAACCGCTATTTAAAGCAGTTTTAATAAATTGCTGACCTTGCTCAATACAACTTTTTTTAGTTGCTGACAATTCAAACGCTTCTAGTTCTCGCATTTGATTAAATAGTTCTTTTGACATTGTTTTATATTTTTAAGATTATGGTACAAAAATAAACATTTTACTTTTATTGGCATAGATTTTAACACTTTTTTAACAAAAAACCCTCTACGATGGGCGCAGAGGGCAATTAATAACCTTAAATATTAATATGAAAACATGGCAAAGATAATAATTAAAATCTAATTTCATACGAAACTACCGCAAAATTTTGATTATTTATTTTTAAAACCCCAATTTTATAATTTTCGTAACCAACTTCAACTTTTAAAACAGGCGTTGTAGCATTGAAATCCGCACCTAATCCAACGCTTAAACTAAAGTTTTTTTGTTTAGGCTTTTCAACTTCATACTCAGGAATAAGATAATTTAACTTCACATCTCTAATTTTGCCTTGATGGATCACTGAAATATCAGCGGTTAAATCTTTATTGCTTAATCGTGTTTTATATTCTTTGAGTTCAAACATCTCACTACATACGCTATCTTTTTGATACACATTTAACGTCTCGTACATTATTTTTTCTTTTTCAACCTCTTTTATTAAATCTTTATAAAGTGTCTTTAAAACGGGTTTATTTACGATTTTTGTAATTGTAACCGTATCAGTAACTTTTAACGTGCCTTGTTTAGCAGGAATAGTAATTTTTTCTTGTTTGCATGACCGCATTAATATAAACACGATTACACCGCCTAAAATTAGAAATAAGATGTTATTTTTCATTGATTATCAATTACAAAGTTAATATTAAACAAAGATACTATTTTTCTGCATTTTTTCACACCATTATAAGACATATTATTTTCTTTTGCATAGTCTGGTATCGTTTGCAAATTTAAAAGCAAACCGCAAAGTTCAATAAAATGAACCAAGTCATCATTTGATAATTCATTTTTATCAAATTTTTCATAGATAAATTTTTCTAATTTTTCTCCGTTAGTTGTATTTGTTGGTGTTTCCATTGGTGCAAAATTTTGAACTGCGTATATCTGCTAGTTAGCCGTCATTCTAAGAATGACCACTGACAGTTAATAAATCTTCACCAGTCATTGCGAAATAGAAGTTTTGCAATTCGTGGACATAATTAAACTCTTTGTATTTTGACCAACCACCAGCAGTAAATTCAAAAGCATATCCTTTTTGCCATTCACCCATTACAAAAGGTTCTGCTAATACAAAATCTTGATTTGAAAAATCTTTGCCGATATAACCTTGCTTGTAATCTTTATTAAAGCCAAATTCTAAAAGCCATTTTTCAGTAAGTGGTATTGGCGACAATTCATTTGGATAAAATTCAATCCATTTTTCAACTTGTGCAGGAACTTTGTCATAAGGGATAGCTTCAACTTTAAAGCCAATAGTACATACCTTAAAAGGCTTTTCAATTGGTAAATGTACTTCATTACTTCTATCAATCGGATAGAATAAACTTGACAATCTTAATTCTGTTAATTTCATTTTTTTATTTTTTATATTGTTATTAAATTGATTTTGACAACCGAACGAAAAAGAACGAACGGCTAACATGGGTTTTACGCAAGGTGGGCAGAAGTACTTTTAATGAGCACTTGTGCAAGGTTGAACATTCGTACTTTTTATGAGCTTTGGTGCTAAAATCCCACCCTGCGTAAAGCCCCAAAACGTTGTGCGAGATGCTAGGAAACCGCATCAGAAACAACTAATTCTTCGCCTGTTAAAGCAAAGTAAAGGTTTTGGAGTTGATGAACATATTTTACTTGAAATCTTTTAGTGTGAGCTTGATATAAGTATTCTTTTTTACCTGTTCTTTTAGTTAATAAATTTTTAGTTAAGTAAAAAGAGCCTTTGTCAAAATAAAATTCTCTTTCATAAAACCCAAACCTTATTAAACATTCTTCTGTTAGCGTGATTGGTCTTGCAGTATTTATAAAAATAGTAAATGGTTCATTTGTTAAAAATGGACAAATATCTATTTCATTTTCACTTATTTTAGTTACTTTAAAAACCCCTTGAGTGGTCTGAACTAAATTACCAGTTCTTAATTCTTTTGCGTTCATAATTTTTTATTTATAAGTTAATATTTAAAAGAAACATAGTCGCACAGGTCAAATACGATTTCGGAATGTCACATACCTTAACTTCCCTATGTTTAGTATTTTAAAAGCACCATCGCACAACTTTGGTTTTGTGCCATTGCGGGTTCTTTGCTTATTTTGATGCGAATTTTTTTAAACAAACTTTGTGCTTGTTTGTATCTTTTGTGCTGAAAATCCGCAACAGCACAAAGCCCTGTCCGTTATAGGCAATAAAACAGAACACCTAACAATCCTATCAGTATTATTAATGCTATCCATGTTTCTATTCCCCATTTCGCTTCTTCATCTGTTGGAGTATAAGACTTCCATTTTCGTTTGTACCATCCACCTATATTTGGCATTATCTTTAAATTTTTACTGCCTATAACAGCACCTAACAAAAATGGCTGCTACAAGCATTTGTTTTTAATTCAGAAGTTCTTACAAGCAGCCACTTCTGTTAGCTGCAAAAACGTTATTCCCCCACAAAAATACTACATTAAAATAAAACAAAATATTTTTTAACAATCTTTTAACATTAAGCTATGATCTAAAACTATCCACTGCATTGCCATTTCAGCACGTTGTTTGGTTGTCCTTGTTTTTTTACGAATAAAATCTACGCCCCACTCAATCCATTGTTTCTGTTGGTCGGTGGTCATTGTATAATCTAAAAACCATTCGTCTTTTCTATTAATAACATCTTCATACGTGACATCATGCCCCGCAATCTCAAACATTTTATTAATTATTTCTTTATACAATTTTATAGTCAATTATCCTAATATTTTTTACTTTATAATTGCCATTTGGTTCTGTTGTAATATGTGCGAAGCCATGATTATATTGGTTATACGGCGCATAATCAGGCTGTAATCCACAAAGACAACCCGTTGACCATGTGGTTGTAACTTCGCCCCTTAAACTTTTTTCTGTGTGTTCGCTCGTGCGGTGGTGGTGACCGATAATGCAACTTTGTTTTGCTTTCAAAAACAAACCTCTTGCAGGGTTTACAGGTGGCGCAAATCCCCCATGCCATTCGTGACCATGCAATATAGGCAATTTGCCAGCCATAGCTATTTGTCTGTCTTGTATGAGCGTAACTCCAAACTCTTTAAACCTTAAAATAATGTCAAGCCTAAAATCAGGGATGCCTAATAGTTCAGGGGCTTGTAGTCTCAAAAAGTCCTGCCAACGCTTTTCATGGTTTCCTATTTTAAAGTAAATAGGTAAATTAAATCTGTCTTTTAAAATTTTAAAAAAGTCTCTGCACATCTGCAACTCCCCTGCTAAATCTCGCTTTCGTCTATCTTTAATAAAACGACTGCAATGGTACATATCCAAAGTGTCACCATTCAAATAAATAGCGTTAACCTTTTGATCCATTCCATAATTTAACGCCAACTCTAAAGCGTCGTTGTCTTGGTATGGGAAATGGATATCCGATAAAATTAAAATGTTGTTTTGTGCTTTTGGTATTTTAAAAGGCTTCGGCGCTTGGTAGTCGCTTGTCGGTAAATCAAATTTTTTAGTCATAAATTGCTTCATTTGGGTTGGACTTCGTTTCTCTAATATTCCCTCTTGGTTTCTCAGTTCGTTTCTTATGTGTCTTACCATTGTTCTTGCGTTTGTTTCTGTAAACTCGAGAGGATAGTCTTTTATCAATAGCCTTGTTATTGCCATTGTAGAAAAGTCATTATACTTTTTGCAATATTCTAAGGCTATTTCGTGTTTGTATGTTTTCATTATCTGAACATTTTAAAAATATCATCCATTACATTCCTTTCAGGCTCTATTTTATGAAAAATAATATCTCTAAAAACTTTTGCTTTTGCGTCTGCAACATTTTCGGCATTAACTCGTTTCATAAGTTTTTTGCCGTACACCTCGAAATATACTTTGAAAATCATGTTTAGAATTTTTTATTTACACCAACGGCAAAAATCATTTTTCTATTTTTCAACCGATTAAAAGAAACGTGTACCCATGCTGGTTCGGTTGTCGTGCCAAACTCCCAAATTAATTGGTCAAACTCCAAATTATCTTTTATGTAGTTAAATATTTGAGCGTTTGTAATTCCGTTTGTGCCTTGCAAATCCAACGCTTGACCCGTGACGTGTTGGCTATTTTTAGAACCTCCAACCGCTCGGTTAAGTTCGGGTGAACGATAACCGCTACTAATACGAATAGGTTTACCAAAATGCTCTCTTGTAGGCTCGAAAATCTTTTCAGCAATTAGCTTAAGATTATCAATAACGTGCGCATTTGCTTTGTTGTTAATGCCTCGCCTCGTTGCCGTTTGACTTGTTGTTAATTCAGATAGTGTTAAGTGTTTTGATATTTGCATAGTTAAAAACAATTAAAATTATTATCAAATATTTTCAAGGCTTTGTCTAAATACCTCATAATAAACTGCTCTATTTTATCAATTAAAATAGTCATAAAATCAGATGACTTATATTCTTTTTTAGCCATAATTGACCGCCCACTATTGATAATTGAAGCACCCTCTATAACTATCATTATTTTCATAATAGCTAAAGGCAAAAGTTTAAAGTCATCATATCCCAAACCTCGAGCGATTAACGCTAAAACCATAACTATAATTAAAAGAAAAGCCTTTTTTATTAAACCCGCCCAAAAAGAGCTAAAAGAAAAATGTAATGTAGGCACCACAACCGCTTTGACACTTCCAGCAAACATATCTATTAATATGAGCGTTATTAATATCCCTGCAACCTCCTTGTCTATTTGGAGGTATAAAATCACTCCGTAAAAAAATGATTTAATTTCGTTCAACTTATGCATATTTCGACAAAGATATTTAAAGTTTGTTATTTTTGTTTACACAATTTGTATACGACCATATAAAAAGCGCAAAACTTAACACTACAAATGAATAATGAATGTTTTCAATAAAACTTTCAATCTTAAAAATCATTGCCAATATAGCATAAAGATAGTATATTATCATTGATACTATTGAAAACTTTTTGAACTTACAAAAGTTTAATCTTTTGTGTAGTGCTAAAAAATTTGTCAATAAAACAACAAACGCTATTTGGGTTAATAGCGGATAAAAAAAATCTTTGTATTGCGGGTCTGACCAATAAAAGTATGAAATAACTTCTATAATAAAAAGATAAAGCAAGCCCCAAATCATGTAATGTTTAAATGCTTCTTTAATAGTTGTTTGCACCATGTTTTTTGGCGGTGGCGGTGGTGGTTTAATCGTGTCTTTTGGTGGTAGCGCCATAATATATTAATTTATTTGGTTTCCAATAGTAAATAATTGCTTTAAGTCAATATCTAAATCCTCTGCAAGTTGAATAACATACGGATTTTTACGACTTATTTCATCTCTAAAGTTCCACATTTGACTAACTATATCTTTGTCAGGACTTTCTAATTTTTCAATCTCGGCATCAACTAAAGTCGGCATTATACCCATTTGAATTAAAGCCTCTCTCACTTGAAAATTTCTTAATTTAGTCGGTATCTTTGCTTCTTCAATCGCTTCAATTTCTTCGGGTGTTAAGTTTTCAATAAAAAAACCATTAACTAATTTTGCTTGATAAAAATCAAATTCTTGTTCTGAAACAATCAATTCTTCATTTTCATAAAGATTATATTCAATGTTGTCCGCAACAAAAAACTTTAATATTTTTGTGTTTTTATCTATTACATAATTTCTCATTGTATTTCATATTTAAAATTGAATAATTTTATTCCTGAACCACCTGCTCCGTTTCTTATGAAAACTCTAATTTCATGTGGGTCAAGTGCAGTTATGGCGCTTTGAGTAATATTTACACTATACCAATTGTAAACAGATGGAGCACCTGTTGAACTATTTAATAACTGCCTAATTGTGTTACCATCTATCGCAATAGTGTTTTGTTTACCTACAAACCCAGAAGTAGTTAAAGAAATAACTTGTCCTATGCCAACAGATGTGTTAGTAACTGTATTATGTAAAGTTACAGATATTCTTAAATCAGCAGTTGCTGAACCAATTTTATGTGCTAAAGCTGTAAACTCAATCATCTTTTTTTCTTTCAAATTTCCTATGCTGTAAGTTTTGACAAGAGTATCAACAGTTCCGGTAACATCAGCAGATGGTGTTGAGTCTACAAAAACATTTTGTGTTGGTGTTTCAAGCACCCATGCAACTCCATTCCATGTATAAAGTTGATTACTAGGCAAACGATAAAAAGCATTTGTCAAACCCGATACGGGTAAAACTGTAACGTCAATAATAACGGGTGGTAAACTATTCGCCACCGCTTGCGTTGTTGGGTATGTGGTATTGTTCGGGCTTGCTAAAGTTGTAGCTTTATTCGCTACATTTTCAGGCGTAAAGCCTAAACTATTTTGCTTTGCTGAAAGTCCTGTATCTACATAACTTTTAACTGCGTTTTGAGTAGGGTATAAGCTATCGCTTGTGCCTAAAGATGTAGATGTGTTTTTATTTGCTACATTTTCAGGCGTAAAGCCTAAACTATTTTGCTTTGCTGAAAGTCCTGTAT
>JBBAJU010000022.1:0-1295 GCA_040403845.1 Sediminibacterium sp.
CAACGATTAATAGGAGTTTTAAAATCATTACGAGATTTAGGCAATACGGTAGTGGTAGTAGAGCACGACGAAATGATGATGCGAGAAGCAGATCATATTATTGATATGGGACCATTGGCATCGCATTTAGGAGGAGAAGTGGTGGCCGCAGGAAACTATGCTCAATTAATAAAAGATAAGAAAAGCCTTACTGGTAAATATTTAACCGGCGAGTTAAAAATTGAAGCACCAGCTAAAACACGAAAGTGGAATAGCTATATTAGGGTTGAAGGTGCCAGACAGCATAATTTAAAAGATATTACGGTAGATTTTCCTTTGCATTGTTTTTGTGTTGTAGCGGGTGTAAGCGGGAGCGGAAAAACTACGTTGATTAAACAAATACTTTATCCTGGACTACAAAAAATAAAAGGAGAAGCCGCTGAAAAAGTTGGGTTGCATAAAGCCATTACAGGGGATATTGAATCAATCGCACAGATTGAAATGATAGACCAGCAACCCATTGGTAAATCTTCTAGAAGCAATCCAGTAACTTATATAAAAGCATATGATGCTATCAGAGATTTATTTTCTAAACAAGGCTTGGCTAAAATGCGCGGATTTCAACCTAAGCATTTTTCTTTTAATGTAGATGGTGGTAGATGCGATACTTGTAAGGGGGAAGGAGAAACCGTTGTAGAAATGCAATTTTTGGCCGATGTGCACCTGACTTGTGAGTCTTGTGGTGGTAAAAGATTTAAAGAAGAAGTATTAGAAGTAAAGTACAATAATGCGTCTATTCATGATATCTTAGAAATGAGTGTAGACGATGCCTTCGAATTTTTTAAAGAAGAAAAACAAATTCAAAAAGCCATCAAAACCTTGCAAGATGTTGGGTTGGGCTATATTAAATTAGGCCAAAGTAGTAATACCTTAAGTGGAGGTGAAGCACAAAGGGTAAAATTAGCCAGCTTTTTAGGCAAGGGAAAAGGGATTGGGCATGTGTTATTTATTTTTGATGAACCCACCACTGGATTGCATTTTCATGATATTCAGAAACTACTCAATTCATTTAATGCATTAATTGAGCAAGGGCATTCGCTCATTGTAATAGAGCACAATACCGATGTGTTAAAGTCTGCCGATTGGTTAATTGAATTAGGACCAGAAGCAGGTAATGCCGGCGGAGAATTGATTTATGCAGGTTTGCCATCCGAACTAAAAAAGAATAAGAACAGCATCACTGCACCCTATATTTAAATCAATAAGATTTATCTCAAACGGTCTGCATTCTTTACCAATTGCTCATCTTTATAAAT
>JBBAJU010000022.1:1395-34450 GCA_040403845.1 Sediminibacterium sp.
CCACTAAAAAAGGAAAATTTTAAACTTAGTGCACCCATTGAAGCAGCAAGTAATAACCAAATACTTTGTATTCTTTGTAACATAAATTGGTTTAGTCCATTTCTGGGTAAAGGATGAATTGTTCCATGAACTCGTTTACTTGTTTACGAACTCCGGCAATGATTTGTGTATCTTCCGCATTCATTAAAACACGATCAATTGAATCAACCACAAATGGCATATGTGATTCATTCATACCTCGTGTAGTAATAGCCGGAACACCAAATCGAATACCAGAAGTTACAAAAGCCGACTTGTCATCATAGGGCACCATGTTTTTATTGGCAGTGATATCCGCTTGAACCAATGCTTGTTCTGCTTTTTTGCCGCTGATATTTTTATTTCTTAAATCAATCAACATTAAATGGTTATCGGTGCCGCCACTAATGATATGATATCCTTTATCTACAAATGCCTTTGCCATAGCTTGGGCATTTTTTTGAACCTGTTGTTGGTATACTAAAAATTCGTCGGTCAAAATTTCACCAAAAGCAACTGCTTTTGCAGCAATCACATGCTGTAGTGGGCCTCCTTGAATACCAGGAAATACCGCCATATCCAATAGGTTGCTCATCATTCGAATATTCCCTTTTACATCTTTAAGTCCCCATGGATTTTCAAAATCTTTATTCATCATAATGATGCCGCCTCTTGGTCCACGTAAAGTTTTATGTGTAGTAGAAGTAACAAAATGACAATGTTCAAAAGGCGAATTCAATAATTTTTTAGCAATCAATCCTGCAGGATGTGCAATATCTGCTAAAACCAATGCACCTACTTCGTCGGCCACTTTTCTTATTCTAGCATAATCCCAATCGCGGCTATATGCGCTAGCACCGCAGTAAATTAATTTGGGTTTTAATGAACGCGCCTTAGATTCAAGCATTTCGTAGTCAATTAATCCCTCTTCTTTAGTAACTCCATAAAAATGCGGTTGGTATAATTTACCTGAATAGTTTACCGCACTTCCATGTGTTAAATGCCCACCCATACTAAGGTCTAACCCAAGAGTAATATCACCGGGCTGTAATACAGCTAATGCTACTGCAGCATTTGCTTGCGCACCGCTATGGGGTTGTACATTGGCATATTCTACTCCAAAAATTTCCTTTAAACGATCAATGGCCAATTGTTCGGTTTGGTCAACAATTTCACAACCAGCATAATACCTTCTGCCTGGGTAGCCTTCGGCATATTTATTGGTCATCACATTACCCATAGCTTGCATTACCTGAAGACTGGTAAAGTTTTCTGAGGCAATCAGCTCAATTCCATGTCTTTGTCTTTCTAATTCTTTTCTAATTAGGTCAAAAACCAATGTATCTCTCTGCATGAAGTGTATTTTTGTCAAATTTACGCGTTATTTACTATTTTACAGCGCCATTTGAGCATTGCTGCCTTTAATTTGGTTGAAATGTTTAAGCATAAAAGACCTCCCAATGAAAGCGATCATACCTGTTGCGGGTGCTGGAACAAAGCTAAGACCGCATACTTATACACAACCCAAAGCATTAATTCCTATTGCAGGTAAAACAATATTGAGTTTTATTGTAGATCAGTTAAGAGAAGCGGGCATTACTGAATTCATTTTTATTGTTGGTTATTTAGGAGAAAAAATACAGGATTATGTAAAGCAAGCCTACCCTGATTTAACCACTCATTTTGTTTTCCAAAATGAAAGACAAGGAACAGGACATGCCATTGAATTAACCAAAGCAATTGTTGGAACAGATGAAGTTTTTGTTGTTTTAGGTGATACCATTTGTGAGTATGATGTGAAGGAAGTCTTAGACAGCCCCTTTAGTATGTTGGGCGTTAAAAAAGTGGATGATCCAAGAAATTTTGGTGTTGCAACCATTGGCGAAGATGGATTTATTGAACAAGTAGTAGAGAAGCCTTCTATTCCAAAAAGTAATATGGCTTTGGTGGGATTATATAAAATTAGAGAGACCCATTTTTTATTTGAATGCCTCCATCATTTATTCATGCAAGACATTAAAACGCAAGGAGAGTACAACTTAACCGATGCGCTAGATTGCATGATTAAAAGAGGAGCTAAATTTCAATCATTCAAAGTAAAGAGTTGGTTTGATTGTGGTAAGAAAGAGAGTTTGTTAGAAAGCAATGCTACATTACTCAAAAAGTTTGGGGGTAATATAAGTCAGGAACATTCCTACAAAGACACCATTATTATACCACCAGTAAGTATTGCACCTGGATGTGAAATATCTCATTCAATTATTGGGCCACATGTTGCCATTGGAGCCAATACTTCTGTAAAGCATTCTATTGTACGCGAAAGTATTATTGGCTCTTTCACTAATTTATTTGAAGTAGTACTAGACAATTCCTTAATCGGTAGCGATGCATCTTTAAAGGGACTTAGTAGAAGTTTAAATATTGGCGATAATACTGAAATCGACTTTGGTTAGAGCGCTTTAATGCTACCAATGCAAGCATTGAATTCAGTAATCATTTCTTCAACAATAGCAGCCGCAGGTTTTATTTCATGGATTAAAGCCGCTACCTGACCTATTTCTAGTTCCCCTTCTGAAAGGTCTCCTTCGAACATGCCTTTTTTTGCACGTGCTCTTCCCAATAAGTGAGTGAGTTCAGCTTCATCAGCACCTCTTTGTTCTGCTGCAGCAACTTGATGAAAAAAATCATTTTTTAATAAACGAACGGGAACCAATTTTTTCATGCTCAATTGAGTATCACCTTCACCCGCTTTTATAATTGCATCTTTAAACTGCATATGAGAAGAAGCTTCAGGCGTACAAACAAAACGACTCCCCACCTGAACAGCATCTGCACCCAAAGCAATGGCCGCATACATTTGTTGCCCTGTTGCAATCCCGCCAGCGGCAATCAATGGGATATTGATTTGTTTTTTTACAGCAGGAATTAACACCATGGTTGTTGTTTCCTCTCTACCATTATGACCACCTGCTTCAAAACCTTCGGCTACTACTGCATCACAACCAGCTTCCTGTGCTTTTAAAGCAAACTTGCTGCTACTAACAACGTGAACTACTTTGATGCCGCTTTGTTTAAATAGTGACGTATAGGTTTTAGGATTTCCAGCACTGGTAAAAACAATGGGAACTTTTTCTTCAATAATGATTTGCACAATTGTATCTAAATCTGGATATAATAATGGAATATTAACAGCAAAGGGATGAGGGGTAGCTTGTTTACATTGTTGTATGTGTTCTCTTAAAACATTGGGGTACATAGAACCAGCACCAATGATACCTAAGCCACCTGCATTACTTACCGCACTAGCTAATTTCCATCCACTGGCCCAAATCATTCCTGCTTGTATCAAGGGATATTGTATGCCAAATAGCTGGGTAATATTTAATGGATTTCCGGTAAGCCGCATAAAATTTATTTATGTAAGTAAAAGGAATTAGCCTGAGACAAACAAGTAACCACTAGGTCGTTAATACAAACATGGGTTGGTAATGTAGAAACATAATACACAATTTCAGCAATGTCTTTTGCTTCTAATGCTTTGTAGCCATCATACACTGCGCTGGCTTTTTGTTCGTCACCCTTAAATCTTACAACAGAAAATTCTGTTTCTGCTGCACCTGGATGAATGGCAGTAACCTTAATTTGATGGGGTAATAAATCAATGCGCATTGCTTTACTAATTGCATCCACTGCATGTTTAGAAGCACAGTACCCATTGCCGTCTTTATATACTTCTTTTCCAGCAGTAGAGCCGATATTGATGATATGACCTTTCTTGCGAGCAATCATCAGTGGTAAAACTGCTTTAGTAACATACATTAATCCCTTAAGATTGGTATCAATCATGGTATCCCAATCATCTAAATTAGCCAACTCAAAAGAGTCTCTACCCAAAGCCAATCCAGCATTGTTTAATAAAACATCAATCGATTGCCATGCTTCTGGTAAGCTATTGATGGCGTCAAAAACAGCAGTTCTATTTTGTACATCAAAGCAAAGACTATGTACTTGAATGCCATAAGTTTTCTCTAAATAAAGTGCCAATTCGGCTAAACGGTCTTCTCGTCTACCTGTTATAATACAGTTCCAATTAGCAGCAGCAAAATGTTCAGCAGTAGCTTTCCCAAAACCAGCAGTAGCGCCAGTGATTAAAATCGTTTTTGTCATAAAAGCAAAATTAAACTATCTGATAAGTACAGCAGTACCTTTTTTATAAATACGCTTTCCCAAATAGTCGGTTCCTTCTACTTGAAAAACATAGGTTCCAGCAGGCTGTGGTTCACCATTAAAAGTGCCATCCCAGCCTTTGTTTAATTCTGCAGTAGTAAAAATTCGTTGACCCCATCTATTGAAGATGGTGAAATAATTAATTCGAGTAATACCAACAGTTACCGGTCTTAAGATTTCATTTTTGCCATCCCCATTTGGTGTAAAGCCAGAAGGCACAAAAATTTGTGGACCATCAGCATATACACGAATGGTCATTTGGTCTTCGGCAAAGCAACTACCTTCTCCTGTAAGTCTAACAGTATATGTAATTGAGTCTATTCCTGTAGGCAATGTTGCAATTGGATTGGCGATGGCTGTGTTGTTTAATCCAGTGGAAGGAGACCAGCTGAATTGTCCAACCCCAGTGGCTCTTAGTTGAATGGGTTGATCGGGTAGCCCAACCGTATCTCTCCCCGCATTTACTGATAAGGGTTGAACCACTCTTACTAAAATGGTATCGGTTACCGATTTATTACAACCCAACGTGTCTGAAACAGTTAGGGTATAAGCTGTAGTTCTGGATGGACCGGCCAATGGATTCAATGTAGTTGAATTAATCATTGAATTGGTGGGCGACCATTGGAAAGAAGCTCCTACCATACTTGCGGGTATATTTAGTCTGCTACCAAAACAAATGACGGTATCTGGCCCCAGTCGTACTGCTGGGTATGGGGCCACATTAATGCGAACAGAATCCCTTGCTTGGCAATAGCCTAAATTGGCAGAAACGTAATACATTTCGTTTTGCAAGGGAGCTAACTTTGGAAATTTATCCCGCGAAACTATTGTTCCAGCGCGGTTAGTCCATTGATAACTCAGTGCATCACTGATCGTTTGCAATTGAATAGTGTCTGTTCTACAAATACTGGTAGCAGCACCTGCATCAACAGATATAAAGTCTAATACATTGACAGTAACTGTATCCTGATTAATGCATCCATTGTTATTGATGGTAACAATATATCTAGTAGTATCAATTGGGTACACCAATGGATTGGCAATATTTCTATTAGATATTCTAGTTAAGCTGCCAGGTATATCAGGGGTCCAAGTAATGGTACCCGCCCCTACATTCGTTAACAATGGAAGGGTGTCGATGCTACAGATAAGTGTGTCTTTAAATGCCAAATTCAAGGACGGTCTATCTAATACAAGAAAGGGTTTGGTAATGCTGTCGATACAACCTTTACTATTCGTCACTATTAATTTGATATTGGTATTGGTAGGTGCGGGATATTTCCATGAACTGTCTTTTGCATGAGAAGTATCTGCTAAAGTAGTGTTGTCGCCAAAATTCCATTTCCAACTATTTACATTTCCGTATCGTGTAAATGTGGCATCCTTAAATGTGTATTCATTTAAATAACAGGTTCCATCTATTTGAATATCCGGTGCAAACCCAGGATAAATACGCACTTCAGCAAAAGCAGAGTCTTGACATCCTCCGGTATTGGTCACTCTTAAAGTAAGTCGATAAGTGCCCGTATCTGCATACGTATAAGTAGGTGTAGGATTGGTAGATATATCAGAAGTACTATTGGTTACCCCAAAATCCCACAAATAATTGGCCGCAGCACCTGTTGATTCATTTTGAAAGGTTAAAGTATATCCATTGCAGCTAATATAGGTTGGCTTTAAATCGGCAGCAGATAAAGTACAGTCGGCTACTTGAATATGGATTTCTTTTCTTGTTTCACCAATTTTGACCCCGTTTCTAAATTCACTTGCACAAACAGCTACAATGTATTCACCCGTTATGGGTGGAGCAGTGCCGCTAATTAATCCAGTGATTGGGTTAATGGTCACAGAGGGAGACATTGGAATACCTCCATCAAAGGGTGCTTCATATAAAACGGGCGCATAGGGAGGAGGAGTTGGCGGATTGGGTTGTTGTCCTCCAGCACCAGTGCTCCCTCCAATCACCCCACTGCAAAAAGAATAAGACAAACTATCTCCATCAGCATCTATTGCCCCAAAATCAAACGTGAAAGGTGCATTAAAGCAAACAATGGCAGTATCTCTTTGGGCAAATACTGGGCTGCTATTTTTTTGATAATCAATACTGTTAATACGGCCAGGTATGGTATTGGTATAGCTTACCCCTATTTGATCTGAATTGGCCCCAACATTAATGATATTATCAATTCTACAACAACGTTGTACGGTTAAAGTATACCCTTCGATGGTGTTGGGTAAATCAATCTCGGTAGTATAACGGTCAATAATATAACAAACTCTTGGTCTAGAACTTAAGCAAGGATCATAAGTTCCTTTATCAAGGTTGTCAGTACCAGATAATGGAATAGATACTCTGCTAACTAAAACAGAACTTAGCGTGTTGAAAATTCCAACATGCACAACAGCATCTCTTTGGCCAGCTCTTGAACTACAATCTAAATACTGCCTCACGGTGATGCGGTATCTTGAACTATTAGCCGAAGCCCCATCACCCAAATATTCATATTGAATCCATCCACCTTTTAAGTGTGCAGCATTCAATTGCGCAAGCGTAAAAAAACCTAAAACAATAAATAAACATTTCCTCCACATAGCCAAAAGTAAAATAAATATAAACCGTAAAAATGGATTAAACCAGTTGAATAAAATTAGTCAAATGATTGTTCATCTCATGGGGTGCTTCTAACATACCCATATGACCAACACCATCCAAGATATTAAGATACGATTTATTGGGTAATGTTGCTTGCTCCTGAACATCCTTCAAAGGGGCTGCAATATCTTCTGTTCCTGCAATAAATAAAATGGGAAAATTAGCGGAAGCTAAAACAGTGGATCGGTCGGGCCGATTCATCATAGCGCGGGTATAACCAACAAGAACAGCAGTTTCAAAATTGTTGCTTTGATTCATTAATTGTTCAATAATAGACCACTGGGTTTCTTTAAATTTTTTACCAAATAAATTGGGCATACTGGTTTTAAAAAATGTATAGCCACCGTTTTCTTCAATAAATTGAATGCTTTTTTGTCTAACTATTTTCTTTTCGTTGCTGTCTGCATAAGCTGTGCTATGCACCAAACCTAAGGCGAGTAATTTGGACGGATATAGTTCGGCAAATGCTAAATCAATATAACCTCCCATGCTATGCCCTAATAAAATACAACTGGTTAAATTTTCTGCAATGAAAATTTCGTTAATGCTTTCTGCCAATGATTCAATGCGCATATTGGGCAACCATTCATTTAATCCTTTAGGCGTAATAGTTGATTTACCAGAGCCAGGCAAATCAGGTACAATAAGTAAGCAATGAGTAGCTAAAGCTTCAATTTGGTTATGCCAGATTTGACTGTCTTCGCCATATCCATGCAATAATATTACAGGTGTTCCCTTACCATACAAAGTATATGATAGCTGATAATATGGCTGATTAAGTTGTTTTGTGGTTACTTGCATGGCTGGATTTTTTGTAGAAGTAAACTACAACAAAAAGAGCAGCAATGATGGCAGCAATTTGATAAATAAAATCTCCGTATTGAACATAAAAACTCAACTCATTGCTGGTTGAAATATTCATTTTAAGGGCACCCGTTTTGTCCCATCCCATTTGTTGTACAATTTCTCCCCGAGGATTAATGAACGCAGAAATGCCTGTATTGGCAGAACGAGCTACCCATCTTCTGGTTTCGATCGCTCTCAGTTTTGCATAAGACAAATGTTGATGATGTCCGGGCGTATTACCCCACCAACCATCATTCGTCATAATCGCCAGCATGGTTGCACCGCTTTTAACATAGTTGGTTACATATGCTCCATAAATACTTTCATAGCAAATGATGGGAGCAGTAAAAAGCCAATTTAAACTGTCTTTAAAAACAACAGCAGTATCTGAAGTGCCATAGCCCCCCGTTGATCCCCCAAATTGCTCAAAAATGGGCGCCATGAACCGTAAAAAAGAAGGAAGGGTTTCCACCCCAGGCACCAGTTTGCTTTTATTGTAATAGACTGGTTCTTGTTTAGCTTTTAAACTTACTGCTGCATTAAATGCATCATAGTAAATGCCTTCATTTGTTTTTCTGGCAGTTTTTGTAGCAGCGGTTGTGCCGTACTGTTTAAAGGTTTCAATTCCGGATGTTAATTGAACGGTAGGATGTGCTGCTAAGAATTGAAAAATGGGTTGATAGTATTGATTCACTTTAATATTGTCTTGCCAATCTGCAGCACTCATGGCTGTTTCGGGCCAAATGATGATTGCAGTATTACGATCTATATTGTTTGCAGAAAGTTGAACCAATCTATTCACTTGATCGGCAGTGGTTAAACTCTCAAATTTTTGATAAGGATCAATATTGGGTTGTACTACTACCACTTGTTTGGTATTGACTGCATTTTTTTCTTCGGGTAAGATTTGCAGGCTAATTCCTATTAGCGCAGTAACTACAAAAACTGCTGAACCGCCAAAATAAAATGCGCGTTTTCGAATGGTTTGCTTTAGTGAAACAATGCAATGAAAGACTAGGAGGTTGATGGTCCATATCAGCAATGATCCCCCCGAAACGCCAGTATATTCATACCATTGAATGAATTGAGAAAAAGTACTTAACCCATTTCCCAATGTAAGCCAAGGCCAACTGATGCTCCAGTTTAAATGAATATATTCGAAGGTTAGCCAAAAAATAACCAAGGCCAACTGACTCACCCATTCAGAAAAATAGTTGCGCATTTTGATGAATCCCCACCAAGGGATACACATTAAAGTAGTGTTGATTACAATTGCGGCAATAGCCCCAAAACCGGTAGAATTCCAAAGCCACCAAGTAGTGCCGGTATTCCAAATCAATATACTCAAAGCAACATACCTTAACAAGGGAAATGATTTGCCTTTGTTATAGGCCAATAATAATAATGGAACCCAAGCAACCAATAAACCAATGGTTAAAGCAGTGCTAGGCCAAGCAATAGTTAAACATAAGCCAGCAATAATACTTAGCGTAAGCGGTTGTAAATGATCCCACTTGTTAATGGTCATGGCGATGCATTATTTTCTGCTATAGTTAGGTGCTTCCTTGGTAATGTCTACATCATGTGCATGGCTTTCTTTCATACCAGCATTTGTGATTTTCACAAATGTGGCTTTTTGTAAAGTTGGAATATCTTTTGCGCCACAGTATCCCATACCAGAGCGTAAACCTCCTACATATTGATAAATAATTTCGCTTAAATTTCCTTTGTATGCAACACGTCCTTCAATTCCTTCTGGAACATATTTTTTAATATCGGCTTCTACATCTTGAAAATAGCGATCGCCACTTCCTTGACTCATTGCACCTAAACTTCCCATCCCTCTATATTCTTTGAACTTTCTTCCTTCGTAAATAATGGTATCTCCAGGGCTTTCTTCTACACCCGCAAATACGCTACCCATCATGACCATATTTGCACCAGCTGCTAGAGCTTTTACCATATCACCTGTGTAACGAATACCTCCATCTGCAATTACAGGAATACCTTTTGCTTTTAATGCATTCGTCGCTTCCATAATGGCAGTTAATTGAGGAACACCGGCGCCAGCAACAATTCTAGTAGTACATATTGAACCAGGTCCTATGCCCACTTTTACGCAGTCTGCACCTGCTTCAGCTAAAGCTTTTGCGCCTGCACCTGTACCCACATTGCCCGCAATAATGGGTAATTTTTTAAAGTTTTTTCTAAGGGCTTTTAATGCTTCAATAACGCCCTTGCTATGTCCGTGAGCAGAGTCTAAAGTTACAATGTCCACTCCTACATGTTGTAATGCAGCAGCTCGGTCCATTAAGTCTTTAGTGATACCTAGCGCAGCTCCAACACGCAAACGACCAATACTGTCTTTTACTGCATGAGGGAAATTGCGAATTTGTAAAATATCTCTGTACGTAATTAAACCAATTAACTTCCCTTGCTTATTAACAACAGGTAATTTTTCAATTTTATATCGGCGAAGAATATTCTCCGCTTTTTTCATATCAGTTCCTTCAGGAGCAGTTACTAAGTTTTCCTTAGTCATTACTTCCTTAACTTTTTTCTTATAATCGGTTTCGAATCTTAAATCTCTATTGGTTAAAATACCTACTAGTTTTCCTCCATTGTCTACAACAGGAATACCTCCAATTTTATTTTCTCTCATGAGCTTCAAAGCATCACCAATAGTGGCATCTACTAACAAAGTGATGGGGTCAATAATCATTCCGCTTTCGCTGCGCTTTACTTTTCGTACTTGCTCAGCTTGCCTTTCAATACTCATGTTTTTGTGCAAAATGCCTAAGCCACCTTCTCTTGCTAATGCAATGGCCAAATTGGCTTCTGTAACAGTGTCCATTGCGGCAGAAAGTATGGGAACATTGATGATAATATCTTTGGTTAAATGCGAGCTGATATTTACGTCTCTAGGTAAGATATCGCTATAGGCGGGCATTAAAAGTACATCGTCAAATGTAAGGCCTTCGCCAAATAATCTAGCTGAGTTGCTACGGCTGGTAGCGTTTTTGAGATTTGTTGCCATGTGCAAAGATAGTAGAAGGGCTAAATTCCTACCAAAATTATTTCTGTTAACTTCGCAGCTATTTCAGTAAGCAGTTAGCATGGAGCCTCAATCAATCAACCCCAATCATCGTTTTTTTACTTTTCAATTTGGCTTACTCTGTGTCAGTAATTTTCTTTTTTCGGCCAGTTTTAATATGATGATTCCAGAGTTGCCTGGCTATTTAACGAAGATTGGGGGAGCAGAATACAAAGGGTTGATTATTGCTTTATTTACTTTAATGGCGGGCATTTCTAGGCCATTTAGCGGAAAACTAACCGATACAATAGGAAGGGTGCCTGTGATGGTATTTGGCTCTTTGGTATGTGTAGTATGTAGTTTATTGTATCCGGTGCTAACATCGGTAGCTGGGTTTTTATTATTACGATTTGTACATGGATTTTCAACTGGATTTAAGCCCACCGCCACAGCAGCTTATGGCGCAGATGTAGTGCATGAATCTAGGAGAGGAGAAGCAATGGGGGCTTTAGCCATTGGTTATACATTAGGGGCATCAGCAGGGCCAATGTTAGGAAGTTACTTAGTAGATTATCATAGTTATGACACCATGTTTTATGTGTCGGCTTTTTTAGCATTGGGTTCCGTAATCATACTGTATAATGTAAAAGAAACCTTGCCCAATGCAACCCGATTTAAAGCAGCTCATTTAAAAATTAATCGAACAGAAATATTTGATGCCTCTGCTATAAGACCCGCTATTGTTACTTTATTACTTTGCTTTTCTATTGGAACAGTATTAACTGTTGCGCCTGATTTTAGTGAGCATTTAGGCTTGCACAACAAGGGAATATTTTTTGCATTTTTTACCGTAGCTTCTTTATTTATTCGTTTTGTAGCCGGAAAAATTTCGGATAATTATGGACGGGTCCCCGTCTTAATTGGATCCACTGCAGTGTTAGTTGTGGCGATGGTGATTTTATCTTTTTCAGGATCCGTTACCATGATGTTAGTAGGAGCTGTTTTATATGGATTAAGTTGGGGAATTAATAGCCCAGTCATTACCGCATGGACAGTAGATTTATGTGCTCCAGAAAATAGAGGAAAAGCGATTGCCTCTATGTACATCGCATTAGAGGTAGGTATTGGAACTGGTGCATTGTTTTCTGGGTGGATTTATCAAAATGATGCAAGCCGTTTTATTTGGACATTTTTGACACCAGCTGTTCTCTCTTTAATTGCGTGCCTATTATTAATTAAATGGAATAATAAGCGGGCATCAGCGTAAACGATTCGCCCGGCAATTCTTGAATCACTTGTTGCGTAGATAACTCTAATATTAAGGTATACAAACTACCAATGCTCAGCCCACTAATTCTTAACAATTCATCTATTGAATAAATTTCTTGCTGTTGCATTAAACGAATCATTGCTTTTTGGGCAGCGCTCAAAGTAGGCATTGCATTGATCCAATTCAGTTGTTTCATTAATTCATTGGGGGATGTAAAAATGGAGGCTTTATTTTCCTGAATTAATTTTAAACAACCCCTGCTTCGTTGATCAGTAATTTTTCCAGGAACAGCAATTACTTCTCGATGGTATTGAGAAGCAAAGTCTGCACTTATCATACTCCCACCTTCTAGAGCAGTTTCTACTACCAATGTAGCATCTGCCATTCCTGCAACTACCCGATTGCGTTTAGGAAAATTATATTTCTCAGGAATGGTCTTGCAATTAAACTCTGTTAATAGCCCCCCATGCTGTATCATTTTTTTAGCCAAGGGCTTATTAGGTGGAGGATAAATTTCATCTAATCCATGTGCTAAAACACCCACAGTAGGTAGCCCATACTGCAATGAAGTTTGATGTGCAATGGTATCAATTCCTAAAGCAAGTCCACTCACAATGAGCACATCTTTGGGGAGCGCTTTTATACATTCTTCAATAATATATAACCCATAAGGAGTAGGCATTCTTGTTCCTACAATGCTGAGGATTTTAGCACAATTCAATTCGGCGTTTCCTTTGTAATACAATAGTGTCGGGGCGTCTGGGCACTCCAATAATTTTTTTGGGTAGCCTTCGTCGGTAATAAATAAAGGCTTTATTTGGTGCTTTTGAATAAAAGCAAATTCTGCATCTACTTTATCTTGGTTATTCCATTGAACAATTTCATGTGCAACTTTTTCACCAACGCCTTTTACTTTCATCAGCGCTTTAATGGACGCCCCGAAAATATTACTAGCTGTTTTAAATTCGTCAATTAAGGCTTTTCTAGTTATAGGACCCATTGATGGAATAAACGTAAAGGCAATATTGTGCCATACTTCTGTGCGCATAAAAACCTAGTTTAATGAAAGCTCGGATTTTTAGGTTTTCATTAAAGCTGTATAAATACCTAAAGTTTGGTTATTTCCACGGAGGTTCTTCTGTTTCTAGCTCTTCCTTCAGGGGTATCATTGGAAGCAATGGGCTGACTACTGCCAAAACCTTTATAGGTTAAACGATTTTTGGAAATGCCTTTTTCAATTAGAAAGTTAACAATGGATATTGCCCGATTAGCAGAAAGTTTTTTATTCTCTACTTCATTTCCCGTATTGTCTGTATGACCACTTATTTGAACTTGTAGTGTGCCGTTTTCATTTAATAGGGCTACTAATTTATTCAATTCAATGGCAGCTGTTTCAGGTAATATTGAAGCGTTTGAGGTGAATTCAATATTCTTAAAAGTGAAAGAAGCATTTATTGCTAAAGGTTGTAGTCCAATATTTTTTACATAAACACTATCCGCTTCTTTATTGGCTAATGAATATAATTCCGTGAAAGGCAAATAGCCTTTTCTGTTCACCGATAATGTATAATCCCTTCCAACTGGTAGCGTAATAAAATACAGACCAGTTTCATCTGTTTGAATTTTCATTAAAACAGATTGATCGGCGTTGTTGATTAGTTCAACAGAAGAAGGTAATTTTTTACCATTGCTTTTATCTGTCACCACTCCTTTCAAATACAATGTTCTGATAGGACGGATATTGTTGCGCAACAAAAAACGATATAAGTCTAATTCTCCCTTACCTTCTGCGCGATCACTTGCATAATACGCGGTAAGCCCATCTGCAGAAACAGCTAAGCTCCCCTCATTCTCAATGGTATTAATTGGATAGCCCAAATTTTCAGGGATACCCCATTGTCCATCATTATTTTTTCTAAGAATAAATAAATCTGAACCACCATAACCTGGGTGACCGTCAGAAGTAAAATACAAGGTTTGATTATCTGCATGTATAAATGGTGCTTGGTCGTCTCCTGCTGTATTAATTTTCGGTCCCATATTTTGGGCAGGGGTCCATTTTCCATTGGGTAAACGTTCGCTAAAATACAAGTCTCTTCCTCCGTAACCACCAGGTCTGCTGCTGCTAAAATAAAGGGTTCTTTTATCGGGGCTTAAAGTAGGAGCACTTTCCCAAAATTCAGTGTTAATAGCTGGACCTAAATTTTCTGGATCGCTCCAACCTTGCGGGGTTGCATATGCAATGTATAAATCAAAATTGTCGTAATCCCTTTCTGCAAATCTACCAGCAAACAACATCCATTCTCCATCTTGAGAAACGGTGATAGCACCTTTTTGTGGTTCTTCATTAATATCTCCACCAATGGGCACCGCTTTAGAAAACTGTTTTGCAACAAAACTGCTCGAAAAAAAATCTTCTCGCATATATTTTCCTCTTCTGGTAAAGACCAATAAACTATCGGTTACTGTAACAGAAGGGTAGTATTCTGAAAAAGCAGAGTTAACACTATCTCCTAAATTTTCTGGAGCAAAATAATAATTAGAAAATTCTTTATTTTTTGAAGCGTAGTCTAAAGCAAACTGGTAAGTCTTTTTTCTATATGCTGCGCTTCTGATGCTTTTGTCGTTCAGTTTTGGGTTTTCTAAAAACCGATTCACTGCAATTAAAGCAGCTTCAAAATTACCGTCACCTGCTAAATTGATGGAGTAAGGTAAATAATAGGGCAAAAAATAGTTAGGGTCTTTTGACCTACCCATTTCATAAAATTGAATCGAACGTTTATATTGTTTTAATTCGCCAAATACACCTGCAAGCGAAAGGTAACCATCCACAAAATTGGTATCAATTTGAATGCACTCTAATAAAATAGGAACAGCATTTCTTAACTCATCCCCTTTTAATAAACCAATGGCCTTATCGTATAAAGCCAAAGCTTTCTGATTTACCTTATCAGGATTGTATTGTTGAGCAAACAAACTGGTGTAAAATCCAAATACGAATAAAATTAAAACCACTCTTTTCATCGGCAACAAGTTCGTAAAAAATATCACACAAAAAACCCGGCGAATTGCCGGGTTGATTATTGGATCATAAAACGGAGTAAAAATTAAAAGGTTTTAGTTCCATTGGGTTGATAACTAAACCTAAAAGTGTAAAAGCGTTGAGTCCTTAATTTGATTGTTTCAGAAGCAGTAGCAGCAGGTGTAACGCCACCTTTGTAGTAATTAAGGATTTCTACTTTGGCATATTTTCCAGAAGCAGTTCTAATAACTAATACACGACCAGGAATGGGGTTAAGTAATTGGTTGATGCCATCATAAACATACCAAGCTCTATTGCTGCCTACAGGAATCGCAAATGCAGTTGGGGCATTGTCTATTCTAAAAGTAGAGTCAGCAGGAATGGTTTTTAGGTCATTGAATAAACCAACAAAAACAAATGCACCACCAGCACCAGGTCCACTATTGCCACTGTTGGTCGCAATGGTAGTTCCTCTAAAAGCCAGATCCCATTTGTTACTAGCACTATCAGAAGCAGGAATAATTTTATTGGTTTCTAAACTGTAAAAAGTATAGCGTCCTGCACCAAAAGGAAATCCACCAGTAGGAGGCGCTCCAGGGGTAATACCGATAATAGTATCAGCTGGTAAATCCTTTACGGTAATGGTTTCCACAACTGCATTGGAACCACCTGTATCTTCTTTGCTACATGCTACTAAACTAATTGCAATGCCTAACACAAAAATCATCTTTTTCATCTTGTTCATTATTTAGGGTTTTTAATTAAAAAATTATAGGATAAAGTCAGGTAAAAAATTCTACCAGGTAAAGTGGGCAAATTGATTACATCTGTGTAATTCAATAAATTATCAATCCCGGTTTGAATACTTAAACCATTGTTGAGGCTTTTACCAGTAGCCATATTTAATTGTAGGAATCCTTGCGCAAAAGCATCATTGGTATTAAAAATTCCATTTCCATCGGTATCTAGGGTAGCCCATTTACTTCTATAAACAGCCCTAGCATTGGCAAAAAATGATTGGTGATCATATTGAACTTTCAGATTAGCCATATGCTTACTTCTATTGGGTAAACCAACATATTCACTTCTATTTAATCTTCTGCTAAACCCATTTTGATCTCTGGTAAAAACTTTACCATCGTTAATGGCATTGATTTCAGACTGATCCCCAGTTAATAAGAATTGATATCCAGCAGAGAAAGACCAGTATTGATTATAGCGGAATTTTATATCTGTTTCAACACCTTGAGTGAAAGCGTTCTTTACATTGAGGTAGCTGAAAATTTGCGCACCGCCAGTTTTGTAGGCAACTAGTCTACTGTCAATCAAGTTTTCAATATTGTTTCTGAAAAGATTTGTAGTGATTTGCCATTGTTCGTTTTGAAAACTAATACCCAAATTAAATCCTGTAGAAAATTCTGGTTGTAAATTACTAAGTTGATTAAAAGCTGGTTCTAAGCTGCTGATTTGACCAAGTCTATTAAGTTCGTTAATGATTTTTTGCGCTTCAACTGTACCAAAAACACTGTAACTACCTGCAGCGGTATTGGTAAAATTTAAATAGAGTTGCCTGAAGTCGGGAGCTTTAAAACCTCTACCAACACTAGCTTTCAGCGAAAATCGATTATTTATTTTGTATTGTAAAGCCAGTTTAGGACTAAAGGCAGCAGCAAATAATTCGTTATGATCATAACGAGCCCCCCCTACAAAAGTTAGTTTATTAGATGCTTTCCATTCCGACTGTAGAAAAGCATAACCAATGCGATTTGTTTTGATACTCTTGCTATCATCGTATCTAGTACTATTGGCTGTTTCATGAATATAACCACCTCCAACATTGAGTTCTAGTTTTTCATTAACCGTAATATCTGTTTGGTTTTCTATTCTAGCAAACTGTTGTTTAAATGCATCTAAATAAGGAACACCATTGTCAGAAATCAATTCTTGAGAAGAATTGAATTGAGTGCCATATAATCGAGCAGTGTTTTTTACACGCTCATTAATTTTGTGCGTTAATTGTATAGTAGCGTTTAGATCTTGGTTTTTTTCTACGCCTACCGAGTTAATAGAATTCCCATTATTAATTACAGTGATATTGTTTTTAATTAGTTCGCTGTTGTGGCGAATATTTAAACTTAATTGGGTCCGATCACTAAAGCGGTAACCAATATTATGTTGTTGAGTAAATCGTTCAATAGGGGCAATACTTCTTTCTCTGCTATTGGGTCGAATACTAAAACCATCCGTTCTATAAAAGTTCCCAAATCCTTGGTAATTGATTCGATTCGTTCTAATGGAACCTTTAATGTTAAAGTCTGCTGTATTAAAACTTCCGTAACGACTGCTAACACCCAAACTATTTTTTCTGGGTTTGTCGGTGATAATATTAATTACACCAGCCATTGCTTCGCTACCATATAAGCTAGAAGAAGGCCCTCTTACAATTTCAATTTGTTTGATATTACCTACTGTGATTCTTTTTAAATCTAAGACACCACTGGTTCTCCCAATTAATGGCTCTCCATCAATAAGGATAAGGGTATAATCTGGATTAAGACCTTGCATACTTACTCCGGTACCAAATCCGGTAGTCATGAATAACCCTGTTTGCTCAGCTAAAATATCCGATAAACGCAATGACCCCGCTTGCAGAATGGTTTTTTGGGCAATAATTTGAACGGGGACGGCAATATTTGATAAAGCACGTTCTGTTTTAGTAGCGGTAAAAACGGTGATGGCAGTATTCCCCGAAAGGGTGTCCTTTTCTTGTGCAAATGAAGTAGTGATAAAAATTGGTGAAATCAACAACAAAATCCACTTATACATACCCACGATTTGTGGGTGCAAAATTGCATTTGCAAAAGCAGTTAATTGTCATCAAACTGTAGAACCCGATTCAACAAAATCATTTTTACAAATGCATGACAAAGCATTAACAAAATGCCAACAAAAATTAGGGAATGTTTAAATATTTATGAACCTGTAAACTCAGCCTCCACTGCGGGTTTGCTTGAATATAGTCTAGAATAAGCGGCGTCATTTCGGCGGCTTTATCCCACTCGGGTTGAAGGTATAATTTGCAACCAGCATTTACCAATGCAGCATATTTTTCGGCCCATTCAAAATCATGTTTATTAAACACCACAACTTTTAATTCATGTGCTTTAACAATCACTTCATCTAAAGGGGCTTTAAACTTTTTAGGCGATAAACAAATCCAATCCCAATGGCCACTTAAAGGGGAAGACCCAGAAGTTTCAATATTGGTTTCAAAACCAGCAGCGTGTAAAGCATTCGTTAATGCATCTAGCTGATGCATCAGTGGTTCTCCACCTGTTATAACAGCCAATCTGCCAGGATAAGAAATGGCTTTAGCAACAATTTCATCTATAGTAACGATAGGATGTTTGGTAACATCCCAACTATCTTTCACATCACACCATACACAGCCCACATTGCAACCACCTAAGCGAATAAAATAAGCAGCCCTACCTTGGTGAGCACCTTCCCCCTGCAGCGTATAAAACGCCTCCATTACAGGTAATTCAATAGATGTATCAGCAGCACGACTCATTAACCTCTGTTGTTTTTATAGGCCTGCAAAGTATTTTTTAGTAAACCAGCAATGGTCATCAAACCAACGCCACCAGGAACGGGGGTTATGGCACTGGATTTGGCTGCCACTTCATGGTACAGCACATCTCCCTTAATTCTAAAACCTTTTTTAGCAGTAGCATCCTCCACACGCGTAATACCTACGTCTATAATAACTGCCCCTTCTTTTATCATATCCGCAGAAATAAATTCAGGTTTGCCCAAAGCAGCCACAACAATATCAGCCTGCAAGCAAAGCTCTTTTAAATTAGGTGTATGAGAATGGCAAAGGGTTACGGTACAGTTACCCTGAGGAATATTGCTACTTAATAGAATGCTCATAGGACGACCCACAATATTACTTCTGCCAATGACAACCGCGTGTTTGCCCTTTGTAGGAATGTTAAAATGTTCAAGCATCAATAAAATGCCATAAGGGGTAGCTGGAATAAAAGTGGGTAAACCTTGAACCAGACGTCCAATATTGCTGGGATGAAAACCGTCTACATCCTTTCTTGGATTAATGGTTTCGATCACTTTTTCTTCACTAATATGTTTGGGCAAAGGCAATTGAACCAAAATTCCGTCTATTGCAGGGTTATTATTGAGGGATTGGATCGTCTCCAATAGCGCAGATTCTGAGGTATTGTCTGGCAGGCGGATCAACGTTGACTCAAAGCCAGTTTCTTCACAGTTTTTAACTTTACTGGCTACATAGGTTTCACTGGCTCCATTATTACCTACCAAAATAGCTGCAAGGTGAGGAGCAGGCTTACCTTTTATCACTAATTCAGCTGTTTCAGCCTTTAAAATTTCTTTTACAGCTGCCGAAGCCAGCTTGCCATCTAATACTAACATGCTGCAAAATTACCAAAAATAAGGGGGAATGGTAAAATTTAACCTTCAAAAGGAAAAAGTCAAGGATATTTTAAAAAAAATGAATTTTTATACACAGAAGTTTTAAAAAAGGTCTATATTAGCGTAATTGTTAAAGAATTTAACAATTTTTTGTAAATCTAAAACTTAACACATGAGAAAAAGTCTGACACTGTTAGCGTTTGCGTTGTTGTGTACAATAGCAACCTACGCTCAAACAGTCCTCGTGCAGGGGCAAGTGACCGATGATCGGGGTCCTGTGCCAAACGCAACCGTTCAGGAAAAAGGCACAAAAAACATCACGCGTGCCGATGAGCTGGGTAAATTCAGCCTTAAAGTGAAACAAGGGTCATTAGTTGTAGTAACTGCAGTAGGCCATGCGCCATTTGAATTTGCAGCAACAACTGGCTACCAAAATGTTAAAATAATCACTTTGGCTGGAGAGCTTGAAGAGGTATTTGTGACGAGCGCATTTGGTGTTAAAAAATCTCAGAGAACTACTCCTTTCAGTTCTCAAGTAATTAACTCAGAGCAATTGAACGTAATTCGTCAGCCGAACTTGAACAACGCTTTAGCGGGTAAAGTAGCGGGTGTACAATTTAGAGGACAATCTTCTGCTAAATTAAACGATCAAGGTTTCTTACGTATTAGAGGTGGTGGTTCATTAAATGACCAAGGTGCTATCTATGTAGTAGATGGTACTATTACCAACTCATTCGACATTAACCCAGATGATATTGAAGACCTTACTGTTTTAAAAGGTGCAAACGCTACTGCATTATTTGGTAGCCGTGCGGGTAACGGTGCAATTGTTGTTACTACTAAGAAAGGTAGAAAAAGCAAGGGCATTGGTGTAGAAGTAAACCAGTCAACCATGTTTGATAAAGCAGCTTTCATGCCTAGATACCAAAATGAATATGGTGGTGGGGATGGTGGTTGGTTAACTTTTAACTATAACTCAACTATGCCTGCAGAATGGCAAGCGTTAAACGGAAAGCGTTACCGCGATTTTACCGATGATGCTTCTTGGGGACCAAAAATTGATGGTTCTGAGTACATTCCTTGGTATGCTTTTATTCCAGGTCATGCTAGATCCGGGAAAACAGCCAGCTTTACTCCACAACCAAACAATGCTCAAGATTTCTGGAATACAGGTGTTACTGCTAATACCAACGTGAGTTTCTCTCAAAACAACGGCGCAGGTCAAAGTTTAAGGGTTTCTTATACTAACCAGAATATCAAGGGTATGTTGCCTAACACAAAGTCTTTAAGAAATACTTTGAATGCAAATTTCTCTATGGAATTGGGGAGCATTTTCACTATTGGTGCAAACTTAACTTATACCAATCAGTTGATTAGCGGTGAATTCAGTGATGGATACGCGAACAACTCATCTGGTAACTTTAGCCAATGGTTCCACAGAGATCTAGACATTAATATCTTAAAAGAATTGTCTGGTCTTAAAACACCAATCGGAACGCTTCCTTCATGGAACTTCCGTAGAAATCCAGGTTCTTGGAATGCAGCTGCACCACAGAACAGTGTTTGGGCGGGTAACTACTGGTACAATCCTTACTCTTATTTCGAAAATATTCAGCGTAATCAACGTCGTGATCGTTTATATGGAGACATCAATATGACTGTTAAGTTTTCTAAAAACTTAAAGTTCAAGGGTAGTATCCGTAAAGATCAGTTCAACGGTAACGTAGAGAATATTGATCCAAATATTCTTCAGTCTTCTGGAGGACAAACAGGTTTATTGGCTTCTTACGGAACCAGCAACACAATTAATAACGAGTGGAACTTTGAAGGTATTTTAGCTTACAATAATACATTCGGAGATTTCGTAGTATCTGCAAACGTAGGAGCTAACCGTTTGAATATTCGTAACAGAGCAGTTTCAATGAATACCAATAACGGATTAAACGTTCCTGGTTTATACGCCATTGCTAACTCTAAAACAGTTCCTACTATTTCTAACTCAAGATCTGACCAACAAGCAAATTCATTGTTTGTATTTGGTGATGTAGAATACAAGAAGTTCTTAAGCTTAACATATGCTGTACGTAACGACTGGTTCTCTACTTTACCTTCTTCAAATAATTCATTGTTGTCTCCTTCAGTAGGAGGTGCATTTGTATTCTCTGAATTTACCAAATCAGCATTGCCTTGGTTAAACTTTGGTAAAGTGTTTGGATCATGGGGTAAGAAGCCTAAGACTTTAAACCCTTATGCATTAAACCTAAACTATTCAGTTAATCCATTATTATGGGGTACTAACTTCTTAATGTCTACTCCTGATGGTTCTCCTGACGCAAACCTTCGTGGTGCATTAACAACTACTTGGGAAGCAGGTTTAGATTTGCGTTTTGCTAAGAATAAAGTTCGTATGAATCTTACTTACTATAATGAGAACAACAGAGACGAGCCTCTAGGTGTAACCGTATCTGGTGTATCAGGATTTACTTCTCAAACCATCAATGCTGCATGGGTTAGCCGTTCAGGTCTTGAATTGGAATTGGGTGTAGATATCATGAAGAAGAAAGACTTTAACTGGACAATCAATACAACTGCAGCCTACTTGTTAGACAACAAAGTAAGAGCGTTGGCTCCAGGATTAACCAGCTTTACTTTAGCAGGTGGTTCTTTTGGAACTCGTTTTGCACGTGCTTTCCACTTTGTTGGTCAGCAGTGGGGTATGTTAAGAGGTGGTGGTATCAAGCGTAATGCAGATGGTCAACCATTGATTACAACAAACGGATTCAGCGGTGGATTAGGTTGGTATCAAAATGATGCAACCAAAGATTGGGGCTCAGTTGTACCTAAGTTAACTGGAGGTTTACAAAACTTCTTCAGCTACAAAAACTTCAATTTAGGCTTAACATTTGATTATCAATTTGGTGGACGTTTCTTCTCTCTATCTGAGCAGTGGGGAACTTTCTCTGGATTGTTAGACAACACAGCTGGATTAAACGATAAAGGAAATCCAATTCGTGATGCAGTTTCTGCAGGCGGTGGTGTACGTGTAACAGGTGTTGATGCTAGAGACGGAAGAACTCCAGTAGATGTTTATGTAGATGCTTATGATTATTTCCACCAGTTTTACTATCAGCAAGTTGCTGAACCTTTCGTTCACAAATTGTCATTTGCTAAATTGCGTGAGTTAAGCTTAGGCTATTCTATCCCAACCAACAAACTAGGGAAGTTTGGTAAATCAATCCAAGGTGCTTCAGTTTCATTAACTGCACGTAACTTATTCTTCATCTTCAGAGACTCTAAGAACTTTGATCCATCTGAAATCAGTGGAGTACAAGGGGAAGATGGTCAAATGCCAGGTGCAAGAACAATTGGATTTAACGTTAAGGTATCATTCTAAAACCCTAAAACAATTATCATGAAAAGTATGAATATAAAAAAAGCTGTGCTGTCGTTAGGGGTTTTTGCCACACTAATGGTAGGTTGTAGCAAGGGCATTAACGAATTTGGTGACATCAACCGAAATCCAAATGCAACTACCATTCCTATTACTTCAGCCTTATTAACCAACGTACTTGCCGGAGTAGGCGGTAACGTTTGGGGAAATGGTATCAACACATCTGCGGGATTATACGCGCAGTATATGTCTGAAACCCAGTATACCGACATTTCTCGCTATGCAACTCAAACCCTTAACTGGGACGGTTTCTACGCAGGAGCGATGTACGATTTACAAAACATCATCAATACCAATTCAGATCCTTCTACAGCAGCAGCTGCTGCTGAGTTTGGTGCAAATGCGAATCAAATTGCTATTGCACGTATTTTAAAAGCGTATTATTTCTCTGTATTAACTGATGCATATGGTGATATTCCATATTCTCAAGCATTGAAAGGAAATGGAACCATTCCTTACGATAAGCAAGAGATCATTTACCCAGCATTAATTGCTGAGTTAAAAGCAGCTAATGCTCAGTTTGTAACTGGTGCAGCGGTTCAAGGAGATATCATGTATGCCGGAAATACTACTAAGTGGAGAAAGTTTGCTAATTCATTAATTGCAACACTTTCATTGCGAATGTCTAAGGCTAATCCTACTTTAGGTAGAGCTGAATTTGCAGCAGCTGTTGCAGCAGGTGTTATTGATGCAAATGCTGATAATGCTACCATTTCATATCCTGGTGGAAACTATCAAAATCCGGTATATGCTTATTATGTAGTGACTCAGCGTTTTGACTACGCAGTAAGCTCAACCATTACAGATAAATTATCAGCATTGGGCGATCCGCGTATTAATGTTTATGGAAATAACACAAAGGGATTCCCTTATGGTTTAACCAGAGCTGATGCGTTGGCATGGCAAACTACCAATCCTAGCTTCGCTTTCTTACTAGGCTATACAGGAACTCCACAAACCATGCCTTTGAGCTTGATTTCTGCTGGTCAAATGTTTTTGGCAAGAGCGGAAGCTGCTAAATTGGGATGGACTTCTGAAAATGCAACCACCATGTACAACAGCGGTATAACTGCAGAAATGAACAGATGGGGTATTACCAATGCAGGAGCCATCACTAACTACTTGGCACAACCAACTGTAGCTTTAGATGGATCTACAGCAGACAATGCTAAAATTGGTGAGCAGCGTTGGTTGTCACACTATCCAGATGGTTTACAAGGATGGTCTGAGTGGAGAAGAACAGGATTCCCTGTATTAACTCCTGCACCAGGTGCTGGTAAAGCAATTCCTAGAAGAATTCCTTACGGACCAAACGAACCTTTGTATAACCCAACCAATTATGCCGCAGCTGCAGCGTTGTTTAATAGCAACTCTCAGGATGCTAAAATGTGGTGGGACAAATAGTTGGTTTTTCATTCTCAGTTTTTATTCTCATGTGGGGCCGTATTCTTACGGCCCCTTTCTTTTTGACTATGGAAATCAGGGTTTTAAGCCCTACTTTTGGCACTCAAAATTCAAGTATGGAACAGCAACCCAATAATCAGTTGAATATAGAAATTTCAGAAGAAGTAGCAGAAGGTGCTTATGCCAACCTCGCTATTATTACCCATAGCAATGCAGAGTTTGTAATAGATTTTGTAAACGTAATGCCTGGTACTCCTAAAAGCAAAGTAAAGTCTCGTATTATTTTTACGCCTATGCATGCCAAGCGTTTTATGAAAGCCCTTGAAGAAAATATTGCTCGTTTTGAAGAAGCAAATGGTTCCATTCAAGATTTGGAGCAGATTGAAATTCCGATGAATTTTGGAGGTCCTACGGCGCAAGCATAACATCTTGTTTTAAATAGTAACTGTTTCAAAAAAGTTGTTTCGTTCGCTACCCAGTATTGCTTGAATTATAATCCCATCAATTTAGGTAATCATCGTTGAGCAATCCTGAAATGCTCACTACACAACTTTTTTGAAACGCTTTCTATTTTCCGTTTCAATTTTTATTAATGCTTTCGCCTCACTCAAAAATTACTTCACGGTATTTATAAAATGTTCTCTCGGTGTTTTTTTCAAACATCCCCTTACCATATTATTTTTTCGTTGGTGAAATCAATTATTGCTTGGTTGGGCTTATTGCTTACGCTGCTCTATGTTATTTTGGTGTGAACCATTCGTATGTTGGGTGAGTGTCAAACTTTTTAATTTTTAATACACCTTGTCTCATTGAAAGATAAAGGTCTTCATTGTCAATCAAAATGGACGATGGATACAACATACCCCAATAGAAAGGGGGCTTTAAAATTTCTATTGGTTTTAAATCCTTTCCAAACTTAAAAATATATTGACTTCCTACGATTAACTTTTCGTTGCTATGATCAGCAATCAGTTTGGGGATATCATATAAATTGGAAACTGATTGGGTTTTCCAAATACCATTGTCTTTAAATATTTCAATTATTTCTCCTGAATACAGTCCTTCAATTGCATATATTCTTGATTGGAATTCAAAAAAAATATTAATAGTTAGTCCTTTTTGAATTGTATTAAATAATTGAATTTACATTACACAACGACAATAATCAATAATTCATTTTTGAACTTTGTAGTCTGGTCCAATTTCATTCACCTCGAAAAAAGAATTGTAATGAAAAATCCAAATAAAAAAGCACAATGCATCCGCATTCAAAGCATCCCCTCATCCGCAAAACTGAAATACCCTTCATGACTCACAATAATATGATCCGTCACTAAAATATCTAAAAAAGCAGCGGCATTTTTTATTTTACGAGTCAACATTTCGTCTGCCTGGCTGGGTTTAAGGTTGCCGCTGGGATGGTTATGACATAGAATAATTCCTGTGGCATTGTACTCTAAAGCACGTTTTAAAATGATGCGCGGGTCGGCAACAGTGCCAGTGATGCCGCCTTCGCTCACAATTTCGAAGTGGATGATTCGGTTAGCCCTATTTAAGAGAACAATTGCAAAAACTTCTCTTTGCAAGTATTGCATGCTGGCTTGTAAATAAGAAGCGACGTCTTTACTGCTACTAACTTGTTTTCTTTGGATGGTATCCGATTGTCTTCGAATGCCGAGTTCAAGGGAAGCCGCAATGGCAATGGCTTTTGCTTCGCCCAGCCCTTTTATTTTTAAGTTCACTATTTCTTTTACACTTAAAGTGGCTAGTTTATGTAAACTGTTTTCGGTCGCATTTAATAAATGCTTGGCAATATCATTGGCACTTAAAAAAGCGTTCCCAGAATTAATTAAAATGGTGAGTAATTCAGCATTAGACAATGACGAAGAACCGTTCTGCATCAGCTTCTTGCGCGGTTGATCATCCACCGCCCAATCCTTAATAGAAAATTTCCTCATATTATAAACATTAGTTAAATCAAAATACAAAAACCATTTTGAATTAAATACCTTTGCGACTTACCCACAATTATATGAATCCTTCTGTTAAAATTTTTTCTGGTACAGGTTCACAAAAATTGGCCGAGAAAATAGCCCAACGTTTTGGAGCCACCATTGGTAAAATCAATATCCAAAAATTCAGCGACGGAGAATTTCAACCCGTATTTCTAGAGAGTATCCGCGGAGATTATGTTTTTTTAGTGCAAAGCACTTATGCTCCTACCGATAACTTGATGGAATTATTGTTGATGATTGATGCAGCCAAGCGAGCAAGTGCCTACAAAGTAATTGCGGTAATTCCATATTATGGATTTGCCCGCCAAGACCGTAAAGACAAACCCAGAGTAGCCATTGGCGCTAAACTGATTGCCACATTATTAGAGGCAGCTGGCGCAGATAGAATCATTACGATGGATCTACACGCAGCCCAAATACAAGGGTTCTTTGATGTGCCAGTAGACCATTTAGACAGTTCAGCAATTTTTATCCCATACATAGAGCAATTAAAGCTTGAGAATTTAGCATTTGCAGCACCGGATGTAGGCAGTACCAATCGCGTACGCGAAATAGCCAGCTATTTTAATGCAGAAATGGTGATATGCGATAAACACCGCAAAAGAGCCAATGAAATAGCCAGTATGGTGGTGATTGGAGACGTAACAGGGAAAGACATTGTGTTGGTGGATGATATCTGCGACACAGGCGGAACCCTAGCAAAGGCTGCGGGCTTGCTCAAAGAAAAAGGTGCAAGAAGTGTACGAGCCTTGATCACCCACCCTGTATTAAGCGGAAATGCCTACGAAAACATCGAAAATAGTGTGTTAGAAGAGTTGGTAGTATGCGATACCATTCCATTAAAGAAGGAATCGGCTAAAATCAAGTCTATTTCAGTGGCTGATTTGTTCGCTATTGCCATCCGAAATGCCTATGAAAACAAGAGTATAACCAGTCTTTTCATTCATTCTCAGTTAAAAGGCCGTAATAAGTAAGATTTTCCTTACTTTTGCAGTCCAAAAAATTTAAAAAATGAATACAATTACAATCGAAGGTGTTCTGAGGACCGAACATGGCAAAAAAGCCGCCCGCCAGATTCGCTCTCAAGAAAACGTGCCAGGTGTAATTTACGGGGGTGCGGAGGAGATTAATTTCTATGCTCCAGCTAAGGCTTTTAAGCCATTAGTATACACTGGTGAATTCCAATTGGCAGAAGTTTCAGTAGGTGGAAAAAAATACAAATGTATTTTGAAAGACCTACAGTTTGATAAAGTTTCAGACAGCTTAATCCACGTAGACTTATTAGAGTTAGTAGACAACAAAAAAGTAATTGCAACATTACCTTTAAGGTTTACTGGTACTTCAGTTGGTGTTAAAGGTGGAGGTAAGTTAGTAACTAAGATGAAGTCTTTAAAAATTAAAGCTTTGCCTAAGGATTTAACTTCTACTATTGAAGTAGATATTACCAACTTAGAGTTGAACGGAAATATTCGTGTTGAAGATGTAAAGACGCCAAATATTGAAATCTTGAACTCACCACGTATTCCAATTGCATCAGTAGTGATGACTCGTCAGTTGAAGCAAGAAGAAGCAACAGCTGCTAAAGACGAGAAGAAGAAATAATTATCCAATTAATGATAGTTCGGTCCCGATTGCTTGCAGTCGGGACTTTTTTTATGCCTGAGATTGATAAAGAGGGACGGTAATAAAAAATGTACTACCCAAGTCAACTTCGCTAATAGCCCAAATTTCGCCATTGTTTTTATCGAGAAATTCTTTGCACAGTTTGAGGCCTAAACCAGTGCTACGTTCTTTATTGGTACCATGGGGTAGACTTGATTTCCTCAGCTGTAAATAATAAAGCCAATTGCTCTTTGGGCATCCCCATTCCTGTATCTCTAATAGAGGTGGAAAGCTCTTTGTTATGAATAGAGTGGCTAATTGCAATGGAGTGTTTCTTTTTACTGAATTTGATGGCGTTAGATAGCAAATTGCGCATTACTACTTTAAAGTGGTCTGGATCAATCCAGATCATTTCATCAAAAGATTCAAAATCAATTTGCAATTCTTTACTCTGCCATTGCTGCTTTAATAAATCAATTTCTTCTTGAATAATTGCGGTCGCATTAACCGCTTGAGGTTTGGTCACAATGCCGTTTATTTGGCTTTGACTCCAAGTAAGCAAGTTGTTGCAAATTAATCACCGTGATTGCAAAAATGAATTTCTTTTCAGTATAATAAATAATGGCTACGATCACTTCATCAATAGTAATAACTCGTTACCATTACGAAACAATAAACCTTGGGCAGTAAAAATGATGGTGGATGAAATAACAATAAAAAAACGCGCTAAGTGAAATTTTTGTCTAAACTGTGTTACTAAAATGAAAACGTCTCCTACTAACATTGAAAAATATAAGAAAAGTGGCAACCCAAGTGTGATTACCAAATTGGTAACCAGAGATTTTTTCTTCTCTAAAAAATCCAACTCAGGAGACACGCCAATATTCGCAGTGGCGTTCCAGAGATTAATTAAAAAACGAATCACGCGGAGGGTATGAATAATTAGTCAAACATACCCATTTCTAGTTATATATGCAATTAGAAATTGGCATAGAAGCGAACAGCCATTACTTTTGCAAAACATGAACAAGTTTTTAATCATTGGCTTAGGAAATATAGGGGAGGAGTACAAGCATACCCGCCACAATATAGGTTTTGAAGTGCTGGATGCATTTGTACGCAAGCACAATGGATTTTTTAAAAATGATCGGCTGGCCGATATAGCCGAAGTAAAATGGAAGGGTAAAACCTTTATCTGCATTAAGCCAACCACTTATATGAACCTAAGCGGGCGGGCATTTAAGTACTGGTTAGACAAAGAAAAAATAGAAATCCCACAAACATTAACCATCGTAGACGACTTAGCATTGCCATTAAATAAGTTAAGGCTAAGGGGATCGGGGAGCGATGCAGGGCATAATGGCCTAAAAGACATCCAACTCATCTTAGGCACCGACCAATACCCCAAACTACGATTTGGGATAGGGAATAATTTTCCTAAAGGCAGGCAGGTAGACTTTGTTTTAGGAAGATGGTTAGCCGAAGAACAGGGCATGGTGAACCAAAAAATAGTGGAATGTGGCAACATAATTGAATCATTTGCAGCCATTGGGTTAGAAAAAACCATGAATATGGCAAATAATTTAAGCTTTACATAATAAAATACAGTCTTCCATAGTTATTAGTGTTGGAACATAATAAGCTTAACTATGAAAATATTTTGCGTTGGCCGTAATTATGCAGATCATGCAAAAGAACTAGGCAACGCCGTACCGGAGGAGCCGGTTATTTTCATGAAGCCAAAGTCTGCACTATTGCAGCCCAATACCCCGTTTTATTATCCACCATTTTCCAATGAATTGCATTACGAAGTAGAATTGGTATTGCGTATTTCGAAGAATGGAAAATATATACCAGAAAACCAAGCCAGCAAGTATTATGATGCCATAACGGTAGGCATAGATTTTACAGCAAGAGATATACAGGCCAACTTAAAGAAAAAAGGATTGCCATGGGAGAAAGCCAAAGCATGGGATAATTCAGCCATAGCAGCAGATTGGGTAATGCTTACCGAAGCAATGCTTACCCAGCCCATCCATTTTTCATTAAATAAAAATGGAGAACAAGTTCAATTAGGCGATACAAAAGACATGATTTTTTCATTTGATCATATTGTTTCGCACATATCACACTATTTTTCGTTAAACATTGGAGATATGATCTACACTGGAACACCAGCCGGTGTAGGAGAGTGTGTGGTAGGCGATCAATTAGAAGGATACCTGGAAACAAAAAAATTATTTGAACTCGAAATTAAGTAATGTTAACACCCAGCATATTATTACAAGCCTATAAACTCATGATGACAGCAAAGTCTATGAGTGAAACCTATGACGCCAATAGAGCGGTTTGTAAATATGTACATTCCACCTCCAGAGGACACGAAGCCATACAATTGGCAACAGGTCTACAATTAGAGCCCTGCGACTGGGTGAGCCCATATTATAGAGACGACAGCTTAATGCTGGCAGTAGGCTTTACTCCCTACGAACTCATGCTGCAATTATTGGCGAAGCAAGACGACCCTTTCTCGGGAGGAAGATCCTATTATTGCCATCCGAGCAGCAAAGACGAAACCAGACCATCCATTATACACCAAAGTAGTGCAACCGGCATGCAAGCCATACCTACCACGGGATTGGCGCAAGGCGTGCAGCATGTAGAAAAGAATTTACCAGACCGCTTAAGAAAATCAGCCGACGGAAAATCACCAGTGGTAGTATGTTCATTAGGTGATGGATGCATGAGTGAAGGAGAAGTGAGTGAGGCATTACAGTTTGCCGTATTAAAGCAATTGCCAATTGTATATTTAGTACAAGACAATCAGTGGAGCATTAGTGCAACAGCAGAGGAAATCAGAACCATGAATGCGTATGAATATGCATGTGGTTTTAAGGGATTGAAGCGCATGCAAGTAGACGGCAGCGATTTTATGCGATGCTTCGAAACCATGGAGCAGGCAGTGAACTATGCAAGAAATGAACGCAGACCAGTATTGGTACACGCAAAAGTGCCATTATTAGGACACCATACAAGTGGCGTAAGAAAAGAATTTTACCGCAGCCGCGAAGACCTATTAAAGCACGGCTTGTATGATCCCATCCCTAAACTAAGATTATTGTTAACGGGCGTAGGCTTTACCGATTCGGAGATTAATCAGGTAGAAGCAGATGCATTGGATTTGGTATTAGAAGATTTTAAAAAAGCGCAAGCCGCAGCAGAACCAGATATCAGATCGGTAGAAGAGCATGTATTTGTGCCCACACCGGTAAGAGAAGAGAAAGGAGAAAGAGTACCGAAGGGAGCAGAGCGCATACTCATGGTAGACGCGGCATTGCATGCGATAGACGAAATATTAGAGGAGCACGAAGAAGCCATTTTGTACGGACAAGATGTGGGCGGAAGATTAGGAGGCGTATTTAGAGAAGCTGCAACATTGGCAGAAAAATATGGCGACAACCGCGTATTCAATACAGCCATACAAGAAGCGTATATTATCGGATCAACAGTAGGATTATCGGCCATGGGCATGAAACCCATTGTGGAAGTGCAGTTTGGCGATTATATCTATCCAGGATTTAATCAGTTGGTAACCGAAGTATCCAAGTCATGCTATTTATCGAACGGAAAGTTCCCAGTACAAATGTTATTGCGCGTACCCGTAGGCGCATACGGCGGCGGCGGACCTTATCATAGCGGAAGCATCGAAAGTACTTTGTTAACCATCAAGGGAATCAAAGTAGTGTATCCATCGAATGCAGCAGATATGAAGGGATTGATGAAAGCTGCCTTCTTAGACCCCAACCCAGTGATCATGCTGGAGCATAAGGGATTGTATTGGAGCAAAGTACCAGGAACAGACGCAGCAAGAACCACCGAACCATCGAAGGATTATATATTACCATTGGGCAAAGCCAATACGGTGATGACCGCAGAAATGGAACATGTAAGAAAAGGCGACACCATCTGCGTAATCACCTACGGAATGGGTGTGTATTGGGCAAAAGCAGCAGCAGAGCGTTTTCCAGGACAAGTAGAAATAGTAGATTTAAGAACCTTGTTCCCACTAGACGAAGACGCCATCTTCAACGCAGTAAAGCGCCACGGAAAAGTATTGGTATTAAGCGAAGAACAGCAGAATAACTCATTTGCAGAAGCATTGAGCTTAAGAATATCTAACGATTGCTACCATTTCTTAGACGCCAAAGTAGAAGTAATGGGCGCCAAAAACCTACCTGCAGTTCCTATTAATGTGGTATTAGAGTCGGCCATGTTACCCACCGCAAACAAAGTAGCCGAAAGAATCGGCAAATTGTTGAACTACTAGCTTTTTCTTTTTAGCGAAACCCCCTATATTTGCAGCCCGAAAGGACGGCGAGGTAGCTCAGTTGGTTAGAGCGCAGGATTCATAACCCTGAGGTGATGGGTTCAATTCCCATCCTCGCTACAAAGCCCCGACATTGCAAGATGTTGGGGCTTGTTGTTTCTGACAGCGTCAAAAACTTGTTTTTGTAAGCTGGAAGAAACGACAAGACAGCGGTTGTGAAGCAACCGCGGGGCTTTGTTAAGCCCCCCACCAGAAAGTCGGAGCAACTACGTTGCGACGACAATTCCTCGATTGCGAGGCTGGCAATTCTTAAACTAGATGAGGAGAAAAAATTCAATTTTTTCGTCATATCATCCTTTCTTCTTATATTCACAGTACCCCAAGTTATTACTTATTACAACACATTTTACTGTTAGTACTCTACTGACCCTAGCAATCTATTGTCTGGGAGTCAGGGGGCGGTGCTGTGATAAGTTTGGAGAAATAGAATGAGTATAATGGTTGTATTATTAAACAACTAAATGAAATGTATAACCGTATATGTGCAACGACAATATTAATTGTATTACCAAAATATCTTAAATGACAGCTTGCTCATATTCGAGCTTCTTTTTTGAGTAGCGTACATCAAAGTGTTGTACGCAACTCACATGATTATTCCAACAATGCAAAGAGTGACCGAATGAACAACATTAATGATTTAAACCTACAGACAGAAATATTACCATTGTTCG
>JBBAJU010000023.1:0-33551 GCA_040403845.1 Sediminibacterium sp.
AAAGCACTAAAATGCAAAATGCCACTCGAAAGTGGCATTTGCGGACCGGACGGGACTCGAACCCGCGACCTCCGCCGTGACAGGGCGGCATTCTAACCAACTGAACTACCGATCCGTTCCTCATTCGACAGGTTATGTCGTTTTTGGGATTGCAAAGATAAGGGGAAATCACTTTTTCAAACAAATCTTTTCAAAAAAAAAAGCAATGCCTATTTTTACGGTCAAATCATATGATATGCCTCAATACCCCAATAGACAATTTCTTGATTTTGAAACCCCCATCAAAGAGTTATATGAACAAATTGATGCGACAAAAAAATTAGCAGAGAAAAATCCTAAAATAGATTACACCAATACTTTATTACAATTAGAAGAGTCTATACTTGAAAAAAGGAAGGACATTACCCTCAACCTAACGCCATGGCAGAGGGTTCAGCTTAGCCGTCACCCAGACAGGCCTTATACATTAAAATACATCGATAAGATGTTTACCAATTTTATTGAATTACATGGAGACCGAAATGTAAAAGACGACAAAGCAATGGTGGGTGGTTTTGCTCAGTTAGATGGTGAAACGGTAATGGTAATTGGCCAACAAAAAGGGGTTAACACCAAAATGCGTCAAATGAGAAATTTTGGTATGGCCAATCCCGAAGGTTATCGCAAAGCCCTGCGATTAATGAAATTGGCTGAAAAATTCAATAAGCCGGTTGTAGCATTAATTGATACACCTGGAGCATTTCCTGGCCTAGAAGCCGAAGAAAGAGGGCAAGGGGAAGCAATTGCCCGAAATATTTATGAAATGATTCGTTTGAAAGTTCCTGTCATTGTTGTCATTATTGGTGAAGGAGCTAGTGGAGGTGCTTTAGGAATTGGCGTGGGAGATAAAACCCTGATGATGGAAAACACTTGGTATACGGTTATTTCTCCTGAAAGCTGTAGTTCTATTTTATGGAGAAGCTGGGATAAAAAAGAAATTGCTGCAGAACAATTAAGATTAACAGCTAACGACATGAAAGGATTCGGTTTGGTTGATGAGATTGTTAATGAGCCACTTGGTGGCGCTCATTGGGATTACCAAGAGGCTGCAGATATTCTAAAAGGTTGTATTCAAAAAGCCATTGCAGAATTTAAAGCAAAAGACCCTACTGAAAGAGTAAATGAGAGAATAAATAAATACTGCAAAATGGGATTCTGGGAAGAATCTACTATCGAAAATTAATATGGACATTCAAGAGCAACTTAAAGGTACTGGAGTGGCAGTAATAACACCATTTACTGCAAATAATCAAATAGACTTTGAAGCATTAGGTAAAGTATTAGACAGCATGCTCACGAATAAAGTGGAGTATGTGGTCATGCTAGGAACTACAGGTGAGACCCCCGTATTAAGCAATGAAGAAAAAATTGCTATCCTAGAATTTACCTATGAAAAAATAAATGGCAAAATACCTGTGGTAGTAGGTATTGGAGGCAATGACACTGCAGATTTAATTCAAGATTTAGGTAATTTTCCTTTAGCAAAGGCAGCAGCAATTTTGAGCGCTTCTCCATACTATAACAAACCTTCACAAGAGGGTATTTTTCAGCATTACAAAATGGTAGCTGCAGCTTCTCCTCTTCCCATTATATTATATAATGTTCCAGGCAGAACAGGACGCAATATGAGTGCATCAACTACACTTAGGATTGCTAATGAAATTCCTAATATCATTGGGATTAAAGAAGCAAGTGGAGACATGCAACAGTGTATGCAAATTTTAAAAGACCGACCAGCTAATTTTTTAGTGTTGAGCGGAGATGACGCACTAGCTTTACCTCAAATGGCTTGTGGAATGGAAGGTGTTATCAGCGTTGCAGCGAATGCTTTTCCACTCGAATTTGGCAACATGGTTAGAGCATGTTTAAATAATGATTATGCCCTTGCAAGAAAAATCAATAATAATCTAATGCTTGCGTACGATTTAATGTTTGTAGAGAATAATCCTGCTGGTGTTAAAGCGTTTATGGCACTACAAAGATTGATTGGCAACCACCTACGTATGCCAAACGTTCCGCTAAGCGACGGCGTTTTTAATCAAATTAAAGACTGGATTTCAAAAAAGGATTAATCCAAGAAACTACTTGAGTAGTTTTACAGAAGTAAATTAGAAAAACTTCTGCACGTACTCATTATCCTTTAATTCAGCCAAGTTTTCTACACTAAGTGGCTTACTGACGAACCGTGCAACTACTGGAAATTTTTTAGCTCTAGAGAAATCTTCAGGATCAATTGTTGAAGATAATATAATCACTTTTGTATCAGGTAATTTATCAGCAAATAAAATGTATACCTTGAGTTACTTCAAAAAAATTAACAAACACTACTTTCGTTTTGCTTTTTCCCATAAAACAGATTGCTTGGTAGAAAAATATCTGATAAAACCTGCGATTACAGCATAGTTCATTAGACAAAAATAATACGGGATGAAGAAAATTTTAACCTTTAGTTGACGCTGTTCCATAATCCAGCCCATCAAAGCCGCAGCATAAAAAAATAATTGCCCCAAGAACATCAGTCCATATATATTATTTAGTCCATTTTCACTAACAAACCATATATTGATAATAAATGCGATAATCATCATATAAGGGCTTACCACCCATCTCAGAATGCGATGACTAATGAATTCAAAACTCAATATGGGCTGTTTGAATGGTAACAATAAAGACTTTAAGCGAATAGTAGATTGTACTCCTCCTGCTGCAATTCTAATCTTTCTTTTTAGCTCCTCTCCAATATTAGCCGAAGCTAATTCAGAAGCATAGGCTTCTGGCTCATAAATGATTTTATATCCCTTCAATGCTATATGCATAGATATCATAAAATCGTCAAGAATAGTATCAGGAGCAACTGGTTCATATAATGCAGTTCTAATGCTAAATAATTCTCCGGCTGCACCAACCACCGAATATAATTCAGAATCCCATTTCTTTAATTTTGATTCATATTTCCAATAAAATCCTTCACCAACTGTAGCATCTGAAGTCTCTGTAATCTGAACCCTTTTTTCACCTGCAATAGCGCCTACTTTTTGATCTTGATAATGTCTGCACATCAACAAAATAGCATCAGCATTGAGCATTGTATTGGCATCTGTAAAAACGACTATTTCAGTTTGCACTTTAGACATTGCACGATGAACTGCTGCAATCTTTCCGCTTCTGCCAGGCTCATGCATCCCTAAAATAACAGGATAATTTGCTACAATCTTAGGAGTATCATCTGTTGAGCCATCCGTAATAAAAATAAAATTGATTTTTTCTTTTGGATAATTTAATGCAAGTGTATTGTTGATTTTTTCTTCAATACAATAGGCTTCATTATAAGCAGCTACCACAACTGTCACCGTTGGTGAGTACCCAATTGGAATAGGTTTTTTTTTACCAAAGAATATTCCCTTAATTTTTAAGATAATATACAAGACCAATCCATATCCTAAATAAGTGTACAAAATAACTGCAATACAAATCCAAAAAAATAATTCCATAAAAATATTTAAGGTTTAAAACCTAGATACTTACTATTAATTCCGTTGGTAATATTCGTTAAAGGAACTTTTTTTACCTACCGAAACAGATTCTTTCTGATAGATAGTCGCTTTCATAATAACCCAAATTGCAAATTCATTTCTCCGTATACAATCGGCCCAATCTAATTCGTCTGTTACATGACTGTGGTTAAAATTGACTGTTACGATTGAAACTCGTTTCATTTATTTAATCAAGTAATTAGTAATGTAAATTATCTAAATTAGGGGAGAAAGTGAAATTAAAGGTCAAATGGCTACAGACAACAGTCAGGTATTAAAAATAGAACGAGTATTTGCTGAACTTTTAGAAGAGTTAGAGAAACAACCTGTGAGTAAACAGAAAGCAAGCATAATTACAGCTAAGAATCTTACAGTATAAACCCAAGCCATCTTAGACTCTGCAGTAGGATTGATAACTTGAATAAAGTTGAACAATAACCATACAAGAATCACAATGCTGATTGGCCCTTTAAAAAATGTCCAATTAGATTTTAATTTTTGTTGCATAAAAACTCCTAGAATCAACAATGCCTCCATCCTATCCATTAATGTCCCTAGTGGAAAATCAATAATAATCATTCTGCCTATATACATAATTAAATACGCAGAAAATAAAAAAGTAAGTACGCCAAATTCAGGATAAAAGATATTTGCGAAAACCAGTGGAATACCTATCATCATCAATACAAACAGAACCCAGGAACCATTCCAAACTTAAAAACAAGTATGGAAAAGAAAATTGCTGCAACAATAAAAAAACTAGGCCTAATGGGCCACGCATTTTATTGATAATAAAGAAATCATGCATTATAGTAAGAAAGCCTTTTTCCTTTTCCTTTTTGCCAATAGGTATTTAAAAGGATTCTTCCATCATAAAAACAATAGTTTAATGAAGAAGTAATAACACTTACTCCAGCTAAAATTAAAGCAGCCCATCTAATCAAATAGGCTAGTTTCTGTTGGTCATAAACCTCCTGCTCTTCTTTTGTAAGTCTTTTAGTGGATGGCTTTGTTTTCATCAGTCAGATTACTTATCGTAAAGTTTTTTGTGTATTTAGGGATAAAAAAATAATTCAAAGATTGCTGAGAAGTATAAGTTTCCAACTTTTTATTTATAATTACTTTAGTCTGATAACCAAGCTCGTTCATTAAAGCTATACATGCAAATTTTCGATCATTATCCCATAATTCAGCCATAACAATTGGTTTATATAACTTAATTAAACGAACCGCCCCCTGTAAAACAAAGAACTCAAAATTTTCTACATCCACTTTAATACCAGCAATTGGTAATAATTCGTTAATAAACAAATCTGAATCCAAACTGACCATTTGTACCTGCTCAACCAAAAATTGCCGTAGATGATTTTCATCTGTTCGTTCTACTGATACATCAATATAACTTAAGCCTTGTTTTTTAACTCCCTGTATAATGGGGGTTTTAATAGGTACTATTTGATTGGTATTCCCCAAAGCCAAATGCTTAATACTAATATTTTGAACATTAAAAAAAGAAACAACCTTGAGAATATTATTAGTTAATAATGAAACTGGTTCGTAACAAATAATCTGATAGTTAGGCAAAGACTTGGCAAAAATTACGCCTGTATAACCAACATTGGCTCCAATATCGATAATAGTAGAAGGCCTGTTTGATTGGGTTAGTTCAATAAAATAATTAAAATCAATATCGTCTTTTAACAATCGATACCGCCAAATTCTATAGATACTAAATATAAATAGATAATTGGTGTACCCCAATATTTTTTGAATGAGTAACTGAATAATACTTTTAAGCTTTTGTATCATTTTGTCATACTTTATTTAGCCTTTTTATCTGTATGAAAATGCTTGGTAGCCACAGAGTGTTTATTGGCATTAGGCAATTTTAAGAGAGAAAGTACTTGATAAAAAACAAATTTGGGTATACCCCAAAGTGATTGATAAATACGAGCATCCGTTTTATTGATGGCCAACGCCATCAAAAATCCCAAAACAAATATCACAAAGCCAAGCAACCAAATGAATGCTATAAAAGGATTAATAATTACATTAAGTAGCATATAAAATAGACCTATCAGCAAAAAAATAAATAATGGAGGTCTAAGCAAAATCAGACCGAAAAGAAGTTTACCATCATAAAAATGATAATAAATATTCCTTGCGCCATAATCAAAATATTCATTGAGTGTGTTTAGATAATTTGGATCTACTAAGTTGTCACTATCAATAATCATTAATCTTTCATGGGGCCGCTTAAACCGTTGAATAGCATAAAAATGTGAACGAGTATTACTTGACAAGACTTCTTCAGGTCTTAATACAATAACTCTCTGGTCCTCAAACTTTAGTTCGGAAACATCGCATTTATCTGCAACAATATAAATTAGAAAGTTGCTATACTTTAACTGTAATAATAATTTTATTACAGAAGGAATTAAAGTAGTTTGCTCATATGCAGTAACAATAATTGCATAATCTGCTTCTTCAGTATTAGAAGGCTGTTGCTTTTTTTTACCGCTAAATATGGCATAGATCACCAACAATAAAAAAGGTAGAATCAAATTATAACCAACTGCTATTTGAAAAAAAATCCAAAGCAATTCTATGATGTATTGAATATCCATAGCAAACTAATTATTATTAAAGATATTTTCTAACTGGTCTTTCATTCAATAATTGTTCAACACGTTTTACTTGAGCATCCGTTATTAAACTAAGGTCAGTCTTTTTAGGGAAGAATCTTCTGATCTGTCCGATTCTATTTTCAACCGTTCCTTTATCTTGACTTGTATAAGGTCTAGTGAAATAAGTGTCCATATTTAATGCTTCGGCAACTTCTGTGTGATTGGCAAATCCCAGGTCATTATCAAAAGTAACCGTATGCATAGGATAGACAGCTTGCTCAGCTTATGAAGACTGGTATGCAAAGTAGCTCTATCGGTCATCACTAATAATGCGCCTTTATGGTTCTTAACCATCATAAAATCAACTCCAATATCACCTGGCCTAATTCGTTTGCTGACTATTTTAGGTCGCTTCTCAAGCGGCACTCGGTTAGGTCAAAAGACAAAACAGAGGAAATGGTTATTGCGGCTGGCATCCCCTGTATCAAAGAACTAAATCAAGGCATTACCAATGCAGGAAACGCGGGGTTAGCGGTTGCAAAAGGAAAGTATATTTTAAATGCAGATGCAGATACCATTTATCCTAAAGATTGGATGGAAGAAATGGTAAAACTGTTAACAGAAAATGAAAAAGTCTGCTCTGTTTATGGAAGATTTTCGTTCACCCCAATCGGAAACACTGGCAGGTTCACTTATTTTTATGAATATTTTGCCGATTTAATGCGGTGGATGAATTAATTATTTAGGGATGAAGCAATGAATACTTAGGGCTTTAATTAAGGTTTTAGAAGAGAGCTAGGCCTTAGTGTGGAAGGATTTATCACCCCCCTAGGAACCAACGAAGACGGATGGCTCGCGTTAAAACTAAGGAAGAAAGGATATGGGAAACTATTTTATATAACCAATATCAATGCCCTTGTTTGGACCACAGATAGACGTATTCAAATTGACGGTGGTTTACTTAAAGGAACCTTTAAAAGATTAAAAAGAATGATTGGGCTTTAAAATGACTGAATGGTTGTAATTTAACCATCCATATGAAAGCAATTATTTGTACCCAATACGGCGGGCCAGACCTACTTCAATTTGCTGAAATCAGTTTGCCAGAAATTGAAATGGATCAGGTTGCAATTGATGTTCACTACTGTGGAGTAAATTTCCCAGACACTTTAATTATTCAAAATAAGTACCAGTTTAAACCCCCACTGCCATTTTCGCCTGGTGGAGAAATTGCAGGTATTGTTACGGCAGTAGGTCCCGCGGTAAATCATTGTAAAGTAGGCGATCGTGTGATGGCATTTTGTGGTTGGGGAGGGATGGCAGAGCAAATTATTATTAAAGCCAATTCAGTTTTTGTAATCCCAGACAAGATAAACTTACTGGATGCATCCATTTGTATGTATAGTTTTGGTACTGCCTATTACGCGTTAAAAAATAAAGCAGCATTGCGAGAGAGCCAAACAGTGCTGGTGTTGGGGGCTAGTGGAGGCGTAGGTTCTGCAGCAATTCAATTGGCTAAATTAATGGGGGCTAAAGTGATTGCAGCTGCATCGTCTGTTGAAAAGCTAACCTATTGCCAATCTTTAGGGGCAGACGAACTAATCAATTATACCAGCGAGAATTTAAAAACTAGGATTAAAGAAATTACCCATGACAAAGGAGTAGATATAATATATGACCCCATTGGTGGAAACTTAGCAGTGGAAGCGCTTAAGTCTATAGCATGGAATGGTCAGTACTTAATTATTGGTTTTGCTTCTGGAGAAATACCACAAATACCTTTTAATATTCCTTTATTAAAGGGCTGCAATATACAAGGAGTATTCTGGGGCGCTTTTGCTGAAAAAGAACCCAATGCCAACAAGCTTAATTTTGTAAAAATAATTGAGTGGATGATTGCTGGAAAATTATCGCAACATATTGATCAATTATACACACTTGAAGAAGCCCCATCAGCTATTTCCGATATGATTCATAGAAAGATAAAAGGGAAAGCAGTGATTCAAATAAAAGCAGAAAAGTTTACTAATTCACTTCAAACAAATACCAATTCATCGGATATTCAAGAGCATGAAAATAGACTAATCATCTACGGCAAAGAAGCAATTGAAAATCATATTGGGAAATCTGTTGGGCCAGGAAACTGGATAACCATTACACAAAAAATGATTAATGATTTTGCAGCTACAACTCAAGATTTCCAATGGGTACATGTTGATGAAGCAAAAGCAGCACAGTTCCTTCCTGATGGAAGAACACTTGCTCATGGTTATCTTACGATGTCTTTAGTATCACACTTATTAACTGAACTATTCGAATTAAAAAAAGTAAAATCATACTATAATTATGGTTTTAATAAAGTAAGATTCGTTTGCCCAGTTCGAGTAAATGATCAAATCAGATTGACTGCAACTTTACATAATATTGAAAAATTATCAACTGGCTCTGTAAAATTATTTATACACTGCATCATAGAAATTAAAGGTGTTGAAAAACCTGCTTATGTTGCAGAAATTATTAGTGTTATAAATTAAGTTAAAATGGCGAAATATACCAATATGGAATTATTGAAATTCCTTTTATTTGAAGTGCATCCCATCAACAGTTTATTTAAATATGAACGATTTGCACATCTAAACGAAGAACAAGCATGGATGATGATAGAATCTGCTAAATTATTAGCTGATCAAGAGATGGCGCCATATTTTAAAGAAATGGATGAAACTCCAGCGAAATATGATGGCAAAGGCAATGTAGATACACATCCAGCACTCCAAAAAATCATAGCTACTGCTGCTGAACAAGGTTGGATTGGCGGTAGTGCATTATTTGAACACGGTGGAATGCAACTACCCGAAATGATTTTTGGAACAGCGCATCACTTATTTCAGGCAGCTAATAATGGTGTTCAAGGTTATCTTGGCCTATCGGCAGGTGCTGCGGGTTTGATTACCAGTTTTGGAACAATTGAGCAACTTGAAAAATTTGTCCCGAAAATTTACTCAGGTGAATGGCAAGGCACAATGGCCCTTACAGAACCTCAGGCTGGAAGCTCTTTAACCGATATTAGTACCACAGCCAAACCACTTAACAACAATGAATGGTTGATTAAAGGTCAAAAAATATTTATATCAGGAGGACAACACCAAGCTTGTAGCAATTTTATCCATCTTACATTAGCAAGAATTGAAGGAGCACCAGCAGGCGTTAAAGGAATCTCACTTTTTATCATTCCTAAATTTAGGCCAACAAAAGAAGGACTCCTAGAATACAATGATGTTTATTGTGCGGGTGATTTTCAAAAAATGGGACAAAGGGGTTATGCCACCACACACTTATCTTTTGGAGACAATAATAATTGTATTGGCTATTTAGTAGGTGAACCACATAAAGGATTGAGCTATATGTTTCAAATGATGAATGGAGCACGTATAAGCGTAGGTCTATGTGCTGCATCCGTTGCTATGGCTGCGTTTCAATCATCACTTCAATACTGTAAAGAAAGACCACAAGGAAGAATGCCAAGTGAAAAAGACCCAACCAAACCTCCTGTTAACATTATTCATCATGCAGACATACAAAGAATGTTATTAACCCAAAAAGCCATTGCGGAAGGCGCTATCTCATTGGGTGTTGAATGCAATAAATTATATGATTTAACACATGCTTGTAATAAAGAAGATCGAACAAAATATTTACTGCTTTTAGAGATTTTAACTCCAATTGTCAAGTCATATCCATCAGAACAAGGCAGTAGAGCAGCAGCATTAGCCATACAAACTTTAGGAGGTTATGGCTTTACGACTGATTTTCCTGTTCAGCAACATTATAGAGATTTAAAAATCATGTCGTTGTATGAAGGCACAACAGGCATTCAAGCAATAGATTTATTAGGGCGAAAAGTAGTTATGGAAAATGGTAAAGCGCTACAACTACTAATAGAAGAAATAAAAATAACAATTGATGCAGCTAGTTCATTTAAAGAATTAAATGCTGAAACAGAAACAATGAATAATGAGCTATCTAGAATAACATGGGTATTAAAACACGTTAGCCAATATGCACTGGAAGGCAATATGGAAAAATACCTGGCCGACGCAACTGTTTTTCTTGAAATGATGAGCTATACTGTAATTGGATGGCAATGGCTAAAAATGGCTTTGAAAGCATCTAAACAACTTGCGCTGGAGGGGATTCCTACCAATAAAAAAACCTTTTATGAGGGTAAAATTCATACCTGTAAATTTTACTTTAAATATGAAATGCCCCATGCTGCAGCTTGTTCGGCAACCTTATTATCAGAAGCATCATTAACTTCTGTGAGCAATTTTGAGCTATTCGATTGATTATTTGCAGAATGGCTGTTGAATTATTTATATTTACCCATTAATAGATACAAAACGTTATGCTTAAAGTAGGTGTTTTTGGAGTGGGTCATTTAGGTAAATTTCACCTAAATAACTGGAAAGAAATTGAAGGCGTTAAGTTGGTGGGCTTTTTTGATCCCAACAATGATAACGCAAAAGAGGTAATAGAACAATACCGTCTTAAACGATACATGGACGAAGATAAGTTGATGGATGCCTGTGATATAATCGATGTAATCACTCCAACCAATCAACATTACGAAATATGCATGAAAGCAATTAGGAAAGGCAAACATGTATTTGTAGAAAAACCAATTACCCACACACTTCAAGAAGGAAAAGATTTGGTGAATATGGTTCGAGAAGCAAATATAAAACTTCAGGTTGGGCATGTAGAAAGATTTAACCCGGCTTATTTAGCCGTTAAAGACCTCAATTTAAATCCAATGTTTATTGAGGTACATCGATTAGCACAATTTAATCCTAGAGGAACTGAAGTAAGTGTGATTTTAGACTTAATGATTCATGATATTGATATTATTCTAAGCCTAGTAAAAAGTGATGTAAAAAGTATTGCAGCTAGTGGTGTTGCAGTCATGACAGAAACGCCTGATATTGCAAATGTTAGAATCGAGTTTAACAATGGTTGTGTAGCAAATTTAACCAGTAGTAGAATTAGCATGAAAAAAATGCGTAAAATCAGACTTTTTCAAAAAGATGCTTACATAGGAATTGATTTTTTAGAGAAGAAAACGGAAATTATCAAACTAAAACAACCAGAAGATAAAAATGTATTTTCATTTGATATAGAAACAGCAAATGGAAAAAAAACAATTGCTATAGCAACCCCTACCATTGAGCCTGTGAATGCAATCAAACTAGAATTAATGTCTTTTGTAGATGCTATTATCAATAATAAGCCAACACAAGTGAGTGAAATAGATGGCTATCTTGCCATGGAAGTAGCACATCAAATATTAGATAAAATTAACAATACCAGTATATTGGTTTAACTAACACTCAAATCAATATGCAACATAGAAAAAGAAATATTAATTTATACATCGTAAGCGATTTTATTTTTTCTTTAGTTGCACTCATCCTATTTTATTTAGTTTATCCTGTACAAAATGCTTTAACGATAGATATATTAAATATTTCCATCCAAGAAATTGAAATTGTCTTAAACTTTTGTTTGGTTCCTTTATTTTGGATTTTTTTTTACTTTATTACAGGTAGCTACAATAGATCATTGTATGATAAGTCTAGGCTTAGTGAGTTAACTGCAACATTACTACATTCGCTATTAGGCATTTTATTACTGTACTTTTTCCCACGCTTCAGCCATATTTTTCATGCGAATCAATTTTTCGTATACTTTATCTTACAGTTTTTTTTGATTGCAAGTGCTAGAACTTTATTGCTATTTCAAACCAAAAAAACACTAAAGAGAGGTGATGTATATTTTAGAACTTTAATTGTAGGAAATAATGCCAATGCAACAAAAGTTTTTGAATCACTAAATAGAAATTTCAAGTACTTAGGATTTAAAACAGTTGGCTTTGTATCAGTTGATGAAGATGATTTGAGAAATGGGCTTACAAAATGGATTCCTTATTTAGGAACAAGCCTGCAAATAAAAAAAATTGTTGAAGATCATTTAATTGAAAGAGTAATTATCTCCATTGACAAAAAAGATAAACAAATCATTGAAGAAATAGTTAGTGCTTTAACTGAAAAAGAAATTGACATAAAATTAGTTCCAGACACGATTGATATATTAGCAGGTTCTGTTAAAACAAGTAATGTTTTAGGAGCTATGTTGATGGATATTCAGACCGCAGCTATGTCTCCTGAAGAACAGCATGTTAAACGGTTAATAGATATTTCTGTATCTTTTATTGGAATAATCTTACTAAGTCCTGTAATGGTTTATTTAGCTATAAGAACGATTCTAAGTTCTAAGGGTGGAGCTATCTATCAACAAGAAAGAATAGGCTTTAGAGGAGTCCCTTTTACTATCTATAAATTCAGAAGCATGTATACGAATGCAGAAGAAAATGGACCAGCTCTTTCTAGTGATAATGATACAAGAATAACTCCATGGGGTAAATTCATGCGCAAATGGAGATTAGATGAATTACCACAATTATGGAATATTTTAAAGGGAGAAATGAGTTTGGTTGGGCCAAGACCAGAACGTAAAAACTATATAGACCTTTTATTGCATAAAACACCATACTATCGATACTTGTTAAAAGCCAAACCCGGATTAACTTCTTGGGGGATGGTTCAATTTGGCTATGCTTCGAGTATAGAAGAAATGATTGAACGAATGAAATACGATTTAATCTATATTGAGAATGCATCAATTTTACTCGATTTTAAAATCATGATGCACACTTTAAGAATCATAATTTCAGGAAAAGGGAAATAAATGATAAATTATAAAATTGAAATCATCCCTTCAAAAAATATACAGGCAGTGCAATGGAATGAGTTGGTTGCTGATTCTTCAAATGGATTAATATATGCACAAACCCATTATTTAGATGCAGTAACGGATCAATGGGATGCCATAATCATCAATGATTATGAGACGATAATGCCTATACCGTGGAGATTAAAATCGGGACTTAAATACGCTTATACCCCACCCTTTATTCAACAACTTGGCTTTATTGGAGCACCCATTAATTTAAAACTCGAAAGTATAATCAAAAGGATTTACTCAACATATAGATATGGAAGTATTTTATTGAATACTGGCAATAGTTGGGAAGCAAAAATAACTGGAGCTACTGCAAAAACTAATTTGCTATTAAACCTTCGGCAACCCTTTCATGCTATTAAATCAATGTTTAGAAAAGACCATTTACAAAATGTAACAAAAGCGAATAAAGCAGGATTAATTTATACAGAACATATTTCAATAGAACAAGTAGTTCAATTTTATGAGTTAATTAATGGTCAAAAAACGCCGCATATAAATCATTCCCATTATCAAAAAATGATCGCTTTTTGCAATAAAACTTTACTTCCAAATCACAATTGCTTTACGCGAGCGGTTTTAAATCAGGAGGGAACAATTTTATCCACTGCTCTTTTTTTAAGAGACAATAAAAGGATATATAATATCATGAATAGTACAAGTATTGAGGGCAGAGCAGCAGAATCTAATCACTTATTATTTCATGAAGTTATTCAATCGTTTTCTGAACAAAACTTAATACTAGATTTTGAAGGCTCTTCAATACCTGGAGTCAAAAATTTCTATGAAGGATTCGGATGTAGCGAAGAATTTTATTACTTATGGCATTATAATAAATTGCCATTCCCTTTATCACTTATTACTTAGTCTGACTTAAACGATCCGAAATAATTGTATTAGCAATTATAAGGTCATTGGGTCTGGTAATTTTTAAATTACTGTACTCTCCTTCTATTAAGTGAACTGTTTCACCAGCTGCTTCCATAACAGTTGCTTCATCTGTAAAATTTGCATGATAGGTTTGTTCAAAAGCCTTAATTAATGGCGCGGATAAAAAAGTTTGAGGAGTTTGTATAATTTTAACTCGATCTCTGTCAATAGTTGCATGAGTCTGATTGGCAACGATTCTAATGCTATCAACCGAAGCAACAGCAGGAATAGCCGACCCCATTTGTATTGTTTGATCGTAGCAACGTTTAATTAAATCTGAAGAAACCAAGCACCTTACTCCATCATGAACAAATACAACTGCAGATGTTGTGATTGTACGGATACCATTTTGAACAGAATGAAAACGGGTTACCCCACCCACCACTATTTTGGTTTGATTCTCAAGATTCATGTCTTTAATCAATTGCTCAGCAGCTAACCAGTAATCTTGAGGGACTACCAAAACAAATTGAATATCATGGAAAGCTTCAACAAAAGCAGAGAGTGTATAATATAGCAATGGTTTTTGGTTCAACAGTAAAAACTGTTTTGGGATACTACTTCCCATTCTAGTACCCGACCCTCCTGCTGTAATGATTGCTATTTTTTGCACAGTTGTAAGTTATTTATAAATAGCTACTTTATCTAGGCCATTACTGGTTTTTACGCCACGGTACATTCCTGCGCTATTAAAGACCATTGCTGTATTCCCATTTGCGTCAACTCCAATCATCCCCCCTTCCCCTTGAATAGCCATTAATTTATCGTGAACCACTATATTCATCGCTTCTTCTAAAGAATATCCTTTGTATTCCATTAAACAACTTACATCATAAGAAGCAACAGATCGAATAAACATTTCACCATGACCCGTACAACTTATTGCACAGGTGTTATTGTTAGCATAAGTTCCTGCACCAATTAAAGGGCTGTCTCCAATTCGTCCATATTTTTTATTAGTCATCCCGCCAGTAGATGTTGCAGCGGCTATATTACCCATCCCGTCTAATGCAACTGCACCCACTGTTCCAAATTTTTTATCTCGCATCAACTCTTCTAATTGATGATTGGTATGATCTAATGAATAATTATCAGAATCGCGAATAGCTTTCCATTGATTGTACCTAAACTGAGAGAAAAAGTATTCATCCGATTCTAATTTCACTCCTTGCTTGATTGCAAAATCATTCGCCCCCTTGCCACTTAAAAAAACATGATTACTATGAAGCATCACTTCAGTTGCCAACTCAATTGGATTGCGAACATTTCTAACACCACATACTGCACCAGCAGCTAAATTAGAACCATCCATGATAGCGGCATCCATTTCTTGAACACCTTTTTTGGTAAAAACCGAACCTCTGCCTGCATTAAAAAGTACATTATCCTCTAAAACAATGATGGCCGCTTTAACAGCATTTACCGCAGTACCGCCTTTTTCTAAAACTGCATAACTAGTATTTAATGCATCTTGCAAAACTTCTGAGTAAGCTTGCTCCAAAGAGAGAGTCATATCTTCTTTTAAGATGGTGCCCGCACCTCCGTGAACTACTATAGAAAAATTAGCCATTGTATTTTATTTACACACGAAAGTAAAAATTAAGGAGGCAAAAAGATTTTAAATTATAGCTACAGACATTAGATAGTATTAAAGATTCGATACTATTTTATAACGAATCACTAATTGTGGGTTAACAATGCCTTACATTCAGCTAACAAATGAGATGGATTAATTGCAACAGTACCCACTTCTTCACAAACCAATCCACCAGCAATATTAGCCATTTCGGCTGCTAAATGAATATTTTGAGTAGCTGCATAAACCAATGAAGCAACAGCAATGACCGTGTCTCCAGCACCACTTACATCCGAAATATTTCTGATATGGGTAGGAATGATTGCAGCGGTTTGTTCTTGTTGGTAAAACACCCCTTTTTCAGACATGGTTATAAGAGAAATGGTATGGCCTAAAACCTGTTTTAATATCTGATGAATATGCTGCATTCGATCCAGATTTGTATTAACTACATCTATATTAAGTCCTTCTTTTACTTCTTTTAGATTAGGCTTAAACAATGTGACGTCTTTATAAGAAAGGAAATTTTTCTTCTTTGGATCTACTGCAGTAAAAATTTTATGCTCATTGCAATAGCTTGTGATGTCTTGTATTACTTTTTGGGTTAACACACCTTTATTGTAATCTTCAAAAATTACTATAGCAGGTTTCTGCTGAAAAATAAATTGTTTTACAACTTGTAACAACTGATTTTCTAATGATTCGCTTATATCATCAACCATTTCAGCATCCAAACGCATCATTTGTTGATTCCGTCCCATGATACGCATTTTATTTGTGGTAATTCGATCACTAGAACGGATAATATGCTTGGTATTAATCCCATTTTGATTCATCAGTTCAATTAACTGATCGCCATCTTGGTCTTGTCCAACTATTGAAATTACAGTAGTGTAAGCTCCTAAAGAAGCGGTATTCAGCGCCACATTTGAAGCCCCTCCTACTCGGTACTCTTTTTTATTTAAAGCAACAATTGGAACAGGAGCTTCTGGAGAAATTCGATCTACATTGCCCCACCAATAGGTATCTAACATTATATCGCCTATAATTAACACAGGCGTTTCCTTAAATCTTACAAACAACTGATCAAAATTCATCTGTTATTTTTTTGCATTACGAACAGCAATATAATACAAAGGTATACCCAGCAAAGTAATAATTAAACCAGGCCAAGTAAATTGAGGTTTATAAATAATGAGTAGAACACAAAAGCTAATCCCCATCAACATATAAATAGCTGGTAAAACTGGATATCCAATTGCTTTATAAGGCCTTGGAAGATCGGGTCTGGTTTTACGTAGAATAAAAATGCCAGCAATTGTCAATACATAAAAAATGACAACAATAAATGAAACCATATCTAATAAATCACCGTATCTCCCGCTTAAACACAATAGAGATGCCACGATACATTGAGCCCACAAAGCCCATTCTGGAACCGCATTCTTATTTAACGCTCCAGCTTTCTTAAAAAATAATCCATCCTGCGCCATGGTATAATATACTCTAGCTCCTGCAAGTATCAAGCCGTTGTTGCATCCAAATGTTGATACCATTATCATTGCTGCAATGATATATGTCCCAATTCCACCAAAAATAATATTAGAGGCAGTAACAGCAACTCTATCGGATTGAGCAAAAGCAATTTGATCTAATGGAAGAACACTCAAATACATCAAATTTGCAGAAACATAAATAAGGGTAACAATTAGTGTCCCCAAAAATAAACTCAGTCCAATATTCTTTTGCGGATTTTTAATTTCGCCTGCTATAAAAGTCACATTATTCCATGCATCACTGCTAAAGATGGATCCTACCATAGAAGCAGCAATCGCACCTAAAGCACCAGCACCCAAAACAGGAACAATAATGGCTGCAGACAAGTCACCAGTTCCCTTGGACATAGATTTCATGGTCCATGCATCCGTCCAATTGGAATTCCAGACTTCTGAATTTGCGCCAAGAATAAAACCGAATACAATCAATCCAAAAAGAGAAAGCAATTTAGTTACGGTAAAAACGGTTTGAATCATTTTACCCCCCTGCACCCCTTTCGTATTGATATAAGTCAGCAAAACAATAATAAAAATTGAGACGAATTGAGCAGGATAAATTTTGAAAGGCCCCAACAAAAAAAGAACATCAGCTTCATTCATTTCTAGTACGGGGAAAAAATAGGCAGCGAATTTGCAGAATGCAACACCTACTGCTGCAATGGTTCCTGTTTGTATCACCGAAAAAAAACTCCATCCATATAAAAAGCCAGTGAGTTTATTGTATGACTCTTTTAAATAAACATATTGTCCTCCTGCCTTAGGAAACATTGCACTTAATTCTCCATAACTTAATGCAGCTGTAAGTGTCATAAACCCTGTTAACAACCATACTGCAACTAACCACCCAGCACTACCCACATTACGGGTAATATCTGCACTTACTATAAATATTCCTGACCCAATCATACTTCCCGCTACAACCATGGTAGCATCTAACAAGCCTAATGTGGGTTTAAAAGAAGGAGTGGTTTCTGACATAAAAAATCCCGCCTATTTTTAAAGAGGCGGGAATGAAGATAATAAATATGATTGAACCATTATGGCTTCTTAGGATACAACTTATTTAATCCTTTTACTAAATCATCTGTGATATTAAATGCACTATCTTTTAAATACATAAACTCAGGTGCACTAGAAAAAATATAAGAATACCCCTTGTCTTTATTGTATTCTTTAAGGTAGTCTTCTATTTTTTTCTTTACGTCCTGTAACTTTTTGAAACTTTCGTCTTGCATTTCTTGCGCCATCATTTGTTCTTTTCCTTGATACGTACGTTCCATTTGCACCAATTCTTGTTGTTTGCTAGCCAATTCTGCTTGAGAAAGATTTTGACCAACGCGCTGTAATTCTTGGTATTTATTGGTAAATACATTTTTTAATTCATTCAACTGTTTTGCATTTGCTTGATCCTTTACTTGTAAAGAAGCACGTATTTCTTTAAAATATTCAAAATTATTTTGAATAGAATCAGACTCAAAATAAGCTATCCTAAATCCACTAGAAGCAGCATTAACAGTATTTCCAGTTGGAGCAGCGGGTGATTGGCTGCCAGAAAAATGCAAATAAAATAAAACAGCAACCCCAATAGCAGTTGCAAGCGTTAGACCAGTTATAAAATTTTTCATTTGAGTAAATTTTTTCTTAAATAAGTATAGTTTAAAGTACAAAGGGGTATTCAGTAAAAAAGTAGGAAGCAAATGCTTCCTACTTTTTTATATTTCATTCACTATTGATTACTCTTCATCATCAAAGCTCATCGCTTCTCTAGTAGTAGCCAATACTTCATATTCTTCCTTACTTCCTACAATCATGTTCTCGAATTCTTTTTGTCCAGAACCAGCAGGAATCAAATGACCAGTAATAACGTTTTCTTTTAGACCAAGCATTGCATCTGTTTTACCTTGGATAGCAGCCTGACTCAATACTTTAGTTGTTTCCTGGAAAGAAGCAGCAGAAATCCAGCTCTGTACGCCCAAAGAAGCCTTGGTAATACCTAATAAGACGGGTCTTGCAGTAGCAGGCTTGGCATCTCTAACTTCTACTAGTTGTCTATCAGAACGGCGTAAGATAGAGTTCTCTTCTCTTAATTCGCGCAAAGTGATAATTTGACCAGCTTTCATTTTAGTACTTTCACCAGCATTGGTAACTACTTTCTTATCGTAGATTCTATCATTCTCTTCAATAAAGTCGAAGCGATCTTCTAGATCCTCCTCTAAGAATTTAGTATCACCAGCGTCTACAATTTCTACTTTCTTCATCATCTGACGTACAATCACTTCTACGTGTTTGTCGTTGATTTTTACCCCTTGTAAACGGTAAACTTCCTGAATTTCATTGACTACATACTCTTGAACTGCAAATGGCCCTTTAATTGCCAAAATATCAGCAGGAGCAGTTTGACCATCAGACATTGGAGTACCTGCTTTTACAAAGTCTCCATCTTGAACCAAAATTTGGCGAGTCAATGGAACCAAGTACTTTTTAACCATACCGTCACGAGACTCAACTATAATCTCACGATTACCGCGCTTCACGTTACCGAATGATACTACACCATCAATTTCACAAACGATAGCAGGATTACCAGGATTACGAGCTTCAAACAATTCAGTTACACGTGGAAGACCTCCAGTGATATCTCTTAGTTTACCTAAGATACGAGGGATCTTCACCAATACTTGACCTGCTTTTACCTCATCGCCTTCTTCTACACCAATATGTGAACCAACTGGTAAGTTATATTGCTTGATATCTTTCCCTTCTACAATGATGGTAGGGATTTTAGTCTTATCCTTGGTTTCAATAACCACTTTCTCGCGGTGACCAGTTTGCTCATCAGACTCATCACGGTAAGTGATACCATCTAAGATGTTTTCAAACTTAATACTACCTAAAGTTTCAGCAACAATTACGTTATTGAATGGATCCCATGTACAGATAACATCTCCTTTTTTAACTTGAGCGCCATCTTTTACATTCAAGGTTGCACCATAAGGAACGTTGTTGGTGATCATTAAACGATCGTTCTTCACATCCATGATTCTAACTTCACCTGTACGACCTATAACAATCTTAGACTTAGAACCATCATTGTTCACCGTATCAACTGTTCTTAAACCATCAAACTGAATTGTACCATCAAACTTAGCTTGTAAGGTAGATTCAATTGAAGCAGATCCTGCAACACCACCCACGTGGAAAGTACGCAATGTCAACTGTGTACCTGGTTCACCAATTGATTGTGCAGCAATAATTCCCACTGCATCACCACGTTGTGCTAAGTAACCTGTTGCCAAGTTTTTACCATAACACTTCACACATACTCCACGCTTGCTTTCACAGGTAAGTACAGAGCGAATTTCAACGGTTTCAATACCAACTTCTTCAATCAATTTAGCCACATCAGAAGAGATTTCTTCACCAGCTAAAATGATTAATTCTTCAGTAATTGGATGGTATACATTATGTAATGAAGTACGACCTTCAATTCTATCCGCTAGTGGTTCAATAACATCTTCATTATCTTTTAATGCACTAGTAGCAATACCACGAAGTGTTCCACAATCTTCTTCAGAAATAACCACATCCTGAGAAACGTCCACTAAACGACGAGTTAAGTAACCCGCATCCGCCGTTTTAAGCGCTGTATCCGCAAGACCTTTACGCGCACCGTGTGTAGAGATAAAGTAATCCAATACGTTCAATCCTCCTTTAAAGTTAGAAAGAATCGGGTTCTCAATTACTTCAGAACCAGAGCTACCACTCTTACGAGGTTTAGCCATTAGACCACGAATACCCACTAACTGCTTAACCTGTGTTTTACTACCACGAGCTCCAGAATCCAACATCATGAATACAGAGTTGAAACCTTGGTTGTCAATGGTCATTTCACGGATTAAAGACTCAGTGATCTTCATATCCACTCTACCCCAGATATCAATAACTTGGTTATAACGCTCATTATTGGTAATTAAACCCATATTGTAGTTTTCCCAAACTTCTTCTACTTCAGTTTTTGCGCTCTCTAATAATTCGTTTCTGATTTCAGGAACAATTAAGTCGTTCACGCTAAAGCTTAATCCACCACGGAATGCCATACGGAAACCGAGTGTCTTTATATCATCCAAGAACTTTGCAGTTTTAGGCACATCAGTAATCTTGATGATATCACCAATGATTTCTCTTAAGCTCTTCTTAGTTAATAATGCATTTACAAATCCAACTTCTTGAGGTACATGTTGGTTAAATAACACTCGACCAACTGTTGTATCAATTAATTTCTTAACCAATACACCTTTCTCACGAACATTTGTTTTAACCCTGATATTAGCATGTAAATCAACCCTGCCTTCATTGTAAGCAATAATCACTTCATCCATGCTGTAGAAAGCCATCCCTTGACCTTTAATGGTTTCAGTTTCTGTAGACTTTCTACCCTTTGTAATGTAATACAATCCAAGTACCATGTCCTGAGAAGGAAGGGTGATTGGTGTGCCATTTTGAGGGTTCAAAATATTATGAGAAGAAAGCATCAACAATTGTGCTTCCAAAATAGCAGCATTGCTTAATGGAACGTGCACAGCCATTTGGTCACCGTCAAAATCGGCGTTGAAAGAAGAAGTAACCAATGGGTGAAGTTGAATGGCTTTACCTTCCACTAATTTAGGCTGGAATGCCTGAATAGACAGACGGTGAAGTGTAGGGGCACGGTTTAACATAACCGGGTGACCCTTTAAAATATTCTCGAGGATATCCCAAATTACCGCTTCTTTACGATCCACTAATTTCTTAGCAGATTTAACCGTTTTAACGATACCTCTTTCAATTAATTTTCTAATAACAAATGGCTTAAACAATTCAGCAGCCATGTCTTTAGGTAATCCGCACTCATGTATTTTCAATTCAGGTCCTACCACAATTACAGAACGACCAGAGTAGTCAACACGCTTACCCAATAAGTTCTGACGGAAACGACCTTGTTTACCTTTTAATACATCAGATAAAGATTTCAATGCACGTCCACCTTCTGCTTTAACCGCATTAGACTTACGAGAGTTATCAAATAATGAGTCAATTGCTTCTTGCAACATTCTCTTCTCGTTACGCAAGATAACTTCAGGTGCTTTAATTTCTAACAAACGCTTTAAACGGTTGTTACGAATAATTACACGGCGGTATAAATCGTTCAAATCAGAAGAAGCAAAACGGCCTCCATCCAAAGGAACCAATGGACGTAATTCTGGTGGAATTACAGGTATATACTGCATTACCATCCACTCAGGGCGATTGGTGATTCTGGTACTTGCATCACGGAAAGACTCTACTACACTCAAACGCTTTAAAGCATCAGCCTTACGTTGTTGAGAAGTTTCAGTAGCAGCTGCATTACGCAATGAGAAACTTAGTTCATCCAAATCAATTCTTTCTAAAAGAGCATGAACTGCTTCAGCACCCATTTTAGCGATGAATTTTTGTGGGTCTTCATCAGGTAAGAATTGGTTATCTTTTGGCAAACCATCAATTAAATCTAGGTACTCTTCTTCAGTCAGAAGATCGCCCATATTTAGGTTTTCTTTGATACCACCTTGTATTACCACATAGCGCTCGTAGTAGATAATGGTTTCTAATTTCTTAGAACTCATTCCAAGTAGGTAACCAATTTTATTTGGCAAGCTCTTGAAATACCAGATATGTACTACAGGTACTACTAATTTAATATGCCCCATGCGTTCACGACGCACTTTCTTTTCAGTTACTTCCACACCACAACGATCACATACGATACCCTTGTAACGGATACGCTTGTACTTTCCACAAGCACACTCATAATCCTTTACTGGTCCGAAGATTCTTTCGCAGAATAAGCCATCACGTTCAGGCTTATACGTACGGTAGTTAATGGTTTCAGGTTTCAGTACTTCGCCAAAGCTTCTTTCCAGAATACTGTCTGGAGATGCCAGACTGATAGTGATCTGTGAAAAAGTTGGACGCTGTTTGTTTTCTCTTTTGATTGCCATATCGCGGTTGAGAATTTGAATTATTTTTGTTAATCGAACTTAAGATCTAAACCAAGACCTCTTAGTTCATGCACCAGTACGTTGAATGATTCAGGAACACCTGCTCTAGGAATATTTTCTCCTTTAACGATGGCCTCATAGGTCTTCGCACGACCAATGATATCATCAGACTTAAGGGTCAATAATTCTTGCAGGATATTTGCAGCACCATATGCTTCTAATGCCCAAACTTCCATCTCACCAAAACGCTGACCACCAAACTGTGCCTTACCACCCAACGGTTGTTGAGTAATCAAGCTATATGGTCCAATTGAACGAGCATGCATTTTATCATCCACCATATGGTGTAGTTTAATCATGTAGATTACTCCTACAGTTGCTTTCTGGTGGAAGCGCTCTCCTGTTTCACCATCATACAAGTAAGTATGACCGTTTCTAGGAATGCCCGCATCCTTACAATATTGTTCAATTTGATCAGTAGAAGCACCGTCAAAAATTGGAGTAGCAAAACGCACACCCAAACGCTTACCGGTCCATCCTAAAATGGTTTCATAAATCTGACCAAGGTTCATACGAGAAGGTACCCCTAATGGATTCAACACAATATCAACCGGTGTTCCATCTTCCATAAATGGCATATCTTCTGCACGTACAATTTTAGCCACAATACCTTTGTTACCGTGACGTCCAGCCATCTTATCACCCACTTTAAGCTTACGCTTAACAGCTAAGTAAACTTTAGCTAATTTCAATACGCCAGCAGGTAATTCATCTCCAATAGAGATATTAAATTTCTCACGCTTGTATCTTCCTAGCTCTTCGTTAAACTTAATGCTATAGTTGTGTAATAAGGTATTGATTTGATCATCGGTTTTAGTATCACCAGTCCAACCCAAAGGATTTACGTTTTGGTAATCAATCGTGCTTAAGTTCTTTTGATTAAACTTAGCGCCCTTACCAATTAACATTTCACCAAAGTTGTTGCTAACGCCAGTAGAAGCTTTGTCTTTTAATAAGGTTTGTAATTTTTCTAATAACAATTCTTTAATGGCTTCAACGTTTTGTTGGTGTACTTTTTCTACTTTTTCTAACAATGCTTTTTCACGAATCTTACCATTCTTATCTTTCTTAGCACGTTGGAAAAGTTTCTTATCAATTACTACACCTTCTGTTCCGTTTGGTGCTTTTAAAGAAGCATCTTTTGCATCGCCAGCTTTGTCACCAAAAATAGCACGCAATAGTTTTTCTTCAGGGGTTGGATCAGACTCGCCTTTTGGCGTGATTTTTCCAATCAAAATATCACCCTCTTTAATGGTAGCACCAATACGAATGATTCCATTTTCATCCAAATCCTTAGTTGCTTCTTCAGAAACGTTAGGAATATCTGGAGTTAATTCTTCTTCGCCCAATTTGGTATCCCGAACTTCTAATTCGTATTCATCAATATGTACAGAAGTGAATAAATCTTCTCTAACAACTTTTTCGCTGATAACGATCGCATCTTCAAAGTTGTATCCTTTCCATGGCATGAATGCCACTTGTAGGTTACGACCTAATGCTAGTTCACCATCTTTAGTAGCGTATCCTTCTGTTAAGAAATCACCTTTTTTAACAACCTGACCCTTCTTTACAGCAGGATTAAGGTTAATACAAGTAGCTTGGTTAGTTTTGATGAATTTAGTTAGTTTATAAACTTGTAAATCATCATTGAAGCTTACCAAACGATCTAAATCATTTCTATCATAACGAACATGAATTTCATTAGCGTCTACAAACTCAACTACACCATTACCTTCAGCGTGAATTTGGATACGTGCGTCACGAGCAGCTTTTCCTTCTAAACCAGTACCAACAATTGGCACTTCAGGAACAATCAAAGGAACAGCCTGACGTTGCATGTTAGATCCCATCAATGCACGGTTGGCATCATCATGCTCTAAGAAAGGAATAAGAGATGCACTCAACCCTACAATTTGGTTAGGCGCAACGTCCATATATTCAACTTCTTCTTTATCAAGAATTGGGAAATCACCTGTTTGACGAGAAACAACTTTGTCTTGAGCAAATTCACCCTTCTCGTTCAAAGGAGCATTACTTTGCGCAATTTTAGCTGAATCTTCTTCTTCCGCACTTAGGAAAGTCAATTCACCCATATTTACTTTACCGCTTTCAACTTTACGATAAGGAGTCTCAATAAAGCCCATATCGTTAATAGCAGCGTGTACACATAAGGTAGAAATCAATCCAATGTTTGGACCTTCCGGTGTTTCAATTGTACATAAACGGCCGTAGTGAGAATAGTGTACGTCACGAACCTCAAAACCAGCACGCTCTCTACTTAAACCGCCTGGCCCTAGCGCTGAAATACGACGCTTATGCGTGATCTCACTCAATGGATTGGTCTGGTCTAAGAACTGAGACAATTGAGAAGTACCAAAGAATGAGTTAATTACAGAACTTAGGGTTCTTGCATTAATCAAATCAACTGGAGTAAATACTTCATTGTCACGTACATTCATACGCTCACGGATGGTACGAGCCATTCTAGCTAAACCAACTCCAAACTGAGCATATAATTGTTCGCCTACAGTACGAACACGACGATTGCTCAAGTGATCAATGTCGTCAATCTCGGCTTTAGCATTGGTTAAGCGAACTAAGTACTTGATAATTTCAATAATATCTTGCTTAGTTAATACCTTTTTGGTTAAAGGATATTCTAGACCTAGTTTTCTGTTGATTTTGTAACGACCAACTTCTCCTAAATCATAACGCTTATCGCTAAAGAATAATTTATCGATAATACCACGAGCAGTTTCATTGTCCGGAGCATCAGCACCACGCAATTGGCGATAAATATGCTGAACCGCTTCCAATTCACTGTTAGAAGTATCTTTATTTAAAGTATTGTAGATGATTGCATAATCGCCACCAACGTCTTCTTTCTGAATAAATACGCTCTTTACTTCCATTTCAATAATGGTTGCAATCGCTTCTTCATCCAGAACAGTATCACGCTCCATGACGATTTCGTTACGCTCAATGCTCACCACTTCACCAGTATCTTCATCCACAAAATCTTCTACCCATGTTCTTAGAACACGCGCAGCTAATTTTCTTCCTACTTGGTTAGCTAGAGATTTTTTATCTGCTTTCACTTCATCAGCCATTCCAAATAACTCTAGAATGTCTTTATCCGTTTCAAAGCCAATAGAACGCAACAAAGTAGTAACCGGGAATTTCTTCTTACGGTCTATATATGCATACATTACATTGTTGATATCGGTAGCAAACTCCATCCATGCACCTTTGAAAGGAATTACACGAGCAGAGTAGATCTTAGTGCCGTTAGGGTGTACAGACTGTCCAAAGAACACGCCTGGAGAACGATGTAGCTGAGAAACAACTACGCGTTCAGCACCGTTAATTACAAAAGTTCCACGTGGAGTCATGTAAGGGATATTTCCTAAGAAAACATCCTGTACAATGGTTTGGAAATCTACGTGCTCCTCATCGTTACAACTTAAACGCAATTTAGCTTTTAAGGGTACGGCATAAGTTAACCCACGCTCCATACACTCTTCAATAGTGTAACGAGGTGGATCAATAAAATAATCCAGGAATTCCAGCACAAAGATGTTACGTGTGTCTGTGATAGGAAAATTTTCCTTAAACACACGAAACAGACCCTCAACGTTACGTTTGTCGGGAGTAGTCTCTAACTGAAAAAACTCTTTAAAAGATTCTAACTGGATGTCGAGCAGGTCAGGGGCATCAGCCAAATGTTTAGTTTTACCGAAGCCGACCCTGTTGTTCAATGTTGTAGTAGACATATGTATGTAAAACCGGTTTTTGATACGAAAAAAATTGGGGAGAATTGCAACATTCTCTTAACGTACAATCGGCTCATTCATCACCTAAACACAATGATAAAAATGTCCACCCGCTAAATTGCCCAAAATTAAGGATGGCAAAGTTAAGGAATGAATCAGAAACGCAAAAACAAATTTTACGCCAAACTTTAATTTGTGGATAAACTTCTTACCAAATTTTTACTCTATCTGCTGGAAGGCGGTAAAGTTTGTTCTTTTCGGTAACATTAAAGGCCTTATAAAACGGTTCGAAATTGGCCAAAGGACCATTCACCCTGAATTCTTCGGGGGAGTGCGGATCGGTAGTAATTCGAGTTCTCATGGTTTCATCGCGGTTTACCAAGCGCCAAACCTGAGCATATCCAAGGAAAAAGCGTTGGTCTGGAGTAAATCCGTCTATTTTATCGGTACTTTTCCCCTGCTTAGTCAATTTGAAAGCATCATAAGCTATGGCTAGGCCTCCAATATCTGCCAGGTTCTCTCCTAGCGTAAGCTCCCCATTTACATGCATGCTATCTAATACAGTAAATTGGTTGTATTGAGCAACCACTGCTGCTGCTTTCAGTTTAAACTTATCTCCATCGGCTGGTGCCCACCAATCTTTAAGGTTACCTTTTGCATCATATTGACGACCTTGATCATCAAAACCATGGGTCATTTCGTGCCCAATCACCATACCTATGCCGCCATAGTTAATTGCGTCATCGGCATTCAAGTCAAAGAAAGGAAACTGTAAAATACCTGCAGGAAATACAATTTCATTAAAAGTTGGGTTATAATAAGCATTTACTGTTGGAGCAGTCATGCCCCACTCAGCTTTATCAACTGGTTTACCAATTTTTGCAATTGCTTCTTTGTGATCATGTTTCGCAACTTGACGAATATTCTCAAAAAGATTATCTCTAGTAATGGTAATATCATCATATTTTTTCCAAACAGTTGGGTAACCAATTTTTTTAAGGAATGCAGCTAATTTTTCTTGTGCGCTCGCTTTCGTAGAATCGCTCATCCAATCGAGGGTATTGATTCGCTTTGCAAATGCTTTCTGTAAATTATTTACTAACTCATCCATTCTTTGCTTAGCTGCTGGTGGAAAATATTTTTGAACATATACTTCTCCTAGTAAATCTTTTAAGCTATTATCAGTTCTATTTACCATCACTTTCCAACGATCTTCCTGCGCTTTAGCACCTGAAAATATTTTATTAAAGGAAAAACGCTCATCAACAAATGCCTTACTAAGAAGTCCTGCTTTAGAAGAAATATAATCGAACTTAATTTTGTTTTTCCAAACTTCAATTGGTTGAGTAGCAAACAATTTACTCAAAGTTTCATAGTAACGTGGTTGAGCCACATTTAGGCTATCAATTTTTGCACCCATTTTTTCGAATGCAATTGTCCATAAAATATTTGGTGTAATTTTTTGCAAATCGGATACCGAAATTTTATTATAGTTCTTTACTGGGTCTCTTTGTTCAACAGGGGTAAGATGAGATGCTGCAATAAGTGTTTCTAACGCTAATATTGATTCAGCATTTTTTTGAGCAGCAATAGCGTCTGTCCCTATTAATTCAAAATATTTAGCTGCATGGGCAACAAATTTTGAACGTTGACTTTTAGTAATTGAATCTTGCTTAGTGTAATAATCTTTTTCTGGTAAAGTAGTACCGCTTTGGTATAATGATAAAATATTTGTTGTGCTATTACGCTCGTCTGGCCCTATATAATATCCAAATAAATCTCCTTCACCAGTGGTTTCCGCTTCAGCCAATAATATTTGTAGTTCCTTATAATCTTTTATTGCATCAATTTTAGCGAGCATTGGTTTAAGTGGATCAAACCCTTTTTTCTCAATGGTTACTGTATCCATTCCACTAGCATAAAAGTCGCCTACTTTTTGTGAAGCGCTTCCTTTAGGATGATCTATTTTTGCGGAAGTTTCTTCAAGAATAGTTTTTAATTTACTGAGGTTTTGATCATAAAGCGTATAAAAACTACCCCATCCGCTCTGGTCGTTTGGAATTTTGGTGTTTTTAATCCATCCGCCATTGGCATACAAGAAAAAATTATCAGCGGGGTTAATAGTGGTATCCATTCCTGCCAAATCAAAATAAGATTTTTGATCAGCGTTGTTTTTACATGCAGTAATCAACAAAATGGCAACAACAAATATCCCAGTAATTTTTTTCATATGTAATCATTTTTGAGGCTTTGAAGTTACCGTTTTAAACCATTAACACAAAAAACCCTCTTAACAATGTTAAGAGGGTTTTACTATAGAAGTTAATTTTAATTATTTTACTTCAACTTCAGCACCTGCTTCTTTTAACTTAGCAGCTAAATCGTCTGCTTCAGCTTTAGAAACGCCTTCTTTTACAGGCTTTGGAGCTCCATCAACTAAGTCTTTAGCTTCTTTCAAGCCTAAACCAGTCAATTCTTTAACGATTTTAACTACACCTAATTTGCTAGCACCGCCAGAAACTAAGATAACGTCAAATGCTGATTTTTCTTCAACAGCAGCTGCGCCACCGCCGTCTCCAGCTGAAACCACTACTGCAGCAGCAGCTGGCTCAATACCGTAATCAGCTTTTAATACATCAGCTAATTCTTGAACTTCTTTTACTGTTAAGCCTACTAATTGTTCGGCTAATGCTTTTACGTCTGCCATTTTTTTACTTTTTAAACCGCTTTCAAAGCAATTGCTCCAGCGGATGGTTATAAATATTGCCACATTTTAACCTCAGTGGCATTGGTATTAAACTTTGATTATTCAGCAGCAGTTGCTGATTGCTTTTCGTGGTGGTGTAACAATGCTGCTAATACACGCTTAGCAGGAGATTGTAACAATCCAATAACTTCGCCAATCAACTCATTCTTAGTCTTGATTTGAGTTAATGCTTTAAGGTTATTGTCTCCGCTGTAAATATCACCATTGATAAAAGCAGCTTTTAACACTGGCTTTTCACCATTGCTCTTTTTACGGAAAGAACTAATAATTAAAGCTGGCTCCTTTGGGTTCTCAGAGAACATCAAAGCAGTTACATTGTGTAAAGAGTCAAATACACCAGCATATTTTTCAGCATCTAGAGATTCTAATGCTTTACGAATAAGGGTATTCTTTGCAACTTTCATTTCAACATTCTTGTCAAAACAAGTTCTTCTTAAATTAGAAACTTGTTCTACAGTCAATGATTCAGTATCAGTGATATAGAAGTTGTTGTACTGAGAAAACTTCTCCTTCAGTACTTCAATTACTTCGTTTTTTTGATTTTTGTTCATAACTAATTTTTTTTAAAACCCGGGTCATTTCCCACAATGCAGGATCGCCAGGATTAGTTCATTAATGATTTGGTGTCTAAAGCAATACCAGGACTCATAGTACTAGCCATGCTTGCTGCTTTAAGGTAAGTACCTTTTGCAGAAGAAGGCTTCAACTTGATGATTGCATTGATTAGTTCAGTACTATTTTCAGTCAATTTCTCAGGAGAGAAAGAGATACGTCCAATAGAAGCGTGCACTATACCAGTTTTATCAACTTTAAATGCAATCTTACCACCTTTCACTTCATTAACTGCAGCAGCAACATCATTCGTTACTGTACCAGTTTTAGGGTTAGGCATTAAGTTACGAGGTCCTAGTACTTTACCTAGTTTACCAATTTTTGGCATAACAGCAGGAGTAGCAATGATTACATCAATATCTACCCAGCCACTTTCAATTTTAGCAATGAACTCATCTAAACCAACATAATCAGCACCTGCTTCGTTAGCAGCAGCTTCTTTGTCTGGAGTACATAAAACCAACACTTTCTTGGTTTTACCAGTACCGTGCGGTAAGGAAACAGTACCACGAACTTGTTGGTCAGCTTTCTTAGGATCAACGCCTAAGCGGATATGTAAATCGACAGAACTGTCAAATTTTGTACAGTTAATTTCTTTTACGAGTGAAGCAGCTTCTTTAAGGGAATAAACTTTTGATTTATCCACCTTCGTGTTCGCTACTTTTCTTTTTTTAGTAATTGACATTTGAATTAGTTAAGTAGGTGAATAAATTAGTTTTCCCAAGGAGCTTTACCATCAACAGTGATACCCATACTGCGAGCAGTACCTGCAACCATTGTCATGGCGCTATTCAGCGTAAATGCGTTTAAGTCAGCCATCTTGTCTTTAGCAATCACTTCAACTTGTTCCCAAGTTACTTTACCAACTTTTTGACGATTGCTTTCTTTAGAACCTTTCTGAATCTTAGCAGCTTCCATTAACTGTACAGCAGCTGGAGCAGTTTTGATTACGAAATCGAAAGATTTGTCAGAGTAAACTGTGATCAAAACAGGAACAACTTTTCCCATTTTGTCTTGAGTTCTAGCATTAAACTGCTTACAGAACTCCATAATGTTCACACCCTTAGAACCGAGTGCGGGGCCTACTGGAGGCGCAGGATTGGCTTGACCACCTTTCACCTGCAGCTTCACAAAGCCAGAGATTTCTTTTGCCATTTTATTTGATTTAATTGGTGATAGCGTCTCGATTTTACTCGGACTCCCAAATTCAATCGCTCTTTAAAAAAGAACTTTTGGGGCGGCAAAGGTAGTAAATAAAACTATTCTACCAAACTAAAATGCATTTAAAGCATCAATAACTTGCTGTATAGCTAATTCAGTATGACAAGCCGAGCAAGGCAGGCTTAATATAGTTTCATGAATGGATTCTGCAATTGGGAACTCCAAATGCCCTAATAAGTTAGCCATTGCTTTTTGCTTATTGGGAGGAACCGGGTAATGAATTTCGGTTCCGATACCTAATTTTTGTAAATAATCTTTTAATTCGGCCCGTTTAGGATGGCGTACATTGAAAATATGGTACACATCATGATAATCGGAATGAACAACAGGTAAGATAAAATCTTCCTTAAGCTGTTCTAAATACATAGCGGCCAATTTTCGCTTATGGTTATTCACTTTATCTAAGTAAGGAAGTTTAATCCCTAAGAAAATTGCTTGAATTTCATCTAAACGGCTATTATAACCAACAACTTCATTATAATATTTACCATACGACCCATAATTGCGAATCATTTTTAATTCTTCACAGAGTTTTGGGCTATTCATAAGGACCGCTCCCCCATCACCTAATGCACCTAAGTTTTTGCTTGGATAAAAACTAAAGCCACTCATAATACCAAAAGTGCCTGCCATTCTTCCCTTATATTTTGCACCGTGCGCTTGAGCACAATCTTCAATAATATGCAACCCATGATGATCTGCAATAGATAAAATCGGGTCCATTTCGCAACACTTGCCATATAAATGGACCACCATAATGGCTTTGGTTTTAGGCGTTATGGCGGCTTCAATTTTAGTAGGATCAATATTATATGTAGCAATATCTGGTTCTACTAATACGGGTTTATGACCGGCATGAATAATGGAAAAAATAGAAGCTATATAAGTATTGGAAGGAACAATAATTTCAGACCCCTTGGGTAAGTGTAGCGCCCAAATAGCCAATATCAAAGCATCCAAACCATTCGCAACCCCTACACAATAATTCATCTGATTGTAACTGGCAAAGTCTTCTTGAAACTTTTTGACTTCATCGCCCAGAATATACCGTCCTTTGTCTAGAAATTGACTAAATCTCTTTTCAAATAGGAGCGTATACGGTTCATTTACTTTAGATAAATTATCGTAGGGTATCATGCTTTTTCTGGATAGGGTTCGTAAATATAATCGGATGAATCAAAAGTGGTGGAAGCAAAAACAACTAATACCGCATCAGAGGTGAAATCATACATTTTATGCCAGTCTTTTGTTTCAAGGATTAAACATTTAGAGGGATTGTCTAAATGATATTCATGGATTGTTTCCCCATCATTGTTCCAAACTTTACAAGACCCATGTATGCAAATTGCAGCTTGAACGGTTTCATGGTGCCGATGTCCTCCCCTGGCGGTTTCATCTACATTATAAATATAAAAAACACGTTTTATTTTAAAGGGGAGCAAACGCTCTGCATCATCTAAAACCGTAAGTTCACCACGGGTGTCTTTGAAGTTAACCAAATTGAGCAAGTAGGCCATACTATGGAGATATGCTTAAAATTGCTATATTGATTATTTTTCTAAATATTTATCAATCTCTTCTAGCAATTTAGGTTCTTTATTCATATCAAATTTACGTGCATATAATCTATCAGAGCTCAAAATATCTTCAATATCTTCCAATAAAAAAGTTTTTGGGCTAGGTGTTTGCGGGGGATGTTTGTAATAATGACAATTTTCATTGATTAGTTGACTAGCAAAAGGAGAATTCAATAAAATAGTTTGAAATAAAAATTCATCAGGGGCCCAAGAAAACTTAAAAAATCGTTTCATAATAGGATCTCGATCAACGGTTACTAATACATACTTACGCTATTCATCCCCTCTTCCCACTCGCCAGAAAAAGCCCTATATTTTAGCAATAGTTTGCCTTTTTTCCCCTCAAAAAATTCTTGCATATAATGAGCCGTCTTAATGGAATAATCTTGACCACTCATTAAGCTA
>JBBAJU010000024.1:0-31089 GCA_040403845.1 Sediminibacterium sp.
TAGAGCATCTGACTACGGATCAGAAGGTTTTAGGTTTGAATCCTAACGCGGTCACGAAAAAAGTTGCATTTATGATGCAGCTTTTTTTTATGCCCTTTCTTTATATTCATTTAATTTTATATATTTTCTACTAATTATTTTCAGTCAATAATTTTATTTCCTTTTATAAGGCTTTAAGTTTTTACCATAATAGATATCTGCAGGATTCTGATGACCAATGTAAATACGTTCTAGAAGTTTAAATAATACAGGGTCATAATCTTTTAAATCATCAGGTGACTGTATTCTTTTATCCCCATCGTAAAATTCGTAATTAGACCAGAACCACCATTGTGTACCCTCCGCCCAATATTCTGCAGATGTATTAATGGCATACTGTCCTTTATACTTCCCCTTAGTTCTAGCTGCTTCATAAGCTTCAATGATTTCACGATAGAGGGTTGTGTCGCAAAACCTGATTGCATTCATTATATTATGGCTAAATTCATGGACTAGTATATTTTCACCATAATAACGCGTATTGGGATAGCCAAGTAAGTTTTCTTCTGCACAAGATGTAATGGTACCTCCCATGCCTCTAGCTCTTTTATTCCAATATTCTTTATCAGACATGCTAGCAATACCGCCAGGTTTATCATAATTTTCGCGTTCGCCGGGGGTTAATCGTTTGTCTTCTTTTGTTGGCTTTTTCCAGTTACTTCTTTCTGGAAGATCTGTTTCCATTTCTGATTTTGCCATTACAAGCACTCTAGCTTTTTGTCTAATTAGCGTGGATCGAATATCTGGTCGTTTAACAAGCATATAATTGACTATATCTCTTGCAATTAGTAAAGCATCATCAGGAACTTTTTCGGAAGACACAATAGGAATACCATAAGCATCGGAATATTTCTTATAGAATGTATCAAGTCCTAAGCTTGGAATTGGGGGATTAATCATTTGTTTGAAATATGGATTACCTAGGTTTTCGGTTTTTTCCTTAATTGGGTCAATGCTAGTTTTATTAGAAGTTGAACAAGAAAGTATTGAAGCAATAGTGATGGTGCTCAATATTTGTCTGATGGCCTTCATAAGAAACAAGATTTTAATTGTAAATACAGTTTGTTTTATAAAGCTACCCATCAACAGGCAATCTGGATTTCCATGGTTTATCTTCCTCTGCTTATATTTTAACATTTCACATCATATACGTAATTTTTAATATTATATTTTTCTTATGAGTTGAATATGGCTGACTTTTTGTAATTTTGGACGATAAGACCATTTTGGTCTAAAAGTTTATGGTAAAAGATGAGATTTTTAGAGAAGACATTATTAGGGAAGCTCAAAAGCTTTTCCAAACATATGGTCTTAAGAAAACTACCATGGAAGATATTGCCAAAGCTTTGGGCAAGGGTAAAAGTACGCTCTATTATTATTATCAAAGTAAGGAACAGATTTTTGAAGAAGTACTTCAAAAAGAACTTCAAGAGGTTTTCATTCAAACCCAATTTTCTGTTGAAACAGTTCATTCTGCTGAAGAAAAATTAAAGATTTTTGCAGTCACCAGAATTAAAGTACTTAGCAATATGTTGAATTTGTATCGCTTGGTTTGTGGTGATATTGTTGAAAATGCATCATGCGCAAAGGGGCTGTTTAATGAGTACTCTCAAAAAGAAATCAATTTAATTCGTTCAATTTTAGAATTTGGAATCAAAACTGGCGAATTTAATAAGGCGCTTGAACAGGAAATGGATTTATTGCCCTCTGTGGTGGTTAGTAGCATCCGTGGGATTGAGCGTGATTTTTTTAATGATAAATTGATTGGATTGGAGCATCGAATTGGTGCAATTTCTAATCTGATGGTAAATGGATTAAAAAATAAATAGCAAATAAAAAAAATATGAAACAAAACATCGTCGCAGCAGAAGGGAAGTTGGGAATCTTAATTCCTGGTTTAGGTGCAGTAGGCACTACCATGATAGCTGGTGTAATTGCAGTAAATAAAGGCCTATCTCAGCCTGTAGGCGCTTTAACCCAAATGGGAAATATTCGATTGGGTAAGAGAACAGAAAACCGTTACCCATTAATCAAGGACTTCGTGCCTTTGGCTAATTTATCTGATATAGTATTTGGTGGATGGGATGTATACGCAGACAATGTTTTTGAAGCAGCTGTAAATGCAAAAGTATTAGAGCCCATGCTACTTCATGCGGTAAAACCAGAGCTAGAAGCAATCAAACCAATGAAAGCGGTTTTTGATCGTGAATACATTAAGAATTTAGATGGTACCCATATTAAAGAGGGTAAATCTAAATATGATCTTGCAGAGCAAGTTATTCATGATATTGAGCAATTCAAAAAAGACAATGGTTGCTCTAGAGTGGTAATCGTTTGGTGCGGTTCAACGGAGAAGTATATTGAAACAAGTGCAGTTCATGAAACACTCGAAGCATTTGAAGCTGGTTTACACAATAGTGACCCTGCAATTGCTCCAAGTATGATTTATGCTTATGCTTCATTGAAGCTAGGAATTCCATTTGCTAACGGTGCTCCTAACTTAACGGTTGATATTCCAGCATTGGAAGCATTGGCTAAGCAAACACAAACCCCTATTGCTGGAAAAGATTTTAAAACAGGGCAAACCTTAATGAAGACTATTTTAGCACCAGGATTACATGCCAGGGCATTAGGTATTAAAGGTTGGTTCTCCACCAATATTTTAGGAAACAGAGATGGACTGGTATTGGATGATCCGGATAATTTCAAAACTAAAGAAGTATCTAAGCTAAGTGTGCTAGAAGACATACTGCAACCTGGAATTAATCCGGCTTTATATGGCGATTTATATCATAAAGTAAGGATCAACTATTATCCTCCACATGGAGATAATAAAGAGAGTTGGGACAATATTGATATTTTTGGTTGGTTAGGTTATTCCATGCAAATCAAAATCAACTTCTTATGTCGTGACTCCATTTTGGCTGCGCCTATTGTATTAGATCTTGCATTATTTATGGATTTAGCTAAGCGTTCGGAAATGAGTGGAATACAAGAGTGGTTATCATTCTACTTTAAGTCTCCACAAACAATACCAGGTTTAAGACCCGAGCATGATATTTTTAAACAACTCATCAAGTTACAAAATACTTTACGTCATATGATGGGTGAAGATTTAATCACGCATCTTGGATTGGATTATTACCAAGATGTAGTGGAAGCGCTATGATAAAAGTGCATAAAATATTTACCAGCATTTTTGGAATTGGGTTTATTCCAAAAGGAGGGGGAACAGTGGCGGCTATTGCAACATGTCTTTTATGGTATGTTGCAATAGAGCAGCCCAATTCTATCTTGGCTGTTTTCTCAACGCTATTGATTACAGTTTACGGTGTATGGGGGGCAGGCCAGGTAGAATCAAGTTGGGGAAAGGACAGTAGTAAGGTAGTTGTTGATGAAGTTGCAGGAATGATGATTGCTTTGTTGTATATTCCAATAACTTTTATTAATCTACTAGTTGCATTGTGTTTGTTTAGGTTTTTTGATATTGTTAAACCTCTAATGGTCAGAAGACTAGAAAATTTACCAAAAGGGTGGGGAGTGATGGGAGACGATGTTTTAGCGGGTTTCTATAGTAATATTGTTTTACAAATTTGGTTGTATTTAAACGTATGGTAAAGCCAGTTTTCATAAAGGCCCAAGCTTCTTCAATAATAGCATCCGCAGTAGATTTTTTACTAACCATTTTTTTAGTGGAATTCATTCATCTGATGGCAGTACTTGCTGGAGCAATCGGAACGATTGCTGGTGGTGTAGTAAATTTTACTTTGGGAAGAAATTGGGTTTTCAAATCTGGATTACAGCCAATTCCAATTCAAGTATTTCGCTATATAATTGTTTGGATTGGGAATTTAATTTTAAATGTATCAGGCTTAGCATTTATGGTTAATTATATGCAAGCCAATTATATAGTTTCAAAAGTATTTATTTCGCTACTGGTAGGTATCTTCTATAATTACTTATTACAAGGGAAATATGTTTTTAAATAAAATCTGTTAAATGAATATCAACAGGGTTTTTAAGTTATTCGCATTCGTTATTGCTTTATTTGTTGTGAACAATATATACGCACAGGAGACTGTTGTGAAAGGTATAGTAGTAGATTCAATTACCCAACGTCCAGTACAAGGGGTAAGTGTTTATTTTTTGAAAGGACGTGGTGTGGTTACAGATAGCTTAGGTCGTTATATGATTATTACTAATACTTCTATTAATAAAGTAGTAGTTTCTTCTGTTGGATTTAGGCAGGTTCAATTTACGGTTAACCGCTATAAAATGCAGGAGTTAAACATTGAATTGGGGCCAGATCCAGCGCTATTAACCAATGTCACAGTGAATACCAATAAGCGTGCAAAATATAGAAACAAAGATAACCCAGCGGTTGAATTGATTAGAAATGTTATAGAGAATAGAGAGAACAATCGAATAGCTAGTTATGATTATGTAGAGTATGAACAATATGAGAAAATTCAAGCTGCATTGAGTAATGCTAATGATAAAGTAACTAATACCAGATTATTAAAAAAGTATAATTTCTTATTCGAGAATAGAGATAGTACAAAATTAAATGGTAAAGTATTAATGCCTATTTACTTGGAAGAAAGACTTTCCAAGCAATACATGCGCAAAAATCCTTCTGCAACTAAATCGATGATTTTGGGGGAGAAAAAAGTAAATTTTGGAAGCTATATTGACAACGAAGGATTAAGTTCTTTATTGAATCGTTTGTATGAGAATATCGATATCTATGAAAATAATATCCCCATTTTTGCATATCAATTTTTAAGTCCAATTGCTAACACAGCTCCTACATTTTACATGTATTATATCCGCGACACCATTACGGATGAATATGGAACTAAATTGGTTAAATTATATTTTACCCCAAGGAATACAAATGATTTATTATTCAGGGGTAATATGTTTATTACTTTAGATGGGAATTACGCGGTTCAGAAAATTAATATGTTTATTAGCAGGAATGCCAATATCAATTGGATCAAAGAACTCCATGCCGATTTAGAGTTTGAACGTGGAGAAGACAAGCGCTATCATTTGGTTAAAAGTGATTTGATGGCCGATATGGGGCTAAGTAAAAATAGTACCAGTGGTGGTTTTTTTGGCGAACGAACGGTTTCTTATAAAGGGTTTGCTTTTAATAAACCTAGGCCAGATAGTTTATTTCAAGGACCAGCAGTGGTAAGAAATGAGGAAGTGATTGCTAAAATGCCCGATAGTTTTTGGCAGGCCAAAAGACATAATCCTTTATCTGGTCCTGAGTCTAAAGTCTATAGTAATATTGACAGTTTAGAACGAATGCCTTCTTTTAGAAGAACAATGGCTTTGATAACCTTATTGTTTGCGGGGTATGGTAATTTAGGTCCCGTTGAAATAGGTCCGGTGAATACTTTTTATAGTTTTAATCCTGTTGAAGGATTTCGTTTACGCTTTGGTGGTAGGAGTACACCCGCAATGAGCAAACGATTGTATTTTGAAACCTATGGTGCGTATGGGTTTAATGATAAGCAATGGAAAGGTTTTTTAAGTGCTACTTATTCCTTAAATAATAAGTCTATTTATACTTTCCCGATGAATTATATTCGGATAAGCGCTCAAAGTGATACTAAAATTCCTGGTCAAGATCTAGAGTTTGTTCAAGAAGATAACTTCCTACTTTCATTTAAGAGAGGAAACAATGAGCGTTGGTTATACAATAATATTTATCAGGCCGAATTTGTAAAAGAGTTTAAAAGTAGATTTTCTTATAGTATTGGGTTTAAAAATTGGCATCAACAACCGGCTGGTATTTTAACATATACAAAAACAACCAATGGAGCGCCTGAAAATGTTCAAAACGTTATCACTACTGAGCTAAATGCTCAAGTTAGATGGGCGCCGAATGAAAAATTCTACCAAGGTAAAATTTACCGTATTCCCATTTTTACAAAGTATCCTATTTTCACTTTAAGTGCTGCAGCAGGTGTTAAAGGTTTATTGGGAGGGCAATACAATTATCAAAAAGTAGATTTAAGAATTGAGAAGAGAAATTACATGGGCAGATTAGGCTATGCTGACGCAACATTTGAAGCTGGATATACTTTTGGGCAAGTTCCATTTCCTTTGTTGACCGTTCATAGAGCTAACCAAACATTTGCCTACCAATTAAATTCATACAATATGATGAATTTCTTAGAATTTGTAAGTGATCGTTATGCTTCATTTACATGGGTTCACCATTTTATGGGTATTGTCTTTAATCGAATTCCATTGTTGAAAAAATTGAAGTTTAGAGAAGTCGCTTCGTTTAAAGTTTTATTTGGAGGGGTAAGAAGTGAAAATAACCCATTATTGAATTCGTCCTTATTTGCTTATCCAACATTAAACGGTGTAACTTCTACTTTTGCATTAGATCCAACAAAGCCTTACATGGAAGCAAGTGTTGGAGTAGAAAACATATTCAATATCCTTAGAGTAGATTTTGTAAAACGCTTGAGTTATCTAGATAATCCAGGTATTTCCCCTTATGGAATTAGAACAAGATTTAGGTTTGATTTTTAATTTGCGTCATTTTTTTTGAGATTGAATTAAACGATGAACTATGAACCAGACCAAACCAACATTTAGAGACAAAGCCCAGCAACTGATTTATGTGGTAATTAATCCATTGGTTAAATTTTTAATCAAATTAGGATTAACCCCTAATGCGGTTACATTGATTGGTTTAGTATTAAATATTTTCGTGACTGCTATTTTAATTGAAGGAGCAGAGAAGGGCCATAGAGGAGAATTGAGCTATATTGGTTGGGCAGGTGCAATGGTTTTATTTGCAGGTGTCTTTGATATGTTAGATGGACAAGTAGCAAGACTAGGGAAAATGTCGTCTTCTTTTGGGGCATTATTTGATTCTGTATTAGATCGATATAGTGAGTTAGTATTGTTTTTAGGCATCTGTTATTACCTGATTGCTCATCATTATTTCTACAGCTCCTTGTTTGCTTTTATTGCCATGATTGGATCTTTGATGGTAAGCTATACTAGAGCAAGGGCTGAAGGACTAGGTGTTGATTGTAAAGAAGGCTTAATGCAAAGGCCTGAAAGGGTTATAACGATTGGAGTTACAGCAATCGCATGTGGTATAACAGCCTATTTTATTGGAGGAGATTTTAAAGTTTATTTACCAGGAACTAAAGTGCAGGTATTTGAAACCATCTCTGTTTTTACTATCCCATTAACTGTTTTGGCGGTACTTACCAACTACACCGCATTTAAAAGATTAATTGATGCTAAAGCTGCTTTAGATTTAAAAGACAATATTAAACAAGATGCTTAGTTGTGTGTTGATGATTTGACTATTTAAAAATGATTTACGGAAGCATGAGAATATTATTTATTTTATTAGGGTTTACTTTTATTCAGTTCGAAAGCTATGCGAAAATGCCTACTATTGTGGACCCGCAGGATACTTTCCCTGTGCCGACCAATATAAAGAATCAATTATTTTATTTGCAAAGAACTACCAACACCAATACAGTTGTTTATGCTTTGAATATTAATGATAAAGGGGATTTAGATGAAGGTAATCCTGTTAAGGTATTTTGGATTAGGTATCCAGAGGGAGGGATGAAGAAAGAGTTGAATTTTATTCAGAAGGCATTTGCTTACGGTACAACATCCAAGAAAAACAAAGACGGCAGTTTTACTATTCAACTAGTGGCATACAAGAAGAAGCCATTTACTTTAAAGAAATCCCCATTAGATAATACTTATAAACTCTATACGCTGATCAATAATAAAGAGTCTGAAATAAAACGGGTATTCATTAAAATTGATCCAGGCGGAACTTTGTTTAGTCCCAATATTGCCTACGTTGAAATGAAAGGGAAAGATGCAATAAGCAGTAAACCTATCATGGAAAGATTTAAACCATAATGGAAACGCAACAATGCCAATCAACAAAAAAAAGATTAAAGCTTCTCTATTAGTCCTAATTTTTTCAGTAGGATATTTACTATTATCTTTTTTATTAATCGGATTTAAATCGGATCAACTGATTTTAGTTGGACTTTTTAACTCCATGTATTATTTGTCGGATGTTACAAGAAAATTCATACTAGGTTTTACGGTCTTTATTGTATTCTGGATCATTTTTGATTACATGAAGGCATTTCCTAACTATGAATATAATTCGGTCAGTATTAATGAACTTTATCAGTTAGAAAAAAAGCTTTTTGGGTTTCATTTCAATGGAGCAATTGTTACCCCAAATGAGTATTGGCGTTTAAACTATTCTAATACTTTAGATATTCTTGCGGGTTTTTTTTATTTAAGTTGGATTCCTGTTCCACTTACATTTGCAGGGGTCTTATTTTTTTATAATAAACGAGAATTTTTCTATTTCTCATTAACTTTCTTATTGGTCAATTTACTTGGATTCTGCGTATATTATATTTATCCCGCAGCTCCACCATGGTATATTCAACAATATGGTTTTGATTTCATTGCGAATACAAAAGGGAATACTGCTGGACTATCAAGGTTTGATGCATACTTTGGAGTAGAAATTTTCAAGGGTTTGTACGAAAAAAGCTCCAATGTTTTTGCTGCAATGCCTTCTTTACATTCATCTTATCCACTCATTGTTTTCTATTATGGTGTCCGAAATAAATTGGGTTGGATCAATCTATTATTAGCTATGATCACTCTAGGAATTTGGTTTGCTGCAGTCTATAGCAGTCATCATTATGTGCTAGATGTACTTGCTGGCATTACTTGTGCTATTTTGGGGATTGGGTTGTTTCAAAAAATACTTCATACAAAAGGTTGGGTACATAATGCCATTGAAAAAGCGGTAAAAGCGCTTAGTTAAATGGCGCACAAATTCTTTTTGCAATTGGGATCAATAGGAATGGGAAAACGAATGCTGCAACCACATCAATAGTATAATGAACGTGTTGAACTAATACCAATATGCCCACTATAACTGCACCAGTAAAAACAATAAGTTGGTCCTTTCTTTTTCTTAAGCATAATGCTAAGCAAACAAGGGTTGCAGTATGACCTGAAAAGAATAAATCTTTGGTGATAAATTTAGCCCCATAAAACTGATTAGTAATTGGATCAATTAATTCAATTAGGTTATTGGGTGGTTCTAGGGGGACGAAATAAATACTTATGATTCTTGAAATGGATAAAAAATTGAATCCCCAAATAATCAATAGAATAAGTGCTGGATCTTTAAAACTTTTAATTAAATACCATAAACTTAAAGACCAAATAATAATAAATGTAGGTATGGAAACATTTGCACTTCCTATAAAGTTTAAAACAAGGTCGTTTAAAACAATACCTTTTCTAGCTTCAATAAAAGCAAAATAATAGGGTAGAAAAGCAATTAACAAGCCTAATAGAATTATGCCTCCCGCCAATTTATTGCGAAATTGTTTATTTCGTAAGTATTGGCCCCAAGTCTTTTCAGTCATTCGGCAAAAGTAGGGCTAGTAATGCCAACGAACAAATGCTTCCATGGCTGCATATTTTGTCATTCCTAAAGCTGCGTATAAATTAGCAGTATTGGCATTTCTATCTTCTGCTCTTTGCCAAAACTCTCTATTATCTGCTCCTTGGAAAGGAACCATGTCTTTTTGAGATTGGTGAATAAATATGCCAAAACGTTTTTTCTTAACCTGATCAGGACTCATAGGAATGGCCATTTCAATTTCTGCAATATCCCATTCTTGCCAAGCGCCTTTGTAAAGCCAAACCCAACAGTCTTTAATCCAATCATCGCCAGCGGCTTTAATCCGCCTAAGCGCTTCAAATACAGCTTCTAAACAAACCCGATGTGTTCCATGCGGATCGGCTAAGTCTCCCGCACAATATACCTGATGAGGTTTTAATTTTCTTAGCAACTCCATGGTGATTAATATATCATCTTCACCCAATGGTTTTTTTTCTATTGTGCCTGTTTCATAAAATGGCATATTCATAAAATGCCAACGACCTTCGGGTAGTCCAACGTATCTGCAGGTTGCTTTAGCTTCGCCTCTTCTAATTAATCCTTTTATAGCCCTGATTTCTCTGGTATCCATTTGGTCTTTCTTCTTGGAAGAAATAAATTGTTCAGCAGAAGATAATTGTTCAAGACTCTTACTATTGTCCATTCCAAACATTTCTTCAAAACCAACTGCAAAGTCTATAAATCGTGTAACGAATTCATCGGTAACTGCAATGTTTCCGCTGGTTTGATATGCTACATGCACTTCATGTCCTTGATCGTGCAAACGCATAAATGTTCCTCCCATACTGATTATATCGTCATCTGGATGAGGAGAAAAAATTAAACAACGTTTAGGATGAGGTTCAGAACGTTCAGGGTGTGCTGGTATAACTGCATTAGGCTTTCCACCAGGCCATCCTGTGATAGAATCCCTTAGCATGTAAAATACCTGTAAATTTATTTCATACACATCATCTTGTTCTACCAATAAATCAGATAATCCATTTTCTGTGTAATCTAAGCTAGTTAAGCTAAGAACAGATTTGTTGAGTTTAAGCGCAAGGTTTACCACGGCTCTTTTAATCATAGCGTTGGTCCAAACACAATCTCCGGTTAACCAAGGTGACTTTATTCTTGTCAGTTCGCTAGAAGCTGCCTGATCAATAATAAATGTACAATCATTGTGTTGTTGTAAAATACTTGCAGGAATACTTTCTGTAACATTTTCTTCCACTGATTTGGCAACAATGCTCGCTTTGTTACCCCAAGCAAGTAAGATGATTTTTTTTGCTTTCAGAATGCTGCTGATACCCATGGTAACAGCTAATCGAGGAACTTTAGTTATTGTTTCAAATTCATAAGAGTTAGCAATCCTTGTACTGTTTTCTAGATTAACTAATCTTGTTTTTGATAAAATACTTGCTCCTGGTTCGTTAAAACCAATATGTCCGTTTTGTCCAATACCTAAAATTTGTAAATCAATACCACCAGCATCATCTATGGCTTGCTCATAGGCAGCACAATAGTTTTTCATTTCAGCTTTAGGCACATTCCCATTGGGTAAATGAATATTTTTTGGATCAATATCAATATGGTTAAACAAATTTCTATGCATAAAGCTCCAATAGCTTTGATATGCGTTTTTATCAATAGGGTAGTATTCGTCTAAATTAAATGTGATAACGTTTTTAAAGCTCAAGCCCTCTTCTTTATGCATTCTAACTAATTCTGCATACATTTTAATAGGGGTTGAACCTGTAGCCATACCGAGTACTACCATTTCTCCCATAGACGCTTTATCTCTAATTAAACCAGCAATTTGTTGGGCAGCAAAAACAGAACCCTCCGCTGCAGTTGGAAAAATTTTGACTTCTATTTTCTCAAATGAATCTACCATATTGAACTTGTTTTGCATAGCTAATATACGTTAAAGCGTCATAAATCTGCATTAAAAAGCAGTATTATGCGGTATTTTAAGATTTTTTAGTCGGTTCTGTGCTGTTATTAACTGGATCAAAATAGGCTTTGCTGTAATTTATTCCTAACCAATCGTATCTTTTGAATTGATTGATTAGTCTTTTTTCAAAATTAGACCAGTTCTTTTTTTCTTTAGGAGTCCAAAGAACTTCGCTTAAAGCACTCATTCTTGGAAAGATTTGGTATTCTACTTTCTTAGTATTCGTCATATATTCAGTCCAAACATTTGCTTGAGCACCTAATACATATTTTGCATCTTCTGCTGAAAGTGCTTTAGGGATAGGATCATAACTGTACACTTTTTGAATGGTAGTGTATCCTCCAATAGTAACTGAGTCTTCATTCTTTGATTGCTTATGGTCAAAATACATCCAACCTCCAGGAGTCATGATCACATTGTGTTTTTGTTTTGCAGCTTCAATTCCACCTTCTTCACCTCTCCAACTCATAACAGTTGCATTAGGAGCTAATCCACCTTCTAATATCTCATCCCATCCAATGATTTGTTTGCCTTTGCTGTTTAAGTATTTCTCTACTCTTTGTATAAAATAACTTTGTAAGCCATGTTCATCTTTTAATCCCTTTTCTTTAATTAATTGTTGGCAAAATGCAGATTTTTTCCAAGCTTCCTTAGGACATTCATCGCCGCCAATATGAATATATTTTGAAGGGAATAATTGAATCACTTCATCAAATACATTTTCTAAGAATTTAAAAGTAGTTTCAGTTGGAGCAAATACGTCTTCAAATACACCCCATGTCTGTTGTACTTGTTTACCCTTGGTAGAACCATTCCAAGCTATTTTAGCTGGTACTTTTGTGCTTGAATCTGGAAAACAACTTAATTCTGGATAAGCAGCAATTGCAGCAGAAGAGTGCCCAGGTAATTCAATTTCAGGGATTACTTCTACAAATCTATCTGAAGCATATTTTACAATTTCCTTAATTTGAGCTTGAGTATAATAACCACCATAACGAGTATTGGTATTTCCTGTTCCAGGGTATCTGCCAATGGTGGTTCCATTTCTATAAGCACCTATTGATGTTAATTTGGGATATTTCTTTATTTCGATTCTCCACCCTTGATCTTCTGTAAGATGCCAATGAAAAGTATTCATCTTGTGCATGGCAATAAAATCAATATATTTTTTCAGGAATTCTACTGGAAAAAAATGTCTGGCAACGTCTAAATGCATACCTCTATAAGCAAATCTTGGCTGGTCTTTCACCCATAATTGTGGAATTGAAAGACTGTTTGTTTTGGCAAATGGGAATAATTGAATTAACGACTGAACGCCATAAAATGCACCAGCTTCATTTTCCCCTTCAATGATTACTTGGTTACCACTAATAGTTAATGTATACGCACCTGGGATTGGATTTGAACTGTTTTTTGAAGTTGTAGCTATATTATTATTGATTTCTGGTTTAGCGAAACCTATAATGATATTGCCATTATTGCTTCCCGAAGTAACAATGGGTAAAACCAATCCGTACATTTTTTTTAAATATGCTTGGAGAAATTTAGCAGATTTATCTAAACCACCCCCTTTGGTTACAATTGATGTCTTATTAGTTACAATAAAACTTCCTTGTCCCATTTTTAATTCAGCTGGTTGTGGAATGATTGGGCTATCCTGTGAAAAACTCGATAATGTGCAGAATAAGCAAATGATGAGTAAGTAATGCTTCATGGTATTATAATATTCGTTATGAGATAAAAATAAAAAAGATTCCTCTGAGTGAGGAATCTTTTATTATGTTATATGAAAAGACCTCTATGTTGTAAACAACTAAATAACCTTAGTAAGTTTAATTAAGTTGGTTGGTAAATGTTGGTCAATTGGGGTACTGCCAGTGTTGATAACAGCATCACCTGCTTTTACGAAACCTCTTTGTTTTAGAATATCAATTTGATCTGCTACAATATCATCTAAACTTTCTTCTTCTGCATAATGAAATGCCCTTACGCCCCAACTTAAACTCAATTGATTTACTAATGATTTTTCTTTAGTAAAAATAAATAGGGGAGATGATGGTCTGTAACTGCTTAACATAAATGCAGTATAACCACTCAATGTCATACCAATAAGTGCATTTGCAGAAACGTCTTCAGCCATTTTAGCTGCATTGTAACAAACAGCATCACTATAAAATGAAGGTGAATGTGGCTGTGGCTTTAAGTCTTCTGATCTGTTGTATCTATATTCTTTTTTCTCAACCTCTACAATAATTTTACGCATGGTTTCTACCACTAATGCTGGATGTTGACCTGCAGCAGTTTCACCACTAAGCATTACAGCATCTGCTCCTTCTAGCACTGCATTAGCAACGTCTGTAATTTCGCTTCTGTTTGGCTTAACTCTGTCAATCATGCTTTCCATCATTTGGGTAGCTACAATAACTGGCTTAGCGCGGTGAATACACTTGCGGATCAATTCTTTTTGAATCAATGGAATTTGTTCAACAGGAAGCTCCACTCCTAAATCACCACGAGCAACCATGATTGCATCACTTTCTAAAATAATATCACGAATATTCACCAATGCTTCTGGTTTTTCAATCTTCGCAATGATCTTAGTTTTACTTTTTTTCTCGTCTAATTTGCTTCTTAAAATAACAATGTCTTTTACGCTTCTTACAAAGCTTAATGCTACCCAGTCGCATTGTTGTTCTATAATAAATTCTAAGTCAATTAAATCCTTTTCAGTTAATGCAGGCAATGAAATTTTGGTGTCTGGTAAGTTTAAACCTTTTTTTGAAGATAAGATGCCTCCTAAAGTAACAACAACTTTTACATCCCCATTTTTTTCTATGCCAGTAACTTTAACTTCAATCTTACCATCGTCTATCATAATTAAATTCCCCATCACTACATCACCAGCAAGGTTGGGATATGAAACATAAATTTTTTCCTTAGTGCCAATGCATTTTTCGTTGGTAAAAGTTAAAATATCGCCTACTTGTAAGTCTAATGCATTATTCTCAATTTCTCCTACTCTAAGTTTAGGACCTTGTAAATCGGCTAAAATAGCAATATTGTATGGCTGTGTTTTGTTGATATTTCTGATATGATCAATAATAGCCAACTTGTCTTCGTGGCTACCATGAGAAAAGTTTAATCTAAATACGTTTACGCCAGCTTTTACTAGATTTAGTAATTGATCGTATGAATCACAAGCAGGTCCTACAGTTGCAACAATTTTTGTTTTATGCATCACGTGCTTAATGCCCGCTTCTCTGTCCATTTCTTTGTGCAAGTACTTCTCTAAATTCTTTGACATTTTGTTATTTTAATTTTTTATTGAGGGTTTAACTAGCTAATATTTTTACAATTCTGAGCCAATCTTCAGAAATTTTTTGCTTGGCTTTAATTGCATGGTCTAATGGAGTGTAGTGTAATTGATTATTTAAAATACCCACCATCACATTATGGGTGCCATTAATTAAACATTCAACTGCCGCGAATCCCATTCTACTTGCAATTAATCTATCTAAACAAGTAGGAGATCCTCCTCTTTGAATATGGCCTAAAATACAAACTCTGGTATCTGCATTTGGAAGCCTTTTTTTAATAATGCAAGAAATTTCATTTGCACCATATTTATCTCCTTCAGCAACTACAATAATATTTACTAATTTCTTTCTTTTTTGTTGTTCAGATAAAGATTGTATGAGATCTTCTATATCTGTTTCTGTTTCTGGTATTAATATGTTTTCAGCACCTGTTGCTATGCCGCTATGTAATGCAATATATCCTGCATCTCGGCCCATTACTTCAACAATAAATAATCGATCGTGTGCATCGGCCGTATCCCTTATTTTGTCAATTGCTTCTACGGCAGTATTAACAGCAGTGTCAAATCCAATGGTAAAGTCACTTCCTGCTATGTCTTTATCTATCGTTCCCGGTAATCCAATACAAGGGATATCAAATTCATTACTGAATTTTTGTGCACCTTTAAAACTACCATCCCCTCCAATAATTACTAAACCGTCAATCCCTCTTTTCTTTAGGTTATTATAAGCTAATTTTCTGCCTTCTGGTTCCATAAAAACCATCGATCTGGCAGTTTTTAAAACGGTACCACCTCTTTGTATAATATTCGCTACAGATCTTGAATTCATGGGGTGAATATCATCGTCTATCATGCCACTATATCCTCTCATGATACCGAATACCTCTAATCCATTATAATTTCCAGTTCTAACTACAGCCCGAATGGCAGCATTCATTCCAGGTGCATCACCACCAGAAGTTAAAACGCCAATTTTGGTTACTTTTTTACTGCCCATGTTTTTCAATCTCTTTAATTATCAGACAATCTATTCTAATCTTAATGTGTACTGTATACACGGAATTCCAAAAATACGGATTTGAAAGCACATTGCCTTGTAGTGTTCTTATCTGATTTTTCGTAGCATTGCTGAATGAAAATTGTAGTTACAGGCGCAAATGGATTTACAGGTCAACATGTGGTTCAATATCTTGCTGGTAAAGGGCTTCAGGTGTATGCACTTTCCAGAGGAGATGCCAGATTTGAATTTAAAAAAAATATACAATACCATTCAACTGAACTAACAAATGTTAGTTCAGTTGAATCTGCAATCAGTCAAATCAAGCCAGACTGGATTATTCATATTGCCGCCATGAGTAAACCAGATGAATGCAATAATGATCGATCAAATTGTTTGCTGCACAATGTGCAAGCAACCATTCATTTAGGAGAAGCAGCCATTTTACACCAATCAAAATTCATTTATTTTTCAACGGATTTTATTTTTGGAGAAAATGGTCCTCATCAAGAAGAAGACATCACTGGCCCGCTTAATTTTTATGGAGAGAGTAAACTGAAAGCAGAAAATTGGATAAAAGAATTCATTCCTACTGCGGTTATTGTTAGACCCGTTTTTATTTATGGTCCTGAATTGCCTGGATCTCGTCCAAGTTTTATTCAATGGGTACAAAATCAGTTGCTCCAACAAAAACCTATTAAAGTAGTGAATGACCAAAAAAGAACCCCCACTTATGTGTACGATATATGTCAAGGATTAGAAACCATTATTAGTGGAAATCATCAAGGCATATTTCATTTGGCCGGTCCTGACATTATTACTCCTTATGAAATGGCGATTGAAGTAGCCAACTGTTTATCGTTAAATACGCATTTAATTGAAGCGGTTGATAGTAATAGCTTCCCCGAACCAGTTAAAAGAGCCAAGCAGTCTGGACTTAAAATTGATAAGGCACGTAAGGTATTAAACTACAAACCCCACTCTTTTGCGGACGGGGTTCGTAAAAGTTTCTTTGCTTTTTAGTGTATCAATAACAAGCTTGTTATTTTGCTGGTAAGAATATTTCAGCCATCATACACCTAGCACTACCGCCACCATTCGTTTCTATAGTAGTAATATCGCTATGTATGATTTTATTGAACACATGAATCTTTTCTATTTGGTCGGGTCTTAATGCATTAAATGCTTGGCTAGACATGACTAAAAATTTCTCTCCTTTAGCATTATGAACTTGTAACATATTCCCAGCAAATCGATTCATCTGACTAAAATCAATTTCAATGATTATTTTGCCTGAGTGTTCTATGGAGGCAATTACATTATTTTTTTCTTCAACATCTTTAATAGAGTCTAAACAAATGACAACATAATCATCAGCCACACACATCATTACGTTTGTATGATATATAGGGTCACCAGCTGCGTCTACTGCAACAAATGATACTCCTTTATAATGCATGGTGGTACAAAATTCATCTAAAACCGATTGGTTCGTTCTAGGGGAGAGGCATGCATAGGCAATTTTATTTTCTCTGTCTAGGACCATACTGCCAGTACCTTCTAGAAAAAATGAATCATTCTCATATCTTGTAAAATCATTGGTATGGGTTATTACAAATTTTTGTTGAATGGCTGTTAACACAGAGGGTTTTCTCTCTAACCTTCTATTAACTGCAAACATAGGGTAGAGGCAAATGCTTCCATCATCATGAAAAGAAATCCAATTGTTTGGGAAAATAGAGTCAGGAGTATGCGGATTAGGGCTGTCTTCTACTACTGTAACGTCTATATCATGCGCTCTTAAAACAGTGATGAATTGTTCAAATTCTTCTCTGGCCTTAGTTTGTACGTTAGACTGATCTGATTTGTTTTGAAAACTATTATTTACGGCTGTTTCATCATTAAAACTGAAATGAACAGGTTGTATCATTAATAAGTGACTAGTATGTTGCATAGTTGATTTAATTAATAGGTTCTCTCCAAAGAGGCATACTCATGCAATGAAATCCACCTCTTGCTCTAGATAATTCAGCAGATGGCATTAAAATAAAAGTGTCTTTTATTTCGTCGGTACTGATACTGCCATCTTCTAATTGTTGTAATAATTCTTTTACTCCAATAATAGTAAAACCCGCATTTCTGAATGCTTCGGTGGTTTTGTCATTTCTGTCATAGCCCAAAACAACCCCTTCTTTTAAAGCTAATAAATTACAAGAGTCTGTCCATTGTTCTCTTGCACTATAGGGGAATTCGTTGTTGCCAGAAAAAATAAAACGCACTTCATTGGTACATTTTAAATCAGTTTTACTAATATCTACTAATAAGTCTTCTAAGCTTTCAAATGAAATAGGATTTTCTGGATTACTTCTTTGAAATTGTAAAATTTTAATCTTTTCTTCTTTTTTAATTTCAAGAATCCTTTCTACAGCAGATTCGTCTTCATGCTTTACCGCTTTTCTAGAGAAGTTTCCTAACATGACCCATACATCTCTTTTTACTTGCGTAAAAACAGTGTCTATATGCATGTAATCTCTTTTCTTAGGAATTTTTACGATGGTCACTTTGTCCATCAATCCCATTTCAAAAAGGGTTTGTGTTATTTTAACAGCAGCTTCCGATGAAGTTCTTTCGCTTACTCCAACCAGAATATGATTCTCACTCACAACCATGATATCCCCACCCTCTAAAGTGATTTTTCTTTCATCGTCTTCTTTTGGCAATAAAAAGCTATGATGCGAATCGGATAATTCTATTATTTTCTTTGTATAGTCATTAAATAATGGATGATTAAAGAAAATATATTTTGCCAACAAAGCTTCTCTTGTTCTAGCTTTTTTTGCAGGCTTATTCAATAGGACATGATCTTTGATTGTAATGCCAATATCACGTGTAAATATAAAGTTGGGAATGGGCGCAAATAAAAGCTGTCTTTCTTGTGAAGTTCCTGAGATTAGCGTTTTAGCCAATTCAGTTGGTTCGTAATTCAACAGTTCATTTTGTGTTTGATAAGTACACCCTTCAATTGCACAAACAGATGACACCAATTTGGTTTTGATATCTTTGTTTTCAAGTAGTTCAGATAGAAGCCATTGTAGTTCAATCACTTTATCTGATTTATAAAAATCATTGTTTTCAGGCTTGTAAAAACTGCGTTTGTTCTCAGGATGATCAATCTCAGCTAATTTTCCTTTTATTTTTTCGGGATCTAAAAAGTAGAGCAATATTTTAGTGTAATAATCATACTCATCTTTTCGAATAGTGTCTAAATGTACAATGTCTTCAAAAAGCCAATCTTGGGCTTTTGATGGGACTACTTTTCCCAATCCACTATCAGGACTATGAACCAATAATCGTTTTAGGGTGCCAATTTCGGAAGTAACAGAAACTTTCATATAAAAAATTTATAAATGCATGAATGAATAAAACAGTTCTTCAAGTAATATTTTATTACATGAAGCAGGTAGTTCAATACCTGTTAATCATCAATTTGATGTTGTATAGACCTTATTTAAAGCCCCTTCAATGATCGGGCATTGGGTTCAAGCCCCTGTACATCCATGCAAAATGGGATGTTAAAAAAGATATGGTAGAACAATGATTCACTGTATGCAAATTACAATTTTATTTCAAATGGCAATTTCCCATTCAAACTGCCAGACGATTTCAAGGGTTTAAAACGAACAAACATATCTTCCGTATACCATTTCTCTTGATGGGTTTTCTTCACTACTTCAGCGTGTTCTTTCATCTTATACGCAAATTGTCTCATCTGTTCTTTGCTCTCCCAAATACTAAATGTAGCTTGTTTTATCCAAGGCACTTCTCCAATTCCTACCGAAGTAACGAACCCCTCTGCGCTGGCCATTTGATTGGCAATTGCATTTACATGAGACCAAAAACGGCCTAATTGTGAAAGTCTGATGGTTGCCCTGGTTAGAATCCCAATTGGGCCTTCATAGTTAGTTTGTTTGGGTAAAGAACCGAATACTTCTTTGCCATCCCAAGTACCATGCCCTTCAATCGGCTCAAGTTGTAGCTCCCATATTTCTACACCAAATAATTTCCACCATGCCTTAATAAAAGTTGGTCTAAAGCCGGCATCAGCTGTTTTGCTTATAGTTAATAATGCCCATTGTTTCCAATCAGGTGTTTTATCGAAAGTGCCATTTCGGCCACAACCCATTAGTTTGTAGAAATGAATGTTACTGCTAAGCCAAAGGGGAAGTCTGAATAAAGCCATTGATAAAAAACCTGCCCAACCCAAATAACTGGGGTATCTAACTATACTTAAAGTAGCAATCATACATTAAATTAAACTAATTTTCGGTAATGAAAAGGGTCATCCAACATATCAAACACTTAGTTAACACCAGAACCAATTCAATAGTTGTCAGAGGATCAGCACTTTCGCAACTTCCAATCATCGAAAACGCATTTGTTGTTGTTGAAAATGGGATTATTCAAGCATATGGTTCAATGTATGAATTAACTGCTGAACATATGTCTGGGGCTGAGTTGATTGATGCCGCCGATTCATCGGTCCTTCCTTGTTGGTGCGACAGCCATACACATTTGGTTTTTGCAGCTAGTAGAGAAGATGAGTTTGTTCATAAAATTAATGGGCTAACCTATGCTGAAATTGCAGCAAAAGGGGGAGGAATATTAAATTCTGCTAGAAAAATAGCCCAATCAACCGAAGCCGAATTGTATTTGCAAGCAATGACACGATTGAACGAATTGATGAAATTGGGAACAGGTGCTATTGAAATCAAAAGTGGCTATGGGCTTAATACAGAAAACGAGCTGAAAATGCTGCGAGTTATAAAACGCATAAAAGAAACTGCTCCCATTCCAGTAAAAGCAAGTTTTTTAGGTGCGCATACATATCCATTGGAATTTAGAGAAAATCACGATGGATACATTGATCAAATTATCAATGAAATGTTACCGGTCATTGCAGACGAACAACTGGCTGATTATATTGATGTTTTTTGTGAGGACGGATTTTTTAGTGTAGCTGAAACCCAACGAATTTGTGAAGCAGGAATAGCATATGGACTAAAACCCAAAATTCATGCGAATCAATTAAATGCGTCGGGTGGGGTAGAGCTAGGTGTAAAATTAAAAGCTATTTCAGTTGATCACCTCGAAACCATGAATGATTCAGCAATCAACGCGTTAAGCCAATCTAATACCATTGGTACTTTACTGCCAACAGCTGCTTTTTTTCTAAGGATGCCTTACCAGCCTGCAAGAACACTAATTAATGCCAATGCAGCTATAGCCCTTGCATCAGATTATAATCCAGGCTCTAGTCCAAGTGGAAATATGAATTTTGTGGTTGCACTAAGTTGCATACAAATGAAAATGTTGCCAGAAGAAGCCATCAACGCAGCTACAATCAATGGCGCATTTGCTATGGAATTAGCAAAAGAAGTGGGAAGTATTACCATTGGTAAGCGGGCAAATTTAATTTTTACACAGCCCATGCCTTCATTGGCCTACATGCCTTATGCTTTTGGTAGTAATTTGATTCAGAAGGTTATGATTAATGGTCAATTTATTTAATTATATTTAAGTAAGAGAATCGTTCATTTAAACTTTTGACCATGCATCATTTTAAGTTTTATAATAAACAGGATATACTTTCTGTTACTAAAATTCGCCGTTTTGAAACCAAGTTGGGTGAGCGGGTGCAGGTGATTGCTAATCCATCAAATATAGAAGCAAGCTTGCAAGCAAGTACTGCGAATTATATCATACTAGGAATACCCGAAGATATAGGCGTAAAAGCCAATGGAGGAATTGGAGGAACTGATAGTGCTTGGTTGGCATTTCTAAAAGCTTTTTTAAATATCCAAAGCAATGATTTTTTAGAAGGCAGTAATATGATGGTATTAGGTCATTTTGATTTTTCAACCATCGCAGAATTGATAGATCAAAATGCATTTAATGAAGAGGAGAAAATGGCTGCGTATAGGCATGCAGTAAATACCATTGATGATTCTGTAGAGCAGTTAATACACTTAATTACACAAAATAAAAAAATACCCATTGTTATTGGCGGAGGGCATAATAATGCCTATCCATGCATAAAGGGAGCAGCAAAAGGTTTTTATAAAGCAGGGGTAATACCTATTGCACAAATAAATGCAATTAATTTAGATGCGCATGCCGATTTTAGACCAATGGAAGGAAGGCATAGTGGAAATGGTTTTACTTATGCAGAAGAAGATGGATATTTAGAAAAATACTGTGTAATTGGGTTGCATGAAAATTATATTCCTCAGAATGTATGGATGGATATGGTCAATAATCCCTTCATCGATTGCATTACTTATGAAGACATATTTGTGCATGAAAAAAGAACTTTTATTCAAGCAGTAGCGCATGCAACATCATTCACTGATGATACATTATGTGGTATCGAATTAGATATGGATGCAATCGCTGATACTTTATCTAGCGCTTATACTAAAGTAGGTATTACGCCTATGCAAGCGAGGCAGTATATGCAATTTACAGCTGCAGATACCAAAGCAGCTTACTTACATATTTCAGAGGGTGCAGTGCAATTATCAACTGGCGAGAAAGACCCAGGAACGGGTAAATTAATCAGCTACTTAGTGAGCGATTTTGTAAAAGGGCATATGATATATTAACTTTTATTTTACAGTTTAATTTTTTTGCTATGCTTACTCGTCGTACATTTGCGGCGGAATTGAGCAATGATTAAGAATTATTTATACAGGTAGACAAATAGAAGGCCATTCTATTCTAACGATTTCGACAAATTTCCTACCCTGCTCAAAAACATTTGTAAAAAATAAAATAGTAATACAATGAAAGGTGAAGTTATGCCTTCTATCGTACAGATGGATATGGCGCATTTAAACGAATTAGTACAAGAAGTAAGAGAAACTTTGGCAACAGACATGTTTGTTCAAAACAGAGAAGAAAAAAAGAAAGCATTTCGTGCAGTTGATCTTTGGAAGATTCACAGAGAAATGAAGTCTGCAAATAGAAATTTTAAATCACAATTCTAGTTGCTGAAAACTTGTTAAAATCCGCTTTGCAGGACTCAATGCAAAGCGGATTTTTTTTATTTAGTCGATTTACTTAAATCCCATTTAACATAGTCTTTAAACCAACTACTATTCCAAAATTGATATCTTGGGATGGCGGTTCGTTTAATTCTTTTTAAAAAGTCTGCGTAGTTCTTTTTTTCAGAATTACTCCAAAGTGTTTCACTTAAGGCAGTCATTCTTGGGAATATCATATAGTCCACTTTTTTTTCATTGCTCATATATTCTGTCCAAACATTGGCTTGTCCACCAATAATTTTATTGCTTAGGCCTTTTTGGATTACAGCAGCTGGAATTGGATTATAATTGTACACAGCTTCTAAAGGGTTGTAACCATGAATGGCTAAACTGTCTTTAGAATCTAAGGACTGATAGTGATCAAAATAAAATGGTTTTCCAGGTGTATTAATCACTTTGAAACCTTTATTTGCTGCCTCGATAGCTTGCTTTTCGCTTCCCCAGTTCATTACAATCGTAGAAGTTTCTAAATCTCCCTCGTTTATTTCATGCCAACCTATGGTTTGTTTGCCTTTTGTTTTAAGATGATTGGCAATAAACTCAATAAAATAGGTTTGTAATGCCGTTTCATTTTTCAACCCTTTTTCTTTCATGAAAGCCTGAGTTGCCGGATCCTGCTTCCACCATATTTTACTGCATTCGTCTCCACCAACATGAATATAGGGAGAAGGGAAAAGCGCAATTACTTCATCAAATACTTTTTCTAAAAAGCGAAAAGTAGCTGGTTTTGGAGCCAATACATTGTTTTGTCTATTATACATTCCCCAAGTAGTAGCTACATTCCAAGTAGTATCTGGGTTAGTACTAAGTTCAGGATAAGCTGCAATGGCTGCTCGGCTATGCCCAGGTATATCTATTTCAGGTATTACGGTAATAGCCCTGATAGCAGCGTATTTCACAATATCTTTTATTTCAGACTTGGTATAGTATCCACCATATCGAACTCCATCATATTGGGCGGGGCTATCTTTAAAATGACCAATTAAGGTTTCGTTCCTGTAAGAGCCAATTGTGTTCAGTTTGGGATAAGCGTCCATTTCAATTCTCCATCCTTGGTCATCAGTTAGATGCCAATGAAAAGTATTGAATTTGTGAAATGCCAAATAGTCAATGTATTTTTTGATATAACTAACCGGGAAAATATGTCTTACTACATCTAAATGCATTCCCCTATATGAAAATCTGGGTTGATCTTCTATATGAATTGGGGAAATATTTGCAGATTTAAGTTGGCCAATTGGTATTAATTGTAATAAACTCTGAATGCCATTGATAAGTCCCCTCAAATCGAAGTATTCAATGGTGATGGTTTGCTTATTTATATTTAGCTCATATTTTTCAGGGGTATAATTTGATGTTGAAATGGGAACAAGATAAATCCCCATTTTGCTCCTTTCATTTGTTGGTGTATTTTTTTGGATTTCAAGATTAATGCCTGTTTGTTTTGCTATGCTTTCTTTTAAATAATCAGCTTGTGGTAGAAAGGGGTCTTCGTAAAAAATGCTTAATTTATTGGTTAATATAAAAGGCTCAGCACTTTGCGGGTAACTAATAAATGCAGGTTTGGGAATGATTGAATTAGCATCTTGCGAAAAACTAAGCAAGCAACTAGAAAGTAATATATAGGTGAAAAATATTTTTTTCATATCAAATTGTAATATTGGATTTGCATAAAAATATCAAATTGATTGTCTATTTGGTAAATTGCAGCGAAGAATTTACACAAGCCCAAAAAAAGGTTATGCTGAAAGCAGAATTACGCACCCAATATATTAGCAAAAGGAATGAACTACACGGTGCAGAACGCTTAAAATTGGATGATTTATTATTAATACAATTTCAGCAAATCAATTTTGAAGAGATTCAAATGGTAATGACATACTGGCCAATCGCAAATAAATCAGAACCCAATACACATTTGTTTAATGGTTATTTAAGGCATGTCATCCCAAATTTGCAAATGGCTTATCCAGTGGTTAAGGATGGGGTAAATATGGAAGCCGTTTTGGTGGATGAAAACACAATTTATTCAACCAATCATTGGGGTATTACAGAACCTAAAGAAGGTCAAATAGTTCCGTTAAATAAAATTGATTTAGTATTAGTTCCATTATTGGTTTTTGATGAAGCTGGCTATCGGGTAGGGTATGGCAAAGGATTTTATGATCGTTTTTTAGCTAATAAAGCAAGCCATACCGCATTAATTGGATTTTCTTACTTTGATCCAGTATCCCTAATCAGCGACACCCATGAATTTGATATACCTTTACATCTAGGTATTACCCCTAAGCGTATTTATGAATTTTAATACCATTTTTCTAAAATCATTCCGAGTACTGTTGTTGCCATTGGCAGCATTATATGGCTTAATCATTGTAATTCGTAATAGATTATTTGATAGGCATATCATGAAGTCTTCTGCATTTAATTTCCCTATTATTTGCGTGGGTAATTTGGCCGTGGGTGGAACGGGAAAGTCTCCCATGGTAGAATACTTATTAGAACTATTGAGCCCAAGGTTTAAGATGGCCACTTTAAGTAGGGGGTATAAAAGAAAAACGAAGGGCTATGCATTAGCGAATGCACAAACTACAGCACTAGAAATTGGCGATGAGCCAATGCAGTTTGCATTGAAGTTCCCTAATGTAGCTGTTGCGGTTGGTGAAGAAAGATTAGTAGCGATACCTCATTTATTGCAAGACCATCCAGAACTACAAGCCATTATATTAGATGATGCATTTCAGCACAGAACGGTAAGAGCTGGCTTTAATATTTTATTGACCGAATATAGTAATTTATATACAAGCGACTTTTTTTTGCCTACAGGAGATTTACGAGATGAATGGGCGTCAGCAAAAAGAGCGCAAGTGATTATTGTTACAAAATGCCCTCCTGATATGGATGAGCAAACAAAGTCGACTATTCTGAGAGAGCTAAAACCATTGCCTTCACAGAAAGTGTTTTTTACTTGTATTGAATATGGGATACCTTATCATATTTGCGATACAAGTATTCAATATTACATTCATTCAATAGATGAAGTGATGTTGGTATGCGGTATTGCAAATCCTAAGCCACTCAAGGATTATCTATTACAGAAGGCAACCACTTATTATCAACAAGACTATCCAGATCATCATATTTTTTCAATAGATGATTTAAAAGAAATGAAGCAGAAGTTTGATGATATTTCTGCGGATAGAAAATTGTTTATTACAACAGAAAAAGACGCCGTTAGGCTGATTAAATTCAAAGATGAATTAAGGGGGCTGCCTTTTTTTGTAATCCCTATACGACACCGAATCCTTTTTGATGAATCTTGGCATTTTAATGACTTGCTGATTAAATTCATTCAAGATTTTAATTTCAATCCAAACGCATGAGTACGAAAAAGCCAAAGTCTAAGCAAAAACAAAAAGCAAAAACAATTACAGTACAAACCTTGAAAGGGAAGCTAGAAGTAACTCGTTCAGGAATGGGTTATGTATTAATTGATGATCAATCAGGAGATGTTTTGGTTAAGCCCAATGATTTTGGAACAGCACTGAATGGCGACATGGTGAGAGTAAAAGTAATTAGAGAGAATGTACGAACCGGTAAAAAAGAGGGAAAAATTACGGAAGTAGTAGAGCGTAAACAAACGGAGTTTATAGGTAGATTACAGGTGTCTGCACATCATGCTTTTTTTGTACCCGATTCTGACAAGCCTATGCCAGACTTGTATATCCCAATGCAATCTATTAATGGAGCACAGCATAGAGATAAAGTATTGGTAAAATTAGTTAGATGGGAGAAGGAAGATAAAAAGCCTGTTGGAGAAGTCATTAGTGTAATGGCTCCAGATGATGTGAATGATGCAGCTATGAAAGAAATTTTGGCTGAAGCGGGATTCCCATTGAGTTTTTCAGAAGAAGTTTTAGAAGAAGCGGGCAGATTAGTAGATATCATTGATGCGGCGGAAATTGCCAAGAGAAGGGATTGTAGGGCCTTGCTAACCTTTACTATTGACCCTGTGGATGCAAAAGACTTTGATGATGCAATTTCTATAAGAAAATTAGGAGACAACAAGTATGAAATAGGCGTACATATTGCAGATGTAAGTCACTATGTGGTGCCAGACGCTGCACTAGATACAGAAGCATATAGAAGAGCTACTTCTGTATATTTACCTGATAGGGTAAACCCAATGTTGCCTGAACATATTTCTAATGAACTTTGCTCATTAAGACCTCACGAAGACAAGCTTACTTTCTCTGCTATTTTTCAAACCAATGAAAACGGCGATGTAAAACAATATTGGTTAGGAAGAACAGTTATTCATTCAGACCATCGATACACATATGAAGACGTACAGCAAATTATAGAAACCAAAGAAGGGTTGCATCAAGAGGAGATTTTACTATTAAATGATATTGCACAAAAATTAAGAAAGAATAGATTCAGCAAAGGAGCCATTAATTTTTCTTCTCAGGAAGTAAGGTTTCAGTTAGATGAAAAAGGCGTCCCTATTGGTATTCTAGTAAAAGAGAGTAAAGAGTCGCACCAACTAATTGAGGAATTTATGTTGTTGGCCAATAAAACAGTGGCTGAAAATATTGCCAAGCAACATGTTAATAAAAAGCCTATTCCGTTCCCTTATCGCGTGCATGATCAACCAGATGAAGAAAAACTAGCACCATTTATACAATATGCTAAAAGATATGGCCATAGTTTTGATATATCAACTCCGCAAGCGATTGCACATAGCTTTAATGGGATGTTGGCCGATGCCCATGGTAAACCTGAACAACATGTATTAGAACAGCTCGGTATTCGAACCATGGCCAAAGCAATTTATACTCCAGAAAATATTGGTCACTATGGTTTAGCATTCGATCATTATTGTCATTTTACTTCTCCCATAAGAAGATACCCTGATGTTTTGGTTCATCGTGTATTACAGAGCGTACTAGATGGCGCCCCAATGATTGATAAAAAAATGACTGAGAAATGTAAACATACCAGTGAAAGAGAGCGTGCTGCTATGGAGTGTGAAAGAGCGGGTAATAAATACAAACAAGTAGAATTTTTACAATCTCATGTGGGTGAAACCTTTGAAGGTGTTGTAAGTGGGGTGACTAGTTTTGGCTTTTTTGTAGAAACAGTTGACCATAAATGCGAAGGATTAGTAAGTATTGTTAGCCTTAGCGATTTTGATGATTTTAGGCTGGTAGAATCCGAATACAGTTTAGTTGGTAGACGCAGTGGACGAATATTTAAAATGGGCGACAAAGTTACCGTTACACTCGTAGCAGCTAACTTAGAAAAGCGTCAATTAGATTTTGAGTGGGAGCTAGGCTAAATCTTACCAACCACTGGCTAGCACATCTGCCAAGTGCATCATTCTCATATTCTTGCCTTCGTGCTTTGCACAGCCATCAATATGCATTAAGCAACTCATATCGGTGCTAATCAGTAAGGATGCATTGGTGTCTGAAGCATTGTTTATTTTTTGATTTCCCATTGCAATACTGATGGGTTCAAATTTTACAGCAAAAGTGCCGCCAAACCCACAACAAGTTTCAACATCATTCATTTCTACCAATTCTAGACCTGCTACATTATTCAACAAAATCCTGGGTTCATTTTTAATTTTACATTCCCTGAGTGCTGCACAACTATCGTGGTAAGTAGCTTTTTCAGTGAGTACTGCACCAAATTCAGTCTGTTTTAAAACGTTTACTAAGAAATCAGAAAATTCAAAAATACGCTTTGCAGTTTTGGCCGCTTGAGTTTTATATGCCGAGTTCTCAAATAATTGTTTGTAATAATTTTTCACAAAACCCACACAGCTTGCACTAGGGGCAACAATATAATCAGCTCCTTCAAAATCTTGTAAAAATTTTGTGCATACTTCTTTTGCTTCTCCATGAAATCCGGCATTAAATGCAGGCTGACCACAGCAAGTTTGAGAAGTATTATAGTGAACGTTACACCCCGCTTTTTTTAATACTTTAACCATATTAAAAGCCACATCTGGATACAGTTGATCTATAAAGCAAGGAACAAATATTTTTACGTTCATCTTATGTTATTTAATTGAACGATTCAATTGGATCATTTTTAGCGCAGTTATTGCAGCTTCCTCGCCCTTATGTCCATGCACTCCGCCGATCCTTTCAATCGCTTGTTGTTCATTTAAAACAGTTAACACGCCAAAAATAACGGGCACATCAATTTGTAGGTTTAACTGCATGATTCCATCCGTTACCCCTTTACATACATAGTCAAAATGCGGAGTGTCGCCTTGAATTACGGCTCCTAATACAATATAAGCGTCTGGGATGCGCTTGCAATAGGTATAATGTTGTTTAACCGCAAAGGGTAATTCAAATGCACCCGGTACTACTAATGTTTTAACCGAAGATGAAGCCGCTTTTAAAACTTTCTTAGCGCCTTTTTCCAAAGCGTTAATGATAGAGCTATTCCATTCCGTTTTAATGATAACAACAAAGGCATCCTCTAGGGTAGGGATGCCTTTGTTTAATGATGTATTTCCTTTCGTAGCCATTATTCAGCAAGATCATTTTTTTCGATACTCAAACGATAAATGTATTTATCTGCTTGAAAACCTTTATCTGTTTTCGGAAATTTAGTTTTTAATTCTTTGTATAAATCCAATGCCTCAGTGGTTTTACCAGTGGTTTCTAGCAATAAAGCTGCACGGAATAAATATTCAGAGGAATTGGTTTCATCTTCTACAAAAGTAGCTGCTGCTTTTTTGTAAGCATCTATTGCTTCTTCTTTTTTATTTAGTTCTGCATATGCATCACCTAAACAACCAGTTGCTAATAGTTGCACTTGCTTAGCATCGGATGAAAAATCTTTAAGGTGTTTTACTGCATTGTCAAACTCACCTAATTTTAAGTAACTAATTCCTGCGTAATAATGTGCTAGGTTAGCTGCTTTAGTTCCGCCAAAGTTGCTAATTACATTTAATACTCCTTTATTCTGTCCGTCTCCGTTTAAAACCAATCTTGAAGAGTCTAATGCAAAATATTGCTCTGCCTTAAATAGGGCTTCAGCTGCTTTCTCCTCTTTAGGTTTAACTATGTATTGTTGGTAAGCAAACCAACCTCCGCCAATCACTAATACAGCTACTATAGCGCCAATTAGCGGCTTTTGAATTTTTGCAAAATTTGATTCTACTTTATGTGCTGCCTCTTGAGATACAACTTCAGGCGCTTGTTTTTCGCTCATTATAATTGATTATACTGTTTGATAAATTAATCTACGATAAATGGATAGTTCTGGTCAATGTAAACGTCTTTCAATACTTCGTTATCATCTGGCCATGGACTTTCTTCTGCAAACTTAACAGATTCATCTACTATTGCATTAACGCGTGCATTAATAATATCTATCTCGGCTTGAGTTGCAAATCCATTTTCTAAAATTGTTGCAGCCACTTTGGTAATTGGGTCTTGGTCTTTGTATTCTTCTACTTCTTCCTTAGATCTATATTTTTGCGGATCAGAAACAGAGTGACCTTTGTAGCGATAGGTTTTCATTTCAAGTAGCGTAGGGCCATCGCCTTCTCTAGCTCTTTTAACTGCTCTTGCAACCGCGTCATGCACAGCTTCAGGAGTCATACCATCTATTTTATCTGCAGGCATTTCATAAGCATCTGCTAATTTATAAATGTCAATTACGTTGCTGGTTCTTTCAATTGAAGTACCCATAGCATAATTGTTATTTTCACAAATAAAAATTACGGGTAATTTCCAGAGCATCGCAAGGTTAAAGGTTTCATGCAACATACCCTGACGAGCAGCGCCATCTCCAAAATAACAAAGCACCACATTGTCGGTATCATTATATTTCTCAGCAAATGCTAAACCAGCTCCAGTTCCAATTTGCGCTCCCACAATGCCATGTCCGCCAAAAAACTTGTGTTCAAGACTAAAAAAGTGCATACTGCCTCCTTTACCTTTGGCGCAACCAGTTGCTTTACCGTATAACTCTGCCATACAGGCGTTTGCTGATACGCCTTTCGCCAATGCCAAACCGTGATCACGATAAGCAGTAATAAAAGGATCATCTGCTTGAGTAGCTGTCATACAACCAGCAGCAATTGCTTCCTGACCAATGTAAGCATGAAAAAATCCACGGATTTTTCCAGCCATTTTGTACATTTCT